>JAYUVY010000127.1:0-24508 GCA_043753835.1 Lysobacterales bacterium | reverse complement strand
CGATCAGGCGCAGCGATTGGTCCAGCCGCGGCCGGAACCAACTGGTCTGTGCCTCGGCCTTGGTCCGGTAGACGCCCTGCCAGTACTCGCGCGCCGTGGCGGTCATCCGATCGCGCCTTCAAGGCTGACTTCCAGCAGCTTCCTGGCCTCGACCGCGAACTCCATCGGCAGCTCGCGGAACACCTGCTTGCAGAAACCGTCCACGATCATCGACACCGCATCCTCGGCGCCGATGCCGCGCGAGCGACAGTAGAACAACTGGTCGTCGCTGATCTTGGACGTTGTTGCCTCGTGCTCCACCGTCGCCGAGGGGTGCTTCACCTCGATGTAGGGGAAGGTGTGCGCGCCGCAGGTCTTGCCGATCAGCAGCGAATCACACTGGGTATGGTTGCGCGCGCCGATCGCAGTGCGTTCCACCTTGACCAGCCCGCGGTAGGTGTTCTGCCCGCGTCCGGCGCTGACGCCTTTGGACACGATCTTGGACTTGGTCCGCGCGCCGATGTGGATCATCTTGGTGCCCGTGTCCGCCTGCTGGCGGTGATGGGTCAGGGCGACCGAATGGAACTCGCCGACTGAATCATCGCCGCGCAGCACGCAGCTGGGGTACTTCCAGGTGATCGCGGAGCCGGTTTCCACCTGCGTCCAGCTGATTTTGGATCGCGCCCCGCGGCACTCGCCGCGTTTGGTGACGAAGTTGTAGATGCCGCCGACGCCGTTCTCGTCGCCCGGATACCAGTTCTGCACGGTCGAATACTTGATGTTGGCGTCGTCCAGCGCGACCAGTTCGACGACCGCCGCGTGCAACTGGTTCTCGTCGCGCATCGGCGCGGTGCAGCCCTCGAGATAGCTGACGATGGCCCCTTCCTCGCAGATGATCAGCGTGCGTTCGAACTGGCCGGTGTCGCGGGCGTTGATGCGGAAATAGGTGCTCAACTCCATCGGGCAACGCACGCCCTTGGGCACGAACACGAAACTGCCGTCGGAGAACACCGCCGAATTCAGCGCGGCGAAGTAGTTGTCGCCGGTCGGCACGACGCTGCCCAGGTATTTCTGGATCAGCGCCGGATGTTCCTGCACCGCTTCCGAGAACGAGCAGAAGATCACGCCTTTCTCGGCCAGTTCCTTCTTGAAGGTGGTGCCGACCGAGACCGAGTCGAACACGGCATCGACGGCGACGCCGGCGAGGCGCGCGCGTTCATGCAGCGGCACGCCGAGCTTGTCGTAGGTCTCAAGCAACTTCGGATCGACTTCATCGAGCGATGCGTACTTCTTTTTCGGCGCGGCGTAATAACTGATCGCCTGGAAATCGATGGCCGCGATCTGCAGTTTGGTCCATTCCGGCGGCGTCATCGTGAGCCAGTGCCGATAGGCGGCGAGGCGCCAGTCAGTCATCCAGGCCGGTTCGTTCTTCTTCGCCGAGATCATGCGCACCACGTCTTCACTCAGGCCCTTGGGCATGATCTCGGTATCGATGTCGGTGACGAATCCAGCATCATATTTTCGGTTCGCAACCAGGGTTTCGACTTCGCTGAGTTCGGCGTTCATGCAAACCTCAAGCCAGGGTGACGCGAATGGGAACCGATTTGCCGCGAAGCGCATGTGCAGGCGCCGGGGCACGCAATTCGTCGAGCGTCACGCCGCGCAGCGCGTCGCCGATCGCGGTATTGATGCGCCGCCAGTTGTGCTGGATGCGGCAGCGCGTCTCGTGATGGCATTGTCCCGCGTGCACGCTGCATTCAGTCATGCCGATCGGGCCTTCTATCGCGGCGACGATATCGAGCACGGAAATCTTGGCGGCCGGGCGCGCCAGTCGATACCCGCCATTGACGCCACGCTTCGACTCGATCAAGCCGGCACCGGCCAGCAGCTTCAACAACTTGCTGACCGTCGGCAATTCGATGTGCGCGCGCTCGGCGAGGTCGCTGGCGCTGGCCAGTTCCTCGGGCAGATCGGCCAACGCGGCCATCAGCACGGTCGCATAGTCAGTGAGTTTGGAGACGCGCAACATGGTCGGGGCTCGATACGGGACTGAAATGGTACCGTTTACGGCGGCGCGCCGCAAAGTCGCGATGGTGCGGTTACGAAGGTTTGCGCGCCAGACGTGCGCGGGCCGAAGTCAACAGCAGCCGCGAGTAGAGTCGGTGAAACCCGACCAAGCCGCCGAAACCGAGCCCCATCTTCATTTGGCCACTGCGCGGGTCGTGCTTTGGCACCACCGCTGATCCGAAATAGAGGCGGGTGTGCGTGCCCGCGTTCGTTGGCTCGGGTTGCACCATCAGCCACGAACGGGTGCGACCGAACACATCGCTTAACAACAGTTGATCCAGGGCGCGCGCTTCGACACGCCATGCCGCAAACGTGTCGGCCGTGCCAGCCGCCAATTGCGCGGCTTGCGCATCGGTCGAAGGTTTCGCGACGGCGAAGCGCAGGATCAGTCGCTCGAGCTTGAACAGCGGCGTGGTGTAGAAGGCTTCGACGAATTGGGCGTGCGACACCTCGGCCGCGATCAACGTGGTGTAGCAGTCGGCATACCCGGAATCGTGCTGATCGCGATCGCCCTGATAGCGACCGAGCAGGGCGCCTTCGGGGATCGGGCAAGCCGCGATTGTTGTCATCCGCTACGCGCCACGTACCTTGAAATCCAGCGCCGCTGAATTGATGCAGTAGCGCAATCCGGTCGGGCGCGGGCCATCCTCGAAGACGTGACCGAGGTGCGAATCGCAATGCGCGCAACGCACTTCGGTACGGCGCATGCCGAGGGTGTCGTCGACCACGTTCTTGATCGCGGCAGCGGAAACCGGCTGGAAGTAACTCGGCCAGCCGCTGCCGGACTCGAACTTGGTGCCGGAATCGAACAAGGCGGTATGGCAAGCGACGCACAGGTAGACGCCGTCCTCATGGTGATCCCAGTATTTGCCAGTGAAAGGACGCTCGGTGGCGGAACAGCGGCAGACGGCGTATTGCGTGGCGTCGAGCTGGCTTCGCCATTCGGCGTCGGTCTTGCAGACGGTGGGGCTGGTCTCTTCGTTCATCGGGAACTCCATGCGGTGATCAATGTGTTTGCTCTGACCGGCTTTGCGCTGGCAAGCTTACGCGTCTTTGAATCGGGCTCCCATGCGTCGCGCCGCGTTCGTTCCGTTTAAGTTTGTTCCGCTCAGGTTTGTTGCGCCGCTATTGGCCATTGCACCATTTGCGCAGGCGGCGCCCGCGATGTGTTCGCTGGTCGCACCTTGTCCAACCTGCGCTGCGCCCCTGTTTGCCGCTGCGCCATCAGCCAGTTTCACCCCGGAGCAGCGCGCTGCGGCGAATGTCGAGGTCGGCGCCGGCACGGTGCGTGTCCTTGCGGACGACAAGTATCGCCTTGAAGGTGCGGTCAGTGTCCAGCACGCCGATCAATGGGTGTGGAGCGAACGTCTCGACTACGACGTCGCCAAGGCGCGCATGCGCAGCCCCGGCCCGATGCGTTTCCAGAACGAAAACCTGCTCGCGACCGCGGCGAAAGCGACCTGGCGTGAAGCCGGCGCCAGCCGTCTCGATGATCTGCAGTTCCAGTTGCGCGACGGCCGCGGTGGCGGCATGGCCAAGCGTGCGCGTCTGGACGCGGACGGTCAAAACACGCGCCTGACCGAAGCATCATTCACCAGTTGCGATCCCACCGATCCGGACTGGCAGATTCGCGCCGGGCGCATCGATCTGGACAGTGAAGCCGGCGTCGGTCGTGCCCGCAAGGTCACGCTGCGCCTCGGCGATGTGCCGGTGATGTATTTGCCGTATGCACGCTTTCCGATCGACGATCGGCGCAGCAGCGGTTTCCTGCTGCCGTCGCTTGGCAGTTCCAACGATGCCGGCTACGACCTGATCGTGCCGTATTACCTGAATCTGGCACCGAATTACGACGCGACGCTGACGCCACGCTTCATCCGTGATCGCGGCGCGATGCTCGGCGGCGAATTCCGTTATCTCGGCGCACGCAGTCGCGGCGAAGTCGATTTCACCTGGCTGTCCTCGGACAATCGCAGCGGTGAACAGCGCGGCGCGTTCGACTTCCTGCACCAGGGTCAGTTGGGCGCGAACTGGTTTGTCGACGCCAGCCTGCATGACGTCTCCGACCAGCGCTATTTCGAGGATTTCGGCGACTCGCTGACCTCGGTCGCGACCAGTCTGCTGCCTTCGCACGCCTATCTGCGTGGTCGCGGTGCCTGGTGGAATGCAAGTTTTGGCGGCGACCGGCAACAAGTGACCGATCCGCGTTTGACGCCGGCGGTCGAGCCGTATCGACGGCTGCCGAGGCTGCAGTTCGAGATGCTGACGCCGAACCTGAGCGGGCCGCAGTTCGGGCTCGACTCGGAGTGGGTGCGCTTCCAGAAGGACGATGCGCTCGACGGTGACCGCCTTGATCTGCATCCGTTTGTCGCCTGGCCGATCGAAGCCGCCGCCGGATTCGTTCGGCCCGAACTGGGTTATCGCTACACCTCGTATACGCTGGATCGCGCTGTCGATGCCAGTCCAAAGCGCGGTTTGCCAATCGCCAGTCTCGACGCGGGTTTGTTTTTCGAACGCCCGCTCAAGTTCGGCAGTGGCGGCTGGTCGCAGACGCTGGAACCACGCTTTTACGCGTTGCATGTGCCCTTTGAAAACCAGGACAACTTGCCGCTGTTCGATACCCAGGAGTCGAGTTTCAGTTTCGCCTCGCTGTTTCGTGACAACCGCTACACCGGCGCTGATCGACAGAGCGATGCCAGCCAGACAACGCTGGCGCTGAGTTCGCGCATCATCGATGGCAGCGGCCGCGATCGCCTGCGCCTGAGTCTCGGGCAGGTGCAATATTTCGATGCGCCGCGCATCGGCCTGCCGGGCGAAAGCGTCGAGGAGCGCGACGGATCCGACTGGGCCGGCGAGGCCGAGTGGATCGCGAATGACGATTTCAGCTTCAGCGTCGGCGGTCAGTGGGATGCCGAGCATGACTGGACCGAACTCGGTTACGCCGCGCTCACGCATCGCTTCAGCGACCGCGGCATGGCGCGCCTGGCCTATCGCTACCGGCGTGGCCAGCTCGAGCAGGTCGACTTGGCCAGCATCATCCCGTTGAATGAGCGTTGGCGGATCATTTCGCGCTGGAACCAGAGCCTGCGCGACGACCAGTTGCTCGAAGCCTTTGCCGGCTTCGAATACGATTCCTGCTGCTATGCCGTTCGCTTGCTCGGACGCCGCTATGTGCGCAATTTCGAAGGCGAATTGAACAACGGTTTCATCCTCGAGATCGAACTCAAGGGCCTCGGTTCACTGGGGCGGCGGACCGAGGACTTTTTGTCGCGTGCTATGCTCGGGCTTCGTTAAGGCTGCGTTGTTCAGCGCCACGCCAGCCGCTTGATGCAAGCCTCCGCTCTCCTGCATTGACCACTACCAGTGACCTCGCGAACCCCATGAAACGAATCCTCGTCCTTGTTGCCATCGTGTTTGCTGTTGTCGGGCCGATCGGCGTGCGCGCCCAAGCCCTGTTGAGCGATGCGCTCGACAAGATCATCGCCGTCGTCGATGAAGACGTGATCCTGCAGAGTGAGCTTGATCGCGCTTACGAGAGCATCATGACCCAGTACCGCAGTCGCGGTGGTGAGTTGCCGCCGGAAGACGTGGTGCGCAAACAGGTGCTCGAGCGTTTGATCACCATGCAGTTGCAGATCGCGCGTGCCTCGCAGACCGGCATCGTCGTTGCCGACACCGAAGTCGACACCGCTGTGCAGCGTATTGCCGAGCAGAACAACATCGATGTGGCGCAGTTGCGTGAATCGCTGGTGCGTGACGGATTCAGTTTTGAAGATTTCCGCAAGACCCTGCGTGACGAGTTGCAGGTGCAGCGGCTGCGCGCGCGTTTCGTGCAGTCACGCGTCGCGGTGACCGACACCGAAGTGGATATTTTTCTCGCCGGCGATTCTGCGCAATCAGGAGAAGTGCGACTGTCGCATCTGTTGATCGGCCTGCCCGAGTCGGCCAACCCTGAGCAAGTGGAAGCAGCGCGCGCCAAGATCGAAAAGATTCGCGCCGAAATTACCGGCGGACTCGCCTTCGCCGACGCCGCGATTCGTTATTCGGAAGGCCAGCAGGCGCTTGAAGGCGGCGATCTCGGCTGGCGTCGTTACGACCAGATTCCGAGCGCATTCACCGAACTGGTCGCGACCATGAAGACTGGCGACGTATCGCAACCGGTGCGCGGGCCGAACGGCTTCCACGTCATCCATATTGCCGGCATGCGTGCAGCCTCGGCGGTCGTGGTGACCGAATTCAAGGCCAGCCACCTGGTGGTCAAACCGACCGAATTGCTGACCGAAGACAAGGCCCGCGAGCGCATCGATGCGTTGCGCAAGCGCATCGTCGAAGGGGCCGATTTCGCCGAGCAGGCGAAGGCCCATTCGGACGACAAGACCACGGCCAATCTGGGTGGCGATCTCGGCTGGTTCCAGGCTGGCACCTATGGCGCTGGCATCGACACCGCGATAAAGCCGTTGAAGGACGGCGAAGTGTCTGAGCCGTTCCGCACCGATCTCGGTTGGCACATCGTCAAGCGCGTCGGCCAGCGCGAAATGGATCGCACCGTTGAAGTGCGCCGTGCGCAAGCGCGCGAAACTTTGGTCAACCGCAAGGCGGAAGAGGAATACGACAACTTCCTGCGCCAGATGCGTGCCGAGGCCTACATCGAAAACCGTCTCGCCGGCTGAGTCCTTCGTCGATGACTTGCGCGGTGGCGCGGATTGCCCTCACTGCGGGTGAACCGGCGGGCATAGGTCCGGAATTGCTGGTGCGATTGGCGCAGTTGTCGGTGGCGGCTGAACTGGTCGCGATTGCCGATCCGGATCTGTTGTTGCGCGCGGCAAATGCACTCGCGCTGCCCCTGACGCTCGATGTTTTTGATCCAGCCAGCCCGTCGGCCGCGCATCAGCCCGGTCGACTGCGCGTCATTCCCGTCGAACATCCGCATCCGGTCCAGCCGGGTCAACTCGATGTCGGCAATGCCGCCTCGGTGATGCGCATGCTCGCCGTCGTGGCAGAGGGTGCCGAACGCGGCGTGTTCGATGCCATCGTGACCGCGCCCGTACAGAAGTCGATCCTGATGGATGGCGGTTTCGCGTTCAGCGGACACACCGAGTTTTTCGCCGATCGCGTGGGTCGCCCGGTGGTGATGATGCTCGTTGCCGGTGATCTGCGCGTCGCGCTCGCGACCACGCATCTGCCCTTGCGCGCGGTGCCGGACGCGATCCGCACCGACACCCTGACGCGCACGCTGCGCATCCTGCATGCCGACCTGCGCGACAAGTTCGCGATTGCCGTGCCGCGCATTCTTGTGCTCGGTCTGAATCCGCATGCGGGTGAAGGCGGTCATCTCGGTCGCGAGGAGATCGAGGTGATCACACCGGTACTCGAACAACTGCGTGGCGAAGGCTTGCGCCTGATCGGACCGCTGCCGGCCGACACCGCCTTCGTGCCACGCGAGTTGGCCCAAGCCGATGCGGTGCTCGCGATGTATCACGATCAGGGTCTGCCGGTGCTCAAGCATGCCGGCTTCGGGCATGCGGTGAACATCACCCTCGGGTTGCCCTATATCCGCACCTCGGTCGACCACGGCACTGCGCTCGATCTGGCCGGGCGCGGCGTCGCCGATGCCGGCAGCTTGATCGCAGCAACCGAACTGGCGATCGCGCTGGTGGCGCGGCAACGTGCGAGCATGTCGGCATGAACGATTACGCCCACGTCGCCCGCAAACGCTTCGGCCAGAACTTCCTGCACGAACGCGGCGTCATCGACAAGATCGTGCGTGCGATCGCGCCGAAAGATGGCGAGCGCATCATCGAGATCGGCCCCGGACAGGGCGCGCTGACTTGGCCGCTGCTCGAACAAATCAAATCACTCACCGCGATCGAACTCGATCGCGATCTGATTCCGCGTTTGCTGGCCGAAGCACCGAAACACGGCGAGCTCAAGATCATCGAAGCGGATGTGCTCAGCGTTGATTTCACGGCGCTGGCCGCAGGCGAGATGATCCGCTTGGTCGGCAATCTGCCCTACAACATCTCGTCGCCGATCCTGTTTCACGCGCTCGACCATGCCGCGGTCATCCGCGACATGCATTTCATGCTGCAGAAGGAAGTCGTCGAGCGCATGGCGGCGGGGCATGGCAACAAGGTTTACGGTCGCCTCAGTGTGATGTTGCAGGCGTATTGCCATATCGAGCCGTTGTTCATTGTGCCGCCTACTGCATTCACGCCCGCACCGAAAGTGGATTCAGCGATTGTGCGCATGACACCCAAGGCGGCTGCGGAAATACCGCAGCATGATCGGTCGCGCCTCGCGCAGCTGGTCCGGCATGGGTTCTCGCAGCGGCGCAAGACGCTGCGCAATGCGCTCGATGAGGTCGCGACATTGGACCAGCTCGGCGCCGCCGGCATTGATCCTGGCGCGCGCGCCGAGCAGGTGGCGGTCGTCGATTGGTTGCGCCTCGCCGCGCTCTGATCGCATCCGCTGCACACGCGGTGGTGCCTGCATTCGGGCTAAACTTCGCGCCATGCGAATCTTCATGCAAACCAAGGCCGCGGCCAACGAAGCGCCGCGTTATTACCACTTGATCCTGCAACAGGACCTGCTCGGCGCCTGGTCGCTGTTGCGCGAGTGGGGCCAGACCGGGGGGCGAGCGTCGATGAAGCGAGAATTTTTCGAACAACGCGATCGCGCCGAGAGCGCGATGATGGATATGCGCGACCAGCAGTTGCGCAAGGGTTTCCAGGTGATGTTCTGTCAGGGCATCGAGGCACCGGCGGGGTCGCACTATGAACCGTAAGTCGGTCGTCGCGTTCACGTTCGCCATGTTGCCGGCGGTCGCCGCGGCGCAGACCAGCACGGCGCCGCCGCAAGAGGGTGTATTTGCACCGGGTGTGCAACACGTTTGCGTGCCGAGCAGCAACGGCGAAGGTTGGGACTGCGGCACCGAATCAGCGCCGCCCGAAAACTATCGTGCGCCAGAACCCGAGGCCGTAGCACCGGCCGCCGAATCCAGTGAGTCGACCGATTCGGAAGCGAGCAACGAAAGCACGCCGCTACCGCCCGCTTTCCTGATGGATCCGGATCGCATCACGCCCTATGCGCCGCCTGTCCTGGACGAGCCTCCGGTGAAAGCGCCAGTTGTCGCGGCATCGGCAGCCGATCCGGCGCCGGCCTCGACCATTGCAGAACCGGCGCCACCGCCGATCGGCGCACCCGTTGAGCCTGTCACTGTGGTGCCCGTCGTGCCACCGGTCGTTGCGGCAGCGGCGGAGTCCCCCGAAGTCACGGCTACCGAAGTTGCGCCCGTCCCGACAACCGCGTCCATGCCCGTGAATCTGGTCAGTGCCGATGCATTCGCGCAGTTGCCAGCGACGTCGTTCACGCTGCAGCTTGCGTACGCTGATCGTGTCGATGGTTTCGCGCCGCTGGTTGCCGCGCTCGGGCTCGATCCCGCCACCTGCTATGTCCTGCGGGTGCGCGGCAGCAATGGCAATACATGGTTGCTCGCGCACGGCGCCTTTGCTGATGCCGCAACCGCGCGCGCGGCACAAGCTGCCTTGCCGCGCGTCGCCGGGTTGTCGGCGCAATGGCCGCGACGCATCGGTGCGCTGCAGACCGAACTCACCGATTCCGAGCGCTGATCCCGATGTCGAGCGTCTTCGCACCCTTGGTGAACGATCGTTTTCTGCGCGCGCTGGCACGCTTGCCTGTGGACCGTACGCCGGTCTGGATCATGCGCCAGGCCGGGCGCTACTTGCCCGAGTACCGCGCCACACGTGCGCGCGCCGGCTCCTTCATGCAGTTGTGCCAGTCGCCGGAATTGGCTTGCGAAGTGACGCTGCAACCACTCGCACGTTTTCCGCTCGATGCCGCGATTCTGTTTTCCGACATCCTGACCGTGCCCGATGCAATGGGCCTTGGCCTGAGCTTTGCGGAAGGCGAAGGTCCGCGCTTCGCACGGCCGTTGCGCAGTCGCGCCGAGATCCATGCGCTCGCCGTGCCGGATATCGATGCGAGCCTGCGTTATGTCACCGACGCGGTCACGCTGATCCGCCGTGAACTGCACGGTCGCGTGCCGCTGATCGGCTTCTCCGGTAGCCCGTGGACGCTGGCCTGCTACATGATCGAGGGCGGCGGTTCCGAACATTTCGCGCGTGCGAAGTCGCTGCTCTGGGACGACGCCAGCACGGCGCATCATCTGCTCGATGTGCTGGCGCGCAGCGTCAGCGCCTACCTGCAGGCGCAGATCGATGCCGGCGCGCAGGCAGTGATGATCTTCGACACCTGGGGCGGCGCGTTGTCGTCCGATCACTACCGCGAATTCTCGCTGCGCTACATCGCCCAGGTCGCTGCCGGGTTGAAACGCGGCGAAGGCGCCACGCGCGTGCCGCTGATCGTCTACTCCAAGGGCGCAATGGGGCATCTGGAGGCAATGGCTGATGCCGGTGCCGATGCGCTCGGCCTGGACTGGACGATCACCCTCGATGCGGCGCGACGTCGTGTCGGCGATCGTGTCGCGCTGCAGGGCAATGTCGATCCGGTCGTGTTGTATGCCGGCGTCGATGCCATTCGCACTGAGGCGCGGCGCGCGGTGCACAGTTTCGGCGCGCATCCGGGGCATGTATTCAATCTCGGTCACGGTATCCATCCGGCGATCAATCCCGAACATCTGGGCGCGCTGATCGACGCCGTGCACGTGGAGAGCGCCAGTCTGTTTGCAGCGGCAACAGCGGCCACACCCTGAACCACCCTACGAAGTTCCATGCAGTGAGACGAGTCTTGTGAGAAATATCCTGTGAGCAAACCCACAATCGAAATGCGCCGCTCCGACATCCACGGCAATGGCGTGTTCGCCATCGCCGACATCAAGGCGGGCGATGAGATCATCGAATACGCCGGTCGCCGTTTGACGCATGCGCGCGCCGACCACAAGTACGGCGGCACTGCCGACACCGGCCATACCTTCCTGTTCACGCTCAACGACGACTACGTCATCGACGGCAACGACGGCGGCGACGAATCACGCTGGATCAACCACAGCTGCGACCCCAATTGCCGCGCGTGGCGCATCGAAGCCGAAGACGGCAACCCCAAACACGATCGCGTCATCATCGAAGCCAAGGTCGACATCGAGAAGGGCACCGAACTCACCTATGACTACGGCATCGTCCTCGCCGAGCCCTACACCAAGGCGCTGAAAGCGGCGTGGGCCTGCCATTGCGGCACCAAGCATTGCTCGGGCACCTTGTTGAAACCGAAGCCGCGCAAGAAGAAATAAGTGGCTGGCGACGGAGCGCACGTGAGCCAGCGTCTGGAAGACCTCGTCAATGCGTCCGTGCTCGCTCGCGACGCTGAATTCCGCGCGGCGTTTCAAAGCGCTCAGCCATTCCGGCAAGTGACGATCGACGATTTTCTCGATACGCGCTTCGCAGAACTTCTGCTCGCAGAATTCCCACCCTTCGAGCGCGGCAACAGCGTCGGTGACGACGGTCGTGCGGGCAACAAGTCGACGGTCGATCGCATCACCGCGCTCGGCGCAAGTTATGCCGCACTCGATGCCGCAATCCAGACGCCCGCATTTCTGACATTGCTGAGCCAGTTCACCGGCATCGATGCGCTGCTCTACGACCCGTTCTATCTGGGTGGCGGCACCCACGAGAACCGCGATGGCCAGAGTCTGCAGACGCATATCGACTTCAACTATCACCCGAGCGAGCGCTGGCATCGCCGGCTCAATCTGATCGTCTACCTCAACAAGGAATGGCAAGAGGTCTGGGGCGGCAACCTCGATCTGTATCGCGATCCGTATCAGGACATTCAGCCGACCGTACGCATCGTGCCGCGCTTCAATCGCTGCGTCATCTTCGAAACTACCGAGCGCAGCTGGCATGGATTCGATCGCATCACGCTACCGGACGATCAACGCGACCTCTCGCGCAAGTCGATCGCGCTGTACTTTTACACGCGTGAACGTCCGGCCGAAGAACTCGCCGGCAAGCACAGCACCCACTACGTCGATGCACAATTGCCGGATCGCTTCGTCGAAGGCTATGCACTGAACAGCAACGATGCCGCAATGCTACGCACCCTGATCGCACAACGCGACGGCCAACTGCAGCGCCTGTATGCCGAGAACGCGCAACTGCTGCAGGCGCAGGAGCGCGGCTTCACCGGGCAATTGCTTTATTTACTGAAGCGCGTCTACGTTCGTTACCGGCGCTGATAGGAAACGACTGGAAATATCCGGCGACGAAAAGCGCTTTAGCGGTCCAACGCGTCGCCTCCTACACGTCCAATTTGAGACCCCATGAAACACGTGCTCTTCATTTGCAGCCGCAACCGCTTGCGTAGCCCGACAGCCGAGCAGGTATTCGCGGAATTTGCGGGGATCGAGGTGGCTTCGGCGGGGACGGATCAGGACGCGGAGAATGTGTTGACGCCGGAGTTGGTTGCTTGGGCGCAGTTGATCTTTGTGATGGAGGCGCGGCACCGCGACAAGCTGCGGCAGCGGTTTCGGGCGGAGATCACGACGCAGCGCATCGTCTGCTTGAATATCCCCGACGACTACACGTTCATGCAGCCGGAACTCGTCGCCTTGCTCAAGCGCAAGGTGATGCCGCATTTGATGGCGCGCTGAGTGCGGCTTCAGCCTTCGGTCGCGTCCGCCGTGGTGCCGCGGCGATCGTCCTGATGCAGGGAAGTGCCGCGCAACTCACCGCGCAGTTCGGAGAACTCGCGCATCAAGGTCTCGATGTTCACCTCGTTCTTGAGGTTGACCTTGTAGTCGGTCTCGGCGCGGGCGCGGTCTTTCAGCGACTGGCGGTTCTGGCTCATCACGATCAGCGGTCCCTGCAGCCCGACGAGCACCGCGAGGCCGAGGTTGAACAGCTGGAACGGATAGGGATCGACTGGGCGCGGCAACCAGCCGGTGTTCAACGCACACCAGATCGCGGTCAACAGGATCAGGAACAGGATGAAGGCCCAGCTGCCATTGAGTGCGGCGACCTTGTCGGCGATGCGGTTGCTCCACGACAGGTTCTTGTCGAACTCGGCATCGACGTTGCGGGCAGCGCGCGCGGACAGCAGTTCGTTGGTCTCGCGCAGGCGTTCGCTCATGGTGCGCAGAATCGCCATCGCCGCCGCCGGTCGGCGTTCGAGATAACGCGTCAGTGTGTCGTGCTTGAGTTCGAGCAGCTGCGCGTCGGTGGTCGCGACCGCGCTCGCGCTGCGCGGCTTCGCGTCGAACAGGGCGAGTTCGCCGAAGTATTCGCCGCGGCTGATGTCTTTCAGCGAAATGCGCTGCGAGGCCTGTCCGGGCAGATGGATGTTCACGTCGCCACGCACGACGATGTACATCGCATTGCCGGCATCACCGAGCGCGAAGATCATCGCGCCGGCCTTGAAATCGCGGGAAGCGACGGTCGTGGACAGCGCCGTGAGGTCGTCTTCGCTCAGGCTCGCGAACATCGGGATCGAGCGCAACAAGTCGAGTGATTCCATGGTCAAGTCTCTGCCTTGCGTCGGAATTTTTCAAAGTCGGGCAAGCCCCAGGGACGCACGCCGAGTACCAAGCTAAGTCCCACGCGTTCGGTCACCGGCAGCACGCTGTCGTGGGCCATCAGCGCGTCGAATTCGCGCGCCAGTTCCTGCAGGCGTTGCTTCAACAATTGCCCGGTCGGGCGCGACACCATGCCGGCCAGCAACAACACCTGTTCGTTTTCGCCAGCGAACGGTCGCGCAAAAAACTCCGGGATCAGCTTCTTCGCGAACAGACGCATCACCGGGCCGTTTTCGCGCCAACGGAAGTTGCGCGCGGTACGCAACTTGGCGCGATTGTCCGGCTGCAGTTCGATGATGCCCATCCGATCCAGTCGCACCAGCAGGCCGATCCATTCCGGCTTGGTGAAGGTGTAGCGACGCAGCACGTCGGCTTCACGCCAGCGGTTGAGCGCCAGATACAGCGTCAGAAACAGGCGTGGGTCGCTGACCAGTTCCTCTTCCTGTTCTTCGCTCAATACCGATAGCGGGTCGTGCTCGGAACGCGAATGTTCGACCAGTTCGGACAGGCCGATGCCGAGTACTTCGCAGATTTCCTCGAGCCGCGTCAGCGTCATCGTCTCCTGCGAAAACATGCGCTTGACCGAGGCCTCGCTGAGATCGATGCGGGTCGCGAGCTGGGCGTAGGTCATGCCGCGGCTCTTCAGCAGGCGCTTGATGGCGTCGATCAATTCGAATCTGAGCGCCATGGCCGCGCCTCGCTACCGGGGGTGTGAAAATGTGCGCCATCGTAGCGGCTTCGCGGCGATATCCGCGTCCGCCGGCTGTAAACGCGGCGTCGACGCGGGCTGCCGTTATGCTTCGCGCCCCCACTGCACGCGACGACCATGAGCTTCAGCCCGATCCCCGAATTGATCGAAGAAATCCGCGTCGGACGCATGGTCGTGATGCTCGACGACGAGGATCGCGAAAATGAGGGCGATCTGGTCATGGCCGCAGAGCTCGTGCGGCCCGAGGACATCAACTTCATGGCGCGTGAAGCGCGCGGCCTGATTTGTCTGTCACTGACTGCGGAGCGCTGCAAGCAACTGCGTCTGCCGCCGATGGTGCAGAACAATGCCTCGAAACATCGCACCGCGTTCACCGTGTCGATCGAAGCCGCCGAGGGCGTCAGCACCGGCATCTCTGCCTACGATCGCGCGCACACGATCCGCACCGCCGTGCGCCCGAATGCGAAACCCGACGACCTGCATCAGCCCGGCCATGTGTTTCCGCTGCAGGCGCAGGCCGGTGGCGTGCTGATGCGGGCCGGGCATACCGAGGCCGCCGTCGACCTGGCCCTGCTCGCCGGATTGGAACCGGCCGGCGTGATCGTCGAGATCATGAGTGCCGACGGCACCATGGCGCGACGCCCGGAGCTTGAGCAGTATGCAAGGACGCACGGACTCAAGATCGGCACCATTGCCGAGTTGATTCGTTATCGCATGCAGAACGAGGCGACGGTGACGCGGGTGCTGGAACGTGATGTCATGACCCGTCACGGCGCATTTCGATTGTTCGCATTCCGCGACCGCATCGGTGCCGGTCTGCATTACGCACTGGTCAAGGGCGAGATCGATGCCGAACGCGTGCTGCCGGTGCGCGTGCATGTGCAGAACGTGTTGGTCGATGTGTTGACGCTTGAACGCGACGATCTCGGCGTTTCCGCCGAGCGTGCGCTCGCCACGATTGCCGACGCTGGCGTCGGCGTCTTCGTGCTGTTGGGTGATACACGTGATGTCGATAGCGAGATTGCGCGGCTGACCGAAACCGCAGTGCCGGCACCGGTCGCGGCCGCCGAATGGCGTACCAGCGGCCTCGGCGCGCAGATTCTGGCCGACCTTGGCGTAAGGCGCATGCGCGTGATCGGCACGCCGCGGCGCTACCTCGGTCTCTCGGGCTTTGGACTCGAAGTGGTAGACTACGCGCCCTCCGATTGCTGATCGGTTCGCGCGCTCGGTCGCGTGTCCGCAAGGTTGCCCCAATGCCATCCCATCCCGTCCCGCGCGCGCAAAAGATCGATCTCGCGCGCTTCAAGGTCACACACGTCAAGGCTGCTGAAGGTGCGTTGCGCGTCGGCGTGGTCGCGGCCCGTTTCAACGGCGATATCGTCGATGCTCTGCTCGAAGGCGCCTTGCGCACCCTCGCCGAGCACGATGTGGTCGGTGACGACGTGCTGCTGGCGCGGGTTGCCGGTGCCTGGGAAATTCCGCAAGTGGTGCAGGCCATGGCGACCGCCGGTGAGGTCGATGCGGTGATCGCGCTCGGCTGCATCGTGCGCGGCGAGACCGCGCATTTCGATGTCATCGTCAACGAGTCTGCGCGCGCGCTGATGGACATCGCCATGCACAGCGGCCTCGCGGTCGCCAATGGCGTGTTGGCGGTGGAAAACATCGACCAGGCAATCGCCCGCTGCGGCGGTGCCGAGGGCAACAAGGGCAGCGAAGCCGCGCTTGCGGCACTCGAAACCGCGGCCCTGATGCACACGCTCACCCCCGAAAATTTCAATCTCGACCACGAACTCGACGAATTGCTGGAACAGTTCGAGGAAGCCCAAGTCGATGACCAAATACGCAAACCTGGACGTCGCCGATGAATGAGCACAAGGTGAACGATCACAGCCGCCGCGTGGAAGGCGTGGATCTCGCGGCGCGCAGTCGTGCCCGACGTCGTGCCTTGCAGGCGACTTACGCCTGGCAGGTATCCGGCACTCCGATGAGCGGCATCATCCAGCAGTTCAAACATGAGCAGGAAATGGAAATCGCCGACCTCGAATACTTCGAGGATCTGCTCGTCAACATCGAACAGAAGTGCGATGAGCTCGATGAGGCGATCCGCCCGCATCTCGATCGGGCCATCGAGTCGGTGGATCCGATCGAACGTGCGGTTCTGCGCCTCGGTGCCTACGAGTTGATCCATCGCCTCGACGTGCCCTATCGCGTCGTCATCAACGAGGCGATCGAGACCACCAAGCGCTTTGGCGCCGATTTCGGCCACACCTATGTCAATGGCGTGCTCGACAAACTGGCGCGCACGGCGCGTGGTGATGAATACCGTCGTTGAGCGACGCCGACGCAAAGCGATGACGGCGATGCCCGACGAGTTTGCGTTGATCCGGCAATTGGCGGCGACGCAGCGTTGCCAGCGTGACGACGTGCTGCTCGGCATCGGCGATGACGGTGCGGTGCTCGACTTGCATCGCGACGCGCAGTTGGTCGCAGTCTGCGACACGTTGGTCGCTGGGCACCATTTTCCGCATGACACCGACCCCTTTTCGGTCGGCTGGAAAGCGCTTGCGGTGAATCTGTCGGATCTCGCCGCGATGGGCGCGCAACCGCAGTGGGCTTTGCTGGCCTTGACCCTGCCGCAGGCCGATGGCGATTGGGTCGAACGCTTCGGTGCCGGCTTTGCTGCGCTGGCGAAGATGAGCAACGTCGCGCTTGTCGGCGGCGACACCACGCGCGGCCCGCTCGCGATCACGGTGACCGCCCTCGGTGCCATCGCGCCCGGTTTTGCATTGCGCCGCGATGCCGCGCAGGTGGGTGATCACGTTTGCGTGGCGGGCGTATTCGGCGAGGCCGCACTCGGCTTGCATGTGGTGCAGCACAGACGCCGCGATGACCCGCGTTTTGCCCATTGCGTGGCGCGGTTGGAACGCCCTGAGCCACAGCTGGCACTCGGTTGCGCTCTGGTTGGTTTGGCGCACGCGGCGATCGATGTCTCCGATGGCCTGATCGCGGATCTTGGCCATATCGCCGCCGCCAGCGGTGTCGCGCTGCACCTAGAACTCGGCGCGATTCCGCGACCGTCACCCGAACTGGCGCATGCGCTCAATGTGCCCGAACAAGTGCTGATCGATGCTGCGCTGGCCGGCGGCGACGACTATCTGCTGGCGTTCACCGTCGCGCCTGCGCGATTGGAGGCGGCACGGCAATGCTGCGCCGAGCTCGGCCTGACGCTCAGCCGCATCGGCGCGGTAGGTGCAGGCGCTGGCGTGCATGTGCATGACGCCGATGGCACGGAATATCGCGTAGCCCGCACCGGCTTCAATCATTTCGAGGCACGCGATGCGGACTAGATGGCGACTGCTGGCGCATCCATGGGGTTGGCTCGCGACCGGTTTCGGTTCGGGTTTGTCGCCGTTCGCGCCGGGCACCGTGGGTACTGCGTCCGCCTTGTTGGTCTATCTGGCCCTGCGTCCGTATGGTTGGCTGATCTTGCTGCTGGCTGCCGCGATCGCGTTTGTGCTCGGCGTATTTGCCGCGAACTGGGTCATTGACGATACCGGGATTGAGGATCCTGGCGTCGTCGTGATCGACGAATGGGTCGGCACCTGGATCACCCTGCTGCCGGTACTCACGCTCTGGCCGTTGCTGAAGTTTGCGCCCGGTATCGGTATTGAATGCGCGTGCGCGTTTTTTGCGTTTCGGTTCACCGACATCCTCAAGCCGTGGCCGGCGTCCTGGGCGGACCGGGAGCTGCACGGCGGCTTCGGGGCGATGGCTGACGACGCCATTGCCGGCGTCTATTCGGCGCTGATGTTGTGCCTGGTGCCGTATGTCGTCGCTGCGTTCTGAACGTCGCCAACGCGCACGCAATATTCAACGCGAATGCTGCATCAAGGCCTTTTCGGCGGCCGCCCGCAGCAGGCTCATGCGCTCGCGGTTGAATCCTTCCGCCTTGACGCGCGGCAAGGCGTCGTATTGCACGGACAAAGGCAGACGCGCATCGGGCCGGGCCTGCAATGCAATCAGCGGCTGCCGCAGGTCGATGGCGTGTGGCTCGGGCAGCCAGCCTTCGATCGCGGTGTACAACATGATCGCCGCCAGCATCGAGACTTCCGGGGTTGGATGCAGCACGCGGTCGGTGAAGATCTCGATGGACGGATCGAGTCTACGCAATTCGACGATGGCTTCGCCGGCGTCGGCCGGCAGCGCGTCGATCGCCTTGGACAGGCGCCGCGTCACGCGGCTGATCTGCGACTGCTCGCGCACGTCGGCGCCCCAGGTGCCGAGGATCACGGTGCGGACGCCGAGCTTGGCCGCGAGTTCCGCATAGCGTTTGTGCGTGCGCAGGCTGTCGGTGCAGGCGAAACTCGTGCGCAGCGACGGATGGTCGGCACAGCGCAGCCAGCCGCCAGCTTCCTGCAGCACCAGCACGTCGACGCGATTGCTCTTCAGATAGCGCTGCACGATGCCTTCGCGCCAGCGCTCGTTGAGAAAGCCGCCGGGAGTGACAAAGGCTTCGGTTTCGACATCGCGTTGCGCGTTCTGGCTGCGCACCAGGGCGCGAAACAGCATCGGCAAATCGTTCACATAGCTGTAGCTGTTGCCGACGAAGAGCACGCGCAACGGCTCCTTGCCGGCACTCGCCAGCAACGGCAAACACAGCAGCACGATAGCGAAGCAGTAACGCAGATGACGAAGGTGATGACGGGTGTTCAGAATCATGCGGTCATCAAAGCCGCTGCAACCGGCAAGCGGCAGTGCCGGAAGGCACAAATCGCAGACTGATCCGTGTGCCATCGTGTCGCGCGCCTTGCTTGCCGACACTCACGGCGGCAACAGCTTGCCGGGATTCATCAATCCGTGCGGGTCGAATTGCGCCTTGATCGCGCGCATCAGATCGAGTGTCGTCGAAGCAATCGCCAACGGCATGAAGTCGCGCTTTTCGCGGCCAATGCCGTGTTCGCCGGACAAGGTGCCGCCGAGCGCGATGGTGGTCGCGAACAATTCCTCGAGCACGCCCGGCGCTGCTTTGGCTTGCGCGGCATTGGCCGGGTCGAACATCAGGTTCACGTGCAGATTGCCGTTGCCGGCATGGCCGAAGCAGACGATGGCGATGCCGCTGCGCTCGGCCAGTTCGCGCGTCTTCGCCACAAGTGCCGGCACCTTCGAGACCGGTACCACCACGTCTTCGTTGATCTTCATTGGTGCGATCGTCTTCAAGGCCGGTGACAAGGCCTTGCGCGCCGCCCACAGACGGGCGACCTCAGTGGCGGATTGTGCGGCGTCGATCTGCAGCAGACCGGTACCACTTGCCGCTGCGATGATGGCCGACTGCGCATGCGCCATCGCCGCCTCGGCACCATCGATCTCGATCATCAGCAACGCGCCGGCCGCGGGAATGTCGGCACCGCCGACTTCTCGGGCGAGGCGCAAGGCTTCGCCGTCCATGAACTCGAGTGCGCACGGAATCTGCGGCTGCCGCATCAAGCGCGCGACCGCAGCAGCCGCGGATTCGACGTCGCGATACAACGCGCGCAAGGTGCGCACCGATTCCGGCATCGGCAACAGTTTCAACGTCGCTTCGGTGATCACCGCGAGCGTGCCTTCCGAGCCGATCAGCAGGCGCATCAGGTCATAGCCGGTCGCGCCCTTGGTGGTGCGCGAACCGAGCCGATGCTCGCGTCCGCCACCATCGACACAGCGCAGCGCCAGCACGTTGTCGCGCGATGCGCCGTATTTCACGGCGCGCGGACCGCCGGCATTGCAGGCGAGATTGCCGCCGATGCTCGAGAACGCAGCGCTGGTCGGATCGGGCGCGAAAAACAGTCGATGTGCAGCGGCGGCTTGCTGCACGTCGCCATTGAGCACGCCCGGTTCGACGATGGCGACGCGATCCTCGGCATCGACTTCGATGATGCGCGTCAGACGTTCGCAGGACAGGATCAAGCCGCCGTGGAGTGCGATGCTGGCACCGGTAGTGTTGGTGCCGCGGCCGCGCGCGATGACCGGCACGCGCAGTTCGGCGCAGTGGCGGACGATGGCGACAACTTCATCGTGCGTGCTCGGCAATGCGACGATCTGTGGCAAGCCGTGGTGGCGCGAGTTGTCGTAACTGTAGGCGATCAGGTCGGCGCGATCGGTGTGCAGTGCATCCGCCGGCAGCAGACGCGACAGACGTGTGATCAACGTGTCGACCGGGTTCATCCGTCCACCCGGAAGGCGTCGCGCAGCCACTCGAACTGCGGTTGGGTCGACGCCCCGCTGACGGCGACCACATCGAAGCGGCAGGGCGTGTTGGCGTAGCGTGACTGGCGTTGCAGGAACAGGTTCGCGGCGCGGATCAGCTTGCCGCGCTTGGCCTTGGTGATCGAATCGATGCCGTCGCCAAAACCCGCGGTCGCGCGGTAACGCACTTCGACGAAGACCACGATGTCGCATTGCGTCTTGTCGCGATCGAGCATGACCAAGTCGATCTCGCCGAGCCGAAACCGTACCTGGCGCGCCAGCGCGCGCAGGCCGTGGCCGACGAGATAGGCCTCCGTGGCGGCTTCCAGCGCGTCGCCGACGGCTCGGGTTCCGGTCATGGCGTCGGCGATGTGGCCGGTTCGGGGCGCGGGTCGGATGGCGTGACCAACGGCGCTTCGGTCGGCGCGTCGATGAACAACCGCAGACTGGTCGCCGACTGCGGTGCCCCGTCAACGAAGCGATAGATTTGGGGAATACGGCGGATACGGCCGAAGGCGTCCGACATCAGTTGCCCGCTGGCACCGTCGAGATAACGTCCGGGGGCACTGCGCAGATGTTCGAGCCAGGGCAGCAAGGCATAGGCATCGAGCCCAAAGGCGAACAGACGCGGGCTGATCGCGGCCGAGGTCAGGTCGCGGGAAAGTTCCGTGCGTACCGGCGCACCGGCGACGATGTCGTGCTCCCATGGCGCGTCCATGAACACCAGGCCGTCGAGATCCTTGTCGATCGTCGACTGGGGCGCGTTATGTCCCAACACATGTGAAGTGGCAAGGATCGGCAGGTCGAGCAGACCGGCCGCGCGCAATTGCGGCAACAGCAGTCGCGCCGAGGCTGGCCGCACGGCGATGAAGATGGCGTCCGCCGCACGCGCTTCGGTGCTGGCGCCCGGCGCAGCGACAATGGCGCCGATGGCTTCGGCGTAGTCGACATCGCCGTCACGCAACATGCGTCGGCCGCTGATGCTGCCACCGAGCGCCGTCAGTTGCGCTTCAAACGCCGCCATCGCGCGTTCGCTCCAGTCTTCGTTGACGCCGAATACGGCGACCCGGCGCGCACCTTCGGCGATCAGACGCTCGGCGCCATAGGCCGCTTCGTCTTCCGGCAGCAGGCCAAATCGCGCGTTGCCTTCGGTAACGATGGTCTTGGGGTCGGGGTGGTTGAGTGCCAGCACGGTGACCCGATCGTCGGCGATGTCGAGAATGGCATCGACCTGATCGCGCTCGACCGGACCGATCACCGCGTCAACGCCATCGGCGATGGCCTTCTGATACGACTCCAGCGCGCTGCGGCGGGTGCCGCCGGCGTCATAAAGCAGCAACTCGCTGGCCGTGGGTGCCTGGTAGTGCGCGCTCAGCACGCCGTCGAGAATGGCCTTGCCGGCCGCCGCGAATTCACCGGAAGCGGGCAACAGCAACGCGACCTTGTGCGCCGGACGGAATCCTTCGCGCTGCATCATGCCGCTCGCGTCTGCGGTTGTGGTGCCGACGCGCTCGGTTGCGGTGATCGCTGCGCGTGCAGGCACTTCGCCGGCCGCCCGCAGGGCGCGTTCCAGCCACGGACGCAGTGCGTCGTCGGCGTTCAGCGGCAGCAGCGCGGTACGCAATTTGCCTGGCAATTCGGTGCTGATCAACGTCAGCAATTCGCGCTGCGCCTGGCGTCGTTCGGCCGCTGGCAGTCGCGCGATCAGGCGCAGTCGCGTGCGCGCGGCATCGATGATCCGGCCTTCGGCGGTGAAGGCGCGTGCCTGCAACTCCAGCCAGCGGTCACGCACCGCTTCCGGGATGCGTTCGTCGCCGACCACGAGCAGGCTCAGGGCGCGCGCCGACTGCTGCTGCGACAGCAACACTTCGGCCTCAAGCAGGTCCACGCGCAGGTTTTCCTCGACATTGAGTTTCTTGCGGTTGATGGTGGCGAGCAGGCGCGCGACATCGTCGAGTTCGGCTTCTTCGCGCCAGGCCTCCGCGGCGAGCAGGTTGTAGTGATCGCGCAGGCGGCGATTGTCGGCGGCAAGGCGCTCGTACTCGGCACCGGCAGCGCGGAAGTCGCCCGCCTCGGCCTGCGCTTCGGCGCTGTCGTCGACGGTTTGGTCGGGCATCGATGGCGTCGTCTGGCAGCCGGCGAGCACGACGGCGATGACGGCGGCGGCGACAAGGATGACGCTGCGGCGAACAAATGAACTCATGCGCGGGCTCGCAAAAAACAATCTGGAACGCGATGATAGCGAAGCCATGTCCACTCACGCGTCCCGCGAAGCCGGTTGTCTGTATGTCGTCGCGACGCCGATCGGGCATCGCGACGATTTGTCGGCGCGTGCCGTCGAGACCTTGCGCCGGGTCAGCCGCATCGCCTGCGAGGACACCCGCCACAGTGGGCCATTGCTGGCCTCCATCGGCGCGCAAGGCGCCACGGTGGCGTTGCATGACCACAATGAAGCGCAAGCCGCGACCAAGTTGGTCGAGCGCATGCTCGCCGGCGAAGCGGTCGCGCTGATCTCCGACGCCGGCACGCCGCTGGTGAGCGATCCCGGCTATCGCCTGGTGCAGGCGGCGATTGCGGCCGGCGTGCGCGTGGTGCCGATCCCCGGTGCCAGTGCGCCGATTGTGGCGTTGTCGGTGTCGGGGCTGCCGAGCGACCGTTTCAGTTTCGAAGGTTTCCTGCCGGCCAAGTCCGGTGCGCGCCGCGAAGTCTTGCTGGCTTCGGTCGATGCAACGCAGACCCTGATTTATTTCGAGTCCAAGCACCGCATCGTCGAATCGCTGGCCGACTGCATCGCGGTATTCGGCGGCGACCGCCGCGCTGCCATTGCCCGCGAATTGACCAAGCTGCATGAAACCATCCTGCGCGGCACGCTCGCCGAATTGCATGCGCGCGTGCTCGCCGACCACGAACAGCAACTGGGTGAATTCGTCCTGTTGATCCAGGGCGCCGATGCGGACGCGATCAGCGCGCGTCGCGAAACGGCAGCGATCACGCTGGCACGAAAGCTCGCCGAGCACCTGCCGGCGAGCCGTGCCGCGAAGTTGGCGGCGGAACTCAGTGGGGCATCGAAGAACGCGCTGTATCGGGCTTTGACCGACAACACGTGAGCCCTCGGCCGGGTTGGCCTCGGATTGCAATCGCTCAGTTATCGCCTTCAAACCCGTTGCGAAACAACCGTGGGCCGACTTCGACGGCACCAAGATCGCAGGCTGCACCGTAGGGGCGGGATTCGCCGCGTTGGTCGATCGGGACTGGGGCGCCGTTGCCGGTCAGGCAACTGTTGGCAGCATTGATGGCTGGACTGCCGAGTGCTGGCACCATCACGGCGCTGAGGCCGCCGCCGCTGGTCAGAGCTTGCAACAGGGGGTCGGCATTGATGACAACAGTGCCTCCAAAGCCACCGCTGTTGGCCATGATCACATTGTGGCTGCCGCCACTGTTGCTGGTGCCGGCATGGATTGAAGCGACGACCACGTCATTGCCGCCACCACTGCTGTTGGCGGCAATCGAATGGCGCATGGTCAGATTGGCGGTGCCATTGCTGGGGCAAGGGTTGCCGCCCGCGCTGCAGGCGGCGGATGCATCACCGAGACTGTAAATCGCGCCGCCGTTGGCACTGCCCGTGCCGACCACTCCGCCGCTTCCGGCGGCCACGCTGTTGCCAGCGAGAGTGACGAAATCCAAGGTCAGGGTGCCACTGTAGTTGAAGACCGCGCCGCCGAAGCCGGAGCCGTTTCCGGAAAGGGATCCGCCGCCGCTGGCGCTGTTTGCCGACAGCGTGACATTGGTCAAGATGACGGTGCCGGCATCGTTGAAGACCGCACCGCCCATGCCGCCTCCGCCTCCGCCGCGGATGCCGAAGCTGTTGAGGCCGCCACCGTCGCCGCCGCCGAAGCCACCGAGGCCGACGAGGCCGCCACCACCGGCGTCGCCGCCGAAGCCGCCGCTGCCGCCGCCGCCGCCGAAGCCGCCGCCGCCGCCGTCGCGAC
>JAYUVY010000126.1:0-63244 GCA_043753835.1 Lysobacterales bacterium | reverse complement strand
TCAACGCCAACGTCGTAGGCTCCACCGTGTTTGCCACGGCGGTGCAGCCGGATGGCAAGACGATCATCGCAGGGCAATTCAGCTCGGTGCTGGGCGTGCCGCGGCAGAACATCGCCCGGCTCAATGCCGACGGGACGCTGGACATGGGCTTCGATCCCAAGGCAAACAGCTCCGTCAATAGTGTGGCGGTGCAGGCGGACGGCAAGGTGCTGCTCGGCGGCAACTTCACCACGCTCCAGCCGAACGACGCGGGGGCGGCCACCACGCGGCAGCGTATCGCACGGGTGAATGGGAACGGGACGCTGGACTTAGGTTTTGATCCCAAGGCGAACGGCGAGGTCATTAGCGTAGCGGTGCAGGCGGACGGCAAGGTGCTGCTCGGTGGCGGCTTCACCACGCTCCAACCCAATGGGGCGGGAAGTGCTACGACACGCAACAGTATCGCGCGGTTGAATGCGGACGGCACGCTGGAGCTGGGCTTCAATCCCAATGCGAATGATCTCGGTGGTGGCGAGCGGACCGTCCATAGCGTGGCGGTGCAGGCGGATGGCAAGATCCTGCTTGGGGGCGCGTTCACCACGCTCCAGCCCAATGGCGGTGCGAGCACCACCCGCAATCGCATTGCGCGGGTGAATGCGAACGGCACACTGGACACGGGCTTTGATCCCAATGCGGACAGAACCGTCTTTAGCGTGGCGCTGCAGGCGGACGGCAAGATCCTGCTCGGCGGCTTGTTTGCCACGCTCCAGCCGAACGGGGCGAGCGCTAGCACGCGCAACCGCATCGCGCGGGTGAATGCGAACGGCACGCTGGACATGGGCTTTGATCCCAATGCGGACAGAAACGTCTATAGCGTGGCGGTGCAGGCGGATGGCAAAGTGCTGCTCGGCGGCGTGTTCACCACATTGCAGCCGGGCGGCGCGGGCAGTGCCACCACGCGCAACCGCATCGCGCGAGTAAATAGCGACGGGACGCTGGACTTGGGCTTCAATCCCAACGCGAACAGCGACGTTTATAGCGTGGCGGTGCAGGCGGATGGCAAGGTGCTGCTTGGCGGCATCTTCACCACGCTCCAGCCGAACGGCGCGGGTGCGGTGACGCCGCGCAACCTCTTTGCCCGGCTGGTGAACGACCCGGCCACGCAGAGCCTGACGAACCTCAACGCCAGCGGCGTGCAGTGGCTGCGCGGCGGCGCTGCCCCGGAGGTGGAGCAAGTCACCTTTGAGCTGTCCACCGATAGTGGTACCAGCTACAGCGCGCTCGGAGTCGGCACACGCATCAGCGGCGGCTGGGAACGCACCGGCCTGTCGCTGCCCGGAAGCGGCCTCATCCGCGCGCGGGCCCGGACTTCCGGCGGCGACTACAACGGCAGCGGCGGCCTGGTGGAGACGGTGGTGAGCCTCGGCTACCCCGAGATCGCCATTGAGCAACCGGCAGGCACCCCGCTCAGAGACAGCGTCGTTGCCTGGGGCCGCAATCAATACGGCCAGACGAACGTGCCCGTTGGCTTGACCGGGGTGACGGCTATCGCTGCGGGTTATGGGCACACGGTGGCGCTGAAGAGCGACGGCAGCATCATCGCCTGGGGCAGGAATGACTCCGGCCAGACGACCGTGCCCGTTGGCTTGACAGGGGTGACGGCGATCGCTGCGGGTGACTATCACACGGTGGCGCTGAAGAGCGACGGCACCGTCGTCGCCTGGGGCAACAATGCCTTCGGCCAGAGGACCGTGCCCGGAGGCTTGACCGGGGTGACGGCGATCGCTGCGGGTCAGTATCACACGGTGGCGCGCAAGAGCGACGGCAGCGTCGTCGCCTGGGGATGGAATTTATATGGCCAGACGGCCGTGCCCGGAGGCTTGACCGGCGTGACGGCGATCGCTGCGGGTGACGATCACACAGTGGCGCTGGGGGGCGACGGCAGCGTCGTCGCCTGGGGCAACAATAACTTCGGTCAAACGAACGTGCCGGGAGGCTTGACCGGGGTGACGGCCATTGCGGCGGGTGTGAATCACACGGTAGCGCTCTGG
Organism: Lysobacterales bacterium; assembly: GCA_043753835.1. Classification (GTDB taxonomy): domain Bacteria; phylum Pseudomonadota; class Gammaproteobacteria; order Xanthomonadales; family Ahniellaceae; genus JADKHK01. The sequence goes on along the minus strand of JAYUVY010000126.1, from coordinate 61,214 downwards.
AGCGACGGCAGCGTCGTCGCCTGGGGCGACAACAGCAGCGGCCAGACGGCCGTGCCCGGAGGCTTGACCGGGGTGACGGCTATCGCTGCGGGTTACCTTCATACGGTGGCGCGCAAGAGCGATGGCAGCGTCGTCGCCTGGGGCTGGAATGACAACGGCCAGACGACCGTGCCCGCAGGCTTGACCGGGGTGACGGCGATCGCGGCGGGTTTCGCGCATACGGTGGCGCTGGCGCCCACCGCTTACTTTGGGGTGCAGACCGTGGCGACGACCAGCGTCGCGAAGACTTTCACCATCAAAAACACCGGCAACGCACCGCTCACGATCAACAGCGTCAGCGTGACCGGCGGCAATGCCTCCGACTTCACCGTGAACACCATCGGGATGCTCACCAGCGTGCCCGCAACCACTGGCAGCACGACCTTCACCGTCACCTTTACCCCCAGTGCTCTTGGCGCCCGGCAGACGATACTGCGCGTGCTCAACAACGACAGCAATGAAGGCGTCTTCGACATTGACCTCGGGGGCACGGGCGCCGTCCCCGAGATTGCGGTCAGTGGCAACAGCGTGAACATTGCCGATGGCGACGCGACGCCAGACCTGGCAGACCACACGAATTTCGGCAGCGCGTTGGTGATCGGCGAGACGGTGCTGCGAACGTTCACCGTGTACAACACCGGCGGGGTCGATCTCACACTTGGCAGTGTCACCGTGGGCGGCGTGAATGCGGCGGACTTCAGTGTGAATGTACAACCCTTGACACCCATAGCGCCCAGCGGCAGCACGACCTTCCAGATCACCTTCAACCCCAGCGCCAACGGCCTGCGTGCGGCGACATTGAGCTTCGCCAACAATGACGCGGACGAGAATCCGTTCAACTTCGCCATCCAAGGCACGGGCACCGCCCCGGAAATCAATGTTCAGGGCAACAGCGTGACGATCACCGCCGGCGACACCACACCCACCGCGACCGACCATACCGACTTCGGCGCTGTGTCTGCAGCGAGCGGCACGCTGGTGCGGACGTTCACCGTGCAGAACACCGGCACGGCGGATCTGACCGTGAGTTCCATCGCGGTGTCGGGCATGAACGCGGCGGACTTCACGCTGGGTACTTTGTCGCCCACCAGCCCGGTTGCGCCCAGCAGCAGCGCGACGTTCACGGTCACCTTCGACCCCAGCGCGCTCGGCGATCGCTCGGCGATCATCACGGTCAATAACAATGACAGCGATGAAGCGGCGTATGGTTTTGCCATCCAAGGCACGGGCGTTGATCCCGAAATCAATGTTCAGGGCAACGGCATGAACATCAGCGATGGCGACACCACACCTAGCACGCAGGACCACACCGACTTCGGCAGCATGACCACGGCCAGCGGGACGGTGGTGCGGACATTCACCGTGCAGAACACTGGCAACGCGAATCTGACCGTGGATTCCCTCGCGGTGTCAGGCACGCACGCGGCGGACTTCACGGTGGGTGACCTCACACCCGCTAGCCCGGTTTCGCCCGGCAGTAGCGCAACGTTTACCGTCACCTTCGATCCCAGTGTCAACGTCGCCGCAACCGGCCTTCGCACGGCGACCGTCTCTTTCGACACCAACGACCCCGATGAAGCGTTGTACAACTTCGACATCCAGGGCACAGGCACGGCACCCGAAATCAATCTGCGCGGCAACAACACCGACATCATTAGTGGCGACACAACGCCGAGCACCACAGACCACACCGACTTCGGCAGCGTGAACACGGCCAGCGGCACGGTGGTGCGGACGTTCACCGTGCAGAATACCGGCACGGCGGAACTCACGCTCGGCAGCGTCATCGTCGGCGGCACGCACGCGGCGGACTTCACGCTAGGTGCCTTCACGCCCGCCAGTCCGGTTCTGCCCAGCGGCAGCGCGACGTTTACTGTCACCTTCGACCCCAGCGCGAACGGCACACGCCCGGCGACCATCGTGGTCAACAACAACGACAGCGATGAAGCGGCGTATGACTTCGCCATTCAAGGCGCAGGCTCCGCCCCCGAGATCGCCATCGAGCAGCCGGCGGGCATTGCTCTAGCCGGCAGCCTCGTCGTCTGGGGCAGCGGTAGCGCCAGCGTGATGAGCGCGCTCGGAGGCCTGACCGGGGTAACGGCCATCGCGGCGGGTAACACGCACACGGTGGCGCTGAAGAGCGACGGCAGCGTCGTCGCCTGGGGCTCGAATAACCTCGACGGCCAGGCGACCGTGCCCGTTGGCTTGACCGGGGTGACGGCTATCGCTGCGGGTGGTTCGCACACGGTGGCTCTGAAGAGCGACGGCAGCGTCGTCGCCTGGGGTAGAAATAGCGAAGGCCAGACGGACGTGCCCGTTGGCTTGACCGGGGGGAGGGCGATCACGGCGGGTAGTTATCACACGGTGGCGCTCAAGAGCGACGGCAGCGTCGTCGCCTGGGGCGACAATGCCTTCGGCCAGACGACCGTGCCAGTTGGCTTGACCGGGGTGACGGCGATCGCTGCGGGTGGGCGTCACACGGTGGCACTGAAGAGCGACGGCAGCGTCGTCGCCTGGGGCCGGAATAGCGACGGCCAGACGAGCGTGCCCGTCGGCTTGACCGGGGTGACGGCGATCGCTGCGGGTAACGCGCACACGGTGGCGCTGAAGAGCGACGGCAGCGTTGTCGCCTGGGGCTACAATCAATACGGCCAGACGACCCTGCCTGTTGGCTTGGCCGGGGTGACGGCCATTGTGGCGGGTGGGTATCACACGGTGGCGCTGAAGAGCAACGGCAGCGTCGTCGCCTGGGGATGGAATGAATTCGGCCAGACGGACGTGCCCGTTGGCTTGACCGGGGTGACGGCGATCGCGGCGGGTGCGGTTCACACGCTGGCGCTAAACAGCAACGGCACTATCGGCTTTGGCGTGCAGGTCGTGGCGACGACCAGCGCGGCGAAGACCTTCACTGTCAAAAACATTGGCGACGGACCGCTCACGATCAGCAGCGTGAGCGTGATCGGCGGCCAGGCCTCCGACTTCAGCGTCAACACCGCTGGGATGCTCACCAGCGTGCCTGCCGTCACGGGCCAAACGAGCTTCGCCGTCACCTTCAGTCCGAGTGCTCCCGGCGCGCGCCAGACGACACTGCGTGTGGTGAACAGTGACAGCGATGAAGGCAGCTTCGACATCGTGCTCACGGGAACGGGAACGGGATCTGAGGACCGCGAAATTGCGGTGGCCGGCAACAGCGTGAACATCACCGACGGCGACAGCACGCCCGCGCTGTCCGACCACACCGACTTCGGCAGCGTCAACGTCGCCGGCAGCACGCTCGTGCGCACCTACACCATCACCAACAGTGGCACCGCGGACCTCACGCTCGGCACTGTCACCGTCGGCGGAACGCACGCAGCGGATTTCACCGTGAGTCTGCAACCCGTCTCGCCGGTTGCCCCCAGCGCCAGCACGAGTTTTCAAGTCACCTTTGACCCGAGCGGCCTCGGCCCGCGCAGTGCGACGCTGAGCTTCAGCAACAACGACGCCGACGAGGATCCGTTCAACTTTGCGATCCAGGGCACAGGCGTCACCGTGCCCGATGCACCGCTGATCCTCAGTGCCATGCCACTGGATCAAGCCGCACGCATCAGCTTCAACGCGCCGATCAGCGATGGCGGCAGCGCAATTCTCGACTACAGCGCAAGCTGCACGCCTGGCCCGATCAGCAACACCCAAAATGCGCTGGCGATCGATGTCGGCGGACTCACCAACAACGTCGCCTATCGCTGCTCGGTACGCGCCCGCAACGCCGTCGGCATGAGCGCGCCGTCAAGCGAACTCAGCGTGATTCCAGGCAGCAGCGGCAGCAGTGCCGATCTGTCGATCACAAAGACGAACAGCAGCACCTTCGTCAATGGCGGGGCCTATGTCGACTACACGATCACCGTCAGCAACCCAGGCCCGGCGGCGGTGATCGGTGCGCGCGTCGAAGATGCGATTGGTGCCGGCACCGACTTCAGTGCGGCACTGTGGACGTGTACGCCGTTGAACAATGCGGCCTGCCCGAATCCCGCGAGCGGCAGTGGATCACTCAATGTGCTGGTTGATTTGCCGGTCACATCATCCGTGCAATTCGTGTTCGGCGCCTTGCCCAATCCCGGCCCGGAAACGCCCATCGCCAACACCGCATCAGTCACGCCACCCGCCAACATCACCGATGCCAACCTCAACAACAACATTGCGTCGGATGGGCCGGACATCCGTGGCATCCTCCGCAATGGCTTCGAGTGAAGCGGGCACGCGCCTTTTGGCACGCGTTTGGTGTTCCGGCGCTTCTCCACGATAATCGCCGACCCTCGCGTTGGAGCACACCGTGTTTCTAGATCGTCTGCCCGAATTCATCGGCAATCATTTCATCCTGGTCACGCTGTTCCTGCTGGTCGGGTTGATGCTGATCTCGACCGAGTTCGGCAACCTCACGCGCCGCTACAAGGCGGTTGCGCCGGCGGAGCTGACGCGGCTTGTGAATCGCGACAACGCGTTGCTGGTCGATGTCTCGGCCAGCGCTGAATTCGAAGCCGGACACATCGCCGGGGCCAAGCATGTGGCGATGGCCCAATTCGACCCTGAGCACAAGGAACTCGCCAAGGTGCGCGACTTGCCGGTGATCGTGGTCTGCAAATCCGGGCAAACCTCGGCGACAGCCTGCGCCAAGCTCACCACGGCCGGCTTCACGAAGGTCTATTGGCTGGACGGCGGCCTCGCCAGTTGGACCGGTGCCGACCTGCCGCTGGCGCGCGGCAAGGCCTAAGTTGTTCATTTTGTTGTAGATCATGGCGTGACTCGCATCGCCTGTCTTCGCGTGGAATAATCCGCGCCCTTTTTTCGACCCTACGACGACCCCACGTCGACCGCACACACTGGAGTTTGAAATGACCGATACCGCACCCGTCACCAACGGCGCCGCACCCGAGCAGCAAACGGCGCAGGTCGCCGTGCAGAAAATCTACGTGAAAGATGCGTCCTTCGAAGCGCCAAACGCACCGATGATCTTCCAGGAACAGGGCCAGCCGAACATCCAGCTGAACTTGAACCAGAAGGTGCAGACGATTGGCGAGAACGTCTACGAAGTCACGCTGACCGTCACCTTGACCTGCAAGATGGCCGAGAAGACCGCATACCTCGCGGAAGTTCAGCAGGCCGGCATCTTCGGCATGAGCGGCTTCGACCAGCAGAACCTGCACGGCATGCTCGGCACGTTCTGCCCGAACACGCTGTTCCCGTACGCGCGTCAGGCGATCTCGAACCTGGTGCTGGAAGGCGGCTTCCCACCCTTCGTGCTGCAGCCGGTCAACTTCGACCAGATCTACGCCGAGTCGATGCGTCGTCGCTCGCAGGAACAGCAGGCTGCTGCCTGAGTTTCAGCAGATCGGATGCCTTGATCGGTATTTCGATCGGTTCCATCAATCGCCCCGGTCCGCCGGGGCGATTCGTTTGTGGAGTGAGAGATGCCTAAATCGATGCCGATTGCCGTGTTTGGCGCAGGTTCCTGGGGCACAGCGCTCGCCGCAGTGCTTGCGCGTCATGGTGTGAACACGCTGCTCTGGGGTCGCGATGGCGCAGCAATCCGCGTGATGCGCGAGACGCACTGCAACGCGCGTTATCTGCCCGACATCGTGTTGCCCGAAGCATTGCAATACACCGATTCGCTGGCCGAAGCTGCGGCGCGACCGATCTGGCTGATCGTCACGCCAAGCCACGCCTTCCGCGAGTTGCTCGAAGAACCGGCGATGCGCGCGGCAAGTCCGACCGGCGTCGCCTGGGCGACCAAGGGGTTCGAACCCGGCTCCGGACGCTTCCTGCACGAAGTCGCCGAAGACCTGTTACCGCAAGGTACGCCGCTCGCGGTCGTTACCGGGCCGTCGTTCGCGAAGGAAGTGGCCATCGGTTTGCCGACCGCCGTCACCGTGCATTCCGACAGTGACGCCTTCGCCGAACAGATCGCGCAATGCCTGCACGGTCCGGCGTTTCGCGCCTACACCGGCAACGACATGATCGGCGCCGAACTCGGCGGGGCGATGAAGAATGTGCTCGCAGTCGCGACTGGCGTCGCCGATGGCATGAACCTCGGATTGAATTCGCGTGCCGGACTGATCACGCGTGGGCTCAATGAAATCCTGCGCGTCTGTGTCGCTATCGGCGGCAAGGCGGAAACCATCATGGGCCTGGCCGGCGTCGGCGATCTGGTGCTGACTTGCACTGGTGATCTTTCGCGCAATCGCCGTCTTGGCCTAGCGCTCGGTCGAGGCGTCGGCCTTGCGCAGGCGGTGCGCGAAATCGGCCAAGTCGTCGAAAGCGTGCAGACGGTCAATGAAGTGATGCGTATTGCCAAGCGTCACGGCATCGAATTGCCGATCACTGAGCAGGTGCAATGTGTGCTGGCCGAGACGATCACGCCACAGGAAGGCTTGAAGCGATTGCTCGCGCGCGAACAGAAGCCCGAGTACCCGCAGGGCATGTTCCGTTGATTCAGGCGCGACGCGCAGATACAAAAAACCCGGCCTCGCAGCTGGCCGGTCGGACTAGGTGATGATCGACAAGTGAGTTATCGTTCCGCCCGGCCTACGCCGGGGTTTCGTTTTGACGAACCTGAACCTGGGTTTGGAGACGAGGCGTGACACAGAGCGCGGAGATCAACCAGAGACCCGGCGAGCGCAGGCTTGTCTTGACACGGCCGGACGATTGGCATGTGCACCTGCGCGATGGCGCGATGCTTGCGCGCGTGGTTGCGGATACGGCGCGACGCTTCGCCCGCGCGATCGTGATGCCCAATCTCTTCCCGCCGGTGACGACGACAGCACACGCGCTGGCGTACCGACGGCGGATCATTGCCGCCGTGCCAGCGGGCTTGCGCTTCGAGCCACTGATGACGCTCTACCTGACGGACAGCACTCCGCCGTCGGAGATCGCAGCTGCCAAGGCCAGCGGCCGCGTGTACGGCGTGAAGTGGTATCCCGCCGGTGCCACGACGAATTCGGAGCACGGGGTCACCGACATCCGCCGCTGCGACGGCGTCCTGGCCGCGATGGAAGAACACGATCTGCCGCTGCTGGTGCATGGCGAAGTGACCGATCCGTCAGTGGATGTGTTCGATCGCGAGCGAGTGTTCATTGAACAACACCTCACTCCTCTGCTGGAACGCTACTCACGGCTACGCGTGGTGCTTGAACACATTACGACCCGACACGCAGTGGAGTTCATCATCCAGGCACCTTCCTGCGTCGCCGCAACAATCACCGCGCACCATCTGCTGCTCAACCGCAACGCGTTGTTTAGCGGCGGCCTGCGACCGCACCATTACTGCCTGCCGGTCCTCAAGCGTGAGGAGCACCGCCAGGCACTGCTTGCAGCAGCCACCAGTGGCGACCCGAAATTCTTCCTCGGCACCGACAGTGCGCCGCACCCGATACACGCCAAGGAGACTGCTTGCGGCTGCGCGGGCATCTACACCGCACACGCGGCCATCGAGCTTTATGCCGAAGCGTTCGAGCAGGCCGGTGCGCTTGGCCGGCTGGAGGGATTCGCCAGTTTTCACGGCGCAGATTTCTACCGTCTGCCGCGCAACCAAGACCTGATCACGCTGCAACAGGAGAGCTGGCTGGTACCGCAACAATTCGGCGACGGGCAGGACGCCATCGTGCCATTGCGGGCCGCGGAACTCGTGGCGTGGCGACTGGTCACCGCGCTTCCCGGGAACGCAACCCGCAAGGAAGCGCCGCCCCCATGACCTCGCTGGATCCGGTCGTCCTGTTCTTCGCCCTCGGCTTGGCCGCGGGCCTTGCCCGTTCCGAGTTGCGCCTGCCTTCGGCGATCTATGAATTCCTCACTGTACTGCTGCTGCTCGCCATCGGCCTCAAGGGCGGCGTGGAGCTGTCCCGGCAGTCGCTCGGCACGCTGGCACCGCAGATGCTCGCCGTGATTCTGATGGGCCTGGTCCTGCCCCTGATCGCCTATCCGCTGCTGCACTACGCCGGAAGATTCAAACGCGCGGACGCGGCGTCCATCGCCGCCCATTACGGCTCGGTCAGCGTCGGCACCTACGCCGTGGCGGTGGCCTATCTCGCTTCGCAGAAAGTCCCGTTCGAGGAATACATGCCGCTATTCGTGGTGCTGCTGGAGATGCCGGCCATTCTGGTGGGTATCTTTCTTGCGCGCGGCATCACCCGCGATACACGCTGGGGCGCGCTCGCCCATGACGTCTTCCTCGGCAAGAGCATCGTCCTGCTCACTGGGGGATTGCTCATTGGCTGGGCCGTTGGGGAAGAGGGGGTTCAGCCGATCAAGTTCTTGTTCTTCGACCTGTTCAAGGGCGTGCTGGCGCTGTTCCTGCTGGAGATGGGGCTGATCACTGCCGGCCAAGTGACGGACCTGCGCCGTTCCGGGCTGTTTCTGGTGGTCTTCGCCATCGCATTTCCCCTGTTGGCGGGTGTAATCGGGGCGGGACTGGGCTGGATGCTGGGTTTGTCGCTGGGCGGCACTGTGATACTGGCAACGTTGGCCGCCAGTGCTTCTTATATCGCCGTGCCAGCGGCGATGCGGCTGGCAGTACCCGAAGCCAATCCTTCACTGTCTCTCGCTGCGTCTTTGGGTGTGACCTTTCCCTTCAATATCATGGTCGGCATTCCGCTCTACCATGCGCTCGCCCGTTTGCTTTATTCCGCCGGAGGCTGATCGATGCACACCGAGCGCCGCAAGCTGCTGACCATCGTCGCGGAGGCCCCGCTGGAGCAGCGCATGGTCAAGGATCTGGAGCGGCTGGGTGCGCATGGCTACACCATCACCGACGCCCGTGGCAAAGGCAGCCGTGGCGTGCGCAATGCCAGCTGGGAGCAGAGCGGTAACATCCGCGTGGAGGTGGTGTGCGATGCGAAAACGGCCGCCGCTATCGCCGCGCATCTCAAGGAACATTACTACGACAACTACGCCATGATCCTGTTCATCGGCGACGTGGAGGTTCTGCGGCCCGAGAAGTTCTGAACACGGATCAACGGCCCGCGCGCCCGCGTTCGCCTAGATCGAGCGCGTGCTGAACAGTGCGATGACACTGGCCTATCCGACGATGTCCGTGGCCGCTGAAGCGCAGCACTCGATCGATTCGGAACGCTGGTGAACCCATACTTGCTTCTGACGTGCCGAAATTCGCATGAGTCAATGTCTCATGCCTGCCCAACTAGCGAACTTCGAAGATCAAGCGTCGCCACGGTGCCGCCACCCGCGTCCGCCTGAATCTCGAGCGCCCAACCGAGGTGTTCGCAAATGCGTCCCATCAACTCCAGTCCAACGCCGCGACCATGTTGTCCGTCGCCCTGACGGGCAAGCGTCTCGTAGAGCTTGCTGATTTCTTCCGCCGCCATGCCGTGACCCGGATCGACGACGCGCACGACGCCAGCCGCCTCAATCGACACCGTCACGTCGCCGTGATCACTGTGCTGGATGGCGTTGCGCACCAGATTGGCGATCGCGATCTGTGCGATGCCGACGGGTGCCCGGAGGTTGCTCGCGGTGAGCGTGCCCACGGCCAGCGTCAATGATTTGGCGGCCGTCATCGGCGCGAGATCCCCGACCACTTCGTCGACGACATCCTGCAACGCGAACACCACAGCGCTCTCCATGATGCGTTCTGGCGACTTTGTCAGCACCAGCAGGACACGAATGAGTTGATCGATGTCGCGAGACGCGCGCTGGATACGCTGCAAGGGCTTGCGCGCGGCCTCCGACAGGTCGGGCTGTCCAGCCGCGACTTCCGCCGCGCCGATGATCGCCGCGATGGGCGTACGCAGCTCATGACTCGCCGTGGTGATGAATGTGCGCTCGCGGGTGACCAGACCGTCGATGCGATCAAGCAACCCGTTCACGGCGCGGCCAATTGCGGCGATCTCGTCCCTTGCGTCCGCATCGAACGACACGCGCTTGCCCCGGGTCGTGGGTCGCAGTTGATCGATTTCGGCAGAGAAGTTCGACAGAGGCCGCAGCAATCGCCCTGATATCCACCACCCGAGCGCCGCAAGCATGACGGTCACGAGGCCCGTCACCACCAGTAGCCATGCCGTCAAAGCGCGTTCGTCGGCTTCCAGCTCGGTAATGTCGATGACCATGTAAAAGCGTTGCGCACCCGCGTCCCTGACCATGACCGCGGCCTCGCGGTCACCCAGATCCACTTCATCGTGCAACCCTGGGGTCAATGTGGCCAATGCAATCGGTAGTCCGGATCCGTCGATGTGTGCGCGATCCACTGCATAGGCATGCAGGTTGCTGCTGCTCGGCAGTGGCGCGTTCGGATCCAGCGCGCGGTGTTTCACGAGATCGTCGAGCTCACTGTCCAATAGCGACTGCCAGACGACGGTCTCGACACCCTCATTCGTGATGTATCCCAGCCCGAGAATGCCGGTCGCGATCATCACCGCGTAGGTGAACATTCCAGTCGCAATTCGAGTACGCAAGGTTCGCCGCATCTCAAGGTTCCTCAGTCGCAATGCGATAGCCCATACGCGGGACCGTCTGAATGAGCTTGGCGTTGAAAGGCCCGTCGACCGCCCTTCGTAGTTCGTACATGTGCGAGCGCAACAGGTCTGCATCCGGCAACGAGTCGCCCCACAACGCCTGTTCGAGTCGTTCCCGCGTCACAATGGCCGGTGCTGCGCGCAATAGCACCTCCAGCAGCTTTCGACAGGCAGGAAAGAGTTTGATTGTCGACCCGGCGCGCGTCGCCTCGAGTGTGGTCAGATCGAGCCGAAGGTCCTGCGCAGATAACACGCGTTGTGGCACCACTCGGCCGGTCGCGCGTGCCACCAATGCTTCCAGCCGCACCTCAAGTTCCTGAAGATCGAATGGCTTCGTCAGGTAATCGTCGACGCCGGCACGAAATCCGGCGATGACGTCCGGCAGTTCGTCCCGTGCCGTGAGCATGATGATCGGCGTGCTTTTTCCGGCGTCGATGCGCAGACGTCGCGCGACCGTCGGGCCATCGAGTCGCGGCAGCATCCAGTCGAGCACGATGGCGTCGTAGTCATGCATGATGGCGAGTTGCAACCCGGTGAGTCCGTCGGGAGCAGCATCCAACGTATGGCCGCGCGACTCGAAATGGTCGAACAGATTGGCCACCAGATTGTGGTTGTCTTCAACGATCAGCAGTTTCATCGGGACGTGACGCTCCTGGCGCGCAGAGCCCGCCGCATCTCATGGTGCCATCGGTGATGTCGTAATTCAGTCGGTGGCGTCAACCGCGCGCCGCTTCGGTTTCACGGAAACAGCCCACGCACCGCGCATTAATTTTCAACTCACTGGATTCCGACCCCGTTACGACATGTCGTGCGCGATACAGAGTGCCGATGGTTGAAAAATGTGATTCGATGATGAGGGCCGATTGTCCGGTTGACGGTTCAGTTCGAAAGTCAGCATGGACGACGGCGCACCCGCATACGCGTCCACTGGTAGCCGCATGCTGCGTCTTGGCATTGGCTGGGTGTGCGTCTGTCCCGCCGACGACCGTCGATCTTCAAGCCAATGTCGATCGGATCGAGCGGAACTCGCTCGATGACCCCGCCGTGCATAACGCGCTCAGGGTCGCAGGTTTGACTGAGATGGATCCAGCTCGTGAATGGTCGCTGGATGCGCTGGTCGTGGCCGCTTGGCAGTTCCGACCCGAATTGGCCGAAGCGCGGGCATTGCGATCGGCTGCGGCAGCTGACGTGGGTTCGACGGAGGCACGTCCATCGCCGATCCTGTCGCTGATCCCGGAGTTTGTCCGTCATGCGTCGGGCGGCAGTCCTTGGACAATTGCGGCCGCGATGTCATTCATCGTCGTGAACCCGTCTCGCCGCAGTGCACAGATCGATCGGGCGTCCGCATTGGCACAACGTGCGGTGTGGGAACAGGCCAGAGTGGCATGGCAGATTGCGAGTGAGGTCCGCACGGCATACGGCCAACTCACGCTCGCCGATCAAACGTTGAATTTGGATGAGACGGCACGAGCACGCCGCGCCGAGAAATGGGCGATCGCCCGCCAGCGCGTCGCTGTGGGCGCTGCCGCGCGCACATCGTTGACCCGTGTCGAGGTCGCCGAGGCCGGCGCGTCGCAGGTGAGCGATCAGCGTCGCACGCGCCGGGCGGCGGCGTTGATGCAGCTCGGCGCCGCCGTCGGGCTCCCGCCCGAAGGTTTGGCAGCCATCCACATCACACCTTTTCCGGACAGTGCGGCGTTCGTCCCGAATTGGCCCGACTTGCGTCACGCAGTGTTGTTTGATCGTCTTGATCTGGCCGAGGCGCTCAGTGCCTACGCCGAGGCTGACGCCAAATGGCGCGAGCAGCTCGCGTCGCGCTGGCCAGATCTGACACTCGGCCCCGGGGTTGCCTTTGATCGGGGCGAACACAAATGGACGCTCGGTGTGTCTGGTGAGTTGCCCGTGGGTGCGCGTGTTGATGGGATGACGACCGCAGCGCATGCGCGGCGATCGGCAGCGGCCCAGCACGTCATTGCTGTCCAGGCTCAGGCCCTGGGCCGTCTTGCCGAGCTCCGCACGGACTGGGAGGGCGCGCTGGCGTCGCTGACGATTGCCGGCACGGCGCTCGCGGCCCAGGCGCGCGTGGTTGCCGCTGCGGAGAGTCGCTGGCGTGTCGGATTGGCACCTCGTGAAGAATGGGTCGACGCGAGTGTCGAACTGATGGTGCAGCAGCAGGCGCGACAGGATGCGATCGCGCAACAGTTCGCCGTCGTCAACGCATTGGAAACGACACTGCAGCGGCCGCTGTGGCCGCCGAGTGTGCTTCGCGACATGGATCAACCCCACGATGACGTTGAGCAATCCGATGCTGCCGCAGCGCGTTAATCCGAACTGGCTGATGCTGGCCCTTCTGCTCACGGCCTGCAGTCGTGCACCGGCGCCCGAGCCGGCCTCTCCGGCGAATGTGCCACGCGCCGTGGACCACATGACGTTGACGCTCAGCGCGACCGACGCAGCACGCATCGGTGTCACGACAGCGTCCCTGCCGGTGGCCGAGTACCAATCGTCGGCCGCGGCGGTCGCGATCGTTGTCGACCCGCAGGCGCTGTTTGCGCTGCTCGCGGAACGGGCCAGCGCAGAATCGGCGCGCAGTGCGACTGCCGCAAATCTCCGGCGAGTCGAGGCATTATTCGCAGAGGACGGCAACGCCTCCGAACAGGAATTGGACGCGGCGCGTGCGCAACATCTGCAAGATGAAGCACGTTTTGCCGCAGTCCGGCACCAGCTGCAGTCGCAATGGGGCGAACGATTGGCCGGCGGTGACGGCGCCGCGCTCGCCGATCGCCTGGCCGATGGTCGGCTCGCGCTGATCCGCATCGAGTTCCTCGAGACGGTTGCTGGACCGTTGCACTGGCAAGGTCATGCACTGCGTCTGGCGTCATCGCCAGAACCTCTGACGATCCAGTCCGCCTGGATCGCGCCGACTGCGAATCCGACACGCCCCGGTGCGACCTGGTTGGCCCTCGTTGCAACGACGACACGATTTCCGATCGACTCGCGCGGTGCAGTCGATATCCCGCAATCCGCTCAGTCGCACGTCGGCGTCGACTTGCCGCGGTCAGCGATCGTCTACGCGGATTCGGGCACCTGGGTCTACGTCGCGGTCGACGACACGCATTATCAGCGCCGTCCGATTGCGCTCGATCGACCGACCGCAGATGGCTATTTCGTGGACCAAGGATTCGTCGTCGGCGAACGTGTGGTAACCGCCGGGGCAGGGTTGCTGCTCGCCGAACAGATCGGTCAAGACGCCGACGACGAGGACTAGCCGTGCGCTTGCTGATCGCCCCATCGATCCAGCATCGCTGGATTGTCGCGCTGCTCGCCACGATCACGATGGTCTTTGGCCTCGAGAGTCTGATTCGCACGCCGCTCGACGTGTTTCCGGAATTCGTGCCGCCTCAGGTCAGCGTGCAGACCGAGGCCGTCGGTTGGTCGCCTGAGCAAGTGGAGCAGCGTGTCACCACACCGATCGAGACGAGTCTGTCGGGGGCCGTCGGCATCGTGTCGATGCGATCGGAGTCGATCGCCGAGCTATCGGTGGTGAATCTGAATTTCGCGGACGATGCCGACCTGTACACAGTTCGCCAAGGCATCGCCGAGCGTCTGAGCGAGGTCGCCACGCGCCTGCCCGCCGGCATCGCGGCACCCAAGATGTCGCCGCTGACGTCGAGCACCATGGACGTGCTGAAGCTTGGACTGCAGTCGAAGCGTCTGGACGCGTTTGCGCTGCGCGAACTCGCGGAGTGGACGCTCAAGCCGAGACTGTTGGCGGTGCCTGGCGTCGCCCGCGTGACGCTCTTTGGCGGCAAAGTCCGGCAGTGGCAAGTCCAGATCGATCCGGCACGGCTTGATGCCACCGGCATGACCCTCAGCGAGGTCTTGGGCGCAGTGAGCCGTGCCCTTGACGTGCGCGGCGGCGGGTCGATCGAACTGGACGCCCAGCGCATTCCGATCGTGTTGGCCGCAAGCAATACACCGCAGGCGACGATCGCCTCGACCGTTTTGCGAGTCGACCAGGGCGTGTCGCTGCGCCTCAGGGATGTTGCCGAGGTTGTGTCCGCGGCGGCGGTGCCGATTGGCGATACGTTGATCCAAGGCGAGCCCGGGGTGTTGCTGACGGTATCCGGTCAATACGCCAGCAACACGCTGGAAGTGACGCGGGCGATCGAGGCGGTACTCACGACTTTGCGACCGCAGCTCGCCGCCCAGGACGTGACGCTGATCACGCCGTTGCATCGGCCGGCGAACTTCATCGAGCGCGCATTGAAGGACCTCGGCCAGGCCTTGGCGATCGGCTCGTTGCTGATCTTGATCACGTTGTTTGTGTTCCTGCGCAACTGGCGCACGGTCGCCATCTCGTTCGTGACCATCCCGCTGTCGCTGCTCGCCGCGATCATGGTGCTCGACTACCGCGGCGAGACGTTGAACACGTTGACCCTCGGCGGCTTTGCCGTCGCGCTCGGCGTACTCGTCGACGACGCGATCATCGGCATCGAAAACGTCGTGCGCAGGCTGCATCTGAATGCCACCAGCAGCGCACCGCGACCGCGGCTGCAGATCGTGCTCGATGCCACGCTCGAGATCCGTGCACCGGTGTTCTACGCCACGCTGGTCGTGGTGCTGGTGTTTCTGCCCGTGCTCGCGCTGAGTGGCGTGCAAGGGCGCCTGCTGACCCCAATGGCCGCGGCCTTCGTCTGGTCGGTCCTCGCTTCCCTGGTGGTGGCACTGACGGTGACGCCAGCGCTGTGCGCCTTCTTGTTGCGTGATCCCGAAGCAGATCACGAGCCGCGCTGGTGGCGGCAGATGCGCGACGGCCATCAGCGTGGCATGCGCTGGGTTGATGCGCATTTGAGCGTCGTCATGATCGCACTCGTCGTCGCGCTTGGATTAGCCGTCGCACTCTTGCCGCAATTGCGTGGGGAGTTCTTTCCGATGTTCCGTGAGGGGCACTTCGTGATGCAGGTGTCCGCGCGTCAGCCCGGCACCTCGATTACCGAGATGCTGCGCGTCGGGGAATCCATCAGCGCGGAAGTGCTGCGCCTGCCGTACATCGCCAGCATCGAACAGCAGATCGGTCGCGCCGAACAAGGCGAAGACACCTGGGGCACGCATCGCTCAGAGTTTCATGTCGCGTTGAAAGCGGATGCGGATGTCGATCAAGCCGAGGCGCAGCGCGCACTGCGCCGTATCCTCGCGCGCTATCCAGCCGTGCAGTCGGAGGTGATGACCTTTCTCGGAGACCGCATCAGCGAAACCATGACCGGAGAGACGAGTGCCGTTGTGATCAACATCATCGGCCCCGACCTCGACGCCCTGGATCGCATCGCGGCACAGGTCGCTGCACAGGCCCGCCCCATTCGCGGCGTTGTCGACCTGAAGTCCGGTGCGTCTGCAGCAGCAGCGCAACTGGTGGTGCGAACCCGGCCGGATGCACTGGCATTGCACGGTGTCCAAGCCCACGATGTCGCCGAAGCGATCGCCACGGCCTTTGCCGGCATCACGGTCGGCCAGATCCACGAGCATGATCACGCGACCGACGTTGTCGTCACGTTGCCGGACGCCTTCCGCCATCAACCCGAGCGCATCGGTGACTTGCCGCTGACCGCACTCGATGGTCGACGCCTGCGAGTCCGCGATGTGGCATTCATCGAGGCCGGGAGCGGCCGCTCGACGGTTCAACATGATGCCGGTCGGCGCCGTGCCGTCGTCGCATTCAATGTGGTGGGTCAGCGGGCCGACACTGTCATCGCCGAGTTGCGCGACCGCTTGACCGCGCGAGTGACATTGCCGCCCGGGGTCTTTGTCGAGTTCAGCGGCGTCGCGGAGGCGGAGCGCACCGTGCACCGCGAACTCGCCGTCTACGGGGTCCTGGCGCTGGCGTTGATCTTGCTCTGTCTGGGGCTGACCTTCCGACGCGCGTCGGATGTCGCGATGGTGTTGCTCAATCTGCCATTTGCACTGATCGGCGGCGTTGCTGCGATCGCCGTGACCGGCGTTGGACTGTCGATCGGCGCACTCGTCGGTCTCATCACCGTGTTCGGCATCAGTGCACGCAACGCGATCTTGTTGTTGGCGCACTATGACCATTTACGCACTGTCGAGGGTGAGGACTGGACGCCGACAGTCGTTTGGCGGGGTGCGAGCGAACGCCTGCGCCCGGTGCTGATGACTGCACTGGTCACGGCACTCGGATTGGTGCCGCTGGCGCTGGGTGCGGGTAAGCCGGGACACGAGATCGAAGCCCCGATGGCCATCGCCGTGCTCGGCGGTTTGCTGACCTCCACCTTGCTGACGCTGCTCGTCTTGCCCGCCATCGCAAGGCGGCGTAACTATCCGATTGCGATCCAGCCTACCTGACGTAGTCGTTCCCGCCGCGGCCACAATGGTCATTCACTGGCGGCCATAACACGCGCCTAACCTGGTTCCGACAGGGCTACGACGCGCAACGTCCGACACTGAATCACTGCGACATCGCGCAGTCGCTGTGCTTGCAGCGGCGACGCGCTGCGATGCGTTCGGTGTACGACTCGGGGAGGTTGTGATGAAGCTTGATGCAGTCCTGTGCGCTGCGCTCCGATGGTCCATCGTCGTCTGGATCGTGGTGCCGACGCCTGTCCTTGCGGGCGACGCTTCGTTGCCGAATTTGGGTCAGCCAGCCAAAGCGCTGCCCAGCGACATCGATCTCGAACGCGCGGGTGCACGCATCGGCGAAATCGAAATCGACAACCAGGACGTGTTTGATGCACGTGATCCGAAAGAGAATCGCGCGCTGTATCGACTGTCGAACCGACTGCACATCGAGACCAAGCCGGAGTTGATCAAGCGCCAGCTGCTGTTCAAATCGGACGACGAATATTCGCGTCGTTTGCTCGACGAATCCGCGCGCATCCTGCGCTCACAGCGGTTTTTCTACAACGCCGAAATCGTCCCCGTGCGCTACGTCAATGGCCGTGTCGATGTTCGTGTGACAACGCGTGATGTCTGGTCGTTGAACCCGGGCGTCTCCTTCAGTCGACACGGCGGAAAGAGTATCTACGGCGTCGAGTTCGAAGAACTGAACCTGCTCGGCCGCGGCGTGTCGGTGGGCATCCACCACAAATCCGGCATCGATCGCGACGTCCGCCGGATCGATTTCGCCGATCGTCACTTGCTCGGGCAACGTCTCGAACTGCTGGCGAGCTACGGCAACAATAGCGATGGCGATGAGATGCACCTGGGCCTCGAGCGCCCGTTCTACGCGCTCGATACACGGCGTGCGATGGGCGCGAGTATTGAGCAAGTTGATCGAACGGATTCGTTGTACGCGCTGGGCCAAATCGATTCGCAGTTTCGCGAGCAGGCGAGCGCGTTTGACGCCTACACGGGCTGGTCGAGCGGGCTGCGGGATGGCTGGGTGCGTCGCTGGCTGCTTGGCTACACGCTGGATCGCCGAGAGTTCGAAGCGCTGCCGGGCAGCGCTGCTGGCAGCGCGCTGCCGGAGAATCGGGATCTGTCCTATCCGTGGGTCGGGTTCGAACTCGTCCAGGATGAATTTGCGACGCTTGAGAATCACGATCAGATCGGCCGTACGGAAGACTTCCTGCTGGGCACGCGCCTTGAGGCGCGACTGGGCTACAGCGCGGGCCGCTTAGGTTCGGATCGCAACGCGCTCATCTATCATGCAACGTTCGATCGCGGCTTCGCGCTGTCGCCGCGATCCACGGTGACGCTCGCCTCGGCGCTCGACGGCCGTTGGCAAGATGGTCGTGCGCAGGGTCTCCTGTTCGAGTCCAACGCCCGCTATTACCTTCAGCAGAATGAGCATTGGTTGCTGTTCGCCAATCTCGACGCCACCTACAGCCATGCGCTCGATCTCGATCAGCAATTGCTGCTTGGCGGTGACAACGGACTGCGTGGCTATCCGTTGCGCTACCAGGGCGGGGACAAGAGCGCGCGCTTCACGATCGAGCAGCGCTTCTTTTCCGACTGGTATCCGTTCCGACTTTTTCGCGTGGGAGGCGCCGTTTTTTTTGATGCGGGGCGCACCTTCGGCGATGACCCATTGGGGACAGCGAATTACGGACTGCTCAAGGACATCGGCATCGGTCTGCGTCTGGGCAACACCCGCTCCGGGCTCGGCAACATCATTCACGTCGATCTGGCGTTTCCACTCGATGGCCCGAGCGATTTGAAGGCGATGCAATTCCAGATCGAGACCCGCAAGGAATTTTGACTCACGGTCGCATAGCCGCAGTCCGACATTGCACCGACGTGCCGGTCGATACGGTGTGTACGCCACCCCACTTCGTCATGGACGTTACACCGTGCACCGATCAATTGCCCTGCAAGCGCAACCATGAGCGCTACCGATGTCGAACGCCTTGCGCCCATGGATGCGCTCATCCTCACGACACCTGCCGCGGATTTATTCCAGGTTCGTGCGCCGTACGTGATCGTTCAGATCCTGATCGCTGTCGCTGTACTGCTGTGGCTCGAAATGGATGGGGGTAATCGGCTCATCGCCGATCATTTGTTCGCTTGGGAAGGTGGTCAATGGCTGTTGAAGGATCACTTCATCACCAGCACGCTGATTCACCAGGACGGCAAGTACCTGAGCCTGACGATGTGGCTCGCGACTTTCGGGAGCTATTGGTACGTCAGGGCACAGCCAGGATTGCAATCGTGGCGGCGACCGCTGCTGTATCTGTGGCTCGCGACCCTCATCGCGACCTTCCTGGTATCTGCCCTGCAGTCGCTCACGGCGATTGATTGTCCCTGGGACATGCAAGGCTACGGCGGGCCTCGACCTTACTTCGGTCTCTTCGATGCGCGGCCACTCGGCTTGCGCGACTCTGGCTGCTTTCCCTCCGGACACGCCAGCGCTGGTTATTGTTGGGTGGCGATGTACTTCTTCTTCGCCCGCGTCGCTCCCCAGTGGCGACGCATCGGGTTGATGTTCGGCCTCGCGCTCGGCCTCATCTTCGGCGTATCGCAGCAACTGCGCGGCGCGCATTTTGCCTCGCACGACGTCGCGACCTTGCTCGTGTGCTGGTTGACCGCGCTGGCGCTGCACATCGCGCTCCGACCACGAAAGAGCACCGGACATTGATCCAGTGCGATGGCCGCGTACTACATGGATCACTACGCCGTGTTCATGGATCCGGACATGCTGCGCAACGCGATCTTTCTGCCCTGATGCGCAACCAGAAGGAGGTGCGCTATCTGGTGATCATCGTCGGTGAAACGGTGCGTGCCTAGAATCGGGGACTCAATGGCTACTGCACGTGCTGAATCACGCCGGTGCCTCGGAAGTACGTGCAATGCCCCCGGGCAACGATTGCCCGGGGGCACATTTTGAGGCGAAAATTCCACATCCAGTCCGAACGGCCAGGCCTCGCCGCCGGGCTTTCTTGGAAACAGTGTCGCTCAGAAGCTCAGGCGCGGACCGATGAAGAATTCATTGGCTTCGCTGCCGAGGCTGAGCGTGCCGACGATGCCCCACTCGCCGAACTTGTACTGGCCGTAGAGTTCGATGCCGGTGTTGTTCTCGTCTTCGATGTCGGTGTACTTGAGTGATGCGCCGCCTTCGAAATGTTCGTTGAAGGCATTGCGGATGCCGGCTTCGACGCCAAAGCCGTTCGCACTGAAGCCGGCGGTCTCGGCTTTTTCGTAGGACACGCGACCGATGAAGTCGGCGCTGTCGCTGATGCCCATGTTGTAGCCCAGGCCAAGATTCCAGCCATCGACATCAAAGCTCTCGTCGAGAACATCGACCGAGTAGCTGCGGTAGTTGCCGAACATGTGCCAGTTTTCGGTGAGTTCGCCCGCAGCGCCGAAGCCGATGCCGTTTTCGGCATCGAAACCGTCCGCATCGACGCGCGTCGCGCCAGCTTGCAGATAGGAATAGCTGAGGTCTTCCGCCGATGCCGCGAACGGCACTGCGAGCAGCAGTCCGAGCATGAGTTTGTTCACTCGCATCTTGTTCACTCGCATCTTGTTCAATCGCATGATTATCTCCAATGGATCTCGCCTATAGCGAGGGGGGTGAATGGTCGCGTTCAGTGCATGTACGTGGTCTGAGCATGAATCGTGTCAGCTCAGCGCATGTTCATGGGCGTCGCTGCCAGCAAATCCGGATTGCCGCCACGCTTCGAATACAGCGACCGCAACCGAGTTCGACAGGTTCAAACTGCGATTGCCGGCACGCATCGGCAAGCGCAAGCGGTTTTCCGGGGCGAGGTCGTCGAGCATGGCATTGGGAAGCCCGCGGGTTTCGGGGCCGAACACGAGCGCATCACCGGCAGCGAACGCGACATCGGCGTAGTTGCGGCGACCACGCGTCGAGAATGCGAACACCCGCGCCGGATGGACGCTCGCCTGGAAGTGGGGGTAGTCGTCATGGACATGGATGGCCGCGAACTCGTGGTAATCGAGCCCGGCGCGGCGCAGTTTCGCGTCGTCGAGCTCGAAGCCGAGCGGCTTGATGAGATGCAGGAAGGCACCCGTGTTCGCGCAGAGACGGATCACGTTCCCGGTATTGGGGGGTATTTCAGGTTCGAACAGCACGACATGCCACATGCGCGCAGTGTCGTGCCTGTGACGAACTTCCTCAAGACGGACGTACGCGGCGCACGATGATCATCGCCGGAATCTGATCGCGCCACGCGCGACGCGTGCTGGGGGCCACTTCGGCCTGGGCAGGTGCGACCGGCAATGCAATCGGACCGATAGCGGCCAGCGCATCGCTACTAGCGACCGGCAAGGGTTGTGCCGACATGGCCAGCCCCAGGCCACCGATGGCGAAGGTGATGATTGCGATCTTGGCGCGTTTGATCGGGTTGGCGCGGTACATGGTGAAGCTCCTTCTTCGGATGACAGCTGACAAAAGCAGTTTCCGTGCCAGTCGAGAATGCTTTCAATACATTGATTTCAAAGCGAAAAAATTACACGCGGCAGTATGTCCGGTGTCCGCCAAGCGCCGCTGTCCGGACCCGGACAGCGGCAGCGGACACGGTCGCTCAGTTCGTCGTGTCGGACTCGTCGACATGTTTGCGCACGATGTGGACCTTGCGCAACTCGTGACCCTCCTCGGAGTGCAGCTCGCTGAGGGTTTCCCCGTCGCCTTCGAGCATGCGCTCGATGTCGCCCTCGTCGAGCGCCGCGTGGTCGCCGCGCAGCACCACGACACGGGTTTCGCCGGTGTCGCTGGCGTCGCCTTCAATGCGCACCAGTTTCTGCACATTGATGTCGTGGCCGTGGTCGCCGGCCGGGCCCGGTTCGACGTCGGGCAGGGCGATGTTGATGGTGCGCTCGGCCAGTTCGATACGCAGACCTTCGGGCGTGCGTGTCACCAGCACCGGTGTGCCGGCATCGGTTTCATAACCGCGGGCTTCGCCGACCGCGAGCGCGCCGTCGAAACGCAGTAGCTCGACACCGCCGGCGTCATTCTTGGGTTTGAGCACGGTCTTGATGGTCTGGTTTTCCGGCGTGTTGCCGGCGTGTGCGACGCCGAGTCCGAACAGGACGCCCAGAGTGAGCGCGACCAGATGGCGAAGTTTGCGCATGATCCGGTCCTCGAGTAGGCAATCAGCCGGGGATACCGGCCTGCGACGCGGAATGCGCCGTCCTCATCAAGGATGCATGGTCACCGGATTCGGTCGCGGGACTGCGTCGCAGCTGCGGGTCAGCGGCAAACCGAGCAGGGCATCGCGATCGAAGTGCGGCAACGTCTTGCGCGACGAGGCCGGAAACTCGATGCGTACCTGCAAATTCTCACCGTCGCTGCCGCGGACGTTGCTGACGCCCTCGAAACGCAGCAGTTCGTTGCCGTCGCGGGTGTAGGTGGCGTGGATGCTCGGGACGAGAAATCCCCACCAGCGACCAAGCGACAGCCGCACGCGAACGGCATCGCGGCCGGCGACCGTCGTCGCTTCGTCGAGGCGAACTTCGAAGTCCACCGCCTTCTGCAAGGACGGGATCAGAAATTTCAGCGGCAGCGGACGTCCCGCCAGAATGCTTGGCCAGCGCAATTTCAGGAAGCTGTCGAAGCCGGCGTCGGCGACCAGCCCGGCTTGCGAGACCGCCGTCCGCCGCTCCGATGCATCGGCGGCGGCGCGTGAAAACACCTCATAGGTGGCACTGTCGTTTGCCATGGGGCGCAGGCCTTCGCGATAACCGAGGCGCGCGTCTTCCATGGTGAAGCTGGGCGCTTCCGGCGACGACCGGTAGTCGACCTGCTTGCGCGCAAACGCGCCGCCGTCCGGGCAGGCGTAGAGCACGATGCGCTCGGCGAGCACACCGGCCGCGTCGAAGTCGAGGTAATGGGTTTCGCGATACTGCAGCTCGCCGCTCTCGCTGGCGTAGGCGACACCGTCATAACGAAGGTCGGCGGCGATTGCCGCAGTCGGGATCAGCGCAAGCCAGGACAGAACGGTGACGATTCGCATGGCCGCACGGTGCGGCAGCGAATGCGAAAGCGGTGCGCAGAAATCGTCAGCACCGCCTTCACGGTTCCAATTACTGGGCGGCGGTCGTCGACTTTTCGCCTTCCGCAGACAGTTCGCGCCAGCGGATCAGCTTGGCGTCGTAGTCCTTGCTCACGTTTGTCTTTGCGGCTTCGCGATCGGTCAGCGTCTTCTGCTGGGCCTCAATCTGCGCTCGCACGGTCGCGATCGAGTCGGTCACGGTTTTTGGAATGGATTTCTTGTTGCGTTCGAAATCTGCGGCGTGGGCGAGCAGATCAGACAGGTTCTTTTCCTGACTGCCCATCGTCAATCTCGCAGTGACCATGTTCGCATCGAGCACGCCGAGCTCCTGTTCGCGAGCGCGCAGCAAGTCGGCTTCGGTGTTGTAGGACAACATCAGCGCGCGATCGGCTTGCGCCTGCGCTTCGGCAAGTTTGCGTGCTTCGGCGTCCGCCACTCGCTGAGCCGCCTCGGCTGCGATTTCTTCCTGGGTCTTGGCGCGTTCGACCTGTTTCACAGTGACGCCGCGGTCGTTCATCTCCTTGCGCGCCAGTCGTGCCGCGTCCGGCGGCACCTTGTCGCTATAGGTGACATTGCCTTTCTCGTCGACCCACTTGTACAGCTTGCCGGCGGCAACCGGCGCACTCAACACGAACAACGAGACAACGAGCGAACCGAGGATTGTGCGACGCATGACGTACTCCACGAAGACTAGACGATGACTTCAACACCATGCCGATGACGATAGTTCAAAAGCGCGTCCCGGTGCTGAATCAGCTCGGAATGCTCAGCAGTGAATTGCAATAGTTCAGCAAGTCCGGCGATGGCGACGACCGGGATGCCGAATTCGGCACGCACTTCCTCGACCGCCGAGCGTTCGCCTTGGCCGCGTTCCTGGCGGTCGAGCGCGATCAGCACGCCGGCCGGGGTGGCGCCATGGCTGCGGATCAAGTCAATGGCTTCGCGTACCGCGGTGCCGGCGGTGATCACGTCGTCGACGATCAGCACCCGACCGGCCAACGGCGCGCCGATCAGAGTGCCGGCCTCGCCGTGGGTCTTGGCTTCCTTGCGATTGAAGGCAAGCGGCACATTGCGGCCGTGGTGGTCGGCGAGCGCGATCGCCACCGTGGTCGCGAGCGCAATGCCCTTGTAGGCGGGACCGAACAGCATGTCGTAGCCGAGCGCACTTTGCGTCAGCGTCTGCGCGTAACTGCGGCCGAGCGCGGCCAGCGCGGCGCCGTCGTTGAACAGGCCGGCGTTGAAGAAATACGGGCTGACGCGGCCGGATTTGAGCGTGAATTCGCCAAAGCGCAGCACCTGATGGCGCAGGGCGAGCGCAAGGAATTCACGTTGGTGGTCAAACATGTCGGTCATCCGGTTTTTGTGAACGCGCAGTTTAGCGACGCGCACTCTCGGCAGGCGGCAACGCTTCCGCTATGTTGCCGACTTTTCCCGGAATGGCTTTCCGATGCGCATCGTAAGCTTCAACGCCAACGGGATTCGTTCCGCGGCGACCAAGGGGTTCTTCGACTGGTTCGCCGCGCAGCAGGCGGACGTGCTGTGCCTGCAGGAAACCAAGGCGCAAGTCGACCAACTCGGCGACGCGGTGTTTGCACCCGCCGGCTATCAGCGCTGGTTCCGCGACGCCAGCACGAAGAAGGGCTACAGCGGCGTCGCGATCTACACGCGACAGGCCCCGGACGAAGTGCGCACCGCGCTCGGTTGGTGCGAATTCGACGAGGAAGGGCGCTACATCGAGGCGCGCTTCGGCAACCTCAGCGTGGTCTCGCTGTATCTGCCCTCAGGTTCGTCCGGCGACTTACGCCAGCAGTTCAAGTTCAAGGTGATGGACTGGATTGCCCCGATCTTCGCGCAGTGGGCAGCGAGCGGCCGCGACTACGTCTTGTGTGGCGACTGGAACATCGTGCGCTCGCGACTCGATATCAGGAACTGGACGTCGAACCAGAAGAACTCGGGCTGTCTGCCCGAGGAACGGAGCTGGCTGAACACGCTGTGCGAACGCGACTGGATCGACGCCTACCGGCAGCTGCATCCGACCGGCGAAGATTATTCGTGGTGGTCGCAGCGCGGTGCGGCACGCGCCAAGAATGTCGGCTGGCGCATTGACTATCAGATGGTGACGCCGGCTCTGGCCGCGCGGGTTGCGACCTGCCGCATCCATTCCGAACCGAGATTCTCCGATCACGCGCCGGTAGTGGTCGACTATGACCGCTGAACCGCGCGCAGAAGCTGGCTGGCGGCGGGTGTTGCGCGGACTGCGCGAGCCGCGCACGGCCGTCATGCTGGCGCTCGGCTTCGCCTCCGGCCTGCCGTTCATGCTGGTCGGCAATACGCTCGGGTTCTGGCTGCGCGAAGTCGGGATCGAACTCGCCACGATCGGATTCCTGTCCTGGGTTGGCCTCTGTTACTCGCTGAAATTCCTGTGGGCACCGCTGATCGACAAGATTCAGGTGCCCGGGCTAGGACGCTGGCTCGGCTTGCGCCGCGGCTGGATGCTGCTGTCGCAATTGCTGATCGCGACCGCGTTCGTCGCCATGGCGATGATCGGACCAGCGCCGCATCAGCTTGCCTGGTTCGGTGCCTTCGCCTTGCTGGCGGCATTCGCGTCGGCGACCCAGGATATCGTGATCGATGCGTGGCGCATCGAAGCCTCCGAAGACACCGAAGCCATGGCACTGCTCGGCTCGGCGGCGCAGCTCGGCTATCGCGCCGCGTTGTTGCTGGCCGATGCCTGGATCCTGGTGATCGCGGCCGAACTCGGTTGGCCGCTGTCGTACCAGCTGATGGCGGCGTTGATGGGCATCGGCATGATCGCGGTGTGGTTCGCGCCGGAGCCGCGTTTGGCAACGCTGTCGACAGCGCGCGCATTCCTGTCGATGCGGTCGGTCGCCGATGCCATCGTCGGCCCGTTCCTGACCTTCTTCAAGACCCATGGCGTCAACGCCCTGCTGATGTTGGCCGCGATCAGTCTGTACCGATTGCCGGATTTCGTGATGGGCCCGATGGCGAACCCGCTCTATGCCGATCTCGGGCTGGACAAGGAAATCGTCGGTACGGTGCGCGGATCGGTCGGTCTGGTGGCGTCGCTTGCGGGCATTGCGTCGGCTGGTTTGTTCGCATTGCGCTATGGCTTCGTGCCGACCTTGCTGCTCGGCGCAGTCCTCGGGCCAGGCTCGAACCTCGCGTTTTCCTGGCTGGCCTGGTCCGGCGGCGATGCCGGCGTGTTTTCGGCGGCGATGGCGATCGACAATTTCTCCGCGGGCTTCGCTGGGGCCGCCCTGGTCGCGTACATGTCGAGCCTGACCAGCCTCGGCTACACCGCCACCCAATACGCGCTGCTGAGTTCGTTCTACGCCCTGCTCGGCAAAGTGTTGAAGGGCTTCTCCGGGGTCACCGTCGAGTGGCTCGCGCAAAGTCATAGCCTGATCGATGCTTACGCCTTGTTCTTCGTCGGCACGGCGCTGATCGGTCTACCGACATTGATCCTCTGCGTGATGTTGGCGCGACGTATTCCGCCGAGACCGCAGGCGGTCACTCAGGCAGAGTTGTGACACATTTGGTTGCATGGCGAGAATCACGCCGGCTAGGATCGAATCGGATCAAATCACGCATCGTTCTGGAGCCCCGTACGTGCCCGACATCCTCATCCGTGGCATCGACGCCGACGTCGCCGAACGCGTCAAGGAATTGGCGCGGCTGCATGGCATCCCGATCAATGACGTGCTGCTGAAACTGCTGCGCCAGGCATTGAAGCTCGATCTCGACACGCTGCCGGTTGGCAATCCGAAACAGGACATCGCGCGTCTCGCCGGGGCCTGGGGTCAGGACGAGACGGCCGCCTTGCGTGAGGCGATTGCCGCGTTCGAGCGATTGCCTTGACTGGATGATTGCGCGCTTCAGGCCGAGTAAATCGCGCCGATCACACGCGCACCGCGCGCGCCGGTGACTTCGGGGCGATTGCCGGGTCGACCTTCGAGGGTTTCGCGTGCCAGCCAAGCGAAGGCGATGGCTTCGACGTAGTCCGGATCGACGGCGTATGCCGCCGTTGTCTCCAGCCGCACCGGGGCGACCAGCGTTTGCAGGGCCTGCATCAGCCGCGGGTTGTGCACACCGCCGCCACAGACGATGACGCGCGCCGCTTGCGGACACTCGCGGCTCAGCGCCTGCGCGATGCTGTGCGCGGTCAGTTGCAGCAGCGTGGCCTGAACATCGGCCGGCACCTCGTCACCGCGCAGCCGCTCGCACAGCCAATGCATCTGGAAGGTTTCGCGCCCGGTGCTCTTGGGGGCGGGCAACGCGAAGTAGGGGTCGGCGAGCAGTCGCGCGAGCAAGGCGGTATCGACCTCGCCGCTCGCGGCGAATTCGCCGCCGTCATCAAAACTCGCGCCAGTCTGCGTCGCGCACCAGGCGTCCATCAGGGCGCTCGCCGGTCCGGTGTCGAAACCGCGCACCGGTGCGTTTGGCACGAGCAAGGTCAAGTTGGCGATACCGCCGAGGTTGAGCACGGCACGCGCCTCGTCCGCTGCTGCGAAGCAGGCGGCATGAAACGCCGGTGCCAGCGGGGCGCCCTGACCGCCTGCGGCGATATCGCGACGGCGGAAGTCGGCGACCGTGGTGATGCGCAGGCGTTCTGCGATCACGTTCGGATCGCCAAGCTGCACGGTGAACGGATGTTTGGCGTAGGGCCGATGCCAGAGCGTCTGGCCGTGCGAGCCGATCGCGCGGATCTGGTCTCGATCGACACCCGCCTTGGCGATCAGGGCATTCGCGGCCGCGGCGAAGGCTTCGGCGATGGCGACATCGAGCTCGCCGACGACATCGAAACTCGCGGCCTGTCGTGCCAGCGCCAGATCCAGAATCTGCGCGCGCAAATCCGGCGCGTAGGCGGTGGCACTGCTCGCGAGGCAGCGCGGCTGGCCGTCACTGAAGTCGACCAGGGCGGCGTCGATGGCGTCGGCGCTGGTCCCCGAGATCAGCCCGAGATACAGGGCAGTTTCCGGCATCAGCGCTGTGCGAGGGCGACGCTGCGCACTTCGACCTGCGCCAGTTGCTTGATGTAAGGCGCGGTGATGGCGTGGAACTTGGCCATCAGTCGCTGCGGCAGCGGTTCCGGTGGCGGCAGCGTCACCTTCAACGGATCACGATGCACGCCATTGATGCGGAACTCGTAGTGCAGGTGCGGTGCGGTAGCCAGGCCGGTCATGCCGACATAGCCGATATTGTCGCCCTGGCGGACGCGCGTGCCGATCTTCGCCGCCTTGCCGAAACCGGACATGTGCGCGTACAGGGTCGAGTGGCCGCGGCTGTGGTCGATGATCACGGCACGGCCGTAGCCGCTCTTCCATCCCGCGAAACTGACGCGGCCTTCGGCGGCAGCCATGATTGGCGTGCCCGACGGCGCAGCATAGTCGACACCTTTGTGCGCACGCACGGTGCCAAGAATCGGGTGACGACGTGCTGAACTGAAGCGCGAACTGATGCGCGAAAACTCGACCGGAGTGCGGATAAAGGCCTTGCGCAGCGGACGTCCGGTCTGATCGTAGTACTCGATGCTGCCATCCGGCTTCTCGAAGCGCAGCGCGTCGTAGCGGCGTCCGCGATTCATGAAGGTCGCAGCAATGATCTCGCCGCCAGCGACGATCTCACCATCGCGGTAGAGCTCCTCGAACACCACCGAGAACTGGTCGCCGCGGCGCAAGTCCTGGGCAAAGTCGATGTCATAGCCGAACACTTTGGCGAGGCGGATGATCGTACTGTCGTCCAGGCCAGCCTGTTCGCCGGCGCCGAAAAGCGAGCCGACGATCTGTCCGCTGGCCGCGCGCACGCGCTTTTCCATGGGTCGTTCGATGGTGCGCTCGCTGACCTTGTTGCCGTCGATTTCGACGACGCGGCGGGTGTCGCTGTCGACATCCAGTTGCAGGGCCATCAGGGCACCGCTGTCATCGCGGCGGATGCCAATGCGGTCACCCGGGCGCAGGCGAGTGAAGCTGTCGGCGCTCGGTGCGGCGGCCACGATACGCGCAAGCTGTCGTGAGTCGATGCCGAGACGCGCGAAGATTTCGCCGAGTGTCTGGCCGCGTTCGATGGTGATCGAGGTCCACTGCGTGGCTTCCGACAAGGGCGCGTAAACGCCGTTGATCAGGGCGACGCGGTCGTCGCCGGCGCCGGGTAGAAAGGTCTCGATCGGTGCTTTCGGCAGAGCCAGTGAGACGGCATTGGCGTCCGCCACGGCGTTTGGTCGCACCACCGAGGCGATCGACGGCAGTACCAGCGCTGAAAACAATGCGACCAGAGTGGTCGCCACGGCGATGACCCAGGGTCGGCGGCGCCAGTCGGTAGCGACGCTGGTCAGGTTCTGGAGAATCGACCAAGCAGGTCGGAAACTTTGGAAGTGCGCGTGCCGCCGTTGACTGTGCCGGCGCAGCGCCTGGCGGTGCGGTGTGGCGGGTTTGAACAGACGAATCGGGAACCAAGCCATAAGACGCACCGCAAACAAATCGGAGGGTACGGTATCCGCCCGCCGTTTCTCCTGTCAAACCGTTGAACCGATTGATGTTTTTGGCGATTTCCGATTAACGTGAATTTAACTTTCCGTTCATTCTCGGCGACCCAAGAGTGGCCAGAAAATCAAGGTATGTGCACTTTGTACCGACTTTGGTTTTCCACCTGATGTACCGACTCTGATTTTCCGCCATCGTGCGCCGGATCTACTCGGTGATCCACGCTGTGCACACCGCAGGCAGATGCAGCGCGGCTCATCGCCTTCTTCGGCGACACCACTCGAGCAGCGCCGCCGCTCGGCATTGGCGGGGTCACCTTATCATTGCAGATTCGTCCATTCAGCGCAGACGGCCGGGCTAGAATCCTGCGGCTGGCCGGGATTCGGTCGGGCGGGCGTCGATGGGGTATCGTGCGTGATGCAAGCGGTAGGTGGCGGCCGCGAGGGGTTCTTCGTCACCCGGGATGCGAGTTTTTTGCTTGGGGGATGAGATGATTTGTCGTTTGCCGTTCTGCCGTGCCGTGCCGTATTTCGTTCGTACCGGTTTCCGGGCGATCCTGATCTTGGCCAGCGTGTTGCTGGCACCGGCCATGGCGATGGCGCAGGTCAATGTCACGGCGACTGCCGGTACCGCCAATGCGACGTACACGACGCTGGGAGATGCCTTCAGCGCCATCAATGCGGGCACCCATCGGGGCAGCATCAGCATCAGCCTGACAGGCAACACCACCGAGCTTGCCACGGCGGTTCTGGGTGCCAGCGGTTCCGGCGGGGCAAGCTATGCGAGCGTGGTGATCTCACCCAGCGGGAGCGCAACCCGCACGATCAATGGGTCGATGCCCGCGCCGTTGATCGACCTCGATGGCGCAGACAACGTGACCATCAACGGTCTCAACAGCGGCGGCGATGCCTTGACGCTGACGAACGCCGATACCAGCGCCACCGCGTCCACGCTGCGCCTGATCAACGATGCCAGCAACAACGTCATCAGCAACGTCTCGATCCTGGGCGCGGGCAGCGGTGTCACCCAGGGCACCGTGCTGTTTGCGACGGGTACCGCCACCGGCAACGACAACAACGTGGTGTCCAATTGCACGATCGCCCAGGCTGGCGCCGCCACGCCAACCAATGGCGTGTACGCCAGTGGCAGTGCAGCGCCTGCTGACAATTCCGGCAATGCCATCAACAACTGCAGCATCGCCAATTTCTTCAATGCCGCGTCGCCGACCGCGGGCATCCTGATTGCCAGCGGCGATACGCAGTGGACGCTGAGCGGCAATCGCCTCTTTCAGGCCGCAACCCGCACCTACACCGTGGCCAACACGCATCGCGGCATCCAGGTGGCGAGCGGTGCCAATCACAGCATCACCGGCAATGTCATCGGGTTTGCCAGCGCCGCGGGCACCGGCGTCTACACCATGGCGGGCGCGATCGCGACCCGCTTTATCGCCATCGATATCGGCCTGACCGCGGCGGCGCCGGTCTCGGTGCAGGGCAACACCGTGTCGGGCATCAGCCTGGCGACCTCCAGCGGCGCGACCACGACCAATGGCGTGCTTTGTGGCCTCAACATCACCGGCGGCAATGCGAGCGTGGGCACGACGGCGCCGAACGTCATCGGTGGTGCCGCAGGGACCGACCTGCTGAGCGTGGTGTCAACCAACACCGGCGCCCTGGTGGTAGGCATGCATACCTCGTCAGCGGATACCGTGACCGTGCAGAACAACATCATCGGAGGCCTGTCCTCCTCGGGCGTGACCGCGTCAGCGGCGGGTTCGGTAACCGCCATCAATGTCAGCGAATCCCCGGCGTCGCTAACCATCAGTGGCAACACCATCGGCAATGCCACGGCCAACAATCTGCGCGGCGGCACCAGCGGTCTGACCACGGGAAACTCGCTGGTATCCGGAATCCACCTCGGCATCGCCGGGTCCGGGACCATTGCTATCGCCAACAACACCCTTCAAAACCTGTCGTCGTTTGGAACCGGGACTACGGGCTTCGTGCGCGGCATTGGAACGGATGGCTCAACTTCGGTGGCGGCGACGCTCAACATCAGCGGCAACACCATTAGCAACCTAGTGTCCGACAACGCCAATAACGGGGTCGCCAACGGACAGGCGGGTGCAGGGGGCATCAACATCGGCCTGGGTGCCAACTCGCAGATCAGAGACAATGTGATCTCCAATATTGCGCGCACCAACGTCGGAGCGATCGGCGGCTGGAGCGCCGGCATCGTGCACGGCATTGCTGTCAACACGACGATCACGCGCAACCGGATCTTCGGGCTGAGCAACGCCAGCACGTCGGCGTCGGCAACCACGCCGGGCATTGTTGCCGGCATCGTCATCCGCTCCGGCACCAGCGTCATTACCGTGACCAACAACATGATCGCGCTGGGATCGGGCCAGGCTACCAACACCACGTTCATCGGTATCCAGGGCAATCACGGGTCGACCCCCGATCCGGTCGACAAGATCTACTTCAACACCATCAACATCATCGGTACGGCGGCGGCTGGCGCCCAGCCCAGCTTTGGATTCCTGCGCGGCGATCTTTCCGCCACGGTGCGCAATCAAACCGTCGATCTGCGCAACAACCTGATCACCAACACCCGCAGCGGTGGCACCGGCGCGCATTTCGCCATCGCCAACAATTTTGGCGCGACCGCGGGCCCCATCGGATGGGCGGCCAATGCCTCCGACTTCAACGTCCTCAACGCCAACGCTGCGACCGTCGGGTACTGGAACGGCAATCTGACCTTTCCCGGATGGAAGGCGACTTCCGCCAGCGATGGCAACAGTGTTTCCGGCTTTGACGTGGCCTATGTCAATGCCGCCAACGATCTGCATCTGAATCTGGGTTGGGCCTCCCCAATGGAATCGTGCGGCACCATTATCGCCGGCACGACGGTGGACTACGACCAGCAGCCGCGCCCCGGCCCGACTGGATCGGTCTATGACGGTGCCTTCGCACCCGACATCGGCGCCGATGAATTCGATGGCATTCATTACGACGCTCTGAGTCCGACCATCAACTACACCCCGCTGCCGACCGCGACCCTGCCCGGCAATCGCACCGTTGTGGCGACCATCGCCGACGCCGGCGGCGTGGCTGTCGGTATCGATGCGCCGAGAATCTACTACCGGAAGAATGCCGGCGCTTATTTCTCACAGGCCTGCACGCAGGGGCCCAATGGGACGTGGACATGCGACATCAACCATGCTGGTCTCGGTGGCGTGGTCTTCAATGACGTCGTGCAGTATTTCGTGGTGGCGCAGGACAGGGCCCGCAATGGCGGCGCCAACCCGAGCGCCGGATTTTACGGATTCGTCAACTCCGTGTTCAGCCCGCCCAGCGTGCCGAACCAGTACCTGATCGGCGCGGCATTCAGCGGCGACTACAACGTTGGTCCGGGAGAAGCCTTCGCGTCGCTCACCAATGACGGCGGCCTGTTCGATGCCATCAACTACGGCGCCCTGACCGGCAACACCACGATCCACATCACCGCGGACCTGCTGCTGGAAACCGGGACCGTGGCCTTGAATCAATGGCCCGAGGATGGCGTCGGTGGCTATACCCTGACCATCAAACCCAGCGGTGGCGCGCGGACGATCGTGGGCAGTGCCAATGCGCCGCTGATCCGCTTCAATGGCGCCGATCGCGTCACCCTCGATGGCTCCACCACAGGGGCCATCGCCAGCGGTCAGATCGGCGGCGATGCAGCCCTGCGCGAGCTCACCATTCAAAACACCAACACTGGTGCGTCCGCCGTCGTGATCCATTTTGGCAGCGGCAGCAATGGCGCGCAGAACAACGTCCTGCGCAATCTGAACCTGTCCGGACAGGGCCCCACGACCAGCCTGGCGGTGGTTTCCCTGAGCGGCAATACACCGAGTACTGCAGGCACCGACAACGACAACAACCGAGTCGAGAACTGCGCCTTCAAGCGCGCAACATTTGGCGTGTTTTCGCTTGGGCAGAATGCAGGCAATCCCAACATCGGCACGGTGCTGACGATGAACGACCTTAGCGCTGGCGGCGCCGATCGAATTCGTCGCGTGGGCATGCTGGTGCTCAACGACAATGGCGCAGTAGTCAGCTTGAACAGCGTCGGCGGCATCGACAGCAATGAAAGCCAGGATGCCGTCGGCATCGGCCTGGGCGTACAGTCCCTCGACGGCAACTTGGTCACTGGCGGCGGCGTGACCAATGCGACGGTCACGCACAATCGAGTCAGCGGCGTCAGCCAGACCAGCACGTTTTCGGCCGCGGGCATTGCCGTCGGCGGCAGTCCCGGCGGTACCAACACAGTCGCCAACAACCTGATTTCCGGGGTGAACGCCAACGCCACAAGCCCCCACATTTCGGTGGGCCTGTTCGTCGCCGGGTCGGCGGGGTCGAGCACCCGGGTGCTGTACAACTCGGTTGCCCTGTCCGGTGATCGCGGCGCGCAGGTCAACCAGCTGCCGAGCTATGGCCTTGCCATCTCGGGCAGCGACCCGAATGTGGAGCTGAAGAACAATGCGTTCGCCACCACCCAGATCGCGACCGGCGGTGGCGCCAACGCGAAAAGCTATGCGATCGGCATGGCCAGCTCGACCTTTGCCAATCTGGACTCGAACTTCAACAACTTCTTTGCGAGCGGCGCCAATGCCGGCTTCTTCCGCGCCGGCAGCCTGCTGGCGGGCGCGGGCACCGACTACGCCAACATAAGCGCCTGGCGCACGGCGGTAGCGGATGATACCAACTCGATCGAGCAGGACCCCTTGTACGTGTCCGACAGCGATCCGCATCTGCAGGTCACCAGCCCCTTGCTCGGCAACGCCACGCCGATTGCGGGAATCACCGTCGATGTCGACAACCAGCTGCGATCGGCGATCCGGCCTTGCATCGGTGCGGACGAGATCATCGACGCGGACGTGCAGATCGACAAGAGCAATGGCGTCGCGGGATTGCTGGCTGGCCAAAGCACGGTGTACGCCGTCGTGGTCGCCAATGCCGGCCCGGTCGCGGCCAGCGGCGCGAGCGTGACCGACACCTTGCCGGCGACGCTGATCGACGGCACTTGGGCCTGTGTGCAGGCGCAATCGACGGCGGCCTGCCCGATACCCGAAACCGGCCTCGGTAACCTCGCCAGCAGTGTCAACCTGAACCCCGGTCAATACCTTCGCTTCGATGTCATGGCAACGGTGGACGGCACCGCGGGCGCATTCGTCACCAACACCGCCAGTGTGGCGGTGGCCAATGGGCAAAACGATCCGAGTCCTGCCAACAACAGCGTCACCGACGCGGACCCCATCGTGACGATCGGTCTCTTCGCCGATGGATTCGAAGGCATCACACGCTCCAACCTGACGGTACCGGGGGCAAGCGCAGAATTGGGGCGATAAGCGCCGGTGAGCAGCGCATCGAATGGAGAAATCCCGGTTTGTTTTCCGGCCGTGGATTTCCCATGCTCCTGCGCGCGGGTCAATTCTCAGCGAGCGTCAACAGCAGAAGCGAACTCCCACACTCGATCGGTGGACACGCCGCCCGAGCCGATCAGACCAACTGAGCTTCGAGCAGGCGCCTGACTTCAATCATGGACCAAGGCCGCCAGCAATCATGACTCGATAGATACCTAAGCGCCTCAATCTGGTAACGGTCGAGCGAGCCTTGCTGGACAAGGTTCGGCGGCGGGCCGCTGCGGAAACGAAGTCGGTTGATGGGACGTTCACGGCCAGCATGTTCTCTCGATGCGCTTCTAACGTGCTACCCGTCGCCGATGTCGAACCCCTACGTCCCGGATGTACACACTTTGCCTTCGTAGCTCCCGGCTCGGCCGGAGAAGCGGAAGGCACGATTGCCTAGCAATCAACTGCTTGTACAAACTCTGGTTTCCGTCCGTTGGCAAAGTGTGTGTATGCCGGGGTGGTCGAGGCACACATTTTGCTCTTCTGAGTGCACACACTTTAGATTTTTGGCCATGAGGTGGGCCAGAACTGGAGTGCGCGCTTCGCGCAGACGGGTTCGCTATGCTCGCTCCAGACATCCGGATAGGGGACGGCAATGGTCAGACGACTGTTTTTGGTGATCGGGTTCGCGATGGCGATTGCGCTGGGGTTTGGCGGCACTTTGGCGCTCGCGCAAGAGGCCGATGACGAGGCCTACGCCGAGGATGAATCCGACGAAGGCTCCGACGAGTCCGATGAGGAATCGTCTGGCGACGAGGTTGCGGACGACGAAGCAGCGGCCGACGAAGAGACCGAAGATCAGGGTTTCGACGAGGGCGAAGTGGCATCGGAAGAAGCTGCGCCGCTGGAAGATGAATCCGCGGACGCGATGTCGGAATCCGACGCCGTCGACGAGGAACCTTCGGTGCCGGAGCCGCCGTCGAGTCCGCCGCAGCCCAAAAGTGAGCCCGTGCAACCGGCGCTAGCGCAACAGCGATCGGCCAGTGGCGACGAGCAGGAGGACACCACGATCTACAAGGTCGTGATGAATCACGAAGAACAATATTCGATCTGGCCGGCCGAGCGCGAAAACGCCTTGGGATGGAACGACGCCGGCAAAAGCGGCAGCAAGGCGGAATGTCTCGATTACATCCAGAATGTTTGGACCGACATGCGGCCGCTGTCCTTGCGCAAAAAGATGGAAGAGGCTGAGCGCGCGCGCGGCGACCAGTGAGGCCGCGTTCGTACACGTCAATACCCACTAGCAGATCTGCCAGTGCCGCGGAACTCCGGCGCTGGCCGCTGCAATGCTTTCCCGGTCGTAGTCCTTGGCGTTGACCACCTACGCACGCAAGACATTTGAACCGAGGAGATTGCAATGAAGTTGATCAAACTTGCCGTGATGGGCGTTGTTTTGGCGGTTGGCGGGCTCACCACCAGCAATAGCGCGATGGCTACGGGGACCACGACGGAGCCGGTCATCATCGTCATCATTGATGATGAAGGCTATCGCACAACCATCGTGTGCAATCCAGTGTGCGCCGTGCAAGACCGCTACTGGCAGGGCAAGGCCAGGTAATAGCGCTGGTTCTCGCTGATTTCGGAACTGTGGTCGCGATCCCTCCCCGCGCGACCGCAGTGCTAGATCGCGATCAGGTTCAACGCCAGGGCGCGCGCGCAGGCCGCCTGGCGACCATGCACGTGTAGCTTCCGCGCGCTGCGTTGCAAGTGGTAGTTCACGGTGTGCTCGCTGAGCGAGAGGATGCCGGCGATGTCCCAGGACGATTTGCCGGCGGCTACCCAGCGCAGGATTTCACATT
Source organism: Lysobacterales bacterium (assembly GCA_043753835.1). Classification (GTDB taxonomy): domain Bacteria; phylum Pseudomonadota; class Gammaproteobacteria; order Xanthomonadales; family Ahniellaceae; genus JADKHK01. The sequence continues at coordinate 24,455 of JAYUVY010000126.1, read as the reverse complement.
CGCGAGTGCTGAGCGACGGTGTCTCAGTCGACGCGCCGAGCAGTCGGCGCACGCTCGCATTGAGACACGAGGCGAAGTACAGCGCCGGTGCCACCAGCGGCGCGAGTTCGCGCAGATTGCTCGTCGCCGACGTCGAAAACGTCATCAAGCCCCAGCTGATGCCGGGCGCGGCAATCGGAATCGTGACGCCACCACGCAGCCCGACCGCATTTGCGGTGCGCAATACCCCGCGTGCACCGCGCGCCAAGTCCGCGCGGGTATGGGCGACACCGCTGTCGACGCTCCACGCGGTCGCCGGCAATCCGGCGCGGGCGTGTTCGACGCGGACATCGGTCGCGGCCCGTTCGACATCGTTCCAGCCGCCGTACAGGGACTGCCAAGCCTCGTCGCGGAGATTGTGCAGTTGAAAGTCGCCGGCACCTTGGTTGCCGAGCGTGCGCGGCATCTTCAGCACGTAGACATGATGTTCGAAGCCGAGCAGGCGCACACATTGCGCAGCGTCGCGCTCGAGTTGCGATAGCGACGCAACGCGCAGGATGCGTTCAGAGAGTTCCCAAGAGTGCATTCAGCGTCCCGATGACTGGCGATAAGCGCCGCAAAGTAACAATAGTTCAACATTGCAGCAATCACGGCAGTCAATAGCGCGTTAAAGCAGTCCTTCGATCGGAAACCACGACAGCACCTTCACCACCGTGCGGCGCCACCACGTGGTGCCGGGTTCGCGGTCATGAATCGTGTCGACATCGGCATCGCGTTGTCGCCACCGTAGCTTGCCGAGCGCGTCGAGTTGCACGCTGTAGGCATGCATTTCTGCGGCGCGGGTGAACAGGGCGGCGCAGGTGCCTGCGAGTGCCGGGCTCTCGATGACCAGACCCATTTCGGTGTTCAAGCGCGCCGAGCGCGGATCGAAGTTGAACGAGCCGACGAAGACGCGCTCGCCATCGATCGCGAAAATCTTGGCGTGCAAACTCGTCGTTGAACTGCCGCCACGACGATGCCGGCGCTTGCGCGCTACCGCGACCACTCGCCGCGACTCGAACAGCGCGATGCCGGCGCGCAACAGCGGCTGCCGCCAGCGCGCGTAGCCGGCGTGTACAGCCGCAACGTCGGTGGCTTCGAGCGAATTGGTCAGGATCGAGATGCGCACGTTGCGCGCGGCCAGATCGGTGAGAAAGGCGACACCGACGGCGGTCGGCACGAAATAGGGCGAGACCAGTTGCAGGGCATGTTGCGGTGTGCCGACGATGTCGCGCAGCTTTGACCACAGCAATGCGCGCTTGCGGGCGCGACCGTAAACCTTGGCCGGATCATCACTGACCAGACGCGCCCGCGCCCAGTCGAAGGCGAGCAGGCCGCCGAGCAGTTCGCGCACACAGCGCTCGCGCATCAGGGCGGCGGTGTAGTGGTCGGTGTGCGACATCAGGTTCGACCCGACACGGTGACGGGCAAATGCCGGCGTCGGGTGGGTGCCAAGCACACGGGACAGCGGCTGCGCCGGCGAGCTGGTCCAATAACGTTCGAAATCGCGCGAGACCTCAGTGACCACCGGCCCGATTGCGAGCACATCGAGATCGGTGAACTGCATGCCTTCGCCGGTGCCGAAATATTCGTCGCCGATATTGCGACCCCCGACGATGGTCACTGCGGTATCGACGGTGAACGACTTGTTGTGCATGCGCCGGTTCAAGCGCGTGAAATCCGCGAGCAGTCCGAGCAGACGCCAGCGTCGCCAGCGGAAAGGATTGAACACGCGTATTTCGATGTTGGGATGGACATCGAGTGCCAACAGGGCTTCGTCGAGGCCGGCGGTGTTGATGTCGTCGAGCAGCAGCCGCACCGCGACGCCGCGATCGGCGGCGCGGCGCAGGGCCGCGAGCAGCATGGTGCCGGCATTGTCGTGGCGCCAGATGTAGTACTGCGCGTCGATGCGGTGCTCGGCGGCGTCGGCAAGCAGGATGCGCGCGGCGAAGGCGTCGCCGCCCTCGTCGAGCGCGACCACGCCCGAGAATTCCGGATGCGCATCAGTGAGCGGTCGCAAGGCGCGTGCGAGACAACAATCGGCGGATGGTGGCGTGGACGCGAACATGTCGGCCTAGTCTGGCGCAATCGCGGTTCAGTCGTGACGCCGCGATTCGCCACGTTCGCGACACATCGCGACCGCAATGCGCCCGCAGGCGGACCGATACCCACACCAATCTCGAGGCCCCAACCCCAAGGAAACCCGATGAACCTGCGTCATGCCGCTTTGCTCCTCGCCCTGATTGCCAGCACCAACGCCGTCGCCCGCAAACCCTGTGATGAATTGAAGTCGGAGATCGACGCAAAGATTCGCGCCAACGGTGTCCCGGCTTTCACCCTCGATGTCGTTGACATCGAAGCCGTCACCGCCAGCGGCGGAAAAATCGTCGGACAATGCGATGGCGGCAGCAAGCGCATCGTCTATCTGCGTGGTGAGCCCACGACCGCCGCGCTGGCGCAAGTCAGCAAGTAATCCCCGAACCTTCGAATCCCCCAATCCACCGTCTGGCACGCGGTGGATTTTTGTTTGGCCTAATCGGCCTTGTAGAGCGGCGTGGTCGTGCAGTCGGTGGTCAACGGCCAGCACTGGTCGATGTACTCGCCATTGCGCTGCATCACGTAGCAGTTGTCCAGCACCGGGCCACCGGGTTGCTGCGACGTCACTGCCGTGCCGCTCAGGACCACGCCCGGAGACGCCTCCACCGTACCGACGACTTCGGCATATTCGTTGAGACTGGTTTTCGCCGGATTCGGGCATTGCGCGAGAACTCTCAGCAGCGCGGCCTGGGCGCGCTTGTCGTTGCTCAAAATGGTCGCGGACGCACTCGAATAGCCGAGGGCTTCGAAGGGATTTGCCGGATGACGGTTGCTAAGGCGCGCGTGGGTGGCGGCGTAGCGCTGCAGTGGATCATCCGTCCCCGCACTTTGAGCCATATCGGCCGAGCCGCCGACCTCAATATCCTGTGTCGTTGCCGCGCGCTTCACGGGCAGCGCAAAATAGCCGCTGCCTTCGTATTGAAGCTTCACGTCGCCGCGCGCGCAGCCCTTGCCATCAACTTGGATTCTGCCGCTGTCCAGGCTGCTGTGACCGGACGACGTGCTGGTGCCCTGAGTGAAGTGCTGGCGATAGTCCCCGTCGGGTTCGAAGTCATAGCCGATCACCAGAATCCCCAACAGTTGTGCCGCCAGCGGTGCTTCCCGCGACGGGTTCGGGCTGGCGCGCATGGCGTCGGCGAACACGGTGTCATCGGTGAACACAACGCGATAGCCCTGTTCGGCGTCGCCCCAGACGACGCCATCCTTGAACGTCAGTGCGCCAGCGTTGCCTTCACTGAACTTGCCGCGCGCTTCGCCATCGCCGCTGCAGTCGAAGACCGAGCTCGGCTTGCCGCAGCCACCGAGGAACGGCAGCATCAGGATCAACGCAAACAGCTTTGGCTTCGACATGGCGGGCTCCGCTTGCCTCATCTGATTCGCCGGATGCTCGCACGATGCGGGCGACGAATGAAGTTGCGCCGAATGCGGCATTACCGCCGTGCGCGTTGCCGCTACGATGCCGAAAGGCGACGGTGGATGCAGCCATGGCACGCGTACTCATTGCGATCCCGAACAGCGACTTCGATCCGACCGAGTCGGCCGTGCCGTGGAAATATCTGCGCGCGGCGCATCATGAGGTGGTGTTCGCCACCGCCGACGGCCTGCCCGGCGAATGCGACCAGCGCCTGATCACCGGCAAGGGTTTCGGCCCATTCAAGCCCTTGCTGATGGCCAATCAGGATGGCCGCGTCGCTTACGCGGCGATGGCGCAGAGCCCGGAATTCCGCAATCCGATCGACTGGAAGCGCGCGCTGCGCGAGTCTTTCGACGCGTTGCTGCTGCCGGGTGGTCATGCGCCGGGTATCAAGCCCTATCTTGAGTCCGTCGACCTGCAGCAGAAGGTCTCGGAGATGTTCGCCGCGCAGTTGCCGGTCGCCGCGATTTGCCATGGCGTATTGATCGCCGTGCGCGCGTTGGGCCCGGATGCGAATTCGGTCTTGCTCAATCGCCGCACCACCGGCCTGCCGAAAACCATGGAGCTGTCGGCCTGGGCGCTGACCGCGGCCTGGCTCGGCGATTACTACCGGACCTATCAGCAGACCGTGGAAGAGGAAGTCACCGACGCGCTCGCGCAGGTCAGCCAGTTCGATCCGGGGCCGCGCAGCCTCAAGCGCGACAGCGCCGCCAACCTCGCGCCCGGCTTCGTCGTGCGTGACGGCAACTGGCTGTCGGCGCGCTGGCCCGGCGATGCGCATCGCTTCGCCAGCGAGTTCGTCGCGATGCTCGCGGAACGCAAAGCCGCCTGAGTCTGCGTTATCGTTTGCGTGTTGCGATATCGCGGGAGCCGGTCATGTCGATGCGTTCGCCATTCTTTAATCGAATCTGCACGAATCTGATTTTCGTGGTTCTGATTTTCGCCGGCGCGACGTCGTCGCATGCCGATATCGGCGACAGTTTCCTTGCCAAGATCCAGAAAAATGCGCTGCGCGATCTGGAACGCGGCAAGCCAGCGCGACAGATCGAAGCTGCCGAGCAACTCGGTGCCGATTTTGCGCCGCAGGTCGCCCCGGTGTTGGCGACCTTGCTCGGCAACGCGGATCCGGCCATCCGTCTCGCTGCCGCCGAGAAACTCTGGGAACTCGCAGCGCAGAAACCCGAGGCGTTCTCCCCCGCCGAACCCGCCTTGCGACACGCGCTCGACGATGCCGATCCGGCGATCGCGATGAATGCTGCCGGCGCGCTGGCGACGATGAACGTGCCGGCCGAACAGCTGGCGCCGTCACGCCGTCGCGTGCTCGCGGGTCGACGTGTCAGCGGCTACGTGGCGTTCCTTGCGGCACGCGGTCTGGTCGGCATCGACCCGGCGCCGCCCTTGCTGCCTTATCTTGTCGACTACTACCTCGATGCCGTCGAAGCCGAAGCGCGCGACGGTTCCGACGACAATGTCGAAATCGCCGAACGGGCGCTGACGGCGCTGTGCGCTAGCCGCGATGCCGGACTGGTCGCACCGATGCTGGCAGCACTGGACGCGTCGCCGCCCGCAACTGCCTTCCTGCTCGAATGCATGAAGCCGCTGGTGCCAAAGCCGGCGGACTGGATCGCGCGTCTGCTGCGTTATGCGCAGTCGCCGTATCCGAAGACGCGCGATCGCGCCTGGGATCTGCTCGGCGATGAGCGCGACGCGGCATCGTTGACCTTGTGGCCGCCCGTGGCTGCACGCCTGCTCGCCGATCGCGAACAACGCGAAGATGCGCTCGGTGCTTTGTCGTCGGTCGCCGGTCGCACGCCGCACGGACTGTCCGAGATCGCAGCCCTGGTCGGCGATGCCGGCGCCAGCGAAGCCCTGCAGCTGCGCGCCATCGAAGTACTGGCCGATGCCGCCGATACATCGAATCGCCAAGGCACTGCGCCGGTGCAAGCGACCGCGCGCAAACACTGGGAAGCGGTCTGCGTACCGATCCTGAAGCAGCGTCCACTCGACGCCTATTTCCGCGCGTGTCGCAGCAATCACCACTTCATCATCGCCGATGATCGCGAACGTGCGGGTCTGCTCGGCGACTGGCTGAACGCGAATGCGAATGCCGAAGCCAAGATCGAGTTCCTGCAAAATATAGAAGGCTTGTGGGACAAAGGCGTCACCGCGATCGACGCCACCCGCATCGCGTTGGCGCATCCCGATCCCGGTGTCGCCAAGGCCGCGGAAGCCGCGATGAACCGCATCCGTCCGGCGTGGCGCGAAGCCGACGCGCGTGCCGCACGCGCGCCGGCCAGCGCACCGGCGGCAACGGTCGCGATCGAGAAAACACGCGGTGCCGATGGTGCCGGTTTGTACGAGGCGATCAGCAAGGGCCAGCTCGCGAAGGTGAAGCAACTGGTCAATGCCGGCAATGTCCAGCGGCCGGTGCATTACCCGCAAATGCAAGGTGCGACGCCGACGCCGATCAATGTCGCGATCAACTACTGCGGTGTTCCGCAAGCGGAAGCCGGCCTGAAACCGATCATCGAGTACCTCATCGGCCTTGGCGCAAATCCGGATGTCGCCACCCACGATGGCTCGAACCTGCTCGACATGGCGAAATACAGTTGCCCGGCCGAGGTGATGGCGGTGCTGAGTCGTTGAGCTGGCCGCGCTCCAGCGCTGGCCGCTCAACGATTCCTGTGTTGCAGCGGGGGAAGTGCTGACGATCGGCGATTCGCGTCGCGATCGACAAATTGTCACGGGCGCATGGAATCCTCCGTTTCGGCGCGCGGCTGCATGTACCGCGGCTGCATGGCGCGCTTACGAGCGATTGCATGCGGTCGCCATGGCCCAATAAAGCGAACGTTTGAAATTGCGCGCAAGCAGTCCAGCCCGGACAATGCGCGGCTGCAAGCACCGGAGGGATGCGTGACCACGAATACCGATACGCCAGTAATCGCCACCAATTTGCGTCAGTTGTGCGCGCAGTATGCGCAGCCACATCTGGGCCGCGCGTTGTGGCAGCTGATCAACACGTTTCCGCTGTTCGTCGGTCTGTGGGGCCTGATGGCCTACAGCGTCGTTGCGGATTGGTCCTACGGCTGGACATTGCTGCTGGCACTGCCCACAGCGGGTCTGTATGTGCGCTTGTTCATCGTCCAGCACGACTGCGGCCATGGCTCGTTCTTCAAGTCGCCGAAGGCGAACGACATCGTCGGTGCCGTGCTCGGCCTGATCACGCTGTTTCCTTACGGCTACTGGAAGAAGACGCACGCGATCCATCACGGCGGTGCCGGCAATCTCGACAAGCGCGGCGTCGGCGACATCGAGACGCTGACCGTGGCCGAATACAAGGCGCGTTCCTGGTGGGGTCGTTTCACCTATCGCTTCTATCGCAGCACGCCGGTGCTGCTCGGCATCGGACCGATGTACCAGTTCGTGATCAAGCACCGTTTCCCGTTCGACATGCCGTTCTCGTGGAAAAAGGAATGGGCGAGTGTGTGGATCAACAACGCCGTATTGCTGGTCGCCGGCGGATTGCTTGGTTACTTGGTCGGTTGGCACACGGTGTTCATGGTGCATCTGCCGGTGGTGTTGATTGCCGGTGCGCTCGGCGTCTGGCTGTTTTATGTGCAGCACACGTTTGAAGAAAACTATTGGGTGCACAAGGAAGAATGGGACGCGACGCAAGCCGCAATTGCCGGCAGTTCGTTCTTCGATCTGCCGCGGGTGATGCACTGGTTTACCGGCAACATCGGTTACCACCACATCCATCATCTCGCCAGCCGCATCCCGAATTACCGATTGCGCGAAGCCTTCGAATCGAGTCCGTTGCTGCAGATGGCACCGCGCCTGACGATCTGGACCAGCTTGAAATCGGCGAGATTGAAGCTGTGGGACGAGGAACGCCGGCGCATGGTCGGTTTCCCCGCGCGTGTGCGCGCCTGATGCGCGGCGCGATTGCACTATCCGTGATGATCGGGACCTTCGCGACAGGTTGCTTCGCGACTGGCAGCACTGCCGGCTGCGTCGCCGCCGACGCGCTGGCGACAGCGCGCTACATCCATGACGAGCGCCCGCTGTTCTACGCAGACGAAGCGGCCTCGACCGATTTCATTTCGCCCGCCCTGTTCAAACTGCTGAAGCGCGATTGGCAATGCCAGGCGCCGGGCGATATCTGCGCCATCGAAGCGAACCCCTGGGTGAATGCCCAGGATGGCGATGTGCTGGGTCCCATCGAGTACCGTGAACTGTCGAATGCGGACGGTCGTGCCGTGGTGCAGATGGACTACCGCTTCGGATTTGCCGAAAGCGGCGAGGACGCACAGTCGCAGTCGACCTCACTCGTCCTCGTGCAAGACGCCGGTGATCACTGCTGGCGCCTCGACGATTTGCGCGTCAACGACGATCCCTCGCTCAAGCAGTTGCTCGAAGCGTTTGAATTCTACGAAGACTGAGACACGTTGAATGCGCGCGAGCGCTTCAACACTGCCCCGGCGCTGATGTGCCGCAGTCCAGCGCCCGCTGCGGCAGCCGCTTGGGCGGGTGGTACACCGGTGCAAAGCCGCCGCCGGGTGTGCGGAAGTTCGTCGTCTGGCCTTGGTAAAGTCGCGCCGCGACGAGTTGCACCTGGCCATCGTAGACGTAGTTGCGGAAGTCGACCTTGAGCGGCTGGTCCTGCGCGAGATGGCGAACGCTGGGCGGGCTCATCGCTTGCGCGACGTAGTCCGCCTTGAGGATCTCGGCGAATACCTTGCGTGTGAGTTTTTCGCCGCGGTAAACGCCGCGGCTGCCGAAGCCGCTGGCCGGCTTGAAGAACCAGTCCTTGCGCGCCTGCCAAAGCGTGTCGGCGTCCTGGTCGCGAACGCGCACGGTGCGTGGAATGCCGCCGACCAGTGTCCCGATCACGCCTTCGTCTACGCCATGACGGCGCAGCAACGCCTCGTCAGTGAGCGGCACCAGATTGTGTTTGTGCGCATACAGCGCATGCGCGTACGGGTGTGGGGTGATCACCACCGCATCTTGCGCGTAGGCGTCCTTCAGCACGGCGTGTTCGGGTGCGTCGAAATAGAAGTCGGTGAGGCGGTTGTAGACGAGATCGATGCGTTGGCCAGCGATCGTCAGTTCGCCGTTGTGCATGCTCAGCATGGATGGATCGGCGATCACGGCTTCGACACCGTGTGCTTCGAACAGGCGCTGGGCCAGCAGGAATTCCGGGTACAGGTATTGCGCTTGCGGTGCGCTGTCGACAATGGCGACGCGACGTAGCGGTTGATCGCCTCGTGCCAGTCGCCATTCCTGCTGGAACATCGCGAACAGCGTGTCTTCGAGTTCGGCGATGTCGCTCGGCATGCTCACCGCTTGTTCGACTTCGGCGCAGCAGGCACGTTGCGCGCGCCCGATGGTGGCATTGAGGAAGGCACCGCCGGCATTGGTGTTGATCTCGATCAGCTGCGGACCGCTGCTGCCGAGATGAAAGTCATATCCCATGAAGACACCGCGCGCGGCGGGCACCTGTTGCGCAATGATCGGTGCGTCGACGAGCACCGCGTCGCGCCACCAGGGCATGGCGATCACCGCTTCGACGGCGGCGATGATGCGACTCATCGCCTCCGTGTGCTGGGGTGACACGAACACCGGCAGCGCCGAAAACAGGTGCGGGTGCGAGTCGACGATGCGACCTGTGAGTCCACGCTGGGCAAGATCGGACTCGATACGACTGCGCAAGGCATCGAGATCGGTGCCGACGCAATAGCAGCCGCGATTGAGGGTTTCGACCAGACGATGCGAGGCGGGAGTCATGACCCGTGCATGCTAACCACTTGCCAAGCCCGGTCAGCATGCCGCCGACACAACATTGTGTCGGCGGCGTCCGCAAACGTCAGCGGCGCGATTGTTCGCCGCGATCCGGGCGACCTCGTCCGCGCCTCGGTTCGTCCTCGGACTGATGGTCATCGTCGGCGGCGCTGTCGTCATCGCTGTCGTGATCCTCGCGCTCATTGCGATCGACTTGCGGTGGTTCTGCACGACGTTCGCGATCGACGCGCTCGGCCTGCTCGACGGCGCCACGCTGGTACGCCGCCTCACGCTGATCCACTTGTTCCTGTGCTTGTTGCTGACGTGTTTCCATCTGCTGACGCTGTTGCTGCTGTTCGGCCTCGCGTTGCTCGGCGACGCGCGAGGCATTTTCGCGCTCGATCTGCACTTCCTGCTGACGATGACGTTCGGCCCGCTGCTGCTCGATGGCGCGTTGCTCGAAAACGCGTTCCTGCGACTCGCGATTGCGCATGGTTTCGCGTTCCTGCTGGCGCTGCTGTTCCATGCGTACTTCGCCATCACGTTGCTCAGTGGCGCGCTGGCTTTCGCCACGCTCGCGTTCCTCGGTTTGGCGATCTTCTGCGGCGCGCACTTGCGCCTCGCGGCCTTGTTGCTGACGCGGATCAATGCGTGTCGGGCGTTCGCCGCGCGGGATCATCTCCTCCTGCGTCGGGGTGCGGTCGCTGGTCGGTGGCATCATGCGTGGATTGCCGCGACCGCGATCCGCCGGTGCCTGATCGCGCGGCTGCGCTTCCTCGCGTCCCGCGTCACGATCCATTGGAAGCAGTTCGCGCGTTGCGCGCGGATCACCGACGGGCGCAGCCGTACGCGCGTTCTCATTGCCGCGCTGCCCGCTCAGCACACGCACGTTCTGGTGCGCATTCAGTTCGCGATCCGGTCGCGAAGTGGTGGGCGGCTGCGCGATTGGTCGGCCCGGATCCTGGCGCAGTTGCCGTTCGCGCGTGGCGAATGGGCGTTCGCTCGGCGGTGGCGGCGTGCGCGCGATCACCTGACGGGCAAGCGCTTCACGTGACGGACGCACATCGCTGTTCGCGCCGACGCCGAGCACGCTGCGCAGGCTCGGTGCGATCGGAGCGGAACGGGCGATGTCGCCACTGCTGATGGCACGTTGGTCCATCCGCAAGGTGGATCCGCGCACCGGCCGCGAGTTGACGAACACATCGCCCGGCACGGCCGTGAACGCGCCAGCGACATTGCGATTGGCATAGGTCATCGATGGTGCCATGCGACCACCGCTGCTGTAGTTGTTGTAGACATTGACGATCGTGGTGTTGTTGACGATCGTGTTGCTGACGTTGATGCGCGTGAAGTAGTCGCGACTGGCCTGGTACGACGGCACGTAGACCTCGCGCGGACCAAGCGGGAACCAGCCGACCGGCGAGCGATCGCCATAGTTCAGCGACATGCTCCAGTTGCGACCGCCAACGAAGGCAACCAGCGCCGGCGCGTAGACCGCTCGCACATTGCGCGGGCCAGGGACCCAGCACCAGCGATCGGAGAAAACCCAGCGGCCGTAGTGCGACGGCGCGAAGCCCCACGGCGCATCGTCGACCCAAGTCCAGCCCCAGGGTTCCTGCCAAACCCAGTGGCCTTCGCGATACGGAGCCCAATCCGACGACACCTGCGTCGGATACCAGGCCATGCCGTAGCCGCGGGCTTCGCGCCAACTGCCGTACTCGTCGAGGTCGGCATAACCGATCAGGTCGTCATCGACATAACGCAGCGACAGTGAGCGATCCAGACGCAGGTCGCGCTCGAAGGCATAGCGGTCGAAGGCATCGGCGGCCGGCAAGCCGAAAAGTTCGTAGTCGCTCAGGTCATTGCCGTAAAAGCGCACGCTTTCGCCAGCGTTGACGGTGAAGTTGTCGTGCTGACCATAAGCCGTGCCGGCACCTTCCCAGACCACGACGGTGGTCTCATCCGATTGCGGATCGACATCGATGCGATAGCGTCCGGCGCGATTGATCGCAAACGCAAGCGTAGGCGTCGCGACCTCGACGGTCTGGCCGCGGAACAGGCGACGCACGCTGAGCTGGATGCTGCCTTGCGTCACTTCGACCTGGGCGATGCGATCGTTCAGTTCGAGCAATTCGAAACTGGTGTTGGACCCGAGACGCAGCGCGGCACTGCCGACCTGCATTTCGACGCGCCCGCGGCGTTCAGTCCACAGCCGATCACCGCGGATCAACGGGCGATTGCGCACTACGTCGAGCCAGACGTCTTCGCCCGCAGGCGAATAAGCGACATCGCCGCGAACGTCGCTGATACGTGCAACGCGTCCTGACGGATCGACATGTTCGGCGCGCACCGGCATGACGGTGCACACCGAGAAGAGCAAGCTGCTTGCAAGTGCAAGCCAACGCGATGAAATGGACATGACGGTCTCCTTCTGTGCTTCCGTTCGCCCATCGCTACTACGGTGGTGGCGCTGAATGCGTGCTGATCGCACATGGCGATCACGGCACTGAATTTCGTAAGGAAAGCGTTGTCCGCGATGAATTCGTTGCTGCAGCGCGGGCCCGAGGCATTTTTGAAAGCTGACGATGCGCTGAAGCGGTCGCATCAGCGCAGTGCGGTGTGCTATCAACGGGGACATGTCTGCACCCCTGTCCGAACCAATATCGCGCGCATCCGTCGACCGCAAAGACCTGCGACGCTGGTTCGCATTGCTCGCCATCGCAGCGGTGCTGATCGTGCTCTGGCAGGTGCCGTGGCTGGGCTGGCTGGTGTATCCGTTCCGGCTGTTCGGTACCTTCGTGCACGAGCTCAGTCATGGTCTCGCGGCGATCGCGACCGGCGGTGACTTCCATCGCTTCGCAGTGCGCACCGATCTCTCCGGCGTTGCAACTTCAGCGGGCGGAGTACGCATGATCGTCGCCAGCGCCGGTTACGTCGGCAGCGCGATTTTCGGCGGCGTGCTGATCGCGCTGCATGTGCGCTGGTTGTCGGCGCGCACGTTGTTGATCGCGCTCGGCGTTGTGTTCGGTTTGCTGTGCACGCTGTTCGTGCGCAATTTGTTCGGGGTCTCAGCCGCGTTGGTGATCACGGCGGCCTTGCTGCTGGCGGCGATCAAGCTCAAGGAGGCCTGGCGCGATGGCTTGCTCAAGGTGCTCGCGCTGCAGCTGATCCTCGACGGCTACAACAGCCTGTTCACCGTGCTGCAGTTGTCGCGCGACGGCGTCACCCAAACCGATGCCCACACGATGGCGAAATTGACCTGGTTGCCGGCATCGCTGTGGGCGGTGATCTGGATGCTGATGTCGACAGCGATCCTGTTTGGTGTTTTGCGATTCGCGATGCGGCGCTGAGCGCGGCTACTCGAAGCTGTTCGCGAACAGTGGATCGGCCAGGGGTGCACAACCGACGAGCGCAGTCTTGAGTGCGAATCGCGGTTGCGACGCATCTGCACGAATGATCGTTGCCACTGCCTGCTGCGAGAATCGCCCTTGTGGCGTCTCCAGCAGGGCGTTGGCGTCGGCCGGGCGGAGCGCGAAGCGGTCGGGCGGGGCTGCGTGCCCCGAAAGGCTTGCGGCGATGGCCAGACAGAAGCAAACGGCGCGGACGCCGGCGGTCATGGGAAGAAACCATTCGGAAGTGTGTAGCCGATTCGGACCGAATGGATCGCACAGTCCGGTTCGCGCGAAGATGCAGCCAGATAGTAGGCGCGATTGGCGTTGTCGACGATTGCATTGATGCCTGTGACTTGTTGCGCGTGTTCGCCGGCGCCGGACTGCGACGCGACGCTTGCCACCGTTATCGGCGAGCTTCCAACCAAGATCTGCTCGCGTTCGAGTCGCACATCGCAGGAACCGGTGGCGACGCTGCCAGAGAAGAAGATCGCTTTCAGTGAACTGACCCGTGCGTCGTCCGGCAGCAGCAGATTGAAGCGCGCGCCGCAGTTGCCCGCGCCAAAGGCCGTCGACTGGCGAATAGTTTCCGCGCGATTGCAGTTGTTGTCGCCGCGGTCGGAAAATCCCGCAGCATGGATGGCGAGATAGTGTTCGGCGACATTGGCGTACTTCAATCCGCCTTCAAGCTGAATGTTGCCAGCGACGTCCAGCGCCTCCACCGGCACCTTGCCGACGCCCATGCGCGAAGGCGCCGAGCGGCGGATGATGATGTGGTCGGTGTCGGCCGTGCGCACCGGATCGCTGCCCTCGTGCCCGCCGATGGCGAGATAGTTTGCGACGCCGTCATAACGCACATAGGCACCGGCAAAAGTGCCGCTTGCGCCTTCGACGAAACGCACACGTCCCGACTCGGTCTGGCCAGTGCCGGTGCCGAGCAGTTGCAAGGTCGGTCCGTTGTTGAAGTCGTCGGGACCGCGCAGGGTCAGCAAGTCTTGTGGTGCCGAGGTGTTGATGGCGATGCCGCCGGACGAGCGCAGCACCAACGGCGCGCCATCGGTGGTGCCGAGGAAATTCGTGGCGGAGTTGACGCCACTGTCGCCGGTGGTGCTCCAGCATTGTCCGACCAGCGGCGCGAGTTCGGCTTTTTGGCGCTCGGGCAATTTGGCGAAGGCGGACGTGCTGTCGGCATCGCGTACGCCGAGTTCGATCCACAAGGGTTCGGTGTTCGCAAGCCTCGCGCCGAACTCGGGTTCAAGCAGGAAGAAGCCATCTTCGACCAGTACGTCTTCGAAGACCACAGCCGGTGCCAGCGCGGTAGCCGATCCGCCATCGGCGAAGGGCGTCAGCCGCAGGTCATAGCGGCCGTTGGCCGGCACGTTCTGGTCGAGCAACTCGCCGTGGTAGCGCAGACCGGTGGCGGCAGTGGGATGGCTCGCGGCCAACGACAACAGCAGGGCGGGCAGAAATTGGCGCATGTTCGACTCCGGGCAAGGTGGGGGCTATCCCTGCTGATACCCGGATTTCGGTCGGACTCCGCCAATGCCGTCTCGCGTCAATTCCCCGAAGCCGTGCACTCGATCGTCAGGTCGTCGACGACGAAGTTCGATTTGCCGCTGCCGCTCGGGTTCACGTACTCGAACTGGATGGTATGGCTGGCACCATTGGCGAAGGCGCTGAGGTCGACACTGCGTCCGATGTATGCGGATTCCGCCGTTGCTGGTTCGTCGAATGTGCGCAGCGTGGTGCCGTCGACTTTGACGCGCAGCACCGCATCGAGTGGCGCACTGGTGAAGCCGCGGCGCAGGAAGAAGTTCAGATGGCGCGGACTGCCCGCCGGAATCACGACCGACTGCGACAGTGTTGAGGTCTCGGCAGCGTTGATGCCGCCGAACCAAGCCCAGGCACTGCCGTTGCGCGGCAAGGCTGTGCCGGCATCGTTCGGGCAGATCGTGCTGGTGCAGATGGCGCTGCCGAAGCCTGGCGAAGTCGACGCCCAGAATGCATTTGCGCCGGTATTCGGGTTGCTGGACTCGAGACCGCTGTCACTCAGCAGTTGCGTTGGTGTGCAGGTTGGCGGTGGCGGGCCGGTGTCTTCGAAGCTGTCCTTGAACAGCGCGATCACCGGTGCCACCGGGCCCTGCGCGCAATCCGGCCACCAGCACGCGTTGTTCACGGTGAATTGCGTCAGCGCGGTGTACTTCGGTGAACTGGCCGGCGACTGATTCTGGAATTCGAGTGCGCCCCAGCGTCCGAATGGGCCCCAGCGACCGGTATTGTAGAAGTGCGTGAACACATCGCCGTTCTGCTTCCACGCTGCCAGGTAGTCGCCGTACAGCGTGCCCATGCGGGCGTCGGCATTCGCGGCATCGAAGACGCTGTTGCAGGTGCTGTTGAAGGTGAAGCCACCGATACCGACCAGATGCTGGCCACCCTCGTAGGCGATCAGGCGGATGCCGTCACTGGCAAAATTGTTCGCGAGCATCGCCTTGCTGCCGGTCATGAAACCGATCGCAGTCGGCAGTGCGCGCGCATTGAGGTCCGCGAAGAAGTTGTCGAGATTGGCGTAGACGCTGGCGTTCGTGTCCGGATTGATGCCGCTGTCGGGCGTGCAGTACTCGGTGCCGAAGTACGGCGCGATCGCATAGGCATCGGTCTTGGCTGCGACCGTGGTGCCGCCAGCACTCACCGTGCGCACCATCACCTGACGGCCGAGATCGGGATTGGCCGCTTGCGCGGCGACCACACGGACGACCCGGTCGCGCGCGGCGGCGCCGAACACCGCGTCGAAGCGATCGAAGATCTCGACCGAGCGATCACCCCAGGCGCGCACCAGTGCCTGGAAGCAGGCACTGCCGGCCGGTTGCGGAATCGAAAACGTGTTCGGATCGATTTCGCAGGCGATGCCATTGCCGGGTACGCCATCCAGCTGGCAGTTGCCGGCGAGATCGGCATAGCCCGGACAGAAGTCGCGGCCGATCTCACGGTTCTGCGAAAAAATGCCGTTCCAGTTTTCGTTGCTGTATTCGACGTAGATGTCGCGGTCGGCGCGAAATGCGTCGCGCAATACGGTCGCGAAATTGTCGACGAAGCCGTTGCTCGCACGATGCGGAATGGTGATCCAAAGATCCGAGCCGAGGCGATTGCCGAGTGCGGCCAGAATCTGCGGCGGCACGCGATGCCAGAACGCGCTGGTCGGGGTCGGGTAGTCGGTGAAGTTCACCACCGGCGATGAATTCGTCTCCATCCAGTCCATGAAGCGCAGCAAGCGATATGGGGCGGCGTTTTCGAGAAAGCGCGGCTGGAAGATCTGTGCATCGACGACGCCGGGGCTGGTGTAGAAGTTGCAGCTACCGCCCACCGCGCAGGGATTGCCGCCATCGCAACTGCGCCGCGTGTCGTTCGAGCAGACGCCACCCGGCGGCGTGATGCGGATATTGCGGATGTGGTTGGCGGGCGTCAGCGCGGTGATGTTGAAACCGATATTGGTATTGCTGGCGCCGACGGCGAAGGTGATGACGCCGGCCGATGGATTCTGCACATTGCTGACACCGAAGAAGTTCACCGATCCAGCACCGTCGAACTGCATCGTGTAGGTGCCGGCGGCGAGTCGCCCGCTCGCGAGCCCGTCGCCGGCATAGATCACGCTGCGGATTTCCTGGTTCGGCTGCAGGTTTTGCACATAGCCGTCGGCATCGCGATCAATGGTGACTGGACAGGTGCCGCCGCAAGCCGGGTTGTCGCGGCAGTCGAAGCAGCCGGCGCCGGTGCGGCCGGGGATCCAGTCGCGCGACGATTTCATCAAATTCACGAATGGAAATTCGTCGCTGAAATCGACGGTGCCATTGAGATTGCTGCCGAGCGGCGCGAGCGGGTCGTCGCCGGCCGTGGCCGACGGGGCGAGGGTGAGCAGGGCGAGCAGCGTGAGGGCGGACAGCAGACGGGACATGGGCAAACTCCGGTTTCGCAGACTGTTACCCCAAACGGTCGCGGCTTCCGCCAGCGCCGGGCTATGCTCAAGCGCCACTCTACTGCCTCAACGATGAGCGACGTTACCGAATTGCTTGGCAAGGCCCGCGCCGGCGACGATCGCGCCTGGGATCAGGCGGTCGCGCTCGTCTACGACGATCTCAAGCGCATTGCGCGTGGCGTGTTGAGCGCGGACGGCCATGCCACCCTCAATCCAACCGCGCTGGTGCACGAGTGCTACCTCCGGCTCGAACGATCGGGTGCCGCCGCGGTGCAGAGCCGCGCGCATTTTCTCGCGCTCGCCGCGCGTGCCATGCGCCAGCTGATGCTGAACCACGCCCGCGACCGACTCGCCGGCAAGCGCGGCGGCGGTGCCGTCCATACCGGTCTGGACGAGGGCCTGGATGCGGTCGCAGATGAGGCCCGCCATCTGGTCGACATCGACCATGCGTTGACCCGTCTGGAGGCGGAAAACGCGCAATGGGTGCGGGTGGTCGAATGTCGCGTCTTTGCGGGGATGACTGAACAGGAGACCGCGGACGCGATCGATGAATCGCTGCGCACGACGCAACGCCTGTGGGCGGACGCGCGCGCACGCCTCGCGGTGCTGTTGGCGGACTGATCATGGCGGGAGCACGCGAAGAAGCGGGTAACGATGCGCATGTTCCAGAAGCGGCGGCGCGCGTGAATCCAATCGATCTGCTCGAACCCGGGCGTCTGCTGTCCGGTGCATTGTTCCGCGACCTGCTCGCTGTGGTCGACGATTTGCCGGCCCCCGGCACACGCATTGGCGTATTCCGCATCGTGCGCGAACTGGCCCGTGGTGGCATGGGCGTGGTCTACCTCGCCGAGCGCGACGACGGCCAGTTCCGCCAGCAGGTGGCGTTGAAATGGATTTCGGCGCGCGAAGGTGCAGTCAGCGAAGCGTTGTTCCGGCGCGAACGCCAGACGCTGGCCGAACTGCGTCACCCGCATATCGCGCGTCTGGTTGATGGCGGCCAGCGCGAGGATGGGCGGCCTTGGCTGGCGATGGAGTTGATCGAAGGCGACAACCTGGATCGTCATTGCGTGCAGCGCGCGTTGCCGATGCGCGCGCGACTCGCGTTGTTCCTTGAGGTCTGCGATGCGGTCGCCTACGCGCACGGGCGCGGCGTGCTGCATCGGGACATCAAGCCATCGAATGTGATGGTCGATGCAGACGGTCGCGCCCGGCTGCTCGACTTCGGCATCGCCGCACTCGCCGGTGAGGAACTTTCGGCCGCAAACGCATTCACGCCCGGCTATGCCAGCCCGGAGCAGCGTCGCGGAGAGCCGGCAACAGTGGCCGGCGATATTTACCAACTCGGGCGTCTGCTGGCGGCCCTGCTCGCGCGCGACGACGAGGAACAGCACACCGTGCGCGGTGACGACCGGACGCCAGGTGACGCGGAGGCGCTGCCGGCCGGATTGCCGCATGACCTGGCCTTGGTGATCCGGCGCGCCCAGGCGACGCAGCCGGAAGACCGCTATCCGACTGTGCCAGCCCTCGCCGCCGACCTGCGTGCTTACTTGGCATCGCGACCGATCGCTGCACGACGACGCGAACCGCTGCACGTGTTCGCACGCTGGATGTCACGGCATCCGTTGGCGACAGTGGCCAGCGTGCTCGTGTTCGCGCTATCGATCGCGGGAATTTCGCTGTCGATCCAGCGTATTGCCGCCGAACGTGATCGCGCCGACGAACGCGCGCGCGTCGCGAGCACCGTCCTCGCATTCCTCGAAGACGACCTGCTCGCAGCCGCTGATCCGGGGGCGATGCCCGGTCATGAAATGACGGTGCGCCAGGCCCTCGATCGCGCCGAACGGCAGGTTGGAACGCGGTTCGCGCAGGCACCGGTCGAACAAATCGCGCTGCGCACCACCCTGACGCGCCTGTACAGCGCACTCGGTGTCGCCGAGCGTGCGGAGGCGCATGCGCGCGCGGCGCTCTCCCTCGCGCGCACCGCTGCGCCGGAACAATTGCCGCTGCTGCAAATGGAACTGGCGGACGTGCTGATCGACCGCGACCAGCTCGACGCAGCCGATCAGTTGCTCGCCACCGCCACCACGGCGCCCGCATTGCAGCGCGATACGCTGCGGTCGCGACTCGCCTACCAACGCGGCGACTACGCCGGATCGGCCGCGCTGCTGCGGCCCTATTTCGCAGAACCGGCTGCACCCGCGTGGGCCAGTCATGCCGCGGCAACGCGACTGGCGCAGGCCTTGCGCATGCTCGGTGAGAACGCGGCAGCGCTGGCCCTTGTGGAGCGTGCCGGCGGGAGTGCGGATCCGGCGAGCACCGCAGCCGACCCGGAGCAACTGGCGCTGGCCCATGACCGCGGCGTGCTGCTGCGCCATCTCGGGCGCTTCGACGATGCCACGGCGGCATTGGTCGACGTGTTGCGCCTGCGTCGCGAGGTGCTTGGCGATGCGCATCCGGAAACCGTGATGACGATCAATGAACTCGCGACGGTCTACCAGGAGCAGCGTCAGTTCGCGCAGGCCGAGCCGCTGTTTCGCGAAGCACTGGCTGCACGCGAGCGGCTGTACGGCGAGTCGCATCACCTGACCCGCAACAGCATGAGTAACCTCGGGTTGTTGCTGTCGTTGTCCGGACAACTGGCCGATGCGGCGGTGTTGTACGAACGCACACTGCGCATCGAGACCGCGCTGATCGGCGAGCGCCATCCGGACACCATCGCGTTGATGCACAACATCGCCGGCCTCTATCGCAAGCAGGCACGTTACGACGACGCGCTGGCGATGCACGCACGGGTATTGGCGACGGCACGTGAAGTGTTGGGCGCCGATGCCTGGCAGTGCGGTCTGTTCGAAGTCGGTCGTGCCCAGACCTTGCAGGCGATGGATCGGCGTGATCAAGCCGATGCTGCCTTTGCGAAAGCCGAGGCGATACTGGTCAAGTCACTCGGCACCGATCATCCACGCACACTTCGGGTTCGAGAAATGCGCGCGGCATTGAACGCATTGCCTGTCCCTGCGTCGGGCTAGTCGTCCGGCTCGTCGGCCACGACGATGCGCGCCGGATCACCGAGTTGCAGCGAGCGCAACATCACCGAGGCGTGTGTGCGATTGCGGACTCCGAGTTTCTGGAAGATCAGCGACAGGTGCGCCTTGATCGTGCGTTCCTGGATGCCGAGTCGGTCGGCAATCTGCTTGTTCAACTGGCCGTCCGCGACCAGGCTGAGCACGCGCAATTGCTGTGGCGTGAGCGAAGCGAGCCGCGCGGCGATTTGCACGTCCTCGTTGCTGGTCGCAGCGGTGCCGATGGCATTGCGCAATTGTGCCGGCACGTATTCCTCGCAGTTCAGCACGGCGCGCAAGGCCGTCCCGAGTTCGTCCACTGACGCGCCTTTCGGGATTTAGCCGACCGCAGCGAGGGCCAGCGCGCGGCGAATGACGGCCGGGTTTTGAGTACGCGCGGCGGCGAGCGAATCCGCTTCGATCAGGGTTGCATCCGGTGCGATCGCGCGCAGTGCCTGCGTCAATGCGAGACGGAACAGCGGATGGTCATCGGCGATCAGGATCTGCGTCATGTCGGCCGCTATGCGCTAGCTGGCGGTCCAGCCGCCATCGACTGGAATCGCTGCGCCGTTGAGGTTGTGCGCTTCGCGACGACACAGCCAGAGCGTGAGCGCGGCGATTTCCTCGGGCAAGGTCATGCGCAGGCTCGGTTGCTTTTCGCCCAGCAGGTCGCGGATGCCGGCATCGCGGTCGCCGCCGTAGAGTGCCGCACGCGAAGTGATTTGGGGTTCGATCAGTGCCGTTTCGACGAAGCCCGGACAGATGCAGTTGATGGTAATGCCGCCGCTGGCGCGATTGCCGCTCGCGGCGTATTCGAGTGCCGCGACTTTCGACAGCCCGACGACGCCATGTTTGGCCGCGACATACGCGGCCTTCTGCGTTGACGCGACCAGACCATGCACCGAGGCGATATTGACGACGCGCCCGAAGCCGCGCGCGGCCATGCCGGGCAGGGCACGGCGCATGGTGTGGAAGACCGCGCTGAGATTGATCGCGAGGATCCGATTCCACTGCTCGGGCGGCATCTCCGCGAGCGGCGCGGTGTGCTGGATTCCAGCATTGTTGACGAGAATGTCGATGGCGCCGACCTTCGCCATTAGTGCGTCGATCTCGCCCGCAACCGCAAGATCGCCGGGCACGAAGCGCACGTCGCCGTCGCCGGCCGCGCGCACCGACTGCTTGGCATCGGCGATTTCTTCCTGACTGCCGAGGCCATGCACGATCACATTGGCACCGGCCGCAGCGAGCGCGCGCGCGATCGCCAAGCCGATCCCCGAGGTCGAGCCAGTGACAAGGGCCGTGCGTCGATCAAGGAAGCGGTCGGTCATGGCAAAAAATCTCGGGTTCAAGCACCGAGGCTAGCAGCGCAGCACGCACGTAGCGCTCGTACCTTGGTCCACTAGCCGCTGTCGCCGTGGCTGTTAGCGTAAGCTTTGGAGAACCCTGATGCGACTGATCCTGATTGCCTGCTGTTCGATCCTGTTGAGCGCCTGTACGGCGACGTCCACTGCCGTGAAGCCATTAACTGACTCATCATCGCCCACTGTTTTCACAGGTCTTCGCGTCAGCACCCATCGCGACGGCGATGATCTGCTGAGCGGTGGTTTGGGCCATGCGGCCTTGTTGTTGCCGACCGCGCCCGCCGCTGCGGACCCGGCGCATCTGACCGCCGTCGAATTGCGCCGCCGTGCCTTGCACGCCAACTGGCGCGCGATTGCCGATGTCTACGGTACGGTCAAATCGGTGCCGACGATCCCGGGCAGGGAATTCCACGCTTTCGCGCTCGTGCCCGGTGCCCAGCATCCGCATCGCGTGATGGCGCAGCTTCCGGATGCCTTCGACGCAAAGGCCCGTTGTCTGATCGTCACTGCGGTATCCGGTTCACGCGGCATCTATGGCGCGATTGGTTCGATTTCCGCGTACGGCCTGCCGCGCGGGTGTGCCGTCGTGCATACCGACAAGGGCGGCGGCACCGGGTTCTTCGACGTTGCGACTGTTGAGGGCGCACAAGCGGACGGCGCGCGCGCGCAGCGCGGCCGCGAACTCGAATTCGACCCCGGCACGCAGGCGCGCGCCGGCGACACGCGCGTGGCGCTGAAGCATGCGCATTCAGGCGACAACCCCGAAGCCGATTGGGGTCGTCATGTCCTGCAGGCGGCGCACTTCGGGCTGCAGGCATTGAACGAGGCCTTCCCGGCGCAGGCGCCATTCACCGCTACGAATACGCGCGTGCTCGCTTTCGGCTTGTCGAACGGTGCCGGTGCGGTACTGCGTGCTGGCGAGCTCGATGACGAGGGATTGATCGATGCTGTCGTCGCGGCTGCGCCCAATGTCACCGTAGCTGGCGCGCGCCCGCTGTTCGACTACGCGACCGAAGCCGCTTTGCTGCATCCATGCGCCCTGCTGGCTTTGCCCGATGTTCCCGCGATGTTGCCGGACGCCGCGTGGCGTGCGATCGCCGGCCAGCGTTGCGCAAGCTTGCATGCAGCTGGCCTCGTCGCAGGTGACGACGTTGCCGCGCAGGCGGCATCGGCCCTGGCGCAGCTGCGCGCGAGCGGCTGGCGCGATGAAACCCTGCAACTTGCCGGCATGCATCTGGCGTTTGACCTGTGGCGTGCGCTCGGCGCCACCTATGCGCAGTCCTACGCGCGCGCTTCGGTGGATGCGCCAGTTTGTGGTTTCGAGTTCGCGCAACGTGATGGCGCGGGTCCACCACGCGCGGCCACGGCGTTAGAACGTGCGCTGTGGTGGTCGGATGCTTCCGGCATCGCCCCGACGGCGGGTGTGGCCTTGGTCGACACGAAAGCGACGGCGACACCCGACCCCGGATTTCAGACGCTGCAGTGCCTGCGTGCATTGTGGACCAGCGAAGACCCCCTGGCACAGCGGGTTCGGGTCAGCATCACGGCAACACGTGCCACGGCTCGTCCTCAGGTGCCAACGGTGCTCGTCCATGGCGATCACGACAGCCTGGTGCCGATCGAGTTCAATTCACGGCCGTATGCCGCTGCAGCGCGTCGCAACGGCGCGGCGATCGCACTCTGGGAAGTCGCGCACGCGCACCACTTCGACGCCTTCGTGCTGTTTCCCCAATTTGGCGCGAAATCCCCGCCCTTGTTGCCGCATGCCTATGCCGCGATGGATGCGTTGATCGCCCATCTTGACGGCGGCCCGATGCCGACGGACCAACAGCGCTGAGCGAACGTACTTCGGACTCGCGCTTTGCTCCGCTAAGGTATGCGTTCACTCAACAGCACTCGTGCGGGTTCGACATGTCGTCATTGCAGGAATCTCTGGATCTGATCGGCCGCGGCGCCGAAGAAATCATCAAGATGGAAGACTTGGAGGCGCGCCTCGTCGCGTCTCAAAAGGCAGGTGGCCGCCCGCTCCGCATCAAAGCCGGTTTCGACCCGACCGCGCCAGATCTCCATCTTGGTCATACCGTGCTGTTGAACAAGATGCGCCAGTTCCAGCAACTCGGGCATCAGGTGATTTTCCTGATCGGCGACTTCACCGGCATGATCGGCGACCCGAGCGGCAAGAGTGCGACGCGCAAGGCGCTGTCCACTGAAGACGTGGCCGAAAACGCCAAGACTTACGCAGCCCAAGTGTTCAAGGTACTGGATCGCGAACAGACCGAATTGCGCTTCAACTCGGAATGGTTCGGCAAGATGAGCGCGGCCGACATGATCCGCCTCGCCGCCAAACACACCGTTGCGCGCATGCTCGAACGCGATGACTTCCACAAGCGCTATATCGGCCAATTACCCATTGCGATCCACGAATTCCTCTATCCGCTGGTGCAGGGCTACGACTCGGTCGCCTTGCAGTCCGACGTCGAGCTCGGCGGCACCGACCAGAAATTCAATCTGCTGGTCGGCCGCCAGTTGCAGGGCGACGTCGGGCAGCCACCGCAGATCGTCATCACCATGCCGTTGCTGGAAGGGCTCGACGGTGTCAACAAGATGTCGAAGTCGCTCGGCAACTACATCGGCATCAACGAGGCCCCGAACGAAATCTTCGGCAAGACCATGCGCATTTCCGATGATCTGATGTGGCGCTACTTCGAGCTGCTGTCGTTCGCGAAATCCCTTGCTGACATCGAGCGCATGAAGCGCGATGTCGCGGACGGCGCGGCGAACCCGCGTGACTTCAAGGTCGCGCTGGCGCTCGAACTGGTTGAGCGCTTTCATGGCAAGTCTGCTGCGGAGGATTCGATCCGCTACTGGAACGAGACAATCAAGGGCGGCGCGATGCCGGCCGATATCGAAGAGCGCGAGATTCTCGTCGCGGCCGACGGCATCAAGTTGCCGCAACTGTTGAAACAGAGCGGCTTGCTCGCCAGCACTTCCGAGGCCGTACGCAAGATCGGCGAGCGTGGTGTGCGTGTCGATGGTGAAGTCATCGACACCAAGGACGTGGTGTTTTCGGGCGGCAAATCCTTTGTTTTGCAGGTAGGCAAACGCTCGTTCCTGAAGGTGAAGTTGCGCGTCACTTGAACAAATGTTGCGGGCGCACAAATTTTCTTCCCATTCGCAAACCATCTGGCTACAGTTCGCGCCCCTTCGGAAACGGCGGGGCGTGAACGCGAAAGGCTCCAAAAGAACTTTTCCAAAGCGCTTGACGACCACTAAAACCGCCCTATAATGCGCGGCTCACTCGGGACGAAACGTCCTGGGTTGCGGACGGAAGTCTGCGGTGTTTACAGATCTTTGACAGCGTGCGCA
>JAYUVY010000125.1:0-8214 GCA_043753835.1 Lysobacterales bacterium | reverse complement strand
GGAATGTAGGAGCGGCGGCAGCCGCGATGCCTTCGTCCTCGATCAACCCCCAACCCGCACCGACACCATGAACGACCGACCCGATTGCGTCGCCAGATCGACTTCGCGCGCGTTTGGTGCGAAGCCGCGCACTGAACTCCACTGCCAGTAGCGGCGGTCACCGAGATTGCTGATGCCGGCATCGATGCGCAGCAGGTCGGTTGGGGCGTAGTGCCAGAACAGGTCGAATACGCCGTAGCCCGGTGTCTTGAACAGCACACCGCGGGATTCGTCGATGTCGTCCTTGGCGCTAGCGAAGCGTCCGAGCAGTTCAATTCGATGTTGGCCATTGCGGCTGTCGTGATTCAGGCCCAGCACCAGTCGTGCCGGGTCGATGGTGTTCAGCGGCTGCTTGCGTTGCGTGTCCTCACCCTGCGACCAGCTGGCAGACAGCGAAGCATTCAAGGCTTCCAGACCGAGCGGTGCGAGACTGGTTTCGGCTGACATTTCGACGCCATGGATGCGCGCACGGTCGCGGTTTTGCGACTGGAATACAAGCAGGCCGGACTGCGGGTCGCGGCCCAGATTGACGCGGGACTCAATGAGGTCGCGATAGTGATTGTCATACACGGCGATCTCGCCAAAGGCGTGTTCACCCGACCAGCGCGCGCCAACTTCGATGCCCACACTGCGCTCGGGACGCAGGTCGGGATTCGGGATCGCGCTGTAGCCGAACGCGGGGATATTGAGGCCGAGATTCACGTCGGAAAACGGCGGAGCGCGAAACCCGCGGGCGTACTGCGCAAACAGGTTCCACGAATCGCTCGCGGCATAACGCAGGCCGACTTTCGGGGTCACGCTGTCCTCGCTGCTGTCGACCACAGGTGTGGCCGGGTTGTCCGCCATCCAGAGCGCATCCGGGTCGGCATCGACGCGGTAACGGTCGACGCGCACGGCCGGAATCAGGAACCAGCGTTCGCCCAATGCCATCTCGTCCTGGGCGTAGATGCCGAGCTCCTGCAGTGTCGAATTCGGGAAGTCACGCACCGGCATGCGTTCGCCGAGCAACACAGGCGTGCCGACACCAGTCGCCAGATTGATCTCGACGCCGTCGCGCGATTCATTCAGCGATGTTCGCGCGAAGTCGAAGCCGAACACATAGCGGTGTTCCAGTTCGGCGGTGCTGGTGGTGCCGGCCAGCAAACCTTCCAGGCCGACCTGCTGCGTGTCGAAATTGAATTCACGCAGGCGTCGCGTCGCCGCCGCCGTTGGTGTTGCTCCGCGGCGGTCCTGTTGTGTGTGCTGATCGACCGCACTGCGCTGCACGAAACCCAGCAGATTCCATGACTCGAACCAGAGGCCGGCACCATCACCGCGCCAGTTCAGCGATGCGCGCCCGCGTGATTCGCGGTCGTCTGCCACCATTGCCGTGGTCGTTGCATATTGCCCCGGGCCGTTGACCAGCGAGCGCACCTCGGTCTGAACCTCGGCGCGGTGCGCATCGAAGCCGAAGGTAATGCGCCCTGGCAACAAATCGTCATGGACGAATTTCGCCAGCGCAAAGCTTTCAAGGCCATCGGCGGGGTTGGCCACGAGGCCGCCATCACGTGGCTGATTCGAGCGTTCGTGCTCGCGACGTTCGTTCGCGCTGATCAGCATCTGCCAGTCACCGAGGGCGGCCGCGCTCGATGCGCTGACCGCAGTCGATGCATCGCGGCTGTCATGGGTGATGCGCGAGCCGAGGAAGACATCGCCCTCACCCTCGGCCAGAAGGTCGGCTGGATCGCGCGTGCGCATCGCGACGACACCCGCAAGTGCGTCCGAGCCATACAGACTCGACGCCGGTCCGCGCAGGAACTCGATGCGTTCGAGTAGTTCAGGGTCGACGAGATTCCGGCCTGCGCGCGAGAAACTGCCCACCGCGAAACTGTCGCCGATGGGCACGCCGTCGAGTTCGACCGCGACCCGGTTGCCTTCAAGGCCGCGGATGGCGAAACCCTGCGCACCGAAGCGGCTCGGGTCCTCGTTGACACTGAGGGTCGCGTCATAACGCGCAAGATCGCGGATGTCGCGGATCAGTCGCGTTTCGATCTGGCCGCGCTCGATCAGTCCGACCGACCCGGCAATTTCGCCGATGGGTTGGTCGACGCGGCTGGCGACCACCACGACGGCCTCAAGCCGGTTCGGCGGCGTTTGGGAATCGGCGCTGGCCGCGAAGGGCAGCGCAAGCGAAATGGCGGTGACGAGCAAGTGGCGCTGCATGACGGACTCCATGATCGATGTCGGCAAGATACGCCGACTGGCACGAGACCGATTTGATCAAGATCATGCCGGTCGCGGCCATCGTTTGACATGGATCAAGGTGCCGCGGGCGCCATCGGCGGAACCTGCGCACATGCAGTAGTCCACTGCCCGTGTCACCAATGAGGAGATTGCCATGCGTTACCGGAACAACCTGATGTGGCTCGCGCTGGCCGTCTGCGGCGCGGCAGCCGCAGACGACATCAGCAACGAGAGAATTCCCAAGCAGGGACTGGATATCGGCAAGGCCGCCTATTTGGCCAATTGCGCTGCCTGCCATCAACCGGAAGGCACCGGACTGACCGGCGCGTTTCCACCGCTGGCGGGGTCCGACTTCCTGACGAATACCGATGAAGCCAAGGTGGTCGCGTCGATCCTGCAGGGCATGAGCGGTGAAATGACCGTCAATGGCCAGAAGTACAACGGCGTGATGCCGGCGATGAGCCAGTTGAGCGATGGCGACATCGCAAACATCGTCACCTTCATCTACGCGAGTTGGGGCAACAGCGGCAACACAGTCACGACCAAGGAAGTCGCCGCAGCGCGCAAGTCGCTCGCAGTCACCAGTGATCCGGCCCAGGGCGAGCGTCATGTCGGCACCAAGGCCAGCGAGCAGACTTACCAGAGTGCGCCGTCGACGGTGAAATCGAGCGACGTCGAAATGGTCGTCAATCCACTCGCGCCGTCGATCAGCAAGGCCGAGTTCAACCGTGCCACCGAGATCTTTTTCGAACGCTGCGCCGGCTGCCATGGCGTGCTGCGCAAGGGTGCGACCGGCAAGCCGCTGACGCCGGACATCACCCGCGCGAAGGGCACCGATTATCTGAAGGCGCTGATCAATTTCGGTTCGCCTGCGGGCATGCCGAACTGGGGCACGTCTGGCGAACTGACGGCTGCCGAAGTCGACATCATGGCGCGCTTCCTGCAGCATGATCCGCCGACGCCGCCGGAATGGGGCATGAAGGAAATGAAGGACTCGTGGAAAGTGCTGGTACCGGTCGCCGAACGCCCGACCAAGCCGATGCATGACCGCAACATCGACAACTTCTTCATCGTCACGCTGCGTGATGCCGGTGAAATCGCGATCATCGACGGCGACACCAAGGAAGTCGTCAATACGCTGAAGACCGGTTATGCGGTGCACATCACGCGTCCGTCGCATTCGAGGCGTTACGCCTACACCATCGGCCGCGACGCCAAGATCGACCTGATCGACCTGTGGATGAATCCGCCGGCGATCGTCGCAGAGATCAAGATCGGCCTGGAAGCGCGTTCTGTCGAGACCTCGAAGTACAGGGGCTTCGAAGACAAACTCGCGATCGCCGGTGCCTACTGGCCGCCGCAGTTCGTGATCATGGATGGCCCGACGCTGGAACCGAAGAAGATCGTCTCGACCCGCGGCATGACCGTCGACACGCAGGAATACCACCCGGAACCGCGCGTCGCAGCCATCGTTGCCAGCCACGAGCACCCGGAGTTCATCGTCAACGTCAAGGAAACCGGCCGCATCCTGCTGGTGAACTACAAGGACATCGACAACCTGTCGATCACGACGCTGGACGCGGCCCGCTTCCTGCATGACGGCGGCTGGGATTCGACGCATCGCTACTTCATCACCGCCGCGAACCAGTCGAACAAGATCGCCGTGGTCGACTCGAAGGATCGCAAGATGGTCGCGTTGGTCGACGTCGACAAGATTCCGCATCCGGGTCGTGGCGCCAACTTCGTGCATCCCAAGTTCGGTCCGGTCTGGGCCACGTCCGCGCTCGGCAACGAGAAGATCACGCTGATCGGCACCGATCCAGAGCATCACCCGGACTTCGCCTGGAAGGCGGTCGAAGTGTTGAAGGGTCAGGGTGGCGGTTCGCTGTTCGTCAAGACGCATCCGAAGTCGACGCATCTGTATGTCGACACGCCGCTGAATCCGGACCCGAAGATTAGCCAGTCGATTGCAGTGTTCGATACGCAGAACCTGGCCGCGGGCTACAAGGTGCTGCCGATCGGTGAGTGGGCCAAGATCGGCCCGGGACCGAAGCGCATCGTGCAACCGGAATACAACATGGCTGGCGACGAAGTGTGGTTCTCGGTGTGGAGCGGCCAGAAGGAAGAGTCGGCTATCGTTGTCATCGACGACAAGACGCTGAAGCTGAAAAAAATCATCAAGGGGCCGAACATCATTACCCCGACCGGCAAGTTCAATGTGACCAACACGGCGGCCGATATTTACTGATCGCCAGGTAAGACCCCTGCGCCGTCGCATCGGCGGAGCAGGGTTGCGAAGTGCGGATGTGGGGCGAGTCGCTTCCCCCGATTCAATCCTGTCCGCGCTTCGTCTTTCCTGATTCGCGACCGCGTGACGCGGATCAGGAAAGGCGAAGTCGCCACACCCTTTCAAACCTGAGGACATCCCGATGCGCACTTTCCGACTGGCCCTGCTTCCGCTGGCGATCTCTGTTTTCGCCGCACACGCTGAAGAACCCGCTTCGTTCACCGATGCCTTCACCGGCGGCAAGTTCACGCTTGACTCGCGACTGCGCATGGAAAACGTCGATGACGATGCCTTCGCACGCGACGCGAATGCGCTGACCTGGCGCAACCGCCTCGGCTACAAGACCGCGCCGTGGTACGGCTTCACCCTGTTTGCCGAACTCGAAGACGTGCGTGCGCTCGACGACAGCTACAACTCGACCGCGAACGGCCGCACGCAATACCCGACCGTCGTTGATCCCGAAGGCGGCGAGTGGAATCAGGCCGGCATCGGCTGGGATTCGGGCAAGGGCACGGTGCTGATCGCCGGTCGCCAGCGCATCAACCTCGACAATCAGCGCTACATCGGCGCCGTCGGCTGGCGCCAGAACGAGCAGACGTTTGATGCGTTCACCGCGACGCATACCTTCGATCCGAAGACGATCTTCCGCTACGCCTATCTGCAGGAGGTGCATCGCGTCTTCGGTCATGGCCACCCGAATCCACTACTCGCCGATCTCGATCTCGACGGTCACCTGCTGAATGCGACGCATGTGTTTAACGCCGGCACGCTGACCGGTTACGGGTACTTCATCGAAAACCAGGACTTGCCGCTCACGTCCGCCCGCACCATCGGTGCGCGCTTTGCCGGTGCCAAGCCGCTGTCGGAACCATGGAAGCTGGTCTATGCCGCAGAGATTGCCCAGCAAGCCGACTGGCGCGATGGCGCCGCAACAATCGATGCCGATTACAGCCTGATCGAATTCGGTGCGGCGCACGGCGCCTACACCGGCAAGCTCGCGCGCGAAGTGCTCGGCGGCGGCGGCGTGTACGCGTTCCAGACGCCGTTCGCGACCCTGCATGCGTTCAACGGCTGGGCCGACAAGTTTTTGACCACGCCGGCCAATGGTCTCGTCGATACCTTTGTCCAGTTCAACGGCCCAATCGGTCCGCTGCAATGGATCGCGAGTTATCACGAATTCGACGCAGACCACGGCAGTGCCAGCTACGGTTCCGAGTGGGACGCATCATTGACCTACGCGTTCAAGCAACGCTTCACCGCGATCGCCAAATTCGCGAGCTACGACGCCGACAGCTTCGCCCGCGACACCGACAAGTTGTGGCTGTCGCTCGAGTACAAATATTGAGGCCAAGGGGCCAGGAGCATCGCGGCCGAAAGCATCGCGGCTTCCGCCGCTCCTACATTCCTCCGTGAAGCTTCAATGCAGAATGTAGGAGCGGCGGAAGCCGCGATGCACTTCACCCGGTCGCCGCGTCCTCACCCCGCGTCCACGCCAGCCAGCTCCATTCGATCGCCGCCATCACGCCGATCATCAGCGCCGCCAGGCCGTAGGCGAACAGCAACGCCTGCCATTTGGCAGCGGAGATGGTCGGTGCGGCGCCGTTGCGCCACGCGTAGTGCACGAGTTCACGCGGTGTGGTTTCGGTACGCGGGCCTTTGCTGGCGATCCAGCCGCGTAGCACCGTCGGCATCGAACCCCAGTAATTGCCTGCGCGTTGCATCCAGGTGTTGCTCGTCACCGCATCGCGACTGCGTTCGAGCAATCGCGGTGCCCACTGCGCGATCAATCGCTCGGCGTCGGCGAGCGCTAGCTTCTGGTCGGCAGAATGGATACCGAGCGGCTTGCCGGCTTCCAGCGCCGCCGTCAGCACCAGTTCCTGAGATCCGTGCTCGATCGCCTTGGCGAGCGCGTGGATGGTGCCGGTTTGCAGACCGGTGCCAACGCTTGCAACCAACAGGAGCAGAAATCCGAATACCCGGAACAGCGACGACAACCAAATCGGTCCGCGCGGACCGTGCGCATTCCAGCCGGCATGACGCCCGAGGCGATACAACAGCCAGGTGCCGATCAACACAGCGGCCGTGCCGATCGCGGCGTGCAGCGCGAAGGTCGCGGAGTAACGGAGTACCAGTTCAAACATGCCCGGTTCAGTCCTTTGTCGCAATGGATTCCACGTACA
This sequence comes from Lysobacterales bacterium, assembly GCA_043753835.1. Classification (GTDB taxonomy): domain Bacteria; phylum Pseudomonadota; class Gammaproteobacteria; order Xanthomonadales; family Ahniellaceae; genus JADKHK01. The sequence continues at coordinate 1,485 of JAYUVY010000125.1, read as the reverse complement.
TCAACTCGCAGGCGCCGCTGCCGCCGTCGTCACGACTGAGCGAACTGCGCCAACGCCAGCCATCATCGCGCACCGCTTCCACCAGGCGCCCGCGCAACGCAATCAATTGCCCCGGTCGCAAGGCCGCGACCTGGCGTTCGACCACGGCATTCGCGGGAATCACGTGGATATTCGCCGCCGAACGCGTGATCTCCACCTCCGGGATCGGCGGCGCGTCCCGCCAGCGCCAGGTCAGAAAACGTGCGGACTGGGCGAGACCCAACTGCTCGATCACCGCAGTGTCCGACATGCGCTGCCAACCCACTCCCAAATCGTAAGGCGCCAACGCCGATTCGGTATCCCAGCGATAACGCGACAGCAGCAACACCCGTGCCTCAAGCTCGAACGTCGCGAGTGGCGTCAAAGTGAACTCGCCGACCGCGATGGTCTGAGGCTTCACGACACCCTGTTGCTGCGGCGCAGTCGCCACCAGCACCCCATGCGCACGTGCGATCGGGCGATGTGTCTGCCATTGCCAGGCTTGATGCAGGCCGAGCAGCGTGATGGCGATGAAGAAAATTCGACGCATGCACTCACTCGTCGCGAAGCTGATTCCACTTGCGAATCTGTGCCACCAGTTCCGCAACTTTGATCTGCCAATCGAAGCGTTCGGCCATGAGATCGAAAGTCATGGATTCAATGGCTTTCCGCGCATAGGCGGCCTTATTGAAAGTTTTCTTCCCGGTCTTCGACACGTAATACGACGCTCCTTTTTTGCGATGGAACGGCTCATGTTTGCCCGGCGCGGGAAGGTCAGTTCGGCCTTCGACCGCATTGAGCACGGCAGCGGGCAAGTAGTTCTCGATCTCCCGACCTTCAAGAATCCAAATGAATCGACGGTTTGCAGGAAGTTCGAGAACTTGGGATTGAATCCTTTCTACCCGAGCTTTCAGTGGCGAGCTGTCCAACGCTTTATCGCCGTCGCAGATAAATGCGATGTTTGGGTTGATAGTCAGGACGTTGAGCAGTTCGCCGAGCCCTTCATCAGGACTGACCGCTTCAACATCGGCAAGAACGCTTCCCCCATAGTAGGCACATTGGTAGTCGCGTCCCGCTTTGAGCTCGCCGTTCGAAACAATCTCGATCCACTTGTTTAGGTAGACCCGATCAGACGGCCCCTCGCACCAGATCACGCCATTGGCCTGCAGCAAGTCCGATGGCTTCGCTCCGATGTCAGAGAGGACATCGAGCTTCTCAAAGAAATGGCCAATGGCCTTCACACGCGCTGACTTTCCATCGTGCGTTACGTGTAGAAGCTGCACGTCGCTGTCTCCGCGGAAGAAATCGACGCAAACGCTGGAATGCGTTGTGAGAAATAGCGTGATGCCCTCATCGCGAACATGCTTTGCTGACCTGCCGGCTTTCTTCGGACGAAGAATTAGTTGAGGACAGCACCCGCGGTTGGGTTTGATTTCTGATCCTGTTGCTCTTCGCCTGCCGACTTCT
>JAYUVY010000124.1:0-8224 GCA_043753835.1 Lysobacterales bacterium | reverse complement strand
AGCTGTCACCGCGGCTGGATCCGGCGGTGGAGAGTGCTTTTTTCCGTATTTCGCAAGAAGCACTGACCAATATCATCAAGCACGCCCAAGCAAAAAATGCCACGCTGACGCTGCACCGCCAGGAAGGACATGTGAGCCTGGGCATTGATGACGATGGCTGTGGATTCACCTTGCTTGTCCAGCCCCAATCCGGTCCCCGCAGCCACTGGGGCCTGGAGATGATGCGCGAGCGGGCCGAAGCGGTGGGCGCGCAATTGCGCGTGGAATCGTCGCCCGGCCACGGTACGCTGGTGCTGATAGAAATGGAGGTGGCGCCATGAGCATCCGGATCCTGTTGGCTGATGACCACGCCGTCGTACGGGACGGTCTGCGCGCGTTGCTGGACGCGGAGCCGGGCCTTGAAGTGGTCGCGAGTGTTGTCGATGGCCGCGAAGCGGTGCTGGCAGTGGTACGGCTCAAGCCTGACGTCGTGGTGATGGACATCAACATGCCGGGGCTGAATGGCATCGAAGCCACGCTGAAGATTTCCCAGCTTGAGGACGCGCCGCAGGTGTTGATCCTGTCCATGCATGGCAGCTCCGAGCATATCTATCGCGCGCTGCAAGCCGGCGCACGGGGCTACCTGCTGAAGGAATCCGCGGGCAGTGAGGTTGTTGGCGCGGTGCGCGCAGTAGCGGCGGGGCGTCGCTACCTCAGTGAGAAGATTTCCGATACGGCGATGGACGCCTACCTCGCCGAAGGTCGCGCCCGGGGTCCGCTGGACAGCTTGAGCGCGCGCGAGCGGCAACTCCTGCAACTGCTCGCCGAAGGGCGCAGCAATACCGAGGCGGCGCGGCAGCTTTCGCTTTCGGTGAAGACAGTGGAGACCTACCGGAGTCGCCTGCTGGTCAAACTTGGACTCAAGGACCTGGCGGCTTTGGTGCGTTTCGCACTGGAGCATGGGCTGACCTGACGTGTGACGTCGTTCCCGTTCCAGTCCGGCATCGGTTGCGTCGGTCCGCATTGTCAAGCTTTCCCGACAGCATCGCTTGGGCCAGGCGCCGGACGATGCAGGCATGGACACCAATCCCTTCACGGCCCCCCGGCCCCTGCGTTTGCTGCTTGTCGACTGCAACGACACCCTGCGAACGAGTCTAGACGCCTGGTTGCAGCAGGAATTCCCAGGCGTCTGGGTTGACGCGGTTGCCAACCGGCCCGCGGCCGAGGCACTGGCGGGTGAGAACCCGCCGACTGTCGTACTGGTCAACATCGATGCACGCCGGGGCGAGGGCTACGCAACGCTTCGGTCGCTGCGTGTGCACCTGCCGGGCGCATTGCTGATCGGGCTTTCCCTGTATCCGGTCGAGTATTTTCGCGAGCAGGCCTCGAAGGCCGGCGCCAACGCCTGTGCTTGTATTGCGCTGGCCGACAACCGGCTGCGGGATCTCTTGCAGCCCCTGCTGACCACGTCGCGCCAGGCCGTGACGGCCATCCGCGTGGGAGAGCGCGTGTGACCGCCCCGCTCGACAACGCCCAGATGCTCAGGCAGATCCTCGAGAGCAGCCCGGATTGCGTGAAGATCATGGACCTGGATGCACGACTGGTCTGGATGAATGGACCGGGCAAGCTCGCGATGCAGATTGACCTGTCGAGCAGTGTGGCCGGCGCAGCGTGGCTGGAATTCTGGCAGGGCGAACACCGGGCGAGTGCCGATGCTGCCGTGGCCAGCGCCTTGGCTGGTGGTACCGGTCGGTTCAGCGGATTCTGCGCTACGTCATTGGGCGAGCCGCGCTGGTGGGATGTGATCGTGACGCCTTTGCGGGACGCGTCGGGCAGCCCGAAACATCTGTTGTCCGTAACCCGCGACATCAGCGAGGCCAAGCGTGACGAGCAGATTGAAGCCGCCAAGCGTGAAATCCTGGTTGCTATTGCCGCCCAGGAGCCCTTGCCGGAGACTCTGGATCGCATTGCGCAGCTGCATCAATCGTTCAATCCCGATTCGTTTTGCTCCTTGCAAGTGATGGATGCCAGCGGACGGTACTTGCTGCGGGGTGCTGCACCAAGCCTGCCGGACAGCTTCAATAAGTCGATGGACGGACTCGAGATTGGCCTTGGCCGGGGTTCCGCCGCGGCGGCCGCGTGGAGCCGCGAGAGCCTGGTCGCACGGGATATCGCCAGCGACCCGAACTGGGCTGGACTGCGCGAGATCGCGCTGGCGCAGGGGCTTCGCGCCTGCTGGTCGACGCCGGTGCTTGGCAATGACGGACAGGTGCTGGGTACATTTTCGGTCTATTACCGCGAGCCGCAGACGCCTGCCGCGCGGGATCGCGAGAGTATCGACAGGGCACTGGTCGTCACCCGCGTCGCACTCGAAAGCGCGCGCCTGGTGGACCGCTTGCGCGAACGCGATCATTTCTTCGAGTTGTCGCTGGAGCTGTTTTGCATTTTCGATTCCGTGGCAGGGCGATTCACCCAGGTCAATCGTGCGCTGGGCGAGGTTACCGGCTTCAGCGCGGAGGAGATGACTTCCCGGTATTTCCAGGAATTCGTGCACCCCGATGACCGCGATGCAGCGGCATTGGCCGCGGCCAGCCTGGACGGTGAAGGCCGGGAGTTGAATGATTACGTGGTCCGGTTCCTGTGCCGGGACGGGGGCTATCGCTGGCTCCAGTGGTCCGCCCGGACCGCACAGGACGGATTGGTTTATGCCGCCGGACGTGACATCACCGAGCAAAAAAAGGTGGACATGGAATTGGCACATGCGGTCAGCCACGACGCCATTACCGGCCTGCCGCACCACCTGGTGTTCGAGCGCAAGCTGGCGATTGTTCTTGACGAAGCGACCGGCCCGGTCTGGATCCTGTTTATTGGCCTGGATCATTTCCAGTCCATCAACGAATCCATGGGCCATGGGATCGGAGATGAATTGCTGCTGCGCGTGGCGGAGCGCTTGCGCGCCGAGCTTGGCGACGCGGGTGGCATCGCGCGCTTCGCCGGCGACGAGTTCGTTGTCGCAGTGACGGGCTTCGACCAGGCGTCGGTGCTGGGACTTGCCGAACGCCTGCGTGATGCGATTTCAAAGCCCATACAGGGCGGTGAATACCAACTTCTGGTGACCGCCAGCGTCGGTATCAGCCAGTCGCCCGACCACGGCCGCACGCCGCAGGAACTGTTGCGCCGCGCCGAAGCGGCGATGACCCGGGCGAAGCGGCAGGGCCGGGATTGCATCCGGGAATTTTCCACCGAGCAGATGCAGGACATCGAAGATCGCCTGGTATTGGGCGGCCATCTTCGCGCCGCTGTCGCGCGCGGCGAGATGGAACTGCACTACCAGCCACAATATCGCGCCGATGACCGGTCACTGTGTGGCTTCGAAGCCTTGCTGCGCTGGAACAACCCAAGTCTGGGCCGGGTGCCTCCCTCGCGATTCATCCCGGTGGCCGAGGCGCTGGGACTGATGCCGGAGATTGGTGCCTGGGTGCTGGATGAAGCCTGTCGCCAGGCGCGCGTCTGGCTCGACTGCGGCCATCGCGGCTTTGATATTTCGGTCAACGTCGCCGCGCAGCAATTGCAGCGCACGGGGCTGGTTGCCCAGGTACGCGCTGCGATCGAGCGTCACGCCCTGCCCAAGGGCGCGCTGACCATCGAGCTGACCGAAAGCTCGCTGATGGAAAACGTGATGCGCGTGCAGAACGTCCTGGCCGAGCTGAAAGCCCTGGGCATCCAGTTGTCGCTGGACGATTTCGGCACCGGCTATTCCAGCCTGGCCTACCTCAAGCAATTCCCGATTGACAAGCTGAAGATCGACCAGAGCTTTGTCCGTGGCCTGCCCGGCGACGGCGACGACGCGACCATTGCGCGTACCATCGTTGCCATGGCCCATCAGTTGCGACTGGTGGTTGCCGCAGAAGGCGTGGAAACGCCTGCGCAAGCCTTGTTCCTGAAGGACATCGGTTGCGATGAACTGCAGGGCTATCTGCTGGGCCGTCCGGTGCCGGCCACGGAGGCAGAAGCTTTTTTTCGTGTGCCGGTGAATCTGGTAACGTAATCATCAACATCTGTAGTCAAGGGGTATGGATGGCTGTGGCCCAGGATGAGGCGCAGGAGCCAAGCCTGAAGTGGCTGAGCTGCTTGGCTGCGCTCGCCGTCGCGGCTGCGGGTGGCTTGGTGCTGTTCGGCTGGGCGTTCGATATCGCAGAGTTGAAGGGTGTCGTGCCCGGCCTGGCGACCATGAAGGCCAACGCCGCACTGGCGTTTGTCCTGTCCGGGCTCGCCTTGTACCTGAGCTCCGCCCCAGCGCTCGTGATTCCAATGCGACTGGCCCGGCCGATAACGCGGTTTCTGGCCGTTACCGTGGGCGCAATCGGCCTGCTGACCCTGTACGAATACGGGACCGGCTCGGATCTCGGACTGGACCAGATGCTGTTCGACGAAGTCGCCTCGTCGGGAGGCGGTTTGTATCCGGGCCGCATGGCCGTGATGTCGGCGCTCAACTTCGTCCTGTTGGCGGCCGCCCTGCTCGCCATCGATGTGGAAACCCCGGCGGGATGGCGCCCCAGCCATTGGCTGGTGCTGGTGGTTGCGGGCAATTCGTTCCTGGCGATCCTGGGCTATCTGTACGGCGTGGACGCCTTGTACCGGGTCGCGGCGGTGACGGCCATGGCCCTGCATACCGCCATCCTGTTTGTGCTGATCAGCCTTGCGCTGGCCTTCGCGCGGCCGAGGTCGAACTTCGTTGCCATGGTCACGGACGAAGGCGCGGCGGGCATCGTCTGCCGGCGCTTGCTGCCCGCAGCCATCCTGATTCCACCCTTCATGGGCTGGCTGCGCTGGCAGGGGCAACTGGCCGGGTATTACTCAACCACCTTCGGGCTGGCCCTGTTCGCGATGAGCAATGTGGCGATTTTCGCCGGGCTGGTGTGGTGGAGTGCGCGCGCGCTGCAGCGCGTCCACGAGCAACGAGCCGCCGCAGTGCGGACCAGCGACTGGCAACAGGCAATGCTCAACAGCGCCAACCTGACCGTGATATCGACCGATACGCAGGGCATGATCCAGACCTTCAACGCTGGGGCGGTCAGCATGCTTGGCTATTCGGACGAGGAATTGGTGGGCAAGGCGACGCCTACCATCATCCACGACCCGGCTGAGGTCCGAACGCGCGCCAAGGACCTGACCAATCAGCTGGGGCGCCTGGTGGAGCCGGGATTTGGAACCTTCGTCGCGCGCTTGTCCGAGGTCGCCAGCGACGAGAACGACTGGACATACATACGCAAGGACGGCAGCCGGTTTCCCGTGCGGCTGTCGGTGACGGCACTCACCGACGACTTGGGAGAGGTCACCGGATTCCTTGGCATCGGCAAGGACATCAGCGCCTTGAAGATTGCCGAAGCCGCCCTGCAGGCAAGCGAGCAACGTCTGGCGGGAAGCGAGGCCATGCTGCGATTGATCACCGACAATGTGCCGGCGCTGATCTGTTATATCGATCGCGAGTGGCGGTTCCGGTTCAACAACGCCGTGTATTCACGCTGGCTGGACCGGCCGATGGACGAAATCGTCGGCCACCGGCTTGACGAGGTTTACGACGCGCCGATGTGCGCACTGCTCGAGCCCCGGCTGCACGAGGCGTTCGGCGGCATTCCGGTCAGCTTTGAATTCGTGGCGCCCAACTCCGGGCGCGCCTTCCGCGGCAGCTTCATTCCGGACTACGACGCAGCCAACGATGTGGTCGGGATCTATGGCCTGATCAACGACATCACCGAGCAAAAGGAGATTGAATCCCGGTTGCGGCAGCTGACCGAGGTGGACGTGCTTACTGGCCTGGCCAACCGCAACTGCTTCAACGAACGACTGGCCGAAGCGATCGCCCGCAGCGAGCGCAGTGGCGATGCAATGGCGCTGGTGTTCCTGGACGTGGACCACTTCAAGGCCATCAACGATCGCTTCGGGCATTCCGGCGGAGACCTGGCATTGCAGGAGGTCGCCCGGCGTCTTTGCAACAGCGTGCGCCCCAGCGACTCGGTAGCGAGGTTGGCAGGCGACGAGTTCGTGATCATCCTCGAGCCCTTGCCGACCAAGGGTGATGCGGAGGTAGTGGCGCGGCGTATCGTCGCAGCCATGAAATCCCCGTTCAGGATCAACGGCGCGCAGCGCGCCGTCTCCTGCAGCCTGGGTATTGCCGTGCGCCGGCGCGGCGAGGTGGACGGGCCGTCGCTGCTCCGGCGCGCCGACACCATGCTGTACCGGATGAAGGAAGCGGGTCGCGGCGGATGCCTGGTCGAGGATTGACGCCTGTCCGGTCTAGCGGTCTTCCGCTGCGGGTGTTTTGCTGCGGCCGATCAATGCTTGCGCGACCCAGTATGCGACCAGCATGCCGACCAGCTGCGCGGCAATGAATCCTGCAACGTCTTTGGGCCGGATACCGGCAAAGCTCTGCGTCAACGATCGCGCGAGAGTAACGGCAGGGTTGGCGAATGACGTGCTGGCGGTAAACCAATAGGCGGCGAAGATGTAGCTGGCCACCAGCGCCGGTACCGCAGCGGGTCGATGGCGCACCCCCAGCACGATAGTAAGCACCAGGCCAAAGCTGGCGACGGATTCGCTGAGCCATTGCGACATTCCCGTACGCACATGCGTGCCCGGCTGGACCAGCGCCTGGTCGAACATGGCGTGGGCGAGAAGCACGCCGATGATGGCGGCCACGATCTGGACGGCTATGTACGCCGCTGCTTCGCGCGTGTCCAGTTCGCCGCGCATGCGCATTACCAGCGTCACCACCGGATTGAAGTGGGCGCCGGAGATCGGCCCGAGACTCACGATCAACACGTATAGCGCGCCCGCAGTGGCCGCCGCATTGGCCAGTAGCGCGATGCCGTCGTTTCCGTGCGACAGGGCCACGCCCATGATGCCCGAACCGACCACGGCGGCCAGCAGTCCGGTGGTGCCGATGAACTCGGCCAGCAGCTTGCGCGGCAAGTCGGTCATAGCGACGCGAGCAAGGTCTTGACGCGATCTGAAATCTCATCACGCACGGCGCGATAGCCCTCGTCGTCCATGTGCTTGGGATCGGGCAAGGCCCAGTCCTCGCGACGCTTCGACGGAACCCAGGGGCAGCTGTCACCGCAGCCCATGGTCACCACTGCATCGAATTCGCCATCGATATCGTCCAGGGATTTTGACGCGTGCGTCTTGAGGTCATAGCCCAACTCGGCCATGAAGCGGATTGCCTTCGGATTTATTTGTCCGGAAGGCATTGAGCCTGCACTCATGGCCTCCACCTGGTTGCCGCCATGGAGACGGGCAAACGCCTCCGCCATCTGGCTGCGGTTGGAATTCTCCACGCAAACAAAGATCACGCGCTTCATTCAACGCATCCTGGTCAAGAGGGATCAGCGGCCGTCGGGCCGCGGTGCGCAGCAGGGCGAGCCATTGCCCGCCGCGCGGAAGCTTTCCCGGCGGCTACCCTGCGGATATTCCAGCATCCGCCTGGCGCAGTCGTTCTTCAGTGCGGTCGGCTGGCTGGCGATGAATTCGGAATAAAAGCGCACGCTGGCATTGAGGTCAGCGACATTGAGATGCACGTGGAATCGATTCATTTCGAGGCTCCGGATTTGCGCGGAGTGCAGGCGGCGGCGGGTTCGCACACGGCCGTGCCGGCGCAGCAGTTTTCGGTGAGGTAGGCGATAAGCGTGTTCATCTGCAGGTAGTTGGCGCGGACCCGGATGACCCGGCCTTCGCGTTCGTCGCGCACCAGCGCTGCCGCGCGCAATACATTCAAGTGCGCGCTTAGCGTGGCGGGGGGAAGATCGAGGTGTTCGCGAAGTTCGCCCACCGACAGGCCATCGGGGCCGGCCTGCACCAGTTTGCGAAAGGCGGCGAGCCGGGATTCGTGGCTGAGGGCGCCTAGCGCCGCGAGCGCAGTTTGGGTCTTCATAGTTCCATGATTCCAGAATCATGGAAGTGTGTCAATGCCCCGGTTTGCATTTCAGAGTGAAAGCTCAAAATCTTGCCGTAGGCTGGGACGATGAGCACGCCCCTGACCGAATCCGCCGACGAGCCCCTGCGCGACCTGGAGTTCGCACCTACCGATCGCTTGCTGCGCGAAGACGTGAAACAACTCGGCGCGCTGGTCGGTGAAATTCTTGCGGAACAGATCAGTCCGGAATTCCTGGTCGAGGTGGAGCGCATTCGCCGCGCCGCCATCAAGCGCCGCGAGTCCGGGGCGCCAATCGACGAGCTGGCCACCTTC
>JAYUVY010000123.1:0-2696 GCA_043753835.1 Lysobacterales bacterium | reverse complement strand
TGGCCAGGCCGCCCAGGGTCATGGAATTGATGCCGACACCCAGTGCATCCATTACCAGCAAGCCGCCGACGAAGGACACCGGCATGGAAACGAAGGTGATGAACGAGGCGCGCCAGTTCATCAGGAACAGGAACAGCACCGCGATGACGATCAGTGCGCCTTCCAGCAAGGCGACATTTAGGTTGTGCACCGCCGATTCGATGAAGTTGGCTTGCCGGAATACCTGGGTATTGAGAGTGACGCCAGCCGGCAACTGCTTCCTGATGTCGGCCAGTGCCGCCTCGACCTTGTAAGTGGTAGCCAGGGTGTCGGCGCCGTAGGCCTTGGATACGGTACCGATCACGGCATTGTCGAGCCCGAACGCACCGTCACCGCGTTTGACATCGCCGCCGAAGCCGACCTCGGCAATATTGTTGATGGTGATCGGTACGCCATTGCGTAGGGTGATGACCGTGCCCCGGATGTCCTCGAGCGAGGTAATCCGTCCCACGCCACTGACGATCAGTTCCTGCCCCGGGCCCGCTACAAAGGCGCCTGGCACGTTGCTGTTGGCATTTTGCAATGCGCGTCGCACGTCCTCGATGCTGACGCGATAAGCCTGCATGCGCATCGGGTCCATGAGCACCTGGTATTGCCGGACTTCGCCACCGATTGAAACCACCGAGGCGATGCCACCCAGTGACAGCAGTCGCGGGCCGATTTCCCAATCGGAATAGGTACGCAACTCTTCCGGCGACAACGTGCTGCTTACCAGCGAATACTTGACGAGCCAGCCGACCGCCGAGGTGACGGGCAACATCACCGGCGGCTCGGCCGTGCTCGGCAGGCGACCCAATACATTCTGCAATCGTTCGTTGACCAATTGCCGGTCGAGGTAGATGTCGGTATCCGAATCGAAGACCACCACGATGGTGGACAGGCCGACGGACGTCTTGGAACGCACGGCAGTCACACCGGGCGAGCCATTGATGGCGCTTTCCAGCGGGTAGGTAACCAGTGACTCGACATCCTGCGGCGCCATGCCCGGCGCCTCGGTCTGGATGACTACTTGAGGCGGCGCGAATTCGGGGAATACGTCCACCGGCATTCGCTGCAAGGTAAAGGCCCCGGCAATGAAAAGGATGACGGTCAGCGCCAGCACGATCAGCCGGTTGCGCAGCGCCCAGGCGATGAGGAGGTTGAACATGATCAGTCGTCCTCGTCGCGCAGCGGCACGCCGCCGGTCAGCCAGACGGTGTACACCTGCCGATTGCCGACGGTAACCACTTCATCCCCGGGCACCAGGCCTTCGGTCACTTCGGTGTTGCTATCGTCGCTGGCGCCGGTGCGTATGTCGGCCCGGACAAAGGCGCCGCGCTGCTTGACGAAGACAAACTTCTCGCCCGCCGCTTCCAGGATTGCCGCCTTTGGAATGCTCAAGGCGGCATTGTTATGGCGCAGCACGACGCTGACGCGGGCGAACAGATTGGGCTTGAGCAAGCCGTCGCCATTGGCAAGCGCCACCCACACTTCCACCGTCCGGCTCAACGGATCCAGGCTCGGGCCGACGAGCACTATCTTTCCGGAAAAGTTGCGATCGGGGTAGCTGAGCAGGCGCACGTTGGCGGCCTGGCGGACGACGATCTTGCCCAGGTCCTCTTCGTAAACGCGGGCGACAATATTCACTTCCGAGCCGTCACGAATGTGGAACAGCGTCGTCGCCGGCTCCACCGATTGCCCCACCGTGGCCGATTGCTGGTCGATCACACCCGACATCGGCGCGATAACGTCGACGCTCGGCGGCGGGTCGCCAACCAGCCGCGACTGCACGCGGGCCAGGCGCTGGCCGGCGCGTACCGTCTGGCCCAGCGTGGCGTAAACCTGAGTCACCTGGCCGCTGATGCGCGTACTGACTTCTGCCTGCCGTCCAGCAACGGGCCGTACTTCGCCATTGAGGTGGAGCAGTTCGGACATGGGGCGCAATTGGGCGGCTGCAAGTTTTAGTCCCAACGCCTTCTGTTGCGCGGGCGTCAACTTCACCGGCCCCTTGGCGCCCGCACCGACCTTCAGTTCTTCGCCGTGGGCGTGAACGGGCGTGGTCGGGAAAAACCCGCCCAGCAAGGCAACGGTGAATGCCAAACTGGCAAACAACGCCGTCGCACGATGGCGGATGAACGACGACAGGGGGCGCATCGGGTGTTGGCTCATGGTTGCGTGCTCGCATCGGGCGAATAAGCGGTGTAGTTGCCGGCAGCGGTATTGAGCCGCACCAGCGCCTGCAGGAATTGATCGAGTGTTTCGACGTACGCCTTGTCCAGTTCGGACTGCTGGCGCTGTGCCTGCACGACCTCGAACACCGGCACCAGGCCCATGTCGTAGCCTTGCCGCGCCAGGCGAATATTGCGCCCGCTGATGGCCGACGAGCCTTCGCCAAACCGTGCCAGCGCTGCCTGCAGTCGGGTGGCTTCGGCATGTGCACCGGCCACTTCGCCAAGGATGGAGGCGCGCAATGCTTCGACGCGCGCCAGAGCCTGGTCGCGATTGGCATCGGCTTCGGCGAGCAGTCCCTGGCCCTTGTTGAACAAGGGCAGGGGAATGGAAACGCTGACCCCGATGGTTCGATCCACACCTTGCTCTGGCGCGCCCAGGATGGATTGCTTGTCCTGCGCCAGTTCCAGGCCCACGCTCCAGTCCTGCCAGCGCAATGATCGCGCCAA
>JAYUVY010000122.1:0-8329 GCA_043753835.1 Lysobacterales bacterium | reverse complement strand
CCCGCGCATGGCCCGCCGTCATCGACGTGGACGAGCAGTTCTACTTCAAGCCCGAAGCCGGCCGCATCCTCGCCTCCCCTGCCGACGAGACCCCGAGCGATCCCTGCGACGCCTGGGCCGACGACATGGACGTGGCGGTGTGCATCGAGCGCGTCCAGGCCGCCGCCGACCTTCCGGTACAGCGCATCGTGCGCGCCTGGGCTGGCCTGCGCAGCTTTGTCGCCGACCGCTCCCCGGTGATCGGCTTTGACAAAGCGGCGCCGGGGCTATTCTGGCTGGCCGGCCAGGGCGGATATGGGGTGCAGACCGCGCCGGCTGCGGCCCGGGTCGCCGCAGCGCTGGCCATGGGCGAACCCCTGCCCGCCGATATCGCCGCGGAGGGCGTCGTCAGCGCACGCGACCTGTCGCCCGCGCGGCTGTAATATCTCCCGCGAAAACGCCGCCGGCGAGAGCCAGCGACGCCTCCTGATCGAAACGGTTTCCGGTTAGGCGGCGAGCGCCTGCCGTGCAGAGTCGCGCCGATCCCACCGAAGCCCACGATCATCAGCGCCCAACTTGAAACCCTAGAGCCCCCGCGCCGGGCTTTCCGCCATCCGGCAGCGTGCGTCAGGTCCGGTGGCGGGCCGGCAACCGTCATCCACCTGTGATCAGGCTTCCAGGCTCATCAGGCTGGCGTTGCCGCCGGCTGAGGTGGTGTCGATGGAGACCGTGCGCTCGTTGACGAACCGGAAGAGATAGTGCGGCCCTCCAGCCTTGGGGCCTGTGCCGGAGAGGCCCTCGCCGCCGAACGGCTGCACGCCCACCACCGCGCCGATCATCGAACGGTTGACGTAAAGGTTGCCCACATTGGCGCGCGCCTGCACCCGCTCGGCGGCGTCGCCCAGGCGGGAATGCAACCCCATGGTCAGGCCGAAGCCCGAGGCGTTGATCCGGTCGATCACAGCGTCCAGCTCACCGGCTTTCCAGGTCACCACATGCAGGATCGGGCCGAAGACCTCTTCCTTCAGGTCCTCGATGGCGTCGAGACGGATCACAGTCGGGGCGACAAAGAAGCCGCGCTCGGTTTCGGCCGGCAGGTCGCAGGCGGCGATGACGCGGTCGCGGTGCTTTGCAACGTGGGCCATCAGGCGAGCCTTGGCGGCCTGATCGATTACCGGGCCGACGTCGGTGGCGGGGTCGGAGGGGTCGCCGATCCGCAACTCAGCCATGGCGCCCTTCAGCATGCGCAAGGTCGCCTCGGCGATATCCTCCTGCAGGCAAAGCAGGCGCAGCGCCGAGCAGCGCTGGCCGGCGCTGCGGAAGGCGCTTTGCACCACGGCGTCGGCCACCTGCTCGGGCAGGGCGGTGCTGTCGACCAGCATGGCGTTGATGCCGCCGGTCTCGGCGATCAGCGGCACAATCGCACCGTCTTTGGCCGCCAACGCGCGGTTGATGATTTTGGCGACCTGCGTCGAGCCGGTAAACACCACGCCCGCCACGCCGGGGGCGGCGACCAGTGCGGCACCCACCGTTTCACCCGCGCCGTGCAGCAACTGCAAAGCGCCATTCGGCACACCCGCGTTGTGCAACAACGCCACCATGGCCTGCGCCACGCCGGGCGTCTGCTCGGCCGGTTTGGCCAGCACGGTGTTGCCGGTGGCTAAGGCGGCGGCAACCTGACCGGCAAAAATCGCCAGCGGGAAATTCCACGGGCTGATGCAGACGAAGATGCCGCGACCATGCAGACTCAGCTGGTTCATTTCGCCGGTCGGGCCTTTCAGCTGTTCCGGTGTACCCATCATCTTGCGCGCCAAAGCGGCGTAGTAGCGGCAGAAGTCGACCGCTTCGCGCACTTCGCCGATTGCATCCGGCAAGGTTTTGCCGGCTTCGCGCACCGCGATCGCCATGAATTCGGCATGGCGGGCTTCGAGCAGATCGGCGGCGTGCTCGATGATCTTGGCGCGTGCGGCAGGCGGCACCGCGTCCCAGCTCGACTGCGCAGCAGCGGCATTGTCGAGCGCGAGCGCAACCGCGGCTGCGTCAGCCGGAATCCAGCTGCCGATCTGCTGTCGACGATCGGCCGGATTGGTCACCGGCTGAGCCGCCTGCGTCGCCTTGTAGCCCGGCACCAGCGGCGCTGCGATCAGTGGCTTGGCGGCGGCATTCATGTGCGCGGCGAGTTGGCGCAGATCATTGTCGTTGGCGAGATTGATGCCCATGGAATTCTTCCGTTGATCGCCGAACAGATTGGCCGGCGCGTCGATGCGAGGGTGATGGATGCTGTGGAAACGGGCGACGACTTCGGCCGGGTCGGTAACGATCTCGGCGATCGGCTGCGACTCGTCGACAATGCGGTTGACGAAGCTGGTGTTGGCGCCGTTCTCGAGCAAGCGTCGCACCAGATACGGCAGCAGATCCTCGTGCGATCCGACCGGCGCATAGACGCGACACGGCACATTCAGATTCTTCTCACCGATGACCTCGGCATAGAGGTCGGCGCCCATGCCGTGCAGGCGCTGGAATTCATAGGCGCGGCCGTTCGCGAAATGATGAACTGCGGCAATGGTGTGCGCGTTGTGCGTCGCGAACTGCGGATAGAACGCGTCGCCGTGTTCGAACAGTTTGCGCGCGCAGCCGAGGTAGGCGACATCGGTATTCGGCTTGCGCGTCCACACCGGAAAACCGGCATAACCTTCGACCTGTGCGCGTTTCACTTCCGAATCCCAGTACGCGCCCTTGACCAGGCGCACACACCAGCGTCGACCACAGGTCCTGGCCTGCTCGGCAAGCCAGTCGATCACTTGCGGGCAACGCTTTTGATAAGCCTGTATGGCCAATCCGAAACCATTCCAGCCTTCGAGCGACGGATGCCGGAACACCGCGGCGATGATCTCGAGCGACAGCTCCAGACGATCCGATTCCTCGGCGTCGACGGTCATGCCGATCTGCTGTTGCATCGCCAGCTGCGCAAGTTCGAGCAGCATCGGCTGCAGTTCGGCTTTCACGCGGGCGCGTTTGGCCACTTCGTAACGCGGATGCAGGGCGGAGAGCTTGACCGAGATCGACGGTGCGTCGATGACGCTCGCAAACGGGCCGCGTGATCCGATCGCGCGGATTGCGGCCTGATACGCCTTGAAGTAACGCGCCGAATCGGCCGTGGTCAACGCGCCCTCGCCGAGCATGTCGAAGGAATAGCGGTAGGCGCGGTTGTCCTTGTCGCGTGAACGGTCGAGCGCTTCGTCGATGGTTCGCCCCATGACGAACTGGTGGCCCATGATTTTCATCGCCTGACGCACGGCGAGGCGCACCACCGGTTCACCGCTGCGCGCGACCATGCGCTTGATCGCGCCGAGGAAATTGCGTTGTGTCTCTTCGCCCAGGGAGATCAGTTTCCCGGTCAGCATCAAGCCCCAGGTGCCGGCGTTCACGAACAGCGACGAACTCTTGCCGAGGTGGTTGTTCCAGGCGGCGTCACCGAGCTTGTCGCGGATCAGTTTGTCTGCCGTCTCAGCGTCCGGGATGCGCAGCAGCGCCTCGGCGACACACATCAACAGCACGCCTTCCTCGGACGACAGGTCGTACTCGCGCATGAAGCTCTCGACCACGCTTTGTTGCGTCGCCTTGGCGCGCACTCGGGCGACAAGGTCGCCGGCCCGAGCGAGGACCTGGGCGCGGTCGGCATCGGCAAGCGTCGCCGCCTGCAGCAGCGGCTGCAGCGCCGTTGCTTCATCGGCCGCATACATCGCGGTGATGGCCTGCCAGGACGGCTCGGCGGGCTCGGGCAATTCCGGGGAAAGGATGGCGACGAATTCGGTCATGGGCGGCTGTCTGAACGGGGCGACTGCGCGAGGGCGCGTAGTGTAGCGAAGACCGTCGGTCACGAATCGAAGCTTTACCGGACATACACATGGATTTGGTTGCCCCTTCACGTGGCCCGCCACTATCATGCGCAGCCCTGCCGCACGGCGCAGCGACTGACGCGAGTGCAGGCGAAGAAACATTGTCGGTGTTGGCCGCGCCTGCGGTCGAGGCCAATCGAACGAAGTACTGTGGCCGGAAGCGGCCGGATGGGTGACTGATGAAGCTGATCGGATCGATGATGTCGCGGTTTGGGCTTGGGCTTGGCTTCGGCGCTCTGGCGCTGGCTGCAAGCACTCCGGGATTTGCCGCGATTCAACGCTGGCAATTGAACATGACCGAAGGTGTGACCGAGACTTCGAAACAGGTCTACGACTTGCACATGATCGTGTTGTGGATCTGCGTGGTGATCGGCGTGCTGGTGTTCGGCGCCATGGGCGTCGCCATGTACCGCTTCCGCAAGTCGCGCGGTGCAGTCGCCGCGAAGTGGGCGCACAACGACAAGGCCGAAATCCTGCTCACGATCATCCCGGTGATCATCCTGGTCGCGATGGCGTGGCCGGCGACGAAAGTGCTGATCAACATGGCTGACACGCGTGATTCCGAGATGACCATCGAAATCACCGGCTATCAATGGAAGTGGGGCTATCGCTACGTCGGCACCGACGTCAGCTTCATCAGTTCGCTGGACCGACTGAGCGACGACACCCGTCAGCTTGGTTCGAACATGGACCCGGCCAAGGTCGAAAATTACCTGTTGAATGTCGACCGCCCGCTGGTCATTCCCGCCGACACCAAGGTGCGCTTCGTGATCACCGCGGCCGATGTCATCCACTCCTGGTGGGTGCCCGCGCTTGGTTGGAAGCAGGACGCCATCCCCGGCACCATTAATGACACTTGGACCCTGGTCAGCAAGCCCGGCATCTATCGCGGACAGTGCGCCGAACTCTGCGGCAAGGATCACGGCTTCATGCCGATCGTTGTCGAAGTGAAGCCGAAAGCCGAATTCGAACGCTGGCTCGCCGAGCAGGAAGTGGCCATGCAACCCAAAGTTGCCGCACCTGCGCCTGTCGCCGCCCCTATCGCCCCCACCGCTGAGCCTGCCGCAGTTGAACCTGCGCCGGCCCAGGGTTGATTGAATCATTCGGAGACAGCTCATGGCCCATGACGCGACCGCGCACCACGACGACCACCACGATGACCACGGCGATCACAAGCCGCATGGCTTCGTGAATCGCTGGCTCTACGCCACGAACCACAAGGACATCGGCACGATGTACCTGGTGTTTTCGCTGGTGATGTTCTTCATCGGCGGGCTGATGGCGATGGTCATCCGCGGCGAACTGATGTTCCCCGGTCTGCAATTGGTCGAGCCCGAGTTCTTCAACCAGATGACCACCATGCACGCGCTGGTGATGATCTTCGGTGCGGTGATGCCGGCCTTCGTCGGCCTCGCCAACTGGATGGTCCCGATGATGGTCGGCGCGCCGGACATGGCTCTGCCGCGCATGAACAACTGGTCGTTCTGGATCATGCCGTTCGCGTTCACGACGTTGCTGCTGCCGCTCGCGCTCAAGGTGTTCTTCGACATCGGTGGCGGCGGTCCGGCCGGCGGCTGGACGCTGTATCCGCCGCTGTCACTGCAAGGTGGCGATTCGGTCGCGTTCACCATCTTCGCCATACACATGATGGGCATCAGCTCGATCATGGGCGCGATCAACATCATCGCGACGATCCTGAACATGCGTGCCCCGGGCATGGACTTGCTGAAGATGCCGGTGTTCGTGTGGACCTGGCTGATCACCGCCTTCCTGCTGATCGCGGTGATGCCGGTGCTCGCCGGTGCGGTGACGATGCTGCTCACCGACAAGTTCTTCGGCACCACGTTCTTCTCGGCGACCGGTGGCGGCGACCCGGTGATGTTCCAGCACATTTTCTGGTTCTTCGGGCACCCCGAGGTCTACATCATGATCCTGCCGGCCTTCGGCATCGTCTCGGAGATCATCCCGACGTTTGCGCGCAAGCCGCTGTTCGGTTACCAGGCGATGGTCTACGCCGTCGCTTCGATCGCATTCCTGTCGTTCATCGTCTGGGCGCACCACATGTTCACGGTCGGCATGCCGCTGGGTGGCGAGCTGTTCTTCATGTACGCGACGATGCTGATCGCGGTGCCGACCGGCATCAAGGTGTTCAACTGGGTGTTCACGATGTGGCGCGGCTCGATGACCTTCGAGACACCGATGCTGTTCGCGCTCGCGTTCGTCATCCTGTTCACGATCGGCGGCTTCTCCGGCTTGATGCTCGCGATCGTGCCGGCCGACTTCCAGTATCACGACACTTATTTCGTCGTCGCGCACTTCCATTACGTGCTGGTCACCGGTGCAATCTTCGGCATCATGGCGGGCGTTTATTACTGGCTGCCGAAGTGGACCGGGCGCATGTACAACGAGAAGCTCGGTCAGTGGCATTTCTGGCTGTCGGCGATTTCGGTGAACGTGCTGTTCTTCCCGCAGCATTTCCTCGGATTGGCCGGCATGCCGCGGCGTATCCCGGACTACAACGTCGCTTTCGCCGACTGGAACCTGGTGTCGTCGATCGGTGGTTTTGCGTTCGGCGCGACTCAGCTCATGTTCGCGTACATCGTCTGGGACAGCTCGCGCAACAAATCGCTGCCCAAGGCGACCGATCAGGTCTGGGAAGGCGCGCGTGGTCTCGAGTGGACGCTGTCCTCGCCGCCGCCGTTCCACAGTTTCTCGACGCCGCCAGTGATCACCAACAGCATGCTCGCGCATGGCGACGTAACGCACTGAGGCCGATAACGATGCATCGCGCTGAACCCACTTCCACCATGGACACGCGTCGCGCTGCGGCACGGCGTACGGCGTGGATCATGGCCGGCGTCGCGCTGACCATCTTCGGCCTGTTCTGGCTCTCCGGAATCGCCGGGCGATGAACGCGCCGACGCCTGCCCGAAGCCACGTGCGTGTGCTGCGCTGGTCGCTGATCGGCACGGCGTTCGCGTTCGCGTTCGGATTCGCGCTGGCGCCGTTTTACGATGTGTTGTGCGAAAAAGTATTCGGCATCAAGGCCAGCCAGACCGCCAGCGAGAGCCCGATCTGTGCCGGCGGTGTGCAGGAACGCGAGCTGACGGTCGAATTCGACACCAGCATCAGCCCTGACCTGCCCTGGCGGCTCGATGCCAGCAAGAAAACGGTCAAAGTCAGGCCCTGCGAGCTGGCCACCGTCAGCTTCACCGCGACCAATGTCGGTCGCATCGCGCTCACTGGGCAGGCGATATTCGGCGTGGCGCCCAGCGAGGCCTCGATCCATCTCGCGAAGACCGAATGCTTCTGCTTCACCGAGCAGCGGCTGGAAGCCGGTCAGTCGCGCGAAATGCCGGTGCGTTTCATCATCGACGACCAATTGCCGGCCGATATCAGCACGCTGACGTTCCGCTATGTCTTCAACCCGGTGGCCAAGCCGCTCGCGCAAGCGAAAGTGCCTGTGCCGCCCAACAGTTAAATCACGGGGACCATCATGGGCCAGAACGCAACGCACGACCCGAATCTCTACTACATCCCGGATGGCAGTCGCTGGCCGATCGTGGCGACCTTGGCGCTGTTCACCACGATGATCGGCGCCGCAATGACGGTCAATCATTCGGCGGGCGGCAACTACGTGATGTTCGCGGGAATCGCCGGCATGATCCTGATGCTGTTCGGCTGGTTTGGCGACGTCATCCGCGAGTCGATCAAGGGCTATTACAACGCCCAGGTCGACATCAGCTTCCGCATGGGCATGATCTGGTTCATCTTCTCGGAAGTGATGTTCTTTGCCGCCTTCTTCGGTGCCCTGTTCTATGCGCGCATGTTTTCGGTGCCGTGGCTCGGCGGCGACGGCGATGGCGTGCTTACCCATGAATTCATCTGGAGCAGCTACAGCGCGGCATGGCCGACGAATGGCCCGGCGCGTGTCGGTGGCATGTTCGAAACCATCGGTGCCTGGGGTCTGCCGTTCCTGAACACCGTGATCCTGTTGACGTCGGGTATCACCATCACCATCGCGCACCATGCGCTGCGCGCCGGCGAACGCGGCAAGCTGCTGGTGTTCCTCGGTGCCACCGTGCTGCTCGGCGTGATGTTCCTGTACTTCCAGGCGGTTGAGTACATTCATGCCTATCACGAGCTTGGACTGACGCTCGGCTCCGGCATCTACGGCAGTACCTTTTTCATGCTCACCGGCTTCCACGGCATGCACGTGACGCTTGGCACGATCATGCTGTTGATCATCTGGTTCCGCTGCGCGAAGGGTCATTTTTCGCGTGACCACCACTTCGGCTTCGAAGCCGTGGCCTGGTACTGGCATTTCGTCGACGTGGTCTGGCTGGGATTGTTCCTGTTCGTCTATGTGCTTTGATGTGATCTGAGAGCATCGCGGCTGCCGCCGCTCCTACATTCCAAATTGAAACTTCATCGAGAAATGTAGGAGCGGC
>JAYUVY010000121.1:0-8460 GCA_043753835.1 Lysobacterales bacterium | reverse complement strand
AGATTCAGTGGCGTCACTTCGCCGTCGCTGCAGGTGGAACCCGAAGTCGTCGGATTGCAGACGTTGCCGCCTGTGACCGTCGCCGTATTGGTCACCGAACCGGTGCTGACATCGCCCGCGACCAAGGTATAGGTGCCGGTACAGCTCATCGACGAACCGGCCGGAATCGGCGAGCCATTCGCCGGCACGCAGACGAGGCCGGGCAGACGCGGATCAGACACGGTGACCGCAGTCGCCGCACCATTGCCCGAGTTCGCGACCGTGATCGTGTAGGCAATCGTGTCGCCGACATTGCTCTGGTCATTCGGTGCAACCACGCTGTTGTTGAGCACGCCAGTCTTGGTCGTGGTCAGCACCGGCACCACGGCGAGCGGCGTCACTTCGCCGTCGCTGCAGGTCGAGCCAGCCGTCGTCGGATTGCAGACGTTGCCACCGGTGACCGTCGCGGTATTGGTCACCGAACCGGTGCTGATGTCACCTGCCACCAGCGTATACGTGCCGGTGCAGCTCATCGACGAGCCAGCCGGAATCGGCGAGCCGTTCGCCGGCACGCAGACAAGGCCTGGCAGACGCGGATCGGACACGGTGACCGCAGTCGCGGCGGCATTGCCGGAGTTGGTGACAGTGATCGTGTAGGCAATCGTGTCGCCAACATTGCTCTGGTCGTTCGGCGCAACCACGCTGTTGTTGAGTACACCGGTCTTGGTTGTCGTCAGCACCGGTGCGACTGCGAGCGGCGTCACTTCGGTGTCGGTGCAGACGGAGCCGGCAGTGGTGGGGTTGCAGACATTCGTGCCGGAGATCGTGGCGGTGTTGCTGACGGAGCCATTGCCGACATCGGACAGCGTCAATGCATAGGTGCCGGTGCAGGTCATCGACGAACCGGAAGGAATCGACGAGCCGTTCGCCGGCACGCAGACCAGACCCGGCAGACGCGGATCGGACACGGTGACCGCAGTCGCCGCAGCATTGCCGGAGTTGGTCACCGTAATCGTGTAGGCGATGGTGTCGCCCGGATTGCTCTCGGAGTTCGGCGGCACCACAGTATTGTCGAGCACACCGACCTTGGTCGTCGCCAGCAGCGGGAACACCGCGAGTGGCGTGACTTCATTGTCGCCGCACACCGATCCAGCCGAGGTCGGGTTGCAAACGTTGCTGCCCGTCGTGGTCGCGACATTGGTCACCGATCCGGTGCTGACATCGCCCGCGACCAAGGTGTAGGTGCCGGTACAGGTCAGGGTCGCACCGGCATTCAGCGTGGCGATCGGCAAGGGCACGACCGGCCCGCCGACTGTGCAGCTCAGCGTAATGCCGGGCAGCGCATCGGTCACGTTGACGTTGCTCGCCGGACCATTGCCCGAATTCGCCACGGTGATCGTGTACGCGATGGTGTCGCCCGGATTGCTCTGGTCATTTGGTGCAACGACGCTGTTGTTCAGCACGCCGGATTTGGTCGTGGTCAGGATCGGCACCAGAGCCAACGGCGTGACGACGCTATCGCTGCAGATCGAACCGACCGTGGTCGGGTTGCAGACGTTGCCGCCAGCCGCCGTTGCGGTGTTCGTGACGGAGCCGGTGCTGACGTCGCCCGCCACCAGGGTGTAGGTGCCGGTGCAAGTCATCGACGAGCCCGCCGGAATCGGCGAGCCGTTCGCCGGCACGCAGACGAGGCCTGGCAGACGCGGGTCGGAAACGGTGACGCCCGTAGCCGTGGCATTGCCGGAGTTGCTCACGGTAATCGTGTAGGCAATCGTGTCACCGGGATTGCTCTGATCATTGGGCGCGACGACGCTGTTGTTGAGCACGCCGTTCTTGACCGTCGTCAGCACCGGCACCACGCCGAGCGGTGTAACGCGCGTATCGCTGCAGGTGGAACCCGCGGTGGTCGGATTGCAGACGTTGCCGCCGGTTGTGGTGGCCGTATTGCTGACCGATCCGGCAATGATGTCGGCATTGACCAGGGTGTAGGTGCCGGTACAGGTCATCGACGCGCCCGCAGCAATCGTCGAGCCATTGGCGGGCACGCAGACGAGACCCGGCAGACGCGCGTCGGTCACCGTCACATTGGTCGCTGCACCAGTCCCCGAGTTGGTGACGGTAATCGTGTAGTTGATCTGGTCACCGACCTCGGTCGAGGTATTCGGCGCAACCACGGCATTGTTCAGCACACCCGACTTCACCGTGCTCAGCACCGGTGCCAGAATCGTGACCGGCACGGTGTCCGTACAACGCGCCGCAGCTGGACAAGTCGGATCTCCGCCGCCCGAGGCCGTGGCGCTGTTGTCGCCGCTCGTCGCGGCCGGGCCGATATTGACGTTGATCGTCACCGCAGTCGATGCCGCCGGCACCAGGGCCGCGCCGGTGTAAGTGCAAGTCACGTTCGGCGTACCGACCGTCACGCAGTTCCAGCCCGCGCCCGCAAAGCTCGCGAGCGTGATGCCGGCAGGCAAGGTGTCGCTGACGACGATATTGCCGCTGGTGTTCGCAGTGCCGGAATTGGTGACGGTGAAGGTGTAACTCGCCGGCAGACCGACCGTGAACGAACCAGCGCTGGCGGTCTTGTCGAGAGTCAGGCGCGGACCGATCAGATTCACCGTCGCGGTATCCGGCGGCGACGTGGTCGTGCCATTGGTGGCGGTCGCGATATTGGTGACGCTGCCTGACGAGACATCGCCGGCGATGATGGTGTAGGTCGAGGTGCAGGTGATCTGTTCACCCGGGTCGAAGAAGTTGTCGAGATCACCGATCGTGGTGAGCGACGGGCACGACTCATCGGTGCTGCGGTTGTCGAGCACCGAGATCGGACCATTCAGGGTCGCAAAGCCGCTGTTGGTGACGACAAAGGTGTAGGTGATGACGTTGCCGACGGTTGTGTACGTCGTCGGATTCGCGGTCTTGTCGATGGTGAGTCCGGTCGAACCATAGGTCGCCGAATCGTCGTCGCTGACCGGGGTACCGCCGGTACCGGTGGCGCGCGCGGTGTTCACGTTGGTGCCGGAAACAGCAGCGACCGGTCCGATCACGCAGGTCGCGATGTGGCCGTCGTCGAAGGCGTCGGCCACCGGCAAAGACGCGGGCAAGGCGGGTGCACAGGCGACCGCAGGGCCGCCCGGCGGATCGGTCAACGAGATTGGCGATAGTGCAACATCACCGACGTTTTCGATGGTGAAGCGATAGAACACGTTGCCGGGCAGATTGACGGCAAGGAACGAGGACCACGGACCGGCCGCGGTCGGACCCACTTCCTTCAACAGCGCGATGCCGGGATTCGGCGGATTCACGACGAGCACGTCGCCGTCATTGTTGCCGTTCGCCGGCGTGCCATTGACGATGTGGGAAACGGTGCCGGAATTGTTGGTGTAAGAACCCACGCTCGGCGCCGTGACATTGAACTTCACGGTGCAGGTACCTCCGGCAATGATGCTGCCGCCGCTGAAGGTAACCGTCGTCGCAGCAACGACCGGAGCGAAAACCGGTGCGCCGCAGCCCAATGTCGAAGCACTCGGCGGGTTCGCGACCCGCATGATGCCCGGCGCATTTGGCAAGTTGTCGGTGAAGGCCACACCCGCCATCGCGTTGTTCTGGTTCGGATTGATAATCGTCAGCGTGACCGTGCTGACGCCATTCGCGAGAATGGGTGACGGTGCGAATTCCTTCACGATCTGCGGCGGCGCGAGCGCGGTCAAGGTCGCGGTGGCCGAACCGCCGGGACCGTTGTTGGTGCCGGTCTGCGTGGTCGAAATGAAGTTGCTGATGTTGGTACTGGGTCCGGCGACATTGGTGGTGACGTTCACGGACAGGATGCAACTGCCACTGAGCGGAATGACACCGCCACTGAAGGTCAGCGCAGTGGCACCCACGCTCGGTGCCCAGGTGCCGCCACAGGTATTGGTCGTGGTCAGTGGTGCGGCAACCGTCATGCCCGCAGGCAGCGTGTCGGTGAATGCCGCGCCGGTGAGCGCAACCGTATTCGGATTGGTCAGCGTGAAACTCAGCGTCGACGTACCGCCCACCGCGATCGGATTCGGCGCAAAACCTTTGGCAATGGTCGGGTGATCAGGCACACCGCATCCGGTGAAGATCACGTCATCGAGATAGACCAGCGCGCCGGTATTGCCGCCGTTGCTGCCGACCGCATTCAGGCGGAAGCGGGTATTGGCGAGGCCCGTGGCGCCCGCGGCGACGACCAGGGCCGGCTGCCAGATGTTCTTGTTGGTCTGTGTCGTCGACAGACTGGCAAATGCACCGCCATCGGCGCTCGAATAGGTGTACATGAAGTTTCCGGCATTCGGGCCCCAACTGCCGTTGGGCGCGAAGAAGCGGCGGAAGGACATCTGCACATTCGTGAAATTCGACGTATCCAACGTGAACTGAAAGAACGGGCCGGTGGTGGCGGATGGGAAGCCTGTCGCCAACTCGTTCCAGTGCGATCCATTCCAGGAGTTGACCGCCGTGCCTCCTTGCAGCGTGTTGATCGTATCCGCTGCACCGGCAACACCGTTCGCGGAATACAGCGCCGTTGCCGAAGCAACGCGACTCGATTTGCTGGTGAACAGCGGCGGCACTGTGGTGCCCTGCGCGGGATTGAACGCCCAGCGCGCGATCTCGATGCCGGGCGTGCACGCCGGCGGCGGCGGCGCCGTAGTGACGGTCAGCACCGCCGACGCGTTGTCACCGGTATTGGTGGTGCCGACGAACAGGTTGTTGGTCGTATTCGTGAACGCCTGGTTGCCGACCGCATTCGTCGTCACGCTGACCGAGATCGTGCAGCTGCTGTTCGCGGCGACCGTGCCGTTGCTGAAATTCAACGTGGTCGCGCCCGAAGTCGGTGCAAAAGTCGGCGTGCCGCAGTTGCTGGTCGTTGCATTCGACGGATTCGCGACACTCATGCCCGGCGGCAAGTTGTCGACAAAATTGTAGTCCGGCAGCGCGCCGGCATTCGGATTGTTCAACGTGATCTTCAGCGTCGAAATGCCGCCGACGGTTGTCGTGTTCGGCACGAAAGCCTTGTCGATGGTGGCGGTTGCCGGATCGATGATGTTTCCGATGCGCGCGCCGGTGCTGAAATCGGCGTTGTAGTGGAAGCTGCTGCCGGAGAAATCGTAGAGCAACGTGTTCAGCGTCTGCTGCGTACCGCCGCCACCGATGATACGGATGGTGTAGAGCGACACGACTGTGCTGCCACCGATCTTGCCGACGTCCTGACAGGCGCGGTAATTCGGACTGTTCGGATCGTTCTGCCAGAGACAGGCATCGCCGTAGAGCTTGTCATTGGGCGAGGTCACATGCGGCGTCGTGTCCGCCGAATAGGTCGTGTTGACGCTGATGATCTGGAAGATGGTGTTGGTGAAGTTGATGAAAGCTTCGAACTGCTCGTAGCCCTGCGTTGCGGTGCCACCCGAGAGTTCGATGTCATAAGTATTGCCGACGACCAGATTCAATCCGCCACCCGCCGGAACCGTCGTCAACGGACCACCACTCAAGCCATAACGCAGGTTGGTGATGGCATTGCGACTCTGCGAGACCAATTTCTCGACATAGACTTCGCGCGGAACCGTTGTTGAAAATGTGCCCGAACCATCGGTCGCGGCGATGTGATAGCGGCGCGTCGTATCGAACGCGGCCGGCACCTTGGTCACCTCCACTTCGAAGTAAGCATCGACGCAACTGTTTGCGGCTATCGTCGGAAAGTTGAGCGTCGCAAGCGTGCCGGCGCGCAAATTTACGTTCACGTTGGGGCTGTCCCAGACGAAATTCGCAACGACGTTGTTGGTCAACACATTGCTGCAGATGCGGGCGCCGATCGGAAAATGATTGGGACCAGTTGCCGGCGTGTTGCTGTCGAGACCGATGATGTTCCAGGTCAGCGGTGCGAGCGTCAGATTGGCCTGCGCTGCAAGCGGCAAACCGAGACCAATAATCAGCACTGCTTGAATCCAGCGCGCAAACCCAGCCCGGCGCGACGCACCGCTCGACACGACACCCATGAAAACCCCCGATATAAAGTGAATCAATGCGCAAAAACCCAAATTAGCGGCAACCTTCGTGCCATTGGCGGCAAAGTGCAATCGCCAATTACCGGGCTTGGCAACCCGAAATGCATGATTTCACACACAAACCCAAGGTTTGATTGGCTGTGTCCGCAAGGCGGCCTGCTTGTGAACAAAGGCATCGCGGCTTCCGCCGCTCCTACATTTCTCCGTGAAGCTTCAATTTGGAATGCAGGAGCGGCGGCAGCCGCGATGCCCTGATCACCGAGAACCCTGATCACCTACCGCATCAAACCCTGCTCGCGCGCACGATGGATCTCGTCGCGGACTTTCGCGGCTTGTTCGAACTCGAGATTCTGCGCGTGTTTGTACATCTGCGCTTCCAGCTTCTTGATCGTCGCAGCGAGTTTCTGCGGTTCGAGCAGGGCGTAGTCGACGCGGGCGTCCGTGACGCGGAACATCTGCCGCGGACCACGTTTCGCGACCGACTGCGACTCGTCGGTTTCGACATCGCGGGCACCTTCCATGATGTCGGTAATTGGCCGCACGATCGACACCGGGGTGATGCCGTGCGCGAGATTGTGTGCGATCTGCTTGTTGCGACGGCGATCGGTCTCGCCGATCGCTTTTTCCATTGAACGTGTGACCTTCTCGGCATACAAGATCGCGCGACCGCGCAGATTGCGGGCAGCACGACCGATGGTCTGGATCAGCGCACCGCTGCTGCGCAAAAAACCTTCCTTGTCGGCATCGAGAATCGCCACCAGCGACACCTCGGGCATGTCCAGGCCTTCGCGCAACAAGTTGATGCCGATCAGCACATCGAACTTGCCGAGGCGCAGGTCGCGGATGATCTCGACGCGTTCGACAGTCTCGATGTCCGAATGCAGATAACGCACCTTGAGGCCCTGCTCGCCGTAATACTCGGTCAGGTTCTCGGCCATGCGCTTGGTCAGGGTCGTGACCAGCACGCGATCGCCGAGCGCAATGCGCTTGTGGATCTCGCCGAGCAGGTCATCGACCTGGGTGCGCACCGGACGCACTTCGACCTCGGGATCGACGAGGCCGGTCGGACGCACCAACTGTTCGATCACCGCATCGCCACTGCGTTCCAGTTCGTAGGCGCTGGGCGTTGCCGAGACGTAGATCGCACGCGGGGACCGGCGTTCGAATTCTTCGAATCGCAGCGGCCGGTTGTCGAGCGCGGACGGCAGTCGGAATCCGAATTCGACCAGGGTTTCCTTGCGCGAGCGGTCACCGCGATACATGCCGCCGATCTGCGGAATCGTCACATGCGATTCGTCGACCACCAACAAGGCGTCCGGCGGCAGATAGTCGAACAGCGTCGGCGGCGGTTCACCCGGCGCGAAGCCGGTGAGATGGCGCGAGTAATTTTCCACGCCCTGGCAGTAGCCGACCTCGGCCATCATTTCCAGATCGAACTGCGTGCGCTGCTTCAGCCGTTGCGCCTCCACGAGTTTGTTCGCGGCATAGAGTTGTTCCAGTCGGTCGGCGAGTTCGGCCTTGATCGTCTCGATCGCCTCAAGCGCACTGCGCCGCGTGGTGACGTAATGCGATCCGGGAAAGATCGTGTACCGCGGCAGTTTCTTCAGAATGTGCCCGGTGAGCGGATCGAACACCGCGATGTTCTCGATCTCGCCATCGAACAATTCGATGCGGATCGCATCCGACTCCGAATCCGCCGGGAACACATCGATCGTCTCGCCGCGCACGCGATAACTGCCGCGCTTCAGCTCGAACTCGTTGCGGTCGTACTGGATTTCGGTGAGGCGGCGCAGCATTTCGCGCTGGTCGATGCGATCGCCACGCACCAGATGCAGCACCATGCGGAAGTATTCACCGGGATCGCCGAGGCCATAGATCGCGGATACCGTCGCGACGATCAACGCGTCCTTGCGCTCAAGCAGCGCCTTGGTCGCGGACAGGCGCATCTGCTCGATGTGCTCGTTGATCGACGCGTCCTTCTCGATGAAGGTGTCGCTCGACGGCACGTAGGCTTCGGGTTGGTAGTAGTCGTAGTACGAAACGAAATACTCGACCGCGTTGTGCGGAAAGAACGACTTGAACTCGCCATACAACTGCGCCGCCAGGGTCTTGTTAGGGGCCATCACAATGGTCGGTCGCTGCACCGCCTGCACCACGTTGGCAATCGTGAAGGTCTTGCCGGAACCGGTCACGCCGAGCAGCGTCTGAAATGCGAGCCCGTCGTTGATGCCCTCGACTAGCTTGGCAATCGCTTGTGGCTGGTCTCCCGCAGGGGGAAACGGTTGGTTCAACTTGAACGGAGAGTTTGGGAAGGTGAGGATTGGCATCGCGCGTTTCGATTGCATTTAAAGGATAGTCGAAAATTTTAGCAGTGCAGCAACGCGAGGCGCGAGTTTATTTGCGATTTCAATTGCACGCTGTATTGGAGGAGACGGCAACTTCTAAAAACTCTGTCGTACCGGCG
>JAYUVY010000120.1:0-25466 GCA_043753835.1 Lysobacterales bacterium | reverse complement strand
CCATGCCGACCAGGTTGGAGCGATGGATGCGCTCGAAGCTTTCCGCGATCACGGCCTTCACGCCCAGCAGCATGGTGCCCTTCGCCGCCCAGTCGCGCGACGAACCGGTGCCGTATTCCTTGCCGGCCAGAACGACCAGCGGCACGCCTTCGGTCTTGTAGCGCATGGCGGCGTCGTAGATGGCCAGCTTTTCGGCGGACGGGTAGTGGATGGTATTGCCGCCTTCCTCACCGCCCAGCATCAGGTTCTTGATGCGGATATTGGCGAAGGTGCCGCGCACCATCACGTCGTCGTTGCCGCGGCGCGCGCCGTAGGAGTTGAAGTCGATCTTGCTCACGCCGCGCGCTTGCAGGAACGCGCCAGCCGGGCTCGTCGCCTTGATGTCGCCGGCGGGCGAGATGTGGTCGGTGGTGATCGAGTCGCCGAACACGCCGAGCGCACGCGCAGCGAAGATGTCGTGGATCTTGCCGACTTCCATGGTGATGCCTTCGAAGTAGGGCGGATGCTTGATGTAGGTCGAGACATCGTCCCACTGGTACAGATTGCCTTCCGGTGACTGCACTTCGTTCCAACGACTGTCGCCCTTGAACACGTCGGCGTAGTTCTTGTTGAACATGTCCGGGCCGATGGTCGCGAGGATGGTGTCGGAGATTTCCTTGTTGCTGGGCCAGATGTCGCGCAGGTAGACCGGATTGCCCTGCGGGTCATGGCCCAACGGGTCCTTGCTGAGATCGATGTCGACGGTGCCGGCGATCGCGTAGGCGACCACGAGCGGCGGTGATGCGAGGTAGTTCATCTTCACTTCGGAATGCACGCGGCCTTCGAAGTTGCGGTTGCCGGACAACACCGACGCGACGACCAGATCGCCATCGGCGATGTCCTGGCTGACTTCCAAGGGCAGCGGACCTGAATTGCCGATGCAAGTGGTGCAGCCGTAACCGACGACATGGAATTTCAAGGCTTCGAGCGAGGCCATCACGCCGGCCTTCTTCAGATAATCCGTGACGACGAGCGAACCCGGACCGAGCGACGGTTTGACCCACGGCTTCACCGTCAAACCCCGGGCCACGGCATTGCGTGCGAGCAGACCAGCGCCGAGCATCACCGCCGGATTCGAGGTGTTGGTGCAGGACGTGATTGCGGCGATGACGACCGCGCCATCTTTCAGATCGAAGTCATTGTCCTTGACCAGGGGCTGGGCTGCGGCGGACGCATCGTGCCCGACCGCGGTCTCGCCGCCTTCATTGGCGAAGCGGTCCAGCGCTTGCTGGCGCGGCTTGCGATTGGCAACGAGGCCGCCGAGGTTGTCGCGGAAGTTCTGCTGCATGTCGGTCAGCAAGACGCGATCCTGCGGACGCTTCGGCCCGGCCAGCGAGGGCAGCACTTCGGCCATGTCCAGTTCCAGGGTCGCGCTGTATTCGGCTTCGACTTCGGAACGCCACAGGCCTTGGGCCTTGGCATAGGCTTCGACCAGGGCGATCTGGTCTTCGCTGCGGCCGGACAGGCGCAGATAATTCAGGGCTTCGCCATCGATCGGGAAGATGCCGCAGGTCGCGCCGTATTCCGGGGCCATGTTCGCAATCGTGGCGCGGTCAGCGAGGGGCAGGTGTTCAAGGCCGGGGCCGAAGAACTCCACGAATTTGCCGACGACACCGTGCTTGCGCAGCATCTGCGTGACCGTCAGCACCAGGTCGGTCGCGGTCGCGCCCTCCGGCAGCTTGCCGGAAAGTTTGAAACCGACGACCTGCGGAATCAGCATCGACGACGGCTGACCGAGCATCGCCGCTTCCGCTTCGATGCCGCCGACGCCCCAGCCGAGCACGCCGAGGCCATTGATCATCGTCGTGTGCGAATCGGTGCCGTAGACGGTGTCCGGGAATGCGTAGGTTTCGCCGTGGTCTTCCTTGGTCATCACCACGCGCGCGAGGTGTTCCAGATTGACCTGGTGCACGATGCCGGTGCGCGGCGGCACCACCTTGAAATTGCGGAAGGCCTTCTGGCCCCAGCGCAGGAACGAATAGCGTTCACCGTTGCGGCCGAATTCGATGGCGACGTTGTCTTCAAGCGCGCCACTGGTGCCGAATTTGTCGACCTGCACCGAATGATCGATGACCAGTTCCGACGGGATCAGCGGGTTGATCTGCTCCGGGTTGCCGCCGAGCCGGGTGACGGCGTCGCGCATCGCGGCCAGGTCGACGATGCAGGGCACGCCGGTGAAATCCTGCAGCACCACACGTGCCGGCATGAAGCTGATCTCGGTATCGGGTTCCGCCTTGGCATCCCACTTCGCGACCGCTTCGACTTCCTTCATGGTGATGTTCACGCCATCTTCGAAGCGCAACAGGTTCTCGAGCACGATCTTCATCGCGTACGGCAGACGCTGGATATCGTGCTTCTGCCCGAATTTTGCCAGCGAGAAGTAGCGGTAGGCCTTGCCATTGAGATGCAGTGTGTCGAGCACCGAAAATGTATCGCGCATGATGATTCCTTGGCGGAACAGAGAGTTGCGGAAGGCCGCGTCAGGCAAGGCCGACACGGCAAGCGCGCGATTATCGCGCAGAACCGGGCACGAGCGAAATGAAAATGGGCGAATTGTTGCGGAGGTCGATCAAACAGACTGGCGCAGGCTGCGTGCCATCGCCAACCAGCGCTTGCGTCGCCAGAACAAGCGCCAGCCGTTGCCGCCGACGTGGCGCCACATCGCGGCGGCGCGGATCGCGGCCAGCAGCAGGGCGCGGATCTGCTGGACGGTGCGTTCCTGCTGCAGATGCAGGGGCGAGCCCTGCACCATCACCCGCGGTTGCAGGTTGCTGACGGTCTGCGTATAGGCTTCGGCAAGGCGTGCGTGCACGTTTTCGTGCTGGTTGCCAAAGGCGCTGCGCGCGCGCTCGATGTCGCTGATGCGATCGCGCAAGACTTTCGCGAGCTTGGCATCGCGCATCAAGCGACGTTCCAGACGCAGGATGGTGATGCCCATGCGCAGGATCGCGTCGCCGGGATTGCGCTCGAGTTGCCCGCAGGCGATGTCGAGCCCGGGATGCAAGCGCGTCGGTGGATACAGCGACTCGGCATCGACGCTGTCGATCGCGAAGATCGCGTCGATCACCGCTTGCGCGGCGTCGGTGTCGCAGCGCCCGGTTTCGGCCAGTTGATGCACGCAGCCGAGCGCCTGGAGCATCGCCGCGAAGGCGATCACCTGCTCGCGGTCGGCGTTCATGCCAGACCGCCGTAAGCGGCATTGGTCGCCGCGATGACGGCACCACCGAGACACACCGCACCGTCATAGAACACCACGGACTGGCCCGGCGTTACCGCGCGCTGCGCTGCGTCGAACTGCACGACCAGCGAGCCGTCCGGCTCGATCTGCACATCGCAGTGCTGGTCCGGTTGCCGATAACGCGTCTTCGCGGTGCAGCTGAACGTGCTTGCAGGTGCATGTCCGGAGACAAAGCCCGGTGCGTGTGCGGTCAGGCGCGTCGAGAACAGCAGCGGATGGTCGGTGCCCTGTACCGCGATCAGAACATTGCGCGCGATGTCCTTGCCGACCACGAACCAGGGCGCCTCGGGAAAACCGCGCACGCCGCCGATGCCGAGGCCTTCGCGCTGGCCGATGGTGTAGAAGCACACGCCCTGATGCTGGCCGATGCGTTTACCCTCTGGCGTCTCGATCACGCCCGGTTGTGCCGCTAGATATCGTGCGAGGAATTCGCGGAAACGGCGCTCGCCGATGAAGCAGATGCCGGTCGAGTCCTTCTTGGCAAACGTCGGCAACTGGCCACTTTCAGCGAGTTTGCGTACTTCGGGTTTGGGCAGGTGTCCGATCGGAAACAGGGTGCGCGACAGGGCGGTCTGCCCGATCAAATGCAGGAAATAGCTCTGATCCTTGTTGTCGTCGGCGCCGCGCAACAGGCGAAACTGGCCGTCGATCTCATCGACCTGGGCGTAATGCCCGGTCGCGATCCTCAAAGCGCCGAGATCTTCCGCATGCTCGATGAAGGTCTTGAACTTGATCTCGCGGTTACACAGCACGTCCGGATTCGGCGTGCGCCCGGCGCGATATTCGGCGAGGAAATTCTCGAACACGCCGTCCCAGTATTCGGCGGCGAAGTTGCGGGTGTGGAAGGGGATGCCGATCGCCGCACAGACGGCTTCGGCGTCGCGCGCGTCCTGCTCGGCCGGACACACACCGAGCGTGTCGTCGTCGTCCTCCCAGTTCTTCATGAACATGCCGGCGACATCATGACCGCTGCGCGCCAGCAGCAACGCGCTGAGAGACGAGTCGACGCCGCCGGACACGCCGACGATGATGCGTTCCTGCGCCACTTCAACCGACCTTCATGCCGTGCAGGTCGATCGTGTTCAAGCGCGACAGCGGCACCACGCCATGGGCGAGGAAATCCATCAGGCAGCGGCGCACCAACGGGCTGCGCGCCGGTATCGGATGCGCGTCGAATTGGTCGGGCGCAATCCAGACTGCGCGTTCAATGCCGTCGTCGAGCGTCCGGTCGAGTTGCTCGGCCAACGGCTTCGCGGCGATGGCGACGCGCAGGAAGCTCATGCCATCAAGCGGACTCGTCCACTGGTAAACCCCGATCAGCCCCAGTGCTTCGACCTGCCAGCGGGTTTCCTCAAGCGTTTCGCGCAGCGTCGCGGCGACTAGCGTCTCGCCGGCGTCCAGATGCCCGGCCGGCTGATTCAGCACCAGCGCACCGCGGACGCGTTCCTCGACGAACAGGAAACAGCCGTCGCGCTCGACGACCGCAGCGACAGTGACATCAGGTTTCCAGATCGACGGTTCGGACATGAGGGTACTGGGTGGACAGGTCGCACATTCTAGCCGAGCGGCAGGCCCACACTCGGGCCTTGCCCTTGAACTGGCCGACTCGGGAGCCATGTTGCGGTGACGTGCACGGAACTGGTTCGGGCGCGGCATATACTCTGCCCAACGCCATCAAGATTTCAGGCATGTCACCGACTACACCCGACCGCCAACAGGAACATGAGCACGGCACCATCGTCGAGGAGGCGCGCCCGGAGCTCGCGAAGCCGCCGCTTTTTCAGGTGGCACTGCTCAACGATGACTACACCCCGATGGAATTCGTGGTCTCGGTTTTGCAAATGTTTTTCGCCATGGACCAGGCGCGGGCAACACAAGTGATGCTTCACGTGCACACTCGCGGCAAGGGCGTTTGCGGCGTGTTCACACGGGAAGTGGCAGAAACCAAGATTACGCACGTCAACGAGTTTTCGCGCAGCCATCATCATCCGTTGATGTGCACGATGGAAAAGCTCTGAGGAGTCGATCATGTTCAGCAAGGATCTCGAGCAAACCCTGGCCCAGTGTTACAAGGACGCGCGCGAACGTCGGCACGAGTTCATGACCGTCGAGCACCTGTTGCTGGCCTTGCTGGAAAATCCGTCCGCGGCCGGCGTGTTGCGCGCCTGTGGCGCCGATTTCAAGCGACTCGCTTCGGACATCCGCAGCATCATCAACGAAACCGTGCCGGTGTTGCCAAGCGGCGATGCCCGCGACACGCAGCCGACGCTCGGCTTCCAGCGCGTGCTGCAGCGTGCCGTCTATCACGTGCAGTCGAGCGGACGTGCGGAGGTCACCGGCGGCAATGTGCTGGTCGCGATCTTTGGCGAAAAGGATTCGCACGCCGTCTACTTCTTGAACCAGCAGGAAATTTCGCGCCTCGACGTGGTGAATTTCATCTCGCACAAGATCGCCAAGATCGGCCACGACCCGAAGCCGGGCGAAACCGCGGACGCGGCCAAGCAGGACCCCGACGCGGGCGATGATCCGAAGGGCAATCCGCTCTCCGAGTTCACGGTCAATCTCAACGAACAGGCCAAGATCGGCAAGATCGATCCGCTGATCGGTCGCCAGGACGAAGTCGAGCGCACCATCCAGGTGTTGTGCCGCCGCCGCAAGAACAACCCGCTGTTCGTGGGCGAAGCCGGCGTCGGCAAGACCGCGATTGCCGAAGGTCTGGCGCGGCGCATCGTCGAAGGCTCGGTACCGGCGGTACTGAAGGATTCGGTGATCTACTCGCTCGATCTCGGCGCACTCGTGGCCGGCACCAAGTACCGCGGCGACTTCGAGAAGCGCCTGAAAGCCGTGATCCTGGAGCTGAAGAAAGAATCGAACGCGATCCTGTTCATCGACGAGATCCACACCATCATCGGTGCCGGTTCCGCTTCGGGCGGCACCATGGATGCGTCCAACCTGATCAAGCCGGCGCTCACCTCCGGTGACATGCGTTGCATCGGTTCCACCACCTTCCAGGAATTCCGCCAGATCTTCGAGAAGGATCGCGCGCTGGCGCGGCGCTTCCAGAAGATCGACGTGGTCGAACCGACGATCGCCGACACGTTGGAAATCCTGAAGGGGCTGAAGTCGCGTTTCGAGGAATTCCACCAGATCGAATACACCAACGACGCGCTGAAAGCCGCCGTCGATCTGTCCGTGCGCCATATCGGCGACCGTCTGCTGCCGGACAAGGCGATCGACGTGATCGACGAAGCGGGTGCGCGTCAGCGCTTGATGCCGATTGAAGACCGCAAGACCACGGTCGATGTCCCCGAGATCGAGTACATCATTTCCAAGATGGCGCGCATTCCCGCGAAACAGGTGTCGATCTCGGATCGCGAAGTGCTGCGCAATCTCGACCGCAATCTGAAGATGGTCGTGTTCGGTCAGGAGGAGGCAATCGACGCGCTCGCATCCGCGATCAAGATGGCACGCTCGGGTCTGGCCAATCCGGCCAAGCCGATCGGTGCCTTCCTGTTTGCCGGGCCCACCGGCGTCGGCAAGACCGAAGTCACCCGTCAGCTGGCGATGCAACTCGGCATCGAACTGATCCGTTTCGACATGAGCGAATACATGGAATCGCATTCGGTATCGCGTCTGATCGGCGCACCGCCGGGCTATGTCGGTTTCGACCAGGGCGGGTTGTTGACCGAAGCCGTGACCAAGCATCCGCACGCGGTGGTGCTGCTCGACGAGATCGAGAAGGCGCATCCGGACGTGTTCAACATCCTGCTGCAAGTGATGGATCGTGGCGTGCTGACCGATACCAACGGGCGCGAAGCCAACTTCAAGAACGTGGTGCTGGTGATGACGACGAATGTCGGCGCGGCTCAGGCGGCACGGCGCACGATCGGGTTCGTAAACCAGGATCATTCGACCGACGCGATGGAGTTGCTGAAGAAGGCGTTCACGCCGGAATTCCGCAACCGTATTGACGCCACCATCCAGTTCAAGGCGCTGGATATCGAGCACGTGCTGCGCGTGGTCGACAAGTTCCTGATCGAACTGGAAGCGCAGTTGCACGAGAAACATGTGTCGCTGTCGGTTGATCCGCAAGCGCGCCGCTGGCTGGCCGAGAACGGCTTCGATCCGTTGATGGGCGCGCGGCCAATGGCCCGCATCATCCAGGATCACGTCAAGCGCCCGCTCGCCGACGAGTTGCTGTTCGGCAAACTCGTGGCTGGCGGTCGCGTCGACGTCTCGGTCGCCGACAATAAACTCTTGCTCGACTGCGTCCCGGAACCGGCCAAGGCTCCGCCGGAACCGGCCGAGGCTGCGCTTTGACGGCGTCAGCCGCCTGAAACGCAAAACGCCGCGATTTCTCGCGGCGTTTTCTTATCGGTTGTGCGCGTATCTGTTGCGGCGCTTTCGCGCAACGTCACTTCATGCGGTAGGTGATGCGTCCTTTGGACAGGTCGTAAGGCGTCATTTCAACCTTGACCTTGTCGCCGGTGAGAATGCGGATGTAGTTCTTGCGCATGCGTCCCGAGATGTGGGCCGTGATGATGTGGCCGTTGTCGAGCTTCACGCGGAACATGGTGTTCGGCAGCGTGTCGGCAACCGTGCCTTCCATCTCGATTTGGTCGTCTTTGGACATGCGTTCCAGCAGTTGGGGCGAAGAGGGCGCGGATTCTGACACGGAAGCACCGAGTGTCAACGCTTCTCGACGTTTCTCGGGTTCAGAAAGCCCAGTCGGCGGCCGTGCGGACACCGAAATCGGTTGCCCAACGCGGGTTTTCCGGTGCTTGCGCACAGTACTCGGCAAGTCCGGCGACAAAGTTAGAACGCGATATCGGCTGTGCACCGAGGCGCGTCAGATGGTCGGATTGCACCTGGCCGTCAAGCCACACGAACCCGGCTTCTCTCAGCGCCGCCGCGAGCGCGTAGAACGCAATTTTCGAGGCTTCGCTGCGCCGTGAAAACATCGACTCGCCGAAAAACACGCGGCCGATGGCAATGCCGTAGACGCCGCCGACCAGCGTGTCATCGGCGCGTACTTCGACACTATGCGCATGACCTAGGTGGTGCAGGGCGAGGTAAGCGTCGCGCATCGCGGTCGTGATCCAGGTACCACTGGCGTAGGCACGCGGTGCGGCGCAGGCATCGATGACGGCGGCGAAGTCGTGATCGATGCGGAGCTGCCAGTCGCAATGACGGGAGTAGCGGCGGAAACGGGCGTTTGCTCGAGTCTCGCGAAGATCAAACAGCGCGCGCGGATCGGGCGACCACCACAGGATCGGCTCGCCCTCGTTGAACCACGGAAAGATGCCATGCCGGTAAGCAAGCAACAGGCGCTCTGGGCTCAGGTCACCGCCCATGCACAGCAAACCGTTCGGCTCATCGAGCGCCTGCGCGACCGGTGGAAACGCGGCCAGCGGCGTGCGCGGCAGCATTGGAATGCGGATCATGGTGGCAACGTGTAAGGTGAATGTTGCATCACCACGTCGCGGTAGCGTTCTAGTTGTCGCGCTTCGCGCTGCAAGTAATCGGCGATCGCGGCGCGAAAGCGTTCGTCGACGAAATAGTGACGCGAATGCGTGGCTTCAGGCAGAAAGCCGCGGGCGATCTTGTGTTCACCTTGCGCGCCGGGTTCGAACAGCTGCAATCGGTGCGCGATCGCGTGTTCGATGCCCTGGTAATAGCAAGTTTCGAAATGCAGGCCGGGGGCGTCTTCGATGCAACCCCAGTAGCGGCCGTAAAGCGCGGTGGCGCTCGACAGCAAGAACGAAGCGGCCAATCGCTCGTTGTTCCGCCACGCGAATACCGCCAGCGTTTGCATCGGCATGTCGCGACAAATCCGCGCAAAAAAATCGCGCGTCAAGGCCGGCGTGTTGCCCTTGCCGTCGAAGGTGGTGATGTAGCAGTGGTGCAGGAAATCGATCTCGGCATCACTCAATTCGCCGCCGCTCTTGCGCTCGAAATGCCAGCCGTCGCGCTGCAGTCGTGCACGTTCCTGGCGGATGTTCTTGCGTTTCTTCGCGGTCAGCGCGTCAAGAAAGTCCTCGAAATCTTGATAGCCGCGGTTGTGCCAGTGGAATTGCCAGTCGAAGCGGGGCAGCCAAGCGTCATCGAACGCTTCGCATTCCGATGCTGGCAAGAAGTTCACGTGCGCCGATGACCAGCCGCGGCGCTGAGTGTCGTCGCGCAGGGCCGCGACCAGCGCGTCTCGATGCGCCGGGTCCTTCGCCAGCAGACGCGGACCATTGACTGGGGAATAGGGAATGGCGACCAGCCGTTTCGGATAGTAGTTGCCGACCGCGCGTTCGTAAGCGTCGGCGAAGGCGAAATCGAAGATGAATTCGCCGTGCGAATTCTGCTTGCGATAAGCCGGTGTTGCGGCCACCAGGTGTGCGCCGTCCCACAGGCTCAGGTGTTCGGCGCGCCAGCCGAGATCGGCTCGCAAACTGCCACTCGCCTCAAGCGCTGCGAGGAAGGCATGGGCGACAAACGGATGATCGTCGGGGCGCAGGGCGTCCCAGTCCGCCGCTGACACAGCATCGATGCGCGTCAGCCAGCGGACTTCAAGCGCCATCGTTGCGCTCAGCTCAAACCGACCTGATCCAGATGCTTTTCGGCGTCGAGCGCGGCCATGCAGCCGAAGCCGGCCGAAGTCACCGCCTGGCGATAGATCTGATCGGCGACATCGCCGGCCGCAAACACGCCGAGAATGCTGGTCGCGGTGGCGCCGCCTTCGATACCGCTCTTGATGCGGATGTAGCCGTTCTTCATGTCGAGCTGGCCGTCGAACAGGCTGGTGTTCGGCGAATGGCCGATAGCGATAAACACGCCGGTGAGCGCGATGTCCCGGGTCGCACCGCTGTCGACATGGCGCACGCGCATGCCGGTGACGCCGCTGTCGTCGCCGAGCACTTCATCGAGGGCGTGATGCCAGAGCAGATCGATCTTGCCGGCCGCGGCTTTTTCGAAGAGTTTGTCCTGCAGGATCTTCTCGGCCTTGAGCTTGTCGCGCCGATGCACCAGCGTCACTTTGCGGCAGATGTTGGACAGGTACAGCGCTTCCTCGACCGCAGTATTGCCGCCGCCGATCACGGCCACGTCCTGGTCGCGATAGAAGAATCCGTCGCAAGTGGCGCAGGCCGAAACGCC
This sequence comes from Lysobacterales bacterium, assembly GCA_043753835.1. GTDB lineage: Bacteria > Pseudomonadota > Gammaproteobacteria > Xanthomonadales > Ahniellaceae > JADKHK01. The sequence continues at coordinate 15,046 of JAYUVY010000120.1, read as the reverse complement.
TTTGCCTTTGAACGCTTCTTCCGACGGCAGGCCGAGATATTTCGCGGTGGCGCCGGTGGCGATGATCAGCGCGTCGGCGGTGTATTCGGCATTGTCGCCGATCAGCCGGAACGGTCGTGTGTTCAATTCGGCGGTATGGATGTGGTCGAAGATGATCTCGGTATTGAAGCGCTCGGCATGCGCCTGCATGCGTGTCATCAAGTCCGGACCCATCAGGCCGTGTGCGTCGCCGGGCCAATTGTCGACTTCGGTGGTGGTCATCAGCTGGCCGCCCTGGGCCAGTCCGGTGATCAATACCGGCTTGAGATTCGCGCGCGCGGCATAGACCGCAGCGGTGTAACCGGCAGGGCCCGAGCCGAGGATCAGCAGGCGGCTGTGCTTGAGGGTGCTCATGTATGATTCTCTTGTGTAGCTGCGCAGCATGCGGGCGCGGTGCACCGATATCAAGCCTTCGATCGCTGTCTGCGGATGTAGCTCCGACACTGCGGTCCTTCACACAGTCGAGACAACGTGACGAATCGCAGCAAGGAGCCGGTCGCAGCAGTGCCATCAGTCTGGGAAAACCGCATCCGCGAAGCCGTGGTGCTGATGCTGATTCCGCTGATCGTCTACCTTGGCGTCTGTCTGTACACCTATCACCCTGGCGATCCGGGCTGGTCGCACGCCGGGTCGGACGCGCCGATCCGCAATCTCGGTGGCAGTGTCGGTGCCTGGATCGCCGATCTGTCGCTGTATTTTTTCGGCGGCATGGCGTTTGCGTTTCCGCTGATGCTGGCGGCGATCGCCTGGCGTCTGATCCGCGATGAAACCGCCTTGCCCGGCACCCGTCATGACTCGGCCTGGCTGTTGCTCGGTGCGGTCGGTTGGATCATCAGCGGCTCCGGCATCGCGCATCTGCATTTCTTCGAAGCGGCATCGCCCTTGCCGGCGAATGCCGGTGGCGTTGTCGGTGCGCTGTTCGGTGATCTGCTGCATGGCGGCGCCGGCGAACTCGGCGCGACCCTGTTCCTGGTCACGATTTTCCTGGTGATGCTGACCTTGTTCACCGGTCTGTCCTGGTTCCGTCTGATGGAATCGATCGGTGCCACGGTGCTGACTGTCTTTGAAAAGCTGCAACTGTTCTGGGCCGCACGCGACGAACGTCGCGCGGTGCGTGAAGTGCGCGAAGAACGCCAGGAAGTGCGCAAGGTCGATGCCGTCAAACAATCGAAGCGCGAGCCGCTGAAGATCGAGCAACCGACGCCGACTGTTGAAAAAAGCGAACGCGCCGAACGCGAACTGCAGATCCCATTGTTCGCGTCCTTGCCCGCTGGCGAGTTGCCGCCGCTGTCCCTGCTCGACGATCCCAAGCCACAGCCCAAGGGTTATTCCGAAGAAACTTTGGAGACCATTTCGCGCCAGGTTGAATTCAAGTTGCGCGACTTCAAGATTGACGCGCAAGTGGTCGGTGCCTATCCGGGGCCGGTGATCACACGTTTTGAAATGCAGCCAGCGCCGGGTATCCGTGGCGGCCAGATCAGCAGTCTCGACAAGGACATCGCGCGTGGGCTGTCGGTGCAGTCGGTGCGTGTCGTCGACGTGATTCCGGGCAAGTCGGTGATCGGACTCGAGATCCCGAATGCGACCCGCGAAATCGTGTACCTGTCGGAGATCTTGCGCTCGAAGGAATACGACAAGCTCGCTTCGCCGCTGGTGCTGGCGCTCGGCAAGGACATCGGCGGTCGTCCAAGCGTCGTCGATCTCGCCAAGATGCCGCATCTGCTGGTCGCCGGTACGACAGGTTCAGGCAAGTCGGTGGCGTTGAACGCGATGGTGTTGTCGTTGCTGTACAAGGCCAGCGCGCGCGAAGTGCGCATGTTGATGATCGATCCGAAGATGCTTGAACTCTCGGTCTATCAGGGCATTCCGCATCTGCTCGCGCCGGTCGTCACCGACATGAAGGAAGCCGCGAACGGACTGCGCTGGTGCGTCGCCGAAATGGAACGCCGCTACAAGCTGATGTCGGCGGTCGGCGTGCGCAACCTCGGTGGCTTCAACAAGAAGGTTCTGGACGCCGAGCACAGCGGCCAGCCACTGCTCGATCCGCTGTTCAAGCCGGTCCCGGACCAACCCTCGTTGAGCGCGCAGCCGCTGGAAACGCTGCCTTACATCGTGGTCATCATCGACGAATTCGCCGACATGATGATGATCGTCGGCAAGAAGGTCGAAGAACTGATCGCCCGTCTGGCGCAGAAAGCGCGTGCGGCCGGTATCCATCTGATCCTGGCGACGCAGCGGCCGTCGGTTGATGTCATCACCGGACTGATCAAGGCGAATATCCCGACGCGTATCGCGTTCCAGGTGTCGAGCAAGATCGACTCGCGCACGATTCTCGACCAGAGCGGTGCCGAGCAGTTGCTCGGCCACGGCGACATGCTCTATCTGCCGCCCGGAACAGCTACGCCAGAACGTGTGCATGGTGCCTTCGTCAGCGACGACGAAGTGCATCGCGTGGTCAAGCATTTGCGCTCGACGGTGACGCGTCCGGACTACATTCCGGGCGTGCTTGAAGAGGTACAGATGCTGAGCGATGGCCAGGTGATCGGCGCGACCGGTCTGCCCGAAGCCGACCCGGACGCCGCAGGCGGCGAGAGCGACGCGCTCTACGACCAGGCCGTGCGCATCGTCACCGAATCGCGACGTGCCTCGATTTCGGGCGTGCAACGCCGACTGAAGATCGGCTACAACCGCGCCGCGCGCCTGATCGAGGAAATGGAAGCCGCCGGCATCGTCAGTTCGCCCAGCCACAACGGCAACCGTGAAGTGCTGGCCCCACCGCCGCCGAAGGATTGACCGCCTCAAATCGACGCCCTCAAGCGGCGTTCAGGGCTTCGCCGCGAAGATGTCGAAAATTTGGAGAGTTCGATGCGATTTCTGATGCTGTCATTGCTGTTGATCTCGAACGTGGCGCTCGCCGCCGACGCACGCACGCGCCTCGAAGCCTTTGCGCGAGGATTGAATGGCCTCAGCGGTGAATTCACGCAGACGACCTCCGACGCCAACGGCCATGTCCAGGAAGAATCCAAAGGCACGCTCGCGCTCGCGGCGCCACGCCAGTTCCGCTGGCAATACGCTGAACCTTTTCCGCAGCTGATCGTCGCCGACGGCAACAACGTCTGGATCTACGACCAGGATCTTGAGCAGGTCACGGTGCGCAACCAGTCGACCGAGGAATCGCAGTCACCGCTCACCGTGCTTGTCGATCTGTCGCAACTAGATCGCAATTATGTCGTGCACGCGTTGAAGGATCGCGACGGCCTGGCCTGGCTGGCGATGACGTCGCGCGAAAAGGAACCCTCGTTCAAGCGCATCCAGATCGGCTTCGACGCCAAGACGCCACTGCGCATGCAACTCGAAGACCTGCTCGGCAACCGCACCGAATGGCGTTTCTCGAAATGGCTGCGCAACCCGACGTTGCCAGCCGACACCTTCGCGTTCACACCGCCGGAAGGCGTCGACGTGATCGGCGAAGCGACCGAGTCTGCGGAAGCGATTCCGTTGCAATAGATTTGAACGCTAGGCGCTGCGTAGCACGCGCAGCGCGCCGCTTTCGATCAGGCGCTGCGCATCTTGTGCCAGCAACTGCCCGAAGTCCGCTGGCAGGTGGTCGTTTGTGGCCAAGCAAACGGCCGCATTGCGGCCGTTGCGCTTGGCGATGTAGAGCGCATTGTCAGCGACCGCCAGAACTTGTTCCCAGCACAATGCGTTCGCCGCCGAAGAGTCGAGCGGCATACACGCGATGCCGATCGAACAGGTGCGTTTCAGAGTGCGTTCGTCGCCGAGGCTGAACACCGCGTGCTCGATTGCTGCGCGCAGACGATCACCGACTGCGAGTGCATCAGCTTCGTCGACGATCGCGACTTCGAGCAGGAATTCCTCGCCACCCCAGCGCACCGCCAACTCATGTTCGCGACAGTGTTGCCGCAGCAGATCGGCTAGCCCGCGGAGCAAGACGTCACCTGCGGCGTGGCCATAGGTGTCATTCACCGACTTGAAATGATCGATGTCGATCAACACTAACGCGGTGCGTGACAAGCCTGCGGTGTCGCTGCGAATGGTCTGGTCGCGGCGCCGCGCCATGGCACCGACAAATCCGCGGCGATTGGCGAGACCGGTGAGTGGATCGGTCAGGCTGGCGCGTTCAATCTCGGCATATGCCAGTTTCAGCGCGGTATTGGCAGCTTCGAGTTCGTGAGTGCGATCGCGCACCTTGCCTTCAAGCTCGGCGACATGATGTTTGATCTGCTGTCGCATTTCGAATGCTTCCACGGCGCGATCCACCGTCAGCATCAACTCGTGGTGGTCAAAGGGTTTGACCACGAACTTGTAGATGCCGGCGCGATTGATCGCATCGACGATCGCGCCGACATCGACGAATCCGGTGATGATGATGCGGATCGGGTCTGGCATCGAGTCACACAGGTGCTCAAACAGTTCGATGCCGGTCATGTGCGGCATGCGCTGGTCACTCAGGATCACTGCGGGGATATCCGACGGTTGCAACGACAGCAGCCGCCGCAGTGCCTGGGTGCCGTCAGTGGCATCGAGCACGCGAAAGCGGTCGCCAAGCATCGCACGCAGCACGCGCAGATTGCCTTCCTCGTCGTCGACAATCATCACGCTGTGTCGCGGCGTCGACGCGGCGGATTGCTGCATCTGGGCGAGTCGTTCCGGTTTGAACAGGCTCATGCGCGGGACTCCGGGTTCAATTCGAGGAAGGTGGCTGAAGTGGCAATTGCACAATGAAGTGTGTTCCGGCACCGGGTGTCGACGTGACCTCGATTGTGCCGCCGTGATCCTTGATGATGCCGAACACGATCGACAGACCGAGGCCGGTTCCGGCGCCGACCGGCTTCGTCGTGAAGAACGGTTCGAATACGCGTTGGCGCGTGCTTTCGTCGATGCCGTAGCCGTTGTCGGTGACGTCGATTCGCACCGAGCCGGTAACCGCCGAAGTGGCGATGCCAACGACGCCGTCGCGACCGTCATGGCAGTCGGCAATCGCCTCGCAGGCATTCATGATCAGGTTCATGAACACCTGGCCGAGCTTGGCCGGTTGGCAATCGATGCTCGGATTGAAGTCGAGGTCGAGATCGAAACGGACGCGATCGAAGCGGGTGCGAATCAGGTTCACCGTCGACTGGATCGGATCGGCGATCGGCACCGACTTGCGATCCGCCTCGTCGAGGCGACTGAACTGGCGCAAGTCGCGAACGATGCGCTTGATGCGTTCGTGACCTTCGTGGGCCGTAGCGGTCATCTCGCCGAGATGGGTGAATCGATCGGCAATGGCCTGCAATACCTCAGGCGATGCATCGTCGCCTGCCAAATGGCGCAGGAACTCATGCAACCGGTCCAGGCTGATCACAATCTGCTGCACGGCACCATCGGCAAAGTTGGTCGGGTTGTTGATCTCATGCGCGACACCCGCAGTCAGCGTGCCGAGTGCCGCCATCTTCTCTTGCTGCACCAGTTGCTGCTGGGTGTTGATGAGGTCGCGGTGCGCGCTGCGCGAGCTTTCTTCGCGACGACTGATTTCGTCGGCAAAATGCGCGACGCTCTGCGCCATTTCCGCGATCTCATCGTCGCCGTCGACCTCGATCACTCCGCCGGTACCGTCGACTTGTGCCCGCATCGTCGAACGCAGGCGCTCCAGTCGATGGATCACTTTGCGGCTCAAGTCGCGTCGGATCAGCAGTGCGGCGATCACGCTGCCGAGCGCGATCAGGCCAAGGCCGGAAAAGATGAATTTGGCGCGCGCGCGACTGGTTGCGACCTGTTGCACGACCTGTGTGCGCACGGCCTCGGCCAAGGCGTCGGCCTGGGTACCGATGCCGGCGAGCAGGGCGAGCGCGCGCTCCTGCGACTGACGCAGGCGGAATTCGAGGCGCAGTTGTTGCAGGCGCAGGTCATGCGGTGACGCTTCGTCGAGTCCGGCGGCACGCACGCTGTCCATGACCAGAATCGCGAGCCGGTCGCCAGTCGCGGCAGCCTGCTGCCAGTGCTTGAGTTCGTCCGTCAGCTCGACCTGCAAGCGACGCGCGAGCTTCGGTTCGTCGGTGGCCAGCGCCGCGGCTGCGAGTTCGGTGATGCGGGCGCTGCGAAGTACTTCGTCTGCAGCGAAGCTCTGGTTCGCCGCGGCCCCAGTCAGACGCGATTCCCAATCCGCAGCCGCAGACTGAATCTGCAGCACCCGGGCTTGGTGGCTGCCGCGATTGTTGATCAGGTCGCCGGCCACCGGTGCAATTTCCGCCAGCATTTGGTCGAATTCGTCGGCCAGTTCGAGTAGGCGCGGTACCTCGGCCTGTCCGCGCAGCGAGGGCGGCAGTTCCGCCAATCCGGTGCGCAATTCGTCACTGAGCCGACGCAGACGAAACACCGCGGCATCGAGTTCGAATTGCGATTCCGCGGCGACAAGTACGCGGATCGCTGCGTCCAGCGCGACACCGAGGCGTGCAAGCGAAGCCGCCTGCTCCAACGCCGGCACCGTGCGCTGCTGAAACTCGAGTACGGCATCTCGCGAACGTGCCGCGGTAAGCGCCGCGGCCATTGCGCCGATCAGCACCAGACTGACCATCGCAAACAGTCCGAGCGAAATGCGCCGACGTACATTCAGGCCTTCAAACCAGGGGCGCGCGATTGGGCCGGATGCATTCATTGCGATCGCTCTGCGGATCGGCCGGTGCTGAGGATCATTGGCAGTCGTCCAAGCATTCTGTCGGATCGTCGATGAACGGGTCGCAGCGCGAGCCGTCGACTTGAGCGTCGATCACGTCGAGTTCGCGTGAGCAGATCGCGAATTCCGCAGACTCCAGTTCGGTGCGTGTCTCGCGACTGATCAGAGGCACGCGCCGGCACCGCCGAATGAATTGCGCACGGAAACAATAGCCAGTGCAACAGCGGGCGAGTCAAAGGCATTCATGGTGTGCTCGCAACTTTGGCTGGATACTCGATCAGGGCGGCGCAGGGTGCGTCGTCCAACTCGGCATTGATCACTTCGAGTTCACCAGAGCGGATTGCAAATTCGGCGACCTCAAGTTCCGCACGTGTTGCACGGTCGATCAGGCCACGATTGTGTTCGTCCATCGCCAAACCGACGGCGCCCTCGGAAAGTCCAACGCTCTGCGTGCCTGGCTGCCAGACGCCGTCGTGCAATTGCACCAGTGTGCTGTAGATCGAGACATCGATGCGCTTGATCACCGAAGTGAGAATGCGGCCGGGATACAGCCCATTCTGGTTGTCGTCGACGCCGATACCGTAAATACCTGCGTTGGCCACCTCCTTCAGTGTTCCCAGACCGCTGCCACCGGCGGCAGCGAACACGACATCGGCACCGGAGCGGATCAACTCGCGGGCCATGCGTGCACCGCCGGCCGGGTCGGAGAACGCGGTCGCGCGGTCGCCGATCATGCGGCCGAGCACTTTCACGTCGGCGCGCGCTGCGCGCGCGCCCTGTGCGTAGGCGCAACCAAACGCGCGGATGACAGACGCGTCGAGTCCGCCGACGAAACCCAATGTGCCGGAGCGACTGCTGCGTGCGGCAACGATGCCGGCCAGATAGGCGGCCTCGTTCGAGCGGAACAGCACGGTCTGGGTGTTGGCAGCATTCGATTTGGCGCCATCAATTGCGACAAGACGCAGCGCGGGATATCGGGCCGACAGATTGCGCATCAACTCTTCGTAGGCCAGTGCGCCAGCGACGACGACCGCGTCGACACCGTTCAGGATTGCTTCGGTGAGTTGCTGTTCCAGCTCACTGCCCCGAAAAGTCCGGCCGAGGGCATGCGTGTATATCGAAACCTTGATGCGGCGTTGCGCTTCAAAATCGCGCACGCCTTGCAAGATCAGCTGGTTGAAACCAGCATCTGCGGCTTCTCCGGTATAGACGACTGCGATGTTTTGCCCAGGGACTATCTTGCGCGCAATAGGCGTTGTCTGCACCGCGAGCGTCGGCGTAACGGTCAGCAACAACAAAATCCATAGCGAAGTCGAATGCATGTCGCGATTTTCCTGTTCCAGAGCGCAAGGGTCGATTCTGCGCGTTCCGATGGTTCAATCGCAATCGGGCATCGCAGACGAGCTCGACGCCCCGCACCCGTGGGTCGAGTCGCCAGTAGCAATTACACTCGCACGATGCCCGTCCGCGCCCCGCAACCCGATCTCCTGCCCGAACCCGAAACCCTGAAGCCGCTCGCCGAACGCATGCGGCCGCGGACGCTGGATGCGTTTGTGGGGCAGGACCGTTTGCTCGCCGTCGGTACGGCGTTCCGGCGTTCGATCGAAGCCGGGCGGGTGCATTCGATGATCCTGTGGGGGCCGCCGGGTTGCGGCAAGACGAGTCTTGCGCGGGTGTTGGCGCATTACGCCGACGCCGAGTTCATTGCGATATCGGCGGTGCTCGGCGGGCTTGCCGAGGTGCGCGCTGCACTGGCGCAGGCGACCCAGTATTTCTCGTCGGGTCGGCGCACAGTGCTGTTTGTCGACGAAGTACATCGCTTCAACAAGGCGCAACAGGACGCGTTCCTGCCGCACATCGAGCGCGGCACGATTGTCTTTGTCGGAGCGACGACCGAGAACCCGTCGTTCGAATTGAACTCGGCGCTGCTGTCGCGTTGTCGCGTGCATGTGCTCGATGCGGTGTCGGTCGACGCGATTGTGATCGCGTTGCGCGCCGCGCTCGCCGATCGTGCGCATGGGCTCGGTGGACTTGCACTGCAGATCGACGATGCGGCGCTCACTGAGATCGCGCGCGCTGCCGATGGCGATGTACGGCGCGGTTTGACCTTGCTCGAGATCGCCGCCGAGCTCGCAGTCGACGGCAACATTGAAGCAAGTCAACTCGATCAGGTGCTGGCCGATCGCGTGCGCCGGTTTGACAAGGGTGGCGAGGCCTTCTACGACCAGATCTCGGCGCTGCACAAGTCGGTGCGCAATTCCAATCCGGACGCGGCGTTGTACTGGATCGCGCGCATGTTCGACGGCGGCTGCGACGCGGCGTATCTGGCGCGGCGGCTGACGCGCATGGCGGTTGAGGATGTCGGTCTCGCCGATCCTTCTGCGCTGGAAAAAACCATCGCAGCGTGGGAAGCGTATGACCGCCAGGGCAGCCCCGAAGGTGATCTGGCATTGGCACTCGTCGCGGTCTATCTGGCGATGGCCCCGAAGAGTAATGCGGCCTACGTCGCCTATGGTCGCGCCCGCAAGCTGGTCGCGGATACCGGTTCGTTGCCTGTGCCGCTGGCCTTGCGCAACGCACCGACGAAGCTGATGAAACAGCTCGGTTACGGCCAGCAGTATCAATATGATCCCGATGTCGAAGGCGGTGTCGCCTATGACCAGCAGTGTTTTCCGGACGCGCTGGGCGAGCAGCGTCTGTATGAGCCCGGCAGCAACGGCATCGAAGCGCGCATCCGCGAACGTCTCGAACAGATTCGTGTCGAGCGCGTCAAAGCGGTGAAGCGATGAGCTGGGCGAATTTGCTCGCCGTGGCCGGCGGTGGCGCACTCGGCGCCAGTTCGCGCTACGGCATCAATCTGTTGTTCGTTCGGCAGGGTTGGTACGGACTGCCGGCGGCGACCTTTGCCGTCAATGTGGTTGGCTGCTTTCTGGCGGGGCTGTTACTGGTCTGGCTTGAGACGCGCACACACGACACGATGTGGTGGCGCAATTTGCTGATGGTCGGTTTCCTTGGCGGGCTGACGACGTTTTCGGCGCTGGGCGTAGAGAGTTTTCAGCTGTTGCGCGGGAATCGCATTGATCTGTTCCTGCTGACGGTTCTCGCACACGTTGTCGTCGGCGTGCTCGCGGTTGCGGCTGGATGGAAGCTGGGACAGGTGCTTTTCGCACATTGACAGGGCCGGCCGTTGGCGTAGGTTCGGCGGTGCGCGATCCGCGCTCTCGATGGGGAGATCGAAGATGAGATTGATACTGGGCGCCTTGCTTGGCGGCTTCGTGTTGTTCATGTGGGGATTCTTGTCGCACATGGTGTTGCCGGTCGGCACGATGGGCATGAAGTTTGGCAGCGGGGACGACAGCGCGGTGGTGACGGCGATGCAAGGCCGATTCACGCAGGGTGAGGGCATTTACCTGTTGCCCGGATTTGAGAAAGCGGATCAGGGCGATCAGGCGAAGATGACGGAATGGTCCGACAAGGCCAAAGCCGGGCCGTATGCGCTGGTGATGTATCACCCGAACGGCGTTGAGTCCGATCCGACGATGATGAAGCAGCTGCCGATCGAATTCGCGACAAATGCATTCTGCGCGCTGCTCGTGAGCATCCTCATTGCGGGCGTTGGCGGCAGTTACCTGCGTCGCGTCGGCATGATCACGCTCTTGGGGGTGTTTGCCGGAGTCGCAGTGCTGGTGCCGTATTGGAACTGGTACTACTTCCCGATCGATTTCGTCATCGGCGGCCTGATCGGGCACGCTGTGGGCTGGTTGCTTGCCGGACTGGCGATCGCCTGGGTCGTCAAGCCAACGAACGCCTGAACTTCGACATTGAGCGAGATCGGGGCCGCGGGCGATAATCCGCGACCCTGTTGATGCTGGTGTCGCCATGCTTGATCCCGTCCTGTTCCGAAGCCGGCTCGCCGAAACCGCCGAACTGTTGCGTGCGAAGCGTGGCTTCGAGATCGATGTTGCTGCGTTCGAAGCGCTCGAGTCCGAACGCAAGCAGATCCAGACCCGCACTCAGGAGCTGCAGAATCTGCGCAACACGCGCTCGAAGGCGATCGGCATCGCCAAGGGCAAGGGCGAGGACATCGCGGCGCTGATGGCTGAAGTCGCCAACATCGGCGACGAATTGAAGGCCAGCGAAGCTCGCCTGATCGAATTGCAGCTCGCGATCGAGACGCTTGCGCTGAACGTGCCGAATATTCCGCATGACTCGGTGCCGCTCGGCGGCGACGAACACGGCAATGCCGAACAGAGCCGCTGGGGCACGCTGAAGACGTTCGCGTTCACGCCGAAGGATCACGTCGATCTCGGTGCGCGTAAGGGCTGGCTCGACGGCGAAACCGCAGCGAAAATCTCCGGCGCACGCTTCACCATCCTGCGCGGCGAACTCGCGCGTCTGCATCGCGCACTTGCGCAGTTCATGCTTGATCTGCATACCACCGAGCACGGTTATCTCGAAACCAATGTGCCGCTGCTGGTCAACGCCGCGAGCATGCGCGGGACGGGTCAATTGCCGAAGTTCGAGGACGATCTGTTCGCGACGGCGGGTGAAGATCGCCGCTATCTGATCCCGACTTCGGAAGTGCCGCTGACGAATATCGTGCGCGACGAAATTGTCGCTGCCGATACCTTGCCGCTGCGCATGACCGCGCACTCGATGTGCTTCCGCGCCGAAGCCGGCTCGGCCGGTCGTGACACACGCGGCATGATCCGTCAGCACCAGTTCGAGAAGGTCGAACTGGTCTCGATCACGTCACCGGCGCAGAGTTACGACGAACACGAACGCATGACGCGCTGCGCCGAAGTGGTGCTGGAAAAGCTTGGTCTGCCTTATCGACGCATGCTGCTGTGCACCGGCGACATGGGTTTCGGCGCGACCAAAACCTACGACCTCGAAGTCTGGCTGCCCTCGGAAAACAAGTACCGCGAGATCAGCTCCTGCTCGAACTGCGAGTCGTTCCAGGCGCGGCGCATGCAGGCACGCTGGCGCAATCCGGAAACCGGCAAACCCGAACTCGTGCACACCCTCAACGGCTCCGGCGTCGCCGTTGGTCGCGCGATGATCGCCGTGATCGAGAACTACCAGAACGAAGACGGCTCGATCACCGTCCCCGAAGTCCTGCGCAAATACATGGGCGGCGCCGAAGCCATCGCCTGACCTTCAAACGCGGCGATTCCCTAGGCGATCAGCTAGAATCGTCGCCCGCTTCATGGAGAGATGGCCGAGCGGTTTATGGCACCGGTCTTGAAAACCGGCGTGGGCTTATCCCCACCGTGGGTTCGAATCCCACTCTCTCCGCCAGTATTGCATCTAAGTCATTGAGTATATGGGATGTTTGGTGCTTTCGTTTCGCGATTCCTGCTTGAGCCCAACTGAAAAAACTCAGACCCAATTCTCAAGCCGCAGCTTCGGCACGCGTTTGAATTCGCGCTGGTTGTTGGTGACGAGTACGCAGTCCAGGGACAGCGCGTGCGCGGCGATCAGGGTGTCCAGGGCACCGATGGGTGTGCCTTTTTGCTCGAGATGAGCACGAAGATGGCCGTATTCGCGCATCGCGTTTTCTTCGAACGGCAGTACGTCGAGCGGCGCAAGAAACTTCTCCAGCGCATGCCGATTCCGTTCGGAGCGGGTCTTGGAGATGCCGAAATGAAGCTCCGCACCGGTAATGCTGGATATCGCGACTTGGCCGACGCGTAGACCTGCGAAGCGTTCAAAAACAGCGGGCGGCTGGCGATTGATGATGTAGATGCAGATGTTCGTATCGAGCACATAGCGTAACGGCGAGTTCATTGCGATTCGAAGTCGCGTTCCTGTTGCGCCGGTTGTTCGCGTTCGAGCACCAAATTCGGTTCGAATTCTCCGAGCGCTTCCTGCATCATCTGCCACGGATTATCGATTGGCAGCAGCAACACGCCATTGCCGAAGCGCTTGGCAATGACTTCGTCGCCCTCGAATCGAAGCGATTTCGGAAGACGAACCGCTTGGCTGCGGCCCGATGTGAACAGTTTGGCGGCGGTACTCATGGCGCTCTCCCCACCAAAGAATGGCGTGATAGATACCAATGGTAGTTACCCGGTGCGATCAAATCAAACCAATCGTGTTTTGTTGACGCGACCATATGGTAGTTGTACAAGTACACGGTACAACTAATGGAGGAGGTCCGTGTGTCGATCGAGACGACGTATAGCCGGGCGCGAGCCGAGTTCGCGAGCTTGATGGATCGCGTCAGCGACGACCGCGAAGTCGTCATTGTTCGGCGGCGGGATCGGCCACCGGTGGCAATGATCGCGGCCGATGAGTTGGCGAGCTTGATGGAAACCGCCCATTTGCTGCGTTCTCCGGCCAATGCCGAGCGACTGCTCGCCGCTTTGGGCCGCGCGCGCAAGGGCACAGCCGGAACAGTCTCACTGGCCGGCTTGCGCAAACATGTCGGGCTTGAAGCCTGACGCAGCCCAACGCGTCGCCGTCTTCGATCGGTCATTCATCGAGGACCTGCGCTGGTGGGTCGAGACAGACCGGCGCACAGCGTTGCGGTTGCTCGATCTTGTAGAGGCGGTGATGCGTGATCCATTCGCCGGCATCGGCAAGCCGGAGCCACTGAAATACCTTGGCAGCGACGTCTGGTCGCGGCGGATTACCCAGGAACACCGCTGTGTTTATCTCGTCAAGCGCGACCGTATCGACTTCCTGCAGGGGCGCTATCACTACTGATGCGGGGTGCCAGAGCGACGGTGGTGCTCAAAGCATGCACTTCGTCGATTACCCACTTACAACCGCTCCACCGCAAACGTGTCGCACTTCGCGGCGTCGCCGGATTCCATGCCGATCTTGAACCAGCGCACGCGTTGGGCGGAGGTGCCGTGGGTGAAGGAGTCGGGGACGACCTGGCCGCGGGATTGCTGTTGCAGGCGGTCGTCGCCGATGGCGGTGGCGGCGCCGAGCGCGGATTCGATGTCGCCGGCTTCGAGCCATTGCAGTTTCTGTTGCGCATGGTTGGCCCAGACGCCGGCGTAGCAGTCGGCCTGCAGTTCCTGTTTCACGCTGATCCCGTTCGCACCTTCCATGTCGACACCGCGCGCGCGCATTTCGGCGCTGCGTTGCATCACCCCAGTGACGTTCTGGATGTGGTGGCCGACTTCATGCGCGATGACGTAGGCGCGAGCGAATTCGCCGGTGGCGTTGAGTTGCCGTTCCATATCGCTGAAGAACTGCGTGTCGAGGTAAACGCGCTGGTCGCCGGAGCAATAGAACGGGCCGACCGCCGAGGTCGCATTGCCGCAGGCCGATGACACCGCGCCGGAAAAGATCACGAGTTTCGGGGCAGGGTACTGGCCGCCTTCGAAGGCCTGACTCCATACGTCTTCAGTACTGCCGAGAATGGCGCGTACGAAGTCGGTGGCCTCGGTTTGCGGTACGGCTTCCGGTGGTGAATCGACGGACGGTCCGGATTCGGTCGGCGTGCCGGTCTGACCGAGCAGGGCGAGCAATTCCATCGGATTCTTGCCCATGACCAAGGCGATGATGGCGACGATGACGATGCCGCCGAGGCCAAGCCCACCGCCGCGTCCCATCGAACCGCGGCCACCGCCACTGGAGGCGCCGACAACATTGTCACTACGACGTCCGCGCTTCCACAACATGTCGATCTCCAGCCATTGCTTGCGAGATCAACAGTCTAGCTGCACCGCGTTAGCGACATGCGATCAGCGCGGACCGCGCGGCGGACCACCACGACCTGGCGGCTTGCCACCTGGTCGTCCACCACCACCCGGGCGCGGGCCAGCACCGGGACGGGCGCCACCGGGACGAGCACCAGCAGGACGTGGGCTGGCACCGGGTCTTGGTCCCGGACCTCCCGGTGCACGACCTTGCGGGCGCGGGTTGTCCATGAAGCTGTGCGAATCCATCGGGCCGGTAAATGTCGACGGGCTGCGTTTGCCACCACCGCCAGGACCGCCAAAGCTGCGCTTTGGCCCGGCGGCGTCCGGGCCGGCTGGACGCGGGCTCGACGGCGCGACATTGCCATTGCGTTCCGGGCGCGTGTCGGCGCGATTGCCACGATTGTCGTCGTCATGCGACGGACGCGAATCGTTGGCGTAGTTGCCACGTTCTGGTCCAGCACCGGTGCCTGCGGCGGGCGCTCCTTCGCGGCGCGGCTTGCTGCCCTTGAAACCACCGGCTGCCTTGGCGCCATTCGGACGCGGGCCACCTGGGCGAAAACCGCCGCCCGGTTTGCCGCCGGGCTTGCCACGACCGCCGCCGGGCTTGCGATCACGGCGGAAGCCGTCGTCGCGGACGCGGTCGAAAGCGCTCAATTCGCGTGCCTCGTCC
>JAYUVY010000119.1:0-25523 GCA_043753835.1 Lysobacterales bacterium | reverse complement strand
ATCGTTGTCGGTGATGTTGGCCGTAACATCGGCCACTGCAAAAGCGTTATAGCTGGCATCCGAACTGGTGATCACGTGACTGATGGTGCCGGTGTGCGTGCCTTCCACGGCGGCATCATCGACCGCAGTAACTGTGACGGTTCGCGCCACATTCCAGTTCACTGTGGTGAACACCTCTGGGCTCGTCGCCACCGTCACCTGCGTACCCGGGTTGAGGGCAACACTGACATTGCTCGTGGGCTGACTGGTCAACACCAAAGTGTAGCTATCGGTGGCACCACCTTCGGTCACATCAGTCGCGTTGCCGGATTGCGTCAGCGTTATGCCTGCAGTGTCGTCATTATTGATCGTGCCGGTGCCAGTGCCGGTTGCAATCGTGGCGTTCAGCGGTGCTGAAAGCACCACGGAAAACGTTTCATTCGCTTCGACCACGGCATCGCCATTGATGGTCGCCGACAATGTCGTCGATCCAGTCGGGCCACCGGCGGCGATCGTGGTTGAACCGACCAAGGCTGCCAAATAATCCGAGGGTGCCGTCGCCGTGCCATTCGCGGCGGCGGCGGCAAAGCTCGCGGGCAGCGCCGTCAAGCCCGTGCGCGTGACCGTGAATTGCAGATTTTGTGTGCCGGCATTGCCTTCGGTGATCGACACATCATTGATCGCCAGGGTCGGCGCAGTATCGTCGTTATTGATTGTGCCGACACCCTGCGCATCACCAATCGTCGCATTTGTCGGTGTGCTCAAATTAATAAAGAAACTTTCATTATTCTCAAAGATTGCGTCACCATTGATCGTGACGCTGACTGTCGCCGTATTCGTGGCACCACCCGACGGAATCGAGCCGGTACCGCTCGCCGCTGCATAGTCATTATCGGCAATGGTTGCCGTGTTATCGGCACTGGCAAAATTAAAACCAACTGCCGAGGCGGTAGCACCGGTACGCGTTACCGTGAAACTCAGTATCGCCGTACCGGCGTTGCCTTCGGTGATGCTGACGTCGTTGATGCTTAGCACGGGGGCGGCATCATCGTTGGTAATCGTGCCCACGCCCTGCGCATCGCTAATCGTTGCATTAGTTGGCACTGTGAGGTTCACGACGAACTGTTCCGTAACTTCTGCTTGCGTATCACCATTGATCGTCACGGCTACTATGGTGGTGCCGGTCGCACCGCCGGGTGCCACTGAGGTCGTGTTTGCCAATGCGACATAGTCCGCATCTGCAACGGTGGCGGTGCCATCGGCAGTAGTGGCGGTAAATCCTGCCGCTAAATCGCTCAAACCAGTGCGAGTCACCGTGAAATTCATGAGCGTTGTGCCGCCATTGCCTTCGGTTACGGATACATCGTTGATCGCCAAAGTCGGTGCTATATCGTCATTAAGGATCGTATGCGTGTGCGTCGATTGCGCGCCCAAGACCGCAAAAACCGGCGCAGTGAGCGTCAGCTGCAAGGTGTCGTCATTTTCAAAAATCGTATCGCCGGTGACGGTAATGCCGCTTGCAATCGAAACCAAGGCATTGTGTGCGGTGCCTGCGGGAATAGTGATGGTGCCAGTGAGATTACGGTCCGCCGCATTCGCAGTGCCACCGCTTACGGCAACCGTCACCGTCGCCGCAGCGCCCGTAACGGCCAAATTGTCGGTCGTTACGCGCAATACATTGCCAATGCCGGTGTTTTCATTCGCGCTGCTCGTTGCCCCGTTAAAAGCTAAGGTAACGACCTGCGGAATAATGACGTTGTGGGGCTCTACCGCTGAAGTGCTGCCGTTGAAATTCGCATCACTCACGTAATTTGCGGTCAAATTGCGTGCGCCGCCTGCTGTGAGCGTAATCATACAAGTGCCAGCTGCGACCGTGCCGGTACAAGCTTCGGCGCCACCTGCGGCGCTGATCGTCACATTACCGGTTGCCGTACCTGCACCAGGCGCGACTGCAGCAACAGTGAAATTGACAGTTACCGCCTGTCCGACATTTGATGGATCTGGCATGTCGCTGGTAATTGTGGTGGTGGTATTGGCTTTGGTGACGGTGTGCAAGGCAACGGTACTGATGCTGCCGTTGAAATTGGCATCGCCTGCATAGGTTGCAGTGAGATTTTTCGAGCCGGGCGAAGTACTTGGCAAATTGCAGGTCCCGACTGCGACAGTTGCGGTGCAGTTATTGGTGCCATCACTGACGGTGACATTGCCACTAGGTGCCGTTGGTGTCGCCGAACCTGGTGCGGTGACGCTCACACTGAAAGTTACTGCATAGTTTTGACCAATAAGCGACGGATCCGGCGTGTCGGCGGTAATAGCGGTGGCGGTGCTGGCTTTATTAATCGTAATTGCCACCGTTTGCGTTTGCAAATCCACCACGCTGCTGGAACTGCCCGCGCCCGCCGCATTGGCGGTAAAGGTGGCGGTGGCGTTGCCAGCCGCTTGGATCGTGGTTTGCGTGGCCGAGTGCGCGCCAAATACTGGGCTGCTATGTGCGTGGGCGGTGCCGATGATGGCGTCTAAATTTGCGAGGGCGACCGCAGCGCCACCCGAATCCGTCAGAAAGTCCGCAGTAAGCGCGGAAGTTTGTCCAACCACAATCGATGTCGGGCTAGCTGCATGAGCAAGCTGTAATCGTGGCGTTAACGTTGAGGTGCCGGAGCTATTCACTGCTAAATCGCAGGGCGCGACGGTTGGACCGGCATTACAACCCCACCAATTGCGTGTGCCGGTAGTTGTGGCACCGGCGTTGCGCAAGCCGTTGCCACCGCCGGTACCCGCCAAATTGCCTACAATACGGTTGAAGGTCAGATTCACCACGGAGGCATTAACCGTATGAATGCCACCGCCGGCCTGCAAGGTGCCGGTATTGGCACGATTGCCAGTGATGGTCATTTCATTGATGGTAGTTGTCGTAGTGCTAGCAGCACCGATGTCAATGCCACCGCCACGAGACGTGGTGGAAGTGGCTGTACCTTGGGAAATATTGTTTAGAAGCGCACCATCATTGTTCAAAGTCAGCGTGGCCGAGCCGCTATGGAAGTTGGCGATGCCGCCCCCAACACTACCCGCGGTGTTGCTGCTAACCGTAGTATTTTGAATCAATACCGCGCCACCAAAGGTGTGCGAAACGAGCATGCCGCCGCCAGCAAAAGTGGCGGTATTGCCGGTAATGCTACTGTTGGTAATGGTGACATTGTGGGAATCGCCTCTTAGGCTTACACCACCACCGGCTTCGTCGCCATTCGTGGTGTCGGTGGTTCTGTTGCCGCTGACAGTCAGGTTCGTTAGATTGAAGTTACCGGTTGCAGGTTGCACGGTGTCTATGTTGATACCACCGCCGTAGGCACTGGCATTGGTGTTTTGATCGACCACGACATTGCTCAGCGTAAAGCCGGCGCTACCCGTGTTGCAGACGTCAAAGCCACCGCCAGTGTGAGCGAACGTTACTAGATTGATCGGCTGGGTATTGCGTCCAAAACGCACGGTGGCGTTGTTGATGCCAGTATTAAGTCCACCCGTGCAAAAAGGATTGAACGCCAACACTTTGTCGATGCCGTTGCTGTTGGTGGTACCGGCTTGAATGATGGTGGTGGCCGCACCTGCGCCATTGATAATCAAATCACCATTAATGTCTAAATCGCCCGTCGCATTATTGTCTTCATTGACGCCGCCACCATTGGCAATGGTCAAAGTGTACGTACCCGCTGGCACGGTAATGCTATCGGTACCTGCTGCGGCATTTGCTGCGGTGATCGCTTCGCGCAGGCTGCAATCGGCATTGCAAACACCATCGTTGGTGTCAGCGGTTTTGTTCACATTAAAAACCGCCAGCGGCGCAGACGGCAAAATGCTGGGGCCGCTGGCGTTACTACCCAGCACTATCAAACTCGGCAGCACGAACGCGCTAGTGGGAATAGCGAGTGCAGCGACTGGCGCACTGGTCGCGCTGACGCTGTAGCTTTTTCGCTGCTCACCTTCAACGGTTAGTAACTTAAGTACTTGCGCGACGGAATCCAGCACGATCAAGTCGTCGCTATCGTTAGTCGAAAAATGCCCGCGCAGCATGACTGCACCTTTGACAGCCATCGCTTTACTGACCACGGATTTACTGGTTTCGGCAATCTGCCAAGCGCCGCCAGTATCGGGCTGCCAAGCTTTGATCGTGGCTTTTTTCGTCTGCTGAGCAACGCGCAAGGCGCGCACTTCTGCGAGGGAGTATGGCTCAGTGTTAAGCGCGCCACGGGTGGCAAACGCGACGCTGCCATCGGCCATCATCAGCGCGATTTCGGTTTTACCGTCGCGATCCCAAATAAATTCACCGAGCGCGAACGACAGTACTTTGCTAGCGACGGCTAAGGTTTCCAGGCGATTGAATTTTGGCGTCGCTTCGCGTTGGTTGTAGCCGTGCAGGATTGAAATCTTGCCGCCTGCAAGTACCGCAACATCGCCTAGCGTGTTGTCATCTAATTGACCAATGGCCAAGGCTTCGGCGGAACTGGGCAACTCATAGCGCAGCGGATTATCAACTAAGCCATCGCGATACGCCAACAGGGTGGCCTCGCCCTCGCTGGAAATCGCCACCGCTAAATCAATCACGGCGTTGGGCAAATCAATTTCGCCTGCGACCAAGGCATCGACACTGCCCGCTTGCGGCATGCGTTCGGCATTGGCGAAACCTTGTCTGGATCCGGCCATAAAATAGATTGCCGTATCACCGCGTTTTGCCAGCACCAAATCGGTGTCGCCATCGGCGTTGAAATCGCCAGTGGCGATTAAATCGGCAGCAATCGGAAGCTCGAACGTTTGCGCGTTGGTGCTGAATCCCGGCGGGAAAATGCCTTTTTTCAGATCCTCAAAAGCCGCCGCAGAACTTGCTGCATAGCCGGCTTTGTTGCCTTGATAAATTGCCAAGAAACCTTTGTCGCCTTCACGGTAAGCGCTGATCAGCTCTGGATAGCCGTCGATGTTTAAATCCGCGCTCGCCAGCGCCAAACCGCGCGTACTTGCGCCAGCCTTCGCTTGCGGCAAGGCCAGCGTTTGGGTTTGCGTGCCAAGTTGCAGCAAGGACTGATCAGGCAGCACGATTTTCAAGCCAGATGGATTCGAGGCCGCAGCTGCCGCAGCAGCCATCAGCAATCCCACCACCAAGAAAAAGTTTTGCATGGCTGATTTAAACTTTAAATAATTGCTCATATATTCTTCCCCGGTCGATTCAACGACGCGGCCTGACGCGCGCCGCAAATTGCAAAACCAATATCGCTATTTCGAAAAATATGGTGCCGAGCGGATCGTAATAACATCCGACACGAAACGCCAACATTCGTTATCCTGATTAGCGCGTCCCTCAACCAGAAAGGTTGGTTGCCTGACGCAAAAGCCGCTCTGGAAATGGCTTGCGGACGTTTGAACGCGTGGTAGCTGCCGCCGATCGATCGTTTGACGTTTGCAAGCACGACGTTGACCCATCGCGCACCGCGCGCTTCGGTCGCAGCGCGGCCGCCTGCGGTTTCGATGACGGTGTGCGTGTGACCGGTGTCGGCGAAGCGGCGAAATCTGCCGAGGCCGTCGGTGAAGGCTTCGGCTTCGGGTGCCAGCCGACGGTTGGACCAGTCCGTAATCGACGCGTTGTCGAAGCTGCGCACCGGCTCGATCACCGCAAAGGTTGGATGTTCGAGTTCGGCATTGGTCTCGACCGCGATCACGAACGCCTGCTTGTGCGCTGCCCCGCGCCCGCGCTTGCCGCCGTTGCGCTCACCACCGAGATAGGCGTCATCGATCTGCACCAAACCCTTCAGCTGCCTCGATGCCTCGCGCTGCATCATCGCTTGCATCACTTTGTGTTTCAGCCGCCACGCCGTGCGATAGCACACGCCGAGATGGCGCATCAGTTCCAGCGCCGCCATGTTCGTCTTGGTCGCCGTGAGCAGATGGATCGCCAGAAACCAAGTTGTCAGCGGCAGCTTCGTCGCCGCGAACACGGTGCCGGCGAGCAAGGTCGTCTGATGCCGACAGGCACGGCACTGGAAGTAGACCTGACCTTTGCGTCGAAACGTCGAGCGTGCGCGACCTTCGCAACCTGGACAGCGAAATCCGCGCGGCCAGCGCGATCGATACAACGCCCGCCGACACTTCGCCTCGGTACCGAACTGCGCCATGAACTCCGGCATCGACAACCCCGCCTGGAACTGCACCCGATTCATCGCCATGACCCACCTCCGCTTCGACAGTGGTCCGATCCTCGCCCAATTCGTCGCTGGCGCGGCCGCCGCCTACCCGACAGGGCTGCCAGAGAAGGGCGTTTGAATTTCCTATGCTTGTCAACGCCGAGTTGTCCCCTACCGCCTGGAAATTGCGTTTCAGTTGTATCGGATGTCCCGATCAGGAGATCACCATGAGCTGCCGTTTTCGCTGGAAGTTACTGACCTTGCTCGCCTTCGCCACGCCGCTGGCTTTCGCTGCCGATGTGGTCGAAGGAGCGATTGCCTCTCGCAGCTTGAGCCCGCCGCTTGTGGAAACCCGCCTGACCCACGGCTTCGCTGTGCTGGACAAGGTCGCCGCGCGCAACGGCGAATATCGCCTCAAGGTGATCCTCGCCGACCGTTCCCTCGCCGACAAACTGAGCGAACCCGCCGACGAGCCGGCCCTGGCGTTTGACACCTGGCTGCGTCAGAACCAGGGCGACAAGAAGAACCCGATGGCATGGGCACGATTGACCATCGATGGCAGGATGGCATCGCCTTCCGTCGACCTCGGCTACGGATTCGGCGCGCTCGGATTGTCGGCTGAGAACTTGCGGTTGACGCTCAGCCAGGCTGACGGAAAGCGCGTCGCGGGGGAGTTTGAAGTGTTCCATGGGGAAAGCCGCGGCCAGGTACGTTTCGATGTCGCCCTGCTCGCCACTGACGGTATCGATGTCGGCGTGCTGGAACGGCTCGCGCCCTACCCAAAGGCCGCAGGCACCGCAGATGGAGGCGCTCGCTCAACTTACGCCAACTTTGTCCGTGCGCTACGCGAGGATCGTCCCGCGGATGCCTCCGGCCTACGACGCGACGACGTCGACATGGGACCCACTGGTGCGGATTCAGCTGGGCAAAGTCCCTGGCCAGAACAGGTCTACGCGAGCCGCGTCGTCTTCGATCCGCTCGAAGGCGGTGGCATCAATTGGGACTACATCACCGCGCGCCTGGCTGCGTGCCGGCAGCGGGAGGATGGGAGCGCACAGCGCGTCCTGGTCACGCTGTGGAAGTATGGTGCGGACAGTGCGTGGGTCATCGCCGGGCAGAGCGAGGAAGATTACGACATCGAGCCACTCGGCCCGGCGCCCGCGAGCTGCGGCGCGCCGAAGGCCTGACGGCGGACCCATCGCGCCTGTGCAGCGCGGCGGCAGTTCACGGCCGTTGCGCTGCCATTCTTGCCAAGGCAGGGTGCGTTACCCGCTCAAGACGCCGTGGAAGAACGGCACGACGCACGTCGAGTTTGAGCCCATCGAGTTCATCGCCAAACTCGCGGCGCTGGTGCCGTCGCCGCGTGTTCGGCATCGACGTGAGCACCAGCGTGCATTGCGGCGGTGCGGTACGGATCGTGGCCAGCATCGAAGAACCCACAGTCATCCGCGCCATCCTCGCCCACTTCGAAAAGCACGACGCGATGGAGGAGCCGCACTACCGCCCCCGACCGCGCGGGCCACCGGCCGTGGCCGCGTAATCGAAAGATCGGCCACGACGCCGACCGCGAAATCCAACAGCCATTAGATGCGGCGACGACCCCGCAGGGCTGCGCTCGGCCCGCTGTCGGGAATCGGTGAGAAATGGCCGCAAACCGTGGCGTGGTAGGTCCGTCAGATCGGTGAACTGCCCCGCAAAGACGCCGCGCCGGCGCTTGTGACCCCGCCGGCTATCCCGCAGGCTGCTCGGCGAATACAACAAGAATTCGGCGAACCCGATTTCAAAGCTGTACGAGGTGCTGCGCGCCAAGGCCTTCACCACCCACACCTACCAGCACACCACGATGGGCCTCATCCAGGACATCGAGGACATGCGGTACCGCAACTGCGCGATCCGGGCTTCCGCCAGGAAGACTTCGATCGCCTGAAGACCACCCAGATCAACGCGCTGACCCTGGACCTGCGTTCCAACAACGAGGAAGAGCTGGGCAAGGAATGGCTGCAGAACCGACTTTTCGAAGGCACGCCGTACGGGCATGCGGTGCTCGGCACGGTCCCCGGAATTGAATCGATCGCGCTGCTGTCCTCGCTGGCAACGGAGATCGGCAAGGTGCCGGCCGCGCATGACGTCAACATCATCGCCAAGGACACCCGCGCCACGGCGATCGCGTTCGGCCACCCGGTGGACGTGACCCGCGCCTGGCTGGGCGAGCACCGCGCGTCGATGTCGCACCTGTACGATCGCATCCGCGAGAAGCGCGGCATGAACTACGGCGACTACGCCTACATCGAAGCGTTCCCGCGCGGCATGTTCCAGTTCTTCCCGGACCCGAACGTGGCGCGACAGGAGCAGGTGTTCGAAGTCTGGATCCGCCCGGTGGTGCCGGCCGAACGGCCACATGGCGTTGCGCATCGCGCTGCACGAGGTCGCCCAGCCAGCGCGGCGCCCGCTGATCGCCGACAGCCTTCGCTCCCGCCAGCACTATTTCCTGGAGCCGTACTCGTTGATCTGGCGGGTGCCGAGTTCCGATATATCGATCCACTTTCCAGCCACCGGCGTCGTCCGGTTCTTGGTCACGAGCCAGTCGTAGCCAGTTTTTGCGTCGAGCAGGACGATGCCGTCGCCGCCCTTCGTTCTCATTTCTGCCGGGGTCGCTACACGCCAGCGACCATTGATCACCGTGGCGCCTTTCTGCATCCAGCCGTAGGTGCCGTTTGCATTGAGTTTCAAGGCGCCAATGTTGGCGACGCCCATTTCGTTCTGCCGCCAGAGTTCATCGTTGATGACGAAGTCTACGACTCCGCCGATTTTCCCCAAGGTCCAGGTGCCCATCAATTCGGCTTGCCGGGTGGCTGAACCATAGTTGTCACGTAGCGGGAACACGATATCGCTGGTGGCGCCGACCTTGGCCACCTTGTCCCAGAAATTCTTGTCCGGATCGCTGGAACGAAAATCCAATCCGCGCGCCTTGATCATTTCGGCGAGATCCGACTTGACTTGTTCGCGGCGCGGATTCTGAAACGGATCCGGTCCCAGGGTTGCCAGGACGGCCAGCACGTCAGCCTTGGTCATCAGGCCGCCGGCGAAGTCATTGCCCGCTGCGGGCGCTTCCTGCTCGCCCGGCTCAGGCTCGATAACGGGCGCTGGCGGCGGAGCGGGAGCGGCTGGCGGCTCTGCCGGCTGGGCGGCTGCAAGCGGGCGAAGCTCTCCCCAACTGACCGCGCGCTGAAATCCGTCGGGCTGGTACTGGGTCGGCTTCTGCTTGATGTAGGGCTGCGAGCCATCCGGGCTGGTGCCGACAAACGTCACTTCTTCCCAGACCTCGGGGTAGCCGGAACTCCTGTACTCGATCTTCTGGCCCGGGGCGTAGTTCTTGTTCTGCGCAAACGCCTGAGAGGCGGTGAACGCAAACAAAAGCAAGGTCACCAGCGATGCCAAACTCAGCCGATGCCGCCGTGTTGAAGCCGTCATTCCAATTCCCCAAGGTCGAAGCTGCAAGTTTCTACATTCGACGCTAGCACGAACATCGGAGCATCAAGGTGCCTGCCATCTCCCGTGATCCGCTGGGGCCAAGTGCCTCTCCCGCCGTCCATGGCCGGGGTGAGTTCCTCGCGCACCTGTTCGCAGCCGCCGACAGCGCGTGAGCGGCATCGACGTGAACACCTGCGTGCATTGCGGCGGCGCGGCGCACATCGTCGCCAGCGTCGAAGAACCGCAGACCATCCGGGCCATCCTCGATCACTTCGAGAACAACGGTGCGCTATCGCAAGCGCACTACCGCCCCCGACCGCGCGGGCGACTCGATCAGCCACGCGCCGACCAGATACAACCCGGCCACACGGATGACGCTGCGGCGCTAATCAGGTTTCGCTATCGATCTTGGGGGTGCGGGGAATTCGTTGGTCACTTTTCGACGCGCAGAACCCCAGCTTTCGAGTCATTCTCCGCACGCGGCAACACGTCCTGATGATTCATTTGGAGTTTGCAGATCGACGATCGCTGGCCTTCGTCAAACGCCATCGCTCGGATTATCTGATCGTCAACGCCCGCATTTTCGACAACGTCCAGCGCGTGCGTTCGTTCGAACGGACCATGAACGCCCGGGCCTCATGAGCACATCCGGATGCTTCACACCGCCGGTTGTCGGTTCAAGGCAACGGGTCAATCGCATGGTCATCGCGCCGAATTGACCAAGGCCAGTCTCGACCCGGAGCAGATGTTCGCCGGAGAGCCGCGAAAACCTCTGTCAGTGTCGGTGTCGATGGTGCAGATCCGGGTAGTGCGGATGAGAATGGGTCATCGGCTCGTGCCGGTGTGGATGCGAATGCGCTTCGTCGGTATCCGCGTCGGCGTCATGATCGTGTTGGTGGTGCGCATCGTGGCGATGGCGGTGTTCGTGCGCCATCGGTTCATGCGCGTGTTCGTGTGCATGTCGCTCGCTGACGTGCAGCCATACGCCGAATGCCATTAATGCACCGGCGATCCAGAACATCTGCGACGGCGATTCGCCGAGCAGCATCAACGACAGTGAGGCACCTACAAACGGCGCGGTCGAAAAGTACGCGCCGGTGCGCGCCGTTCCGAGATGACGCAGCGCGAGTACAAACATGACGAGGCTGACGCCGTAGCCGAGCAGGCCGATCGTCGCCGCACCAAGCAGTGGCTTCCACGCAGGCAGCGACGCACCCAGGATCAGCGCGAGACTGACATTGATCGTGCCAGCGACCGCGCCCTTGATCGTGGCGATCTGCACCGGGTCGCCGCTCGACACGACACGGGTCAGATTATTGTCGATCGCCCAACACAGGCAGGCACCGGCAATGCCGAGCGCGCCCCACGATACGCCGCTGCCGGTCTGCGGATTCCATGACAGCAAGACCCCGCCGAGCACGATGACGGCCATGCCGAGCAGGATGCGGCGATCGACGTTTTCGCGAAACACCACCCAGGCGATCACTGCGGTCAGCACGCTTTCCAGATTGAGCAGCAACGAGGCATCGGCCGCGGCCGTGTACTGCAGACCGAACATCAGCAGTGCCGGTCCGAGCACACCGCCGAACAACACGGCGCCCGCGAGCCACGGCAGATCGCGTCGTGCCAGCGGCGCATCACCGCTGACCCGCCCGCTGATGCGCCGGGCCAGTAACCACAGCGCGAGGCCTGCGCCCGAGCCCGCGTAGAGCAGGCCCGCCAGCAGCAGCGGCGACACTTCGCCGACCAACGCCTTCGCAAACGGCGTGCTCGCACCAAACAGAGCGGCCGCGAGCAATGCGTATCCCACGCCGGTATGCAGCTTAGGAAACGAGATGCGCATGCGTGGCTCCGTGGTGATCGACGCCGAGGCGAAGTGAGCTCAACGCTTGATCTCCTCAAGCGTCTCGTTGTCACGATGCAATAGGCGGTAAAGCGCCGGCAACACCAGCAACGTCAGCAAAGTCGACGACACGATGCCACCAATCACGACGGTGGCGAGCGGTCGTTGCACCTCGGCGCCGGCGCCGACATTGAACGCCATCGGCACAAAACCGAGCGACGCGACGAGCGCGGTCATCAACACCGGGCGCAAGCGACCGAGCGCGCCATCGCGGATCGCGTCGTCGAGCCAGATGCCGTCCTCGCGCAATTTGCGGATGAACGTGATCATCACGACGCCATTGAGCACCGCGACGCCCGACAGCGCGATGAAGCCGACGCCGGCCGAGATCGAAAACGGGATATCGCGCAACCACAGCGCGAGCACACCGCCAGTCAAGGCCAGCGGCACACCGCTGAAGATCGTGACCGCATCGCGGGCCGAACCGAAAGCCATGAACAACAGGCCGAAGATCAGCACCAGCGCTACCGGGACGACGACCTGCAAACGGTTGCTCGCCGAGATCAGCTGTTCGAAGGTGCCGCCGTATTCGACCCAGTAGCCTTCCGGCAGCGCCACATCTTCGCTGACCTGTGTCCTCAAGGCCTCGACGAAACCGCCCAGATCGCGCCCGCGCACATTCGCCGTGACAACGACGCGGCGTTTGCCGTTCTCGCGACTGATCTGGTTTGGTCCTGGCGCGATGTCGAGCTTTGCCAGCTGCCCGAGCGGCACATAACCGGCCGCGACGTCGCCGGCATTCGACGGGCGCATGTCGGAAGCCGACGGTCGCGCAGCCGCGTTCGGCAACGGAATAGGCAGTTCGTGCAGACGATCGATGTCGGTGCGAATGACTTCCGGCAAGCGCACCACGATGTCGAAGCGGCGATCGCCTTCAAACAATTGGCCGGCTGGTGCGCCGCCGAGTGCAATCGACACGGTGTCCTGCACGTCCGCCATGGTCAGACCAAAACGCGCCAAGGCGGCACGATCGGGCGTGATCGTCAGCACCGGCAGGCCGGTCACCGGTTCGAGTTTGACGTCGGCCGCGCCCGGCACCTGTCCGGCGATGCGTTCGACCGACTTGCCGATGTCCGTCAGCTGTTCGAGGTCGTCGCCATAAACCTTGATCGCGACATCGGCGCGCACGCCGGCGATCAACTCGTTCATGCGCATCTGCACCGGCTGCGTGAACTCGTAGTTGTTCCCCGGAATGGTCCAGACCGCGGCTTCGAGTTCGCGGATGAACTCGGCCTTGGGTTTGCGCGGGTCAGGCCACTGCGAACGATCCTTGAGCATGATGTAGGTGTCGGCGACCGAAGGCGGCATCGGGTCGGTCGCCACTTCAGCGGTGCCGATCTTGCCGACGATCTTGTCGACTTCCGGGAACTGCTTGATGCGTGCCTCAAGTAGCGACTGCATGCCGATCGCCTGGTCAAGTCCGGTGCCGGGAATGCGCAAGGCATGCAGGGCGATGTCGCCTTCGTCGAGACTCGGGATGAACTCGCTGCCGAGCCGGGTCGCGAGCAATGCGCTCGCCACGACCAGCAGCATCGCCGCGGCAACAATCGCGACGCGCCAAGCAAGTGCGCGTTCGAGCAGCGGTCGATACCAGCCCTTTGCAGTGCGGATGACGCGATTGTCGTGTTCGGCCACTCGGCCCGTCACGAACAGCGAGACTGCGGCCGGCACAAAGGTCAACGACAGCAGCATCGCCGCAGTCAGCGCGATCACGACGGTGAACGCCATCGGATGGAACATCTTTCCCTCGACGCCGGTGAGCGCGAAGATCGGCAGATACACCGCAGTGATGATGAACACGCCGAACAGGCTCGGCTTGATCACTTCGGTCGTGGCTTGGGCCGCCAGTTCGAAGCGTTCGTCGCGACCAAGCAGGCGACCCAACTTGTGTTGCGCTTCGCCAAACCGCCGCAGGCAGTTCTCGACAATGATCACGGCGCCATCGACGATCAGCCCAAAGTCGAGCGCGCCGAGGCTCATCAGATTGCCGGACACCTGGTTCTCGACCATGCCGGTGATCGTCATCAGCATCGTCAGCGGAATCACCGCAGCGGTGATCAACGCGGCACGAAGATTGCCGAGCAGCAGGAACAAGATCGCGATGACCAGCAGGGCACCTTCGAGCAGGTTCTTCTGCACCGTGGCAATGGTGCGATCGACCAGTTCGGTGCGGTCATAGACCGCAGTCGCGCTGACGCCTTCGGGAAGGCCCTGGTTGACCACGAGCAGTCGTTCAGCGGCACGTCGCGCAACCGCACGGCTGTTCTCGCCGACCAGCATGAACACCGTGCCAAGCACGACCTCGCGGCCGTTTTCGGTGGCCGCGCCGGTACGCAGCTCGCTGCCTTCAGTGATTTGCGCGACCTCGCGCAGACGCACCGGCACACCTTCGCGCTGGGTGACGATGATGTCGCGCAACTCGTTGGCTTCGGCGAGTTGGCCGGGTACCCGGATCAGGTATTGCTCGCCGCTGCGCTCGATGTAGCCTGCGCCGGCATTCGCGTTACTGCGCGCAATCGCGTCCATCACATCACGCAAGCCGAGTCCGTAGGCGACCAGGCGGGCAGGATCCGGGGTGACATGGATCTGGCGGACATAGCCGCCGATCGTGTTGACCTCGGTCACGCCTTCGAGATGGCGAAGCTGCGGCCGGATCACCCAGTCCTGCAGGGTGCGCAGATCGGTCGGGGACCACGGTGTGCCGTCGCTCTTCAACGCGCCTTCGTCAGAGTCGACGGTGTACATGAAGATCTCGCCGAGACCCGTCGTGATCGGCCCCAAGCTCGGCTCGACGCTCGGCGGCAGCTGGCTCTTCGCCTGCTGCAGTCGCTCGGTCACTTGTTGTCGGGCGAAATAGACATCGGTGCCGTCGTCGAAGACTGCGGTTACCTGCGACAGGCCATAGCGCGAGATCGAGCGCGTGTAATCGAGCCGCGCCAATCCCGCGAGTGCGGTCTCGATCGGATAGGTCAGACGCTGCTCGGCTTCGAGCGGCGAATAGCCGGAGGCCTCGGTGTTGATCTGCACCTGGACATTGGTGATGTCGGGAACCGCGTCGATCGGTAGTCGCGTGTAGTTATGCATGCCGAGCGCAATCAGCGCCGCGGCGAGGACCAGCATCAGCCAGCGATGGCGGATGGCGGCCCGAATGATGGATTCGAGCATGGCGTCGTCCTCAGTGGTCGTGGCTGGCGCCGGATTTTTCGATATCGGCCTTGATCAGAAAGCTCTGCTCGACGACGTAGTCCAGCCCGGGTGCGATGCCGCCCAGCACTTCGACTTGTTCGTCGTCGCGCTCACCGAGTTCGAGCATGCGCACCTCATAGGTGTCATCGACCCGTGCGAACACGACGGTGAAGTCGCGGAATCGCTGCAATGCCGCGATCTGCACCGCGAGCGGTACTTCACGTTCGCTGATCGTGACCTTGGCGCTGACCGCCATGCCCGGTCGCCATTGGCCCTCAGGATTCGGCAGCAAGGCGCGCGCGATGACGCTCTGGCTCGCGCTGCTTGCGAGCGGCAGCACGCGTTGCACTGTCGTTGTCACGGGCGCATCCGCAGAACCTTCGATCCGAACCGGCATGCCCGGACGCAAACGCCCGGCGTCGTCACCAAACGCATGCAGCTCCAGCCACAACGCAGACAGATCGGCGATCTCGAACAGGGGTTCCGTACCTGCAACATCACCGGTGTTCGTGTGTCGCGCGAGCACGACGCCGGCGATCGGCGCTGTGACCGCATACGTCACCAGGCTGTCGCTGTTCTCGACCATCGCCAGGGTCTGGCCGGCACGCACGGCGTCGCCGATATTGACGCGCACCGATTGCACCGGCCCCGGAAAACGCGCGCGCACTTCGGCATAGCGATCGCCGTTGATCGCGACTTGGCCCATCAGCGACAGGTCGTTGCGGATTACCGCGGGACCCGCTTGCGCGATCGTCACGCCGGCCGACTCGGCAATCGCCCGTGGCATCGTCGTGCGGCCCTCATAGGAGTCGTAAGTCCAACGGTAGTCGCGTGCGCCGTGCTTCGCCGTCACGACGACATCGAACGAATGCGGCTCGACCACTGTGCCGCTGCCGACCAAGTGATCGCCTTCCGCCGTGAATCGAAAGTTGTCGACAATCTTGCCGAGGCGATTGAGCACCATCGTCGCCTGGACCTCTGCAGGGGCCAGCGGCTTGTCGTTGGCGTACGCGTACAGCCGGAACTGGGGCGGTACGCCGGTCTCGAAGATCGTGACCTCAAGCGCAAAGTTGTCCTTGCGCAACATGCGCCCGCGATGGGGGCCGCGCTCGAACTCGGCGGCCGCCGCCGGGCCATGGTCATCTTCGTGTTCAGCCGGCGCCGGCGCGTCGCCACCGCAGGCACTGAGCATCAGCGCGAAGCCAGCAATAGTGATCCAGGTAAGGCGGTTCGTCAGGGTATTCATCGGGACAACTCTCCGGATACGGCGGTGGCCCGTTCGATATCGGCCAACAATTGGTGGTAGCGCGCGGCGGCGTCGATCACGTCGTATTGCAGACCGAGCAGCACGGCACGCGTCTGCGCCACTTGCAGGAACGAGAAGCGCGCGTCTTCGAAGCCGGCTTGTGTCGAAGCCAGCGCCTTTTCGGCAATCGGGATCATCCGGTCGCGCAAGGTCTCGACCTGATGCCGCGCGTGCTGCAACTCCTGATAACGGCCGAACAGCGACTGATAGGCGTCGAGTTCGGCGTCGCTGCGGCGATGGTCGATGCGCTCGCGCTCGGCCTGCTGCTTCTCGACGGCGAGCGTCGAGCGCTGGCTCAATCCAAACGGCAACGAGAGCGATAACACCAGCGCCTGATCGTCGATCGCTTCCAGCCGCCGTACGCCGAGGCTGGCGTGTACGTCCGGCTTGCTGCTGGTCAGCGCGAGACGTTCCTGCGCATCGATCTGCGCCGTCTCCAATGCGAAGGCGTGATGATCGGGCGTACGTTGCAGACGTTCGGCGAGGCTGGGCCACTCCGCCACGTCAGGCAAATCATCCAGCGAACCGCGTGCCCGATCGAAGTCGGGTTCCTGTTCACCCCACAACACCGACAGTGCCACACGTGCGCTCGCGACTTCATGGGTTGCGTCTTCCCGCTCGAGTTCAGCACGGACGACCGCGAGTTCAGCGAGTTGCAAATCCGCTTCCGGGCTGCGGCCACGCTGCACCCGGTGTGCGATCGCCTGCCGCGATTCCGTGGCGAGTGCGAGCGACTGCGAGGCCAACGCGAGGCGTTCCTGCTTGGAGACCACTTCGATGAAGCGGCGCGTCGTGGTTGCCGCGAGATCGAGGCGACGCTGTTCAACAACGTTGAGCTGGCGCGCGATCTGCGCAGCGCCGACGGCTTGCCGCGCCGAGCGTTTGCCACCCAGTTCAAAGACGCGCCCGAGACGCAGCGTCGCTTCGGCACCGTGGATGCCGGACACATCCCCGGTACCCGCGACGTTCTCCAATTCGCCGCCGATCGTCATCGGGGGGGACAACCCATCGAACGCCGCCTGACGTCGCACTGACTCGACTGCGGCGCCCTCGGCGCGCAGCAACGTATTCCGTTCCAGTGTCCGCCCGACCGCAGCGTCCAGGGTCAAATCCTGCGCCTGCGCCGAAGTCGCAACAACGCCCATCACCCCGGCCAAGGCCAGGATCCACCATCGTTTGGTCACCACGAATTACTCCCAACTTGATCGATTGAACACACGCAAGCGCCTGCCGCCCGGTGGGCGCAGGCACATCAACGGCGATCAGGCGATGGGAGGTCGATGCGGCGGCGGCCAGCGTTGCGCTGGCGCGAAAGCGGATGCGTCCGAAAAAACCGGTGTGCTCGGTGCCAATCCTTCGACGGCCGGGAGGGCGAGGTCGGCGAGTGCCAATACCGGTGAGAGCAATGCGTGGAAATGCAGGGTCGATTCGTCGCTGAGGTCACTTGGCGCGTCTGATGCGTCTGGCGTGACAGCGTCGTGGGCATCCGCAGTCACGTGATGCGCGTGATCGTGATCGGCCAGCGTATGGCGGTGCACTTCCCATCGCGGCACGCCCGAGAACAGCAGCCCGACGAGTGCCAGCAGCCAGAACACCCGCAGCCCGCGATTGCGGGTCATGGCCGTTCGGCAGTGGCTGAGCACAGAGGGCATTCGGGGAGTATGCATCAGCGCGGCAACTGCAACAAATAGCGCAATCGCACACACGTCTGGACTTCGAAGTGTCCGGTTGTCCTGAATAATCGGGCATCCGAACTTGTAGCAATCCGTATCGACCCAGAGCGGACACAGAGAAGATCAACGCAAGCGCCGTAGCGCCCTGGCGCTGCGCAGGCTTCCACGTGTTGCGCGCTCACCAGGCCAGGTCGTCAGGCACCTTGAATTGCGCGTAATACGCATCGTCGTCGGAGGCGGTGGCGGACGCTGCCACGCCCACGGCCTGACCATGATCGAGCACGATCATGCTGGCGTCGCGTTCGCGCACTTTTTTTTCGGCGGTTTGAATGTCAGGGTTGATGCACTTCTGACGTTTCCGATTTCGATGACAGCGGCGATCGTTCCGATTGCTGCGATCGTGAGAGGAACAGACGGCCATGAAAATCGCTCCCCGGGGTATCGGTATTTGCGTTGCACTGTCGCTTGCGATGGCCAATGTCGTCGCGCTTGCAGCGGACGTTGAGCCCATCCTGCTCGGACCGGCGGGCGTGCAACCAGTTCCCGAGCAACTCGTGCAAACGCCCGAGCAACGCGAGCAGCTGCTGCAGGCGCTGAGCCGCAATCGGGAAGCGCAGTCCGAGATCCATGCCGCCGCCACATTGCGCAACCTCGAGCCCCAGGTCGTGCGCCCGCTGAAGCCGGCACACAAACGCAAACTGGAGCGCATGGACGCCATGGCGCGTTCCGCGCCGCCGATGGCGCAATGGGTACGGCTTGTCGAGAAGAACCAGGCCAGCATGCAGGCGATGCCGAGCAAAGCACTGGATCGCTGGAATCCGGTCGGTACCCAGATCGCCAACAGCGATGGCAGCACGCGGGCGATGGGCGCGGTCAGCGACATCGAGTTCGCATTCGATCCCTTCGACAACCGCACCACCTTGTACCTCGGCACCATCGCCGGCGGGCTTTGGAAGCAGCGGCTCCTGTTCGTCCCGTTCAACACGCCGATCAGCGAAAACCTGGCCGGTTCTCCTGCAGTGGGTGCTTTCCATGTCGGCGAGACCGGATCGCCGTTCATCCTGCTCGGCAGTGGCGCCTACGGACGCGCGGCCGGCAGCGGACTTTATCGAAGCACCAACAACGGGGCGTCATGGCAGCGCATCGTGATGGACGGCATCCATCCGGGAAACTTCTTCAAGATCGACCGCTCGGTGGCGAACCCGAGCCGCATCTACGCGTGTACCGACTGGGGCTTCTTCGAGAGCACCGATTCCGGGCTGACCTGGCATCATCGCCGCAACAACGAGGCGTGCACCGACTTCATCGAGTTCGGCGGGCCGCAGGGCGGCATTGTGATGGTCGCCGGCTGGACGACGGCCAGTCCGCACCTGTTCTATTCTGTGCCGCCTGCGAGCGGCGCCTGGACCTGGAATGCCGCGGCCGACACTGGCATCAGCGGCAGCGTCGGCAGGATCTCGCTCGCGATCGGCAATCCGAACAGTGCGTACGTTTACGCCTTTGCCAGCGATGCCGGCAACAACGGCAATGGCATCTTCCGCAGCGACGAATACGGTCTCGGCAACTGGCAGAAGATCTCCGGTGCAGGACAGAACTTTGGCGGCGTGATGGGCTTCTATGCGCATGCGATCAACGTCTCGCCGACCAATGACAACATCGTCGCCGCGGGCATGGTCAGCCTCTACGCCAGCACCAATGCGACGCAAGCGACGCCGGTCTGGAAGCAGGTGGTCTCCCAGCTTTATGACCATACCGATGTCGAATTCGTGCCGCAGTCGGTGTCGCCGGGCAACACGTTGTTGGTGTTCTCCAGCGATGGCGGCGTGTTCACCTACGACTGGATCACCGAAGTGGTCGGCAAGGCCGAGAACAACCGCGGCATGAACGTGCAGCTGGTGATGGGCAACAACAGTTCGATGAACCAGTCGCATGCGAACCGCAACCTGATCGGTGCCGGCCTCTGGGACACCGGGTCGATGCTCGTCGATACCGCCTCGAGTGTCTCGACGCGGATCCGCTATCTGACCGGTGCCGACGGCGGTGCCTTCGGCATGTCGGGCGATAACGCCAACCACATGATCGGCAGCTACGGTGCGCCATGGACGCGCTGGCGCAGTGTCGACCAGGGACAGAACTGGGTGCAGCTCGACAACGGCTGCAGCAATGTCGAGGCGCCCATGGCCTGGCCATGGGCGCTGACGCTCGAACCGACGCCGGGCTACGGCAACCGCGCCTACACCATCGGCGTCACCGGTTCGGGCGCCAGCCAGAGCTACAAGATTTATCGGCAAGCGCTGACGAGCGCCAACTGCAATTGGACCGCCCTGCATCCCAACAATCTGTCCTCGGTATTCTCGCTGACGAATCTCGGCGATGTGTTCGTACAGGTCGCGAACAACCCGACGGACGATCTGGTGTACGTGAGTGCCGCAGCGACCGACAAAGTGTGGACGTTGACCGGCAGCGCGCCAAACATGACGGTGACCGAGCGCACGCCACCCTTTACGCCCAGCGCTTCTCCCGGCCAGGAAAAGACCACGTACCTGTCAGCCGATCGAAATCCTGGCCGACCGAACACCGCCTATCAGGTGTTCCATGACAAGCCCGATGGCGGACGCCTGTACTTGGCAATGACCGACAATGCCGGCGTGACTTGGGAGAACGTCAGCGGCAATATCAATACGGTGTCGCAAGGTGCGCAGGCCTTCGAGTTGATCGGCAATTCGGCCGACCTCAACCAGCTCTTCGTCGCCACCGCGATCAGCGTGTTCCGCTCCGACGATCGCGGCCAGACCTGGACGCCCTACAGCCAGGGACTGCCGGCTTCGATCTATGTGGTGAACCTCGAGTTCGATCCGACCGTCAATCCGCCACGACTGCTGCTGGGCAGCTACGGCCGCGGCTTCTATTCACGTGAGGTATCGCCGCGCGTGGTGACCGTCGACATCTTCAAGAACGGTTTTGAATAGGTGCGCCGGCGAAACCGGTGAAGGTGCTGGCTGCTTAACAGCGGCTGCGGGCATCTCAAGGGAGAGATTTGCGGTCGTTCCCACCCAATCAAATTCGCCAGTCCCGGAACATGCCGACCAGAGGCTGGCCCAGCGGACAAGATGCGGCGCGCGATGCCGCGTCGCAATTGCGCAGGTTTGCAATTGGCAGACTGGCGCGGGACGACTTCGACCCACAAGCGTCATTCAAGGGCGTCGCCAAAACGAGAGCGCGGTCTTTCGCAGGCTCGATCACGGCTTCCTGCTCGGATTGCCGTCTACTCAAAAGTGTCGCTGAATATGGTCACCATGGGCAGCTCACCAGTCAGCGCGCGGTTGTAGAGCGTCAGTCTCGCAATCGCGCCAGAGCTCTGTTCGAATCCTGCACTTTGCGTATCGTCGGCCAGCAACCGAAAGGTATTCGAGTTATTCAGAACGGCAACGGCAAAGCTGGTGTCATCGAGTCTGAACATTTCCGCACCGTCGACGTAAGCGCGTGCCGTGCCATTGCTCTCCCGAACCAGCGCGATTTGGTAATAAAGCGTGGTGATTGGCGCCGCCTGCGAACCGAGGTAGGGATACAACCGCAAGGTACTGCCCTGCACATACAAACCGGGGTCCTGGGTGCCGCCATTGAAGTCGATCAATTTGCGGAATCCGATGAAGTTGTCCAAACGCACGGTCAGCAAGATCGTGTACTGGTCGTTATTGGTGAGCAGTCCGGTTGCATCGAGCAGCAGCCCGGCGCCAGCCGGAAACAGCAGCACTTGTTCGGATTGGCCACGCACGGATTCGGTCGCGAAGCTCTGGCCGGAGGCAAGTGCGGTCAGCGCAGGCGCGCCGACGACTGCACTGCTCAAGTTGCCGTCAAAGAGGTAATCGGCCACCGGGCCGGACTGTGCACGAACTTGTCCAGACAATCCTGCCAACAACCCCATGATCAGCAATCGCTTCATTTTCAGCCCTCCAACTCATGTTTGCGAATCTGCGGTCCATTCAAGGCAATCAATCATGCACGCTTGGTTCTGCGCCATGCCGCGAGCCGATGCAGATCATAGGCGTATCGCGCAACTGGCCATAGCGCTCAGCGCTTCACCACCAGATCATTCGCAGCCGCAAGCAAGCTGATGTCATCGCGTCGGATCACGAACGACCGCGGCTGGCCGATTGCAGCGAGGCGCTATCGACCCGAAGCAGTCATTCGCTCGCGCTAACGAAATGGTTCGGCGACCGTGCCGACTACCGCCGTTCGCAGCGCAGTCGCTGCGCGCGCGCGGTGCCGAGGTACAGGGTCGACACCTGACCGTCTTGGCCAATCGGGATCTGCAGGATCAAGCGCTTGCCGACAAAGTAGCCCAGTTCGTGCTGGATCAACGTCGAAGCGTCGCCGCGCGGCGAGATCAGGCCGAGATTTACTCCTGTCAGTTCAAGGTGATAGTCGGCCTCCACTTCGGGACAGTGATAGCGCCCCGCCATGGCCTGCATTTGCGCAGGCGTGGGCGTTGCCGCCTCGAACCG
This sequence comes from Lysobacterales bacterium, assembly GCA_043753835.1. Classification (GTDB taxonomy): domain Bacteria; phylum Pseudomonadota; class Gammaproteobacteria; order Xanthomonadales; family Ahniellaceae; genus JADKHK01. The sequence goes on along the minus strand of JAYUVY010000119.1, from coordinate 3,336 downwards.
AATCAGGGGGACTTCATCAATACCGTTCAAGGTTTGACGGATGCGGCGCGGCTGGTCGGCAAGTGCCGGCTCAAGCGTCAGCAGGACATCGATCGGCACGTTGCCGACACGCAGCGTTGATGCATCGATCGCTTGCAATGGATAAGTTGCGTCCTCGTATTCCAGTTCCAGCACGGACTTGTTGAAACGGAAGGTGGCGACATTGTTCGTCAGCAATGACCGATACGTTCCCACCCAAGGCTGCAGCCGACCAACCGGCAGCTCGATGGTCTTTGGCTTCGGTAATGCTTCAGTGGCATCCACTGTTTCGCGGACCGGCAGATACAGATCGGCAACTTGGTCGATCAGCGCAGCGAGTGGTTCGTCGGGGCTGTTGCAGAGCACGGCGATGCCGAGTTTCTGTTCCGGGTAGCGCACGAAGTTCGTGATGTAGCCGCCCCACGAGCCGCCATGGTGAACGGTCGGGTGTCCCTTGTACTTCCCGTGCATCAGGCCGAGGGCGTAGTCGATGCGGCTACCGTCATTCAGGATGCCGCGCTCGTGCAGCTCCCGCAACAGCGACGCATCGCCGACGACCGGCGCGTAGAAGTTGCCATTCCATTTGGCGAGATCATGCACCGTGGTCACGATGCCGCCGTCGCCCATCTGTTCCCAGTTGGAAACATCGAGGCGCCAACCTTTCCTTTCGTCTTTCGAGTACGCCATCGCGCGATTCGGAACCAGCTCGGCATGGTCGTCGCGATACAGCGAATGCTGCATGTCCAACGGATCGAAGATGCGCTGATCGGCGAATTCGCGTAGCGATTGTCCGGCGACGCGCTCGACGGCGAGCGCCGCGAGGAAATAGCCCGAGTTGCTGTATTCGTGCCGGGTGCCTGCGCTGAAGTGGGTTCCTCGCTGCCGCGCGAGCAGATCAAGCGCTCGTTTCGCCGTGGTGACGTCATCGTCATGCGCGCCGCTCATGCGCAGCAGGTCGATGTAATCGCGGACGCCACCGGTGTGGTTGAGCAGGTGACGCAGCGTAATCGGTGCCGCGTAAGCCGGGAGCTCGGTCACGTATTTGCGGATATCGTCGTCCAGGGACAGCTTTCCATCGCGCGCAAGCAACAGCACGCTCGTGGCGGTGAACTGCTTCGAAGTCGATCCGATATCGAATGCGCTGGCTGGCGTGATCGGGACCCGCAGCTCCAGATTGGCCATGCCGAAGGCGCCGGCATGAAGCAATCTCGCGCCACGATAGGCGGCGACCGCGCATCCCGGTGCATCCGGCTTGTGGTGCTTGGCCAGCACGGCGTCGAAGGCTATTGCTGCGCTGGCGTCGCTGGCGATCGCGGGCGCCGCTGTCGACAGGACGAAAAGCATGACGACGATCCATCTTCGATGCGGCATTGAGACTTCCCTTGGGACTGCTTTCGACATTAGCGCAATACGCGAAGCTGGCAGGACTGGGGCCATACCGGTGACCTGACGCGATCCCTCGCGAGCTCGCCTGCTTGTTGGCTCCAGGTCGATGCGGACTATCGGCAGATCACTGCGGCCGCATGTCTGCATCTGGCCGACTCACGACGACCCGTTGCGGAGATTGGTGCCAGATGTGAGAGTGCGACGGTCGGTGCCCTGTTTGCGTCAAGTCCATTGAGATCAGACCGAAGGCTGTGGCACGTGCAGATTCCTATCGGGCCTTTTCGGTACATCAATCCATGAAGTCACTGCTGGCCGTGTTGCTCTCGCTCGTGGCTGCTTCCGTGGCCGCCTCCGCCATGCCGGAGGTTGATCGCTATGTCGCGGAAAAGATCCATGACCATCTGATTCCCGGTCTGGCGCTCGTCGTGATCCGGGATGGCGAGGTGGTTCACCGTCGCGGCTTCGGCGAGCTTGATTCGACGCGACCGATCATCATCGGGTCGTTGAGCAAGGCCTTCACGGCCACGGCCGTCATGACGCTGGTCGAAGAGGGGCGGATCGAGCTCGACGCGCCGATGCAGCGTTACCTCCCGGGCGTGGGTTTCGGGGATCCGGGCATGGCCGCCGTGACCGTGCGGCACCTGCTGCATCAGACGAGCGGAATTCCCGCCGACGCACCGCGGGCTGACGCCCGCGACGCCTCGCTGTCCGCGCATGTCGAGGCGCTGCGGGGCGTCCGACTGATCTCGACGCCCGGTGAGCACCACATTTATGCCAGTCCGAACTATCAGCTGCTGGGGCGGATCATTGAAGTGGTCAGTGGGCAGTCCTTCGGCGCTTACGTGCAGCGTCGCATTCTCGATCCGCTGCAGATGACATCGAGCTCCGTGACCGGCGCCGAACACGCAGCCGCGGGCCACAATTTATGGTGGGGCTTGCCCGGGCCGTCGACGTATCGTTGGGAGCGCGGACGTCTGCCGACGGCGTCGATCGTCGCCTCTGCGGACGATCTCGCCCGGTTTGTGCGCTCGCAACTCGGTGCCGGGCCGCAGATCCTCTCGGCTGAATCGCGCGCCGTTCTCCATCGCGGCGTGGGCAAGACGGAGTACTTCTCGTATGCGATGGGCTGGCGTGAAGGCACCACGGCTGGCGTTCCTTCGCTCTGGCACGGTGGCGCATTGCCGTCGTACCGCGGCGCGGTGGTGATGCTGCCGCAGTCGAGGGGCGGCGTGATCGTGTTGACGAACATGTCGTCGATGTTCGCGGACCATACGCGCGAAATCGCCGCCGGAGTTGTCGCCCTGATGGCGCAGCGCCCACTTCCCTCGGGCATTCGCCCGCTGCGTCACGTCTACGCGCTAGTCGCCGCCGGATCACTGCTTCTGCTCGGCTTCGCCGTGCTGGGACTAGCGCGCGCGTTGAAAAAGCCGCGTGGGAAGACGTGGTCGATCCTGACGTTCGACGTGCTGCTGCCGGCGGCCGCAATTGTCGCCGCGCCCGGGTTCTTCCACGTGTCCTATCGCGCCATGTGGGAAGGCGCACCCGACATCACGCTGACCACCGCGGTCTTGGTTCTGCTCGGTGCAGTCGGTGCCGGGGTGAAGCTGTTTCGCAAAGGCGCAGGTGCCGAGCCGCTTTCTGGCTGAGTACCCGCGCAGGCGTCTCGATTCGGCGCATCGAAATTACGCTTCTGGCCGATTGCACCGAGGCGCTATCGACCCTTTTCGGACATTCGCACGGCGCTTCAATCACGCGTGCTTGCGAGTGATCGCGCCTGCAGCGCTGACTTCGGACGGAGCCCTCCTTACGCGAGATGCAGACCGCCACTCCAGAGCACGAATATTTCGCTGAGCACCTGCGTCCACTGCGGCGGTGCGGTACGGATCGTGGCCAGCGTCGAAGAACCGCAGACCATCCGGGCCATCCTCGATC
>JAYUVY010000118.1:0-8593 GCA_043753835.1 Lysobacterales bacterium | reverse complement strand
GTCTTCGGTAAATCGGGACTTTCGCATACGCTCCTCGCTATGGGGCGGGAGCTATCCTCTCAACTTTCAGCTCGTCCGAAAATCGGCCAGCAGGTCAGATCCGTTCTACGACGCCAACGCGGTTAACCGATATCGCGAGCGACTGGAAGGGCCCAATCAGATCGATAATGTTGACTACGCGCGGCTGATCGAGCAATGCAGCACGTTGGCGCAGCAGGCAGGACAGCGCGCTGCGAGTACCCAGTCCGACGCGATTCACAAGTTGTCGGGTTACCGCACAGAGTTTGGGGTGAACGCAGATGTGCCGAGCGTTTGGCAGGCCCAAGCACGCTTCGCGGAGCAAGAGCACGACAGGTTGCAGACACTAACGCTTGCCGAAAAAGAGAAGGAAGCCGAAGAGGCGCTCGCGGCAGCGGAGAAAGTTTTTCGGACTGATGTCGTCCAATCGCTACAGGGTGGATTCCGGCGCTTGGAGGGCCAGGTGGCCGCGCTCAACAAAGTGCTGCAGATGGCACCCGAATTTTCGAATCGGGAGCGTTACAAGTTTCGCTACCGTGCGGTGGATCAGCATCGCGCACTGTACGAATTCTTAAAGCAGACCGATGTCGTGGAGTCGGAGGACTCGCTGTGGGGCGCTGCGGCCAGGACTCCACCCGAGTTCCGCGAGCTCATGGAAAGCGACGCATCGAGCCCACTCCTCCAGGAGACGAGCCCCCTCTATGATCATCGCCGGTTCTTCGCGTACGACATTGAGTTACTTCGCGAGGGCGAGATAATCGGCGTGTTGAGCAAGCGCTTCGGCCCGGGCTCCGGTGGAGAGCATCGCACGCCGCTTTACGTGATTTACGGTGCTGCGCTCGCAGCGGCATACGGCAATGTCCACGGCCGGAATGCGGGCGGTGGCTTAATGCTTCTTGATGAAGCATTCGACAAGATGGACGCAACGAATGTGCGCGCTGTCGCGGACTACCTCAACAGCTTGGGGCTGCAATTGCTGATGGCCGGTCCCGAAACTGACCAGCCGAAGCTGAGCGGATTCCTGGACATGTATTACGACATGTCGCGGCACGGCAGCCGCCATATCCACATGGAGCCGTACTACGTGAGCGCCAGTGCGCGTGAACTGTTGGCCAGCGACAATCCGCTGTTGCATCCTGAGTTACTGGATCAGGAACGGGAGCGCATTCGTGCAGAAACGGGCGTTGCAGGCTAGTCACACACTCGAGGACCTTTTGTCGACTGGCGGGCACTCTCAGCTGCGCGGTACTGCGCACCGTGCGTCGCGAAAGTTCGATGATCAGAACCATCCCTACTGGGCGATGGACATCGACGAACGAGAGGCTTTCCATGGTGAGATGAAACTCGCTGAGTCTGTCGGCGCCGTTGCATTGGAGTGGAGCAAATTCGGCGGCGACGATAAGTCCCTGGTCAGAGTGCGCCTCATCGACGTCGATCGTCTGGCCGCGCATCTAGGCCAGCAGACTGAGCAGCACTTCGTGTCGCAGGCACGGGCGACGTTCGAGCCTTGGATCGGCGACGCCCCCCGCCTTGCCGACGTGCTGGGAACATGGGAAGCGGGAAAGCTGGTGCGTAAGCAGGGCCCCAAGAGCGCGCCGGAATTTGTGGAGGCGGCGCGTGTAATCGCGCACATGGCCGGCCAACGAGCGGAGCTGCCCGTCCGTGTCGCAAGCCGGTACTTGTTCCGGGACAGCAAGCGCATCGAGTCTCTCGTTCCGGTGATCGACGTGTTGACGTCCGAGGTCTGGCCAGCGTTACAAAATCATCGGGAAGATGTGCTGTCGAGCATCGGATTACGTGCGGCGCCATTGCCGTTCCACATGGCGGGTTGCGGAAACGTCCGTCTCGCAGTCAGCGGTCTATTGCGCATGGTGTACGAATACGTCGCCGTGAGTCCGGGCCAAGTGGTTGGATACCACGGCAGACCGAATTGGATTCTGAGCATCGAGAATCTGACCACATTCAGTATGGTGTCGAAGATGCCTTTAGCAAAAATCGGCGGGCTCGCGCTGTACACCGGCGGCATGCCCTCACCTTCGTGGCGCCGCGCGTTCGCTGCGATCGTGCGCGACGTGGATCAAGAGGTCCCGATCTACCACTGGGGCGACTTCGATGAAGGGGGATTTCGCATCGCGTCTGTCATTGCGCTGACAATCGCGCCACGCGGGCTGCGTCCTTGGCTGATGGATCCGCGTTTGCTTGTTCGGACCGACCCGAGCACCAAGGCGATCCGATCGCGCATGGCGTATGGCGCCAGGCGCGCCAGATGGGAAGAGTTGGCGGCGGTCATCGAGTCCATCGAGCCATGCACGATGGAACAGGAGGATCAGGACGTTGTCCTGCCAACAAAGCATGGTTAGAAGCGAGCGTCTTGGTTGGCCGATGGCGCCGTGCGGACATGCTCCGTTGGACCGAGCTAATTGGAGCAGGTTCTGCTCTCAGTGAGATGGGCGTTGCAGGAGATTGGTGAGCACAGCAGGCGCATTAGCGCTACGCCGATCCTTTGAACCTGCGACGGACCCAGTGGCGAAACGGCTCAAAACGCCGCGAAAAGCGGCATGAGCGACTCTACAGTTTCTCTGCTAAATCCCGTACGTTGCTCCTCGCGCTCCGCAAGAGTCTTCATCAGATATACCGCGGCCTGCTTAAAGACTTCGTCCGCCGTTAGCGACCCATCAATCACGAAAACTTCAGGGCGGTGGGCCACAACATTCAGGAACACAGCACGGCAACGTTGCAGCGTGTCCGCGCGCTCGAAGTGGTTGGCAGTATCGCCGCGCGACGCGATTCGGGAGAGCGCGATGTCGACAGGCGTGTCGATGATCAATGCCAAATCCGGGACCGGCGCAAACGCGAATTGCTCGTCCAAGATCTGGATGGCTTCATTTTGGCTATCGCTTTGATAGGCCGCTGTGGAGTAAACGTAGCGATCGAGAATTACCATCGCGCCGCGCGAGACCGCCGGGGCGATCAGGTTGGCAACGTGCTCTCGGCGATCCATGGTCAAGAGGTAGCGCTCGTGCGCGGCATCGTGCCGACCGCTGCTTGCGGATGCGCGCAGCTGCTGTCCCCACGGACCCTCAGTGGGCTCTTTGGAAACAAGCGTCTCGAAGGACGGCGGAAAAGCCGCCGCTAGCCGGCGCGCAAGCGTTGTCTTGCCCGCGCCATCGATGCCGTCGATTGCGATTAGAGTGCCCAGGATCATGTGCCGTTCCACGTATTCGGCCGGGATACTAACCGATGTTGCCGCGGCGGAATGTGCTCCGGCGACACGGTATGAAATGTGCCCGCAGTCAAAACACGATGGAAGAGCTAACCTATTGTTCACAAAGCGCTCCCGTCGGCGGCACCCACTTGCTCCCGTGTCGGCCGGCGGTTGCATTCGCAATCTAGAAGCACGGCGCGAAACGATCGTGCACCACGCGCTTGCTCGGTCTAGGTGCCAATGCCCGGCAAGTCTGGCGGCTCATAGCTTCACTCTAGGCAAGGAGCTTGATCAACGCGGCACCCACCAGTGAACAACCAGCCGTGCGACAAACAGGTCGCCCCGGCGGTCCCATATGTCCAGTGCATCGCAGGTCCACTAAGGTCATCAGTCTGACCATTCCTTCTTGGCCCATGCAACAAGTCGCTGTTCACGTGCTTCAATCGTTGCGGTTGTCCACCCTGATTCCGCGATCGTTGCTGATACTTCGCGCGCAATGAGGAGGCCGGTTTCTGAGTAGGCATCAATCTTGTGTGAGGCCGGCAGATCCTGAAGTCTTGAGTTCAGTCGTGGCGGCAGGAGCACCAGGTTTCCGAGTCGATGCTTGGCCTTCTCGGGGGCCTTGCTCTTCGCCCAAATGTGCTCAATGGACTCCGAAGCATTGGCCATCCAGATCTTGTTCCATTCTTCGTTGCTGAAATTCCTTCGCTTCGTTGCAACCAAGTGTTCCTCATAGCGAAACATGAAATAGCGAAGCTCTTGCTCCCAACCCTCGTAGCAGTTTTGATTCCAGAGTCCATCGATCGCTTTCTCGATTGGGAATGCCTTTCCAATCGCACTGATTCCGCTTTGAATCTGGGCGAAGTCGAGCTTCTCGTTCACGATGGACCATGCGAGCCTGACGTAGTCGCCAACCTTTGTTCGCGCGTCGTTCCCAAGCATGCCGTAAATTCGGAACGTGACCTTCTCCCAGCTATCGAGAAGCGTCTGTTTCTGCTTCTTGCTTAGGTCTGTGCGAATGTGGATTGCCACGGCGAGCAATCTAGCTTGCGAAATTCGCGTGACGGCGTTGATGCGCAAATTGTTGACGACGACGTCGCAGGCGGTCGCCACTGACAGTATCCATTCGCCGACTTCGCGGATGCTTTTTGCTGTCGTCAGCCGAGCGCGCAGGGAATCCACGGCATCCTGCTCCCCTAGCGGCCTGCTGGGCGCCTCTCCCGCTCTCAGCGTTGCGGCAAACCTCAGCGCCTCTGTGCTCAGGCCCTGTCGAAGGCCGATCACAGCATAGGTGTCCCGCCAGATGCGGTGAAGTTCGTCAATCAGGCCCGGACTGCCGCCTTTGGGTAGTTCGAACGCGGCTCCCATCAAGATGCTCTTTAGTCGATCAAGCCAGGACACTTCGAGTCCGCGACTATTGAGCACTTCAAACACGGTGTACACGGCTTTCTCTTGATCAATTTCGTGAAGCAAGAAAAAAAGTCGGTTCTTGAGCAACGCGGCCAAAGAAAGAAGTTCTCCAAACTTCTCCCTCCACGCCTTGATGAAGATCGTGCACTCCTCGACGGCCATAAGAATTTCTCGGTCAGCAATCGTTGTCGCTGACGACGATTCCGCTACGATACCTCTTCGCAAGTACCCAGAAAAGTGATGACTGCTGTCGTGATTTGTCTGCAGTAGAAGGAGTTCTTCGCTATCCGGCTTCACGAGCAAGTCATTGATCTCGTCCCGAAGCTTTGATTCGGCCTTCACCAAAGGGTCCAGGCCGAGCGCCATCGTCTTGAACAAGACGATCAAGGTAGTCAATCGCTGCTGTCCGTCGACCACCTCGACCGACTGAAAATCGTCCGTTCCCAGTAGCCGCGTGCCGCGCCTCAAACAGACAATTGCAGCCATGAAATGGCCTTCCTCACTGCCCTTCACGACAGTCTTCTTTAGATCCGCAAAGAGGTCCTGACGTTGCTTGCTCTTCCAGCTGTAAGAACGCTGGTACTCGGGAATTGAAAAGAGACGATGATCCAGAAGTTTGGAAAAAGAGAGATATTGAGGCTGGATGTTGATCACGCTGAACCCCTATCGGTCATTTGTTGTGTCGATTCAACTGCTAGCGGTCTACAAGTTGATACTGCGCACCAGGCGAAGAAGGGCGATTGCTCGGGCTCAACGAATACACGCATTCAAAAAACGGTTTGACGTCGTCCCATGTCGCACGGTCTCGATACGCCCTCAAGAGCGCACGTCCAAGCTCCACGACGTCCGGCTCATCCTGGATGTGTTCCTCGAATGCGCCGCGGCTGTCCGATTCCGCATGCAGCGCATGATCTTGGCGCACATAGGAGTGGAACTCGACAATCTGGCCTGGGGCTCCGACCTGAACATCCTGCACACGACACTTTCTGGATGCCAATGGACTCGCACGTTCGACGTGACCTTCCGCAAAGCTGTCCTGCAACGCATGAAGGATTGAACCGAAAGCAACGTCCTTGATCTCCGAACGCAACCGCGGAGAACCGAGCGTATAGAGGTCTTGTACTGACCACGCGGACTTTCCGAACGCCGCAGTGACGGCCGGTATGCCAACACTCGGGAGGGAAGTCTCGATCGTGAACTCCCCGGACATGATCCGCCAGTTGAACTCAGCCCATTCGAGCATGGCCGTTTGAGTGGCCGTCGCTGCTTCCCCGTCAGTACTGGCCATCGCGTGCAGGAACTGCAAGTCGCCGAAGTGCGTCCGATACAGCATCGCGGACTGCGCTTGAGCGCCAAACTGCGTGCCCTTCGCCGCTCGCTTTTCGGCATCGCGGAACAAGAAATACCAACACGAAGGTTGAGTCTGAAAACGGATGGTCTGAGTGACTTTGCAGGTCGTTCCTCTGCCTTCGTTGCTGCCAATTCGGAATGGCGGATCGTCATTCCATCTCACTCCGGCAAGCACGGCGCCGGGTGCGCGAGTCGAGTCGAGGCCGTCGCAAATCGTGCCATCGCAGCCGTAAATTCTGTTGGTGATCTCCTCGTGAACAGGATCACCGAACGCGTGAAGCCCCCAATTGCTCACGCGGCGCTCCAAGCCGGATATCCAGCCGCCACGAACTTCAGTAATCCTCCGTTCTTCAGCCGTGCCAGTCGGCGACAACTTGTGTGCGTAGATCGGCAGCGCACAAAGCAACGCTGCGCTGGCTGCAAATCGAATCGTCGTAGTCTTCATATGGGGTCTCCTGGCAAATGAAGCATTGAACAGCGCACACAACGCGCCTTTGCGACCTTGTCGCTGAGACTGAGTATGCACAACAAACGTCCCACAACCTGAGACCATCGCCCCCCGGCGATTCTGCGACGGAGCTACAAGTAGCGACCGTGAAAATCAGCCTACTCTTTGCGCCCATGCCCTGCAATCGGCGTGCAGACGACGATCGCAACAATGACGCCACTCGAAGGCGTCAGCGCCCTAGTATGGATACTGGAAGTCCAGGCGCATATCATTTCGGAAGATGACGTCGGCGGCGCGCTCGATGTGCCGCTCTCGTACATCAAGGACGCCGGGGGGGATGGAAGTGGAGGCGCGTTACTTCGTTATCCATGACACCAGCACGCCGAACCTGAAGTTGGCGTCCGCGTTTCCGCCAGAAATCAATGACGCGTCCTGGGATGGGAATGCGTTCCATGCCGCAGTGGATGCGGGCCTCACCGATGGCCACGACGATCCTCAGCGATTCTCCCTGGAACAATGGGCCGATGCGGTCGAGTCCATTGCCGTGGAGATTGGTCGACCCGATACTGTCGAATAACTGAGGGAAACCACTATGCGAATCACAGTCATGTTCGTGCTCTTGCTCTGGGCCTTGTCGAGCCATAGCTCCCCGAAAAGCAACGATCACACGCACCAAACCGAACTGGTGTCTCCCGATGAGCGCGCGACCTTGATCGTGGTCGACAAGAGCGAACGCACTCTTTGGCTGTACCGGGGCGACGAGATCATCAAGACCTACCGAAAGGTGCGTCTGGGCAGAAACCCAAAGGGGCACAAAGTGTACGACGGCGACGACAAGACGCCTGAAGGCACCTATGAGATCACGGAGCGCAAGGACGATTCCGGCTACCACCTCGCACTGCGGGTGTCCTATCCGAATCGTGAGGACAGACAGCGGAAGCTTCCGCGTGGGAAGAAGATCGGCGGCGACATCATGATCCACGGCGCCAAAACCTGGCACTGGACGAACGGCTGCATTGCACTCACGAATGAGGAAATTGACGAGATATTTCCACTCGTGGCGAATGGGACGCCGATCAAGATCCGCTGGTGACGATCGCTACGGGGTAAGAACCGTTGGATGTGCCGCCGCTCGGCCATGGCAGGTGTCGGCGAGCGCATTGCGCGAGTGTGAGTGTTTACGAATGCTCGACAATTCAATCCCAACGGGTAGTCGGGCCAGCCATCCGAATGCGGCCAATAGCGCGCGCGTGGTTACCCCTTCGTAAGCATCCGGCAAACCCACATTGACGCAAAGCTGGGCGATGGCTACGGCGCGGCGTCGATCATCCGGTGTAGCAGGGTGTAGGCGACGCGCCATTGCATTCCATCGCAGTCGAGCGTGACGGTCTTGCCGTTCAGGCGCATGACCTTGCCGTGGCGCTGGCGGCCGTCGCGATCCCGGAAGCCGACGCGGTCACCGATGGCGATCTCTTGTCGGCCGATGCCGCGGTCCGTGTTTTCGCGGATGACGGCGTCCGCGCCGTCGAGATTGATCGCGGCATAGTCGAGCAGGAAGTGGGTCGCGGTCTCGCGATCGAGCAGCATGACAGTGGCCGGGCGTAGCTCGATGACCTGGCCGTCGCGCATCCGGTTCTCACGTGCATCGAAGTATTCGACCTGTTGTCCGCGCTGCAGGCAGCGCCGGATCGCATCGTTATGCGCGGGATCGCGCAGCGCACGATCGATGGCTGCGCGCAGGCGGAACAGTTCGAACGCCGAAGCTTTTCTGAGTGCTTCCAGGATTGCGGTGTAGTTCATCCGGCGCCCGGCTTCCAGGTATGCGGCAGCCGGTCACTTCGTAAGCATCACCGCCACTCAAGCGGAAGGTGGGTTCACCGGATGCTTACTCTACTCCACAGCGACGGATCGCAGCAGCGGCATCGTCTGCGATCAGCGCATCATGCTCAACGGTTTCTACTCGGCCAAAAACTATCCGGAACATTTGCGCCGCGTGCGCTACAACGACCCGCAGACCGGCAAGAAACTCGTGTTCCTGACCAACAACACGACCTTTCCCGCCATGACCATCGCCGCACTCTACAAAAGCCGCTGGCAAGTCGAACTGTTCTTCAAATGGATCAAGCAACACCTGCGCATCAAGCGCTTCTTCGGCACCAGCG
>JAYUVY010000117.1:0-8594 GCA_043753835.1 Lysobacterales bacterium | reverse complement strand
CAAGCGCGCAAAGGAGGCAGCACCGAACCCTGATCTGATACCGTCCCTCAACCCACACCGGGTGGGTCAGTTCTCAATGGAAACCCCGGGTCAGTTTTGCGTGGCAATCAACAGTTCGAGGGAGCGATGCACGCCGATCTTCTGATCGGCTTCTTCAAGCGACTGATCAAGGACACGGACCGCAAGGTGTTCCTGATCCTGGACAACCTGAAAGGCTACCACGCACGCAAGGTCAAGGCGCGGCTGGCCGAACATGAGGATCAGATCGAGGTGTTCTATCTGCCCAGTTACAGTCCGGAATTGAATCCGGACGAGTGTCTGAATGCCGATCTGAAGGAGGCGGTCACCAAGCGTGCGCCGACGCGCAGCAAAAAGCCGTTGAAAGATGCGGCCATCGGTCATCTGCGCAATCTGCAGAAGTCCCCCGCTCGAGTGCGCAAGTACTTCGAGCACAAGCCGGTGCGCTATGCCGCATGAAAACATTTGATCGCCGGATCAATAAGCCCCTGTGCATCGATAAGCACAGCTGAGATGAGGTTTTCTGCGTGGAGCCGCGGATAGCTGCACCCCTTCAGAGGACGCCTTCGGGTGCTTACAATCGCGCCGAGTAGCGACGTTGGCGCGGCGAGGCAGTGCCGGTTTGCGATCAGGCAGCCGAGCACAATAGCGAATATTTGCTTTGTAGCCGGGGTCATGATAAGATTGAGAAAAATAATTTGAAAATGAGCGTGGATAGTGCAGGGAAGTCCGCTGTTCTCAATAGTCGTGCCAACGTTCAATCGGCCAGCGATGCTCAAGCGGGCCATAGAAAGTATTGAAAGGCAGACGTTGACTGACTTCGAGATCATCATCTCGGATGATGGCTCATCCGCCGATATCAACGAAGTAGTCGCATGTTTTCCCGGCCTGCGGATATCGCTGCTCCGAAGCGGCGAGAACGCTGGAGCCACCGTTGCTCGCAATCGCGGGATTGATCGATCCTCCGGGCGCTATATTGCATTTCTCGACGATGACGACGAGTATCTGCCCGATTTCCTCGCGTCGACTTTGGAAACTCTCGAGCGCAGCCCTCGCGAAATCGGCTACAGCTGGTCGAATATCTGCAACGTGCGATATGTCGACGGTCGTGCTGTTGCTTGGGAGCCGACGAACTACGTTCTGCCGGACGGTTCGTCGAGCATGCCCTTCGAAGATGCACTGACCATTGGTGTCGGCTATGGCGTGACCGTGCGTCGAGACGCCTTGTTGGCAATCGGTTGCTTCGATTCGTCGCTCAAGGTTGTCGAAGATACCGACCTTTTCATGAGCTTGCTGTCGTCCGGGATCCTGTCGACGCTGGTTCCGGGCGTCAACGTCCGGGTTCATCATCATGCCGGCGAGCGGATGACGTCGTCGTCGATGAATGCCATCCGCATCCGGGAGTGCTGGATGTTGATGGACAAGCATGCGCGGTTTCTTGCCGAACACCCTCGTCTCGAGCGACAGTTGATGTCGACCATCCGCTCTCTGCAGCAGGAGTCTCTCTTGGCGGAGCAGGCTGACGAGAAGATGCTGGCATGATGCCCTCTTCGGATGAGGACTGTGTCCGGGCGCGCAGCAGGACGATGGGAGAGGCAGGGGGCGGATCTGTGGCGCGACATGTGGTGGTGCGACGGGAAGGGCCGCGGACCTTCGTCGTCCTGCACGGATACGCGGGGGATGCCGTCCAGACCCGCGATATCTTTCAGGACTGGGTCCAGGTCATCGACGACTCTTCGTTCCTGTTTCTGGAGGGAGTGACGCCGTGCAGAGGGGTCGGCGGTTTTGCTTGGTTGCCACTGACAAGCGACCGGACGACGCTTGCCGATCACCTGCAGGTGTTGGCTCCGCTCGTGGAACGATACATCGCGGATGCCATGGCTGACGAAAGGCTCGGGCGGGAAGTATTGCTCGTGGGCCATTCGCAGGGGGCGATGCTGGTCCTCGAGATGGTTGCCCGAGCGGTGATTTCCGTAAAGGGCGCGATCTCCATTTCCGGCATGCACCCGCTCCCTCCACGCATGCGTGCGACTGATGCGCGCGCACCTGTCGACCGCCCGGAGGTGGTTTTCGTCCACGAAAACGCCGACCCCATGATTCCGCTCCATCGCGCGCGCGAGTCGGAGAGGGCGTTCAGCGAGCTCGGACTCCGGACTCGGATGGCGGTCGTGGACGGTGGGCGGCATGCGCTCTCTCGGGCGTATGCGAATCAGGTGCTCTCCATAACTTATGGCTCATTGCAATGAATGCAGGCTCGGATCGTCATGATTGAAGGCATCGACAGAAACGCAGGTCCGGAGGGCCGCAGGCCTCCCCCGGTCGACTCTATCCGTCTCGCGCATCAGCGCCTGGAGATGGACGGCTATTATTTGCTGGGCGATCTTCCGATTGCCGGAATGAGCGAAGAGGACTGCGGCCATTTTCTGCTTGAGCTGGTGCGCAGCGTGGCTGTGCCCATTCCGCAGAATCGCGATGGCGACTTGATCGTCCGGATCGAAGATGAAGGCCAGAACTATAGCGATCCTCGCGTCCGCGGGCACAAGACAAATGCGGCACTGGCATTTCACACAGACAGGACAGACCTGATCTTCTTGCTTTATGTGCGCAAGGCTCGTATCGGCGGAAATCTGAAGCTTGCCGATTCTAGGAGAGTCGCGGCGTCGCTCGAACGACATCGTCCCGGCTCCATCGAGGAACTGCGTGGACTCTTCCCGAACGATGCAAAGCGCGAACAGGGAGGGTTGCAGGACTGGTTCATGTCGCCCATCCTGTTCGGCGGTGAACGGCTGCATTGTCGGTATATCCGGCGATTCATCGAGGAGTCGCAGCGCTTCGCGGATGCGCCGCGGCTGACCCACGCGCAGCTGGCGGTCCTCGATGCGTGGGACGGTGAACTCGCTCGACCGGAAAACAGCCTCATCATCGAAGTCTCCCCGGGAGATCTCCTGGTGATAGACAACCATCGCTGCCTGCACGCGCGAGACGCATATGAGGATGCCATCGATCGGCGCTTGGCGATGCGCGCCTGGGCTGCTCATTCGGCCAGCCCAGATCTCCCGCCGTCGTTCGCATCGGTATACCACAGCCTCGATGGCGGCACAGTGCGTGGTGGATTCGTGCATGTTGCGAACCCCGACCTTCTGGGCCGGTCTGTCGCGGAAATCGAAACGCAGCAAGGAGCTTGACCATGCATCACCATGCATTCTTCAACGATAAGTCCGACATCTACCGAGACTCGCGTCCAATCTATCCGTCAGAGCTTTTGGCCTTCATCGCTAGCCTGACCGCGCGCCACGATGCTGCATGGGACTGTGCCACCGGCAACGGCCAGGCGGCGATCGGGCTGGCGGCCTACTATGCCAACGTCTACGCGACCGATGTCAGCGAGAATCAAATCGGGCACTCTCTTTCTCATCCGAACGTTCATTATTCGGTCGGCAGTGCCGAGGATCCGTCGTTCGCCGATGCTTCCCTCGATCTCGTGACGGTGGCGCAGGCCCTGCACTGGTTCGACTATTCGCGGTTTTGGCCGACGGTGAAGCGAGTGCTCAGACCCGATGGAGTATTCGCGGCATGGGGCTACGACTGGTTCAAGGTCAACCCCGATATCGACAAAATAGTCCAAGTGGCGGTGCTCGATCGCATCATGAGCTATTGGGCGCCGCAGAATCGCCTGCTGTGGGATGGCTACAGGGATGTCGATTTCGACATGTCACCGATCGAAATGCCACCGTTCGAGCTCCGTATGCAATGGAGCCTCGATCAACTCTTCGGCTACATCCACTCCTGGTCCGCAACGCGACGCTGCATGGAGCGGGAGGGCGATTCCTTTTTCAAGTCCGCCTATGAGCTGTTGTCGGAAGTCTGGGGCGACCCTCGGCTTGCTCGTGAGGTCGTCATGCCGCTGCATCTGCTGGCGGGCCGAAACGCATAACCACGACCAT
Organism: Lysobacterales bacterium; assembly: GCA_043753835.1. GTDB lineage: Bacteria > Pseudomonadota > Gammaproteobacteria > Xanthomonadales > Ahniellaceae > JADKHK01. Next base: position 4,632 of record JAYUVY010000117.1, on the reverse strand, counting down.
GCACAAGATCAGCGAAGAAGTGCTGCGGAATCACAGACGCCTGTGCGCGGAGAGCGAGCGTTTCGTGCTGGCCATGACCGGGGAAGACGCTCAAGAGGGCGATCTCGTCTTCGATCAAATGGCCTTGCCCGAATTGGTGCGCAACTATCAGTACGAGGTGAATCCGTGGCCTGTGTTCGTTGGAGGCGAGACGCTGGCTTCTTTCAAACGGGCGGCCGTATCGTTGCCCGCGCTTCTTCGCAAGGTATTTGATCCCGATCGAAGCGAGTTCTTCCGTCGGGTAGTCGATTACTACGATCTGTCCGCCTCGCAAATCGACAGGCTGCTCTCCGTCGACGTACAGTCGCATCTGGTGACGCGCAGCGATTCGGTTCTCACCGCCGACGGCATCAAGACCGTAGAAGTCAATCTCGGCTCAAAGGTCGGCGGCTGGCAGACGCAGCTCTACGATCGAGCGTATCGACAGCTGCCTGGATTGGGAAATGGACTTCGGCAATGCGGTGATTTTCGATCCCATGACACGCTCGAGACCTATCTTCGCTATCTGATCGGGTCCTGCCATGCATTGCCTTCGTTCCGTGCCGAGACCGTTGAACTCTTGTTCGTGGTCGACCGTCTGACCAGGGGCCTGATGGTGGCGGTCGTGAGGTATCTGGAGGCGATCGCGACTCGCTTGGGCGTGCGGGTCAGATTCCATATCGACGAGGGTGTCGATGGAATCGCGGAGACGCGAGGCGCCTTGACTTATCGTGGTATCGAATTGCATGGCTTGTTGGTGACGCAGACCGCCCAGCCCAGCAGGATTCCATCGTGCGTGTTCGAGGCGTACTGCGAAGACAGGCTCGTGTGGCCGGACAATCCGGTCTGCGATGCATTGAACGAGAAAAAATTGTTCGAAAGCTTTTTCCAAGCGCAGCCCCCGGATTCCCTTGATGCTCGCGATCTGGAATTGGCGCGTTCCATCCTTCCGATATGCATACCCTTATCGCAGAAAAGCGTGATGCATGGCGAACGCGAGCTGCCGATTCATGAATACCTCGAGCACCGCCAGCGCGACTTCGTCATAAAGTCGTCCTATTCGGCGCAAGGACGCGATGTGCATGTCGGCCGCTATACCAGCAGGGAAGAATGGCGCGATCTGCTGCGCGCGGCCATCGGCAGCGACAAGTGGACCGCGCAGCAATACTGCGAATCCCTCGAATTTCTGGCCTATGACAAAGTTCGCGGCGGCTCCGCAACTCATCGGTTCGTCTTCGGATTGTTCTCCTTCGCAGAAAGCTACGGGGGGAGTTGGGTGCGGATGAGCGAGGAAGGTCCAGCCAGCACGGGCGTGATCAATTCCGCCCGCGGCGCGCAGGAAGCGATCGTCTATGAATGCGGAAACTGAGAAAGGTGTCGGTGCCGAATTGGCGGCAGCGGGCGCTGGGCAGCGCAGCGCGGCTGCCTGGGCTCTCTTGATCGCACTGCAGGAACGGGGCATTTCGCTGCGGGAAGAGAAGGGCGAACTGCGAATAACCCAGGCCGACCTTGGAAGGATCACCCCCGACGAACTGGCGACTCTGCGTCATCTCCGTCACGAATTGATGACTCTGTTGCAGCCCGTGGCCGCAAGAAATTTCACGCATTCGGTCATGCCAACCGGCAGGTTTCCGCTGAGTACCTCTCAGCGACGGATGTGGGACATCGAGCATGCCCATGGGTTCCAGTCGCCGCGGTTGACTTCCGCGATCGTCATCCATGGAGCGATTGATGTCGATCGGCTGGAAACTGCTTTCGCCGCAGTCGTCGCACGCCATTCGGCGTTGCGCATCATTGTCGAGGACGTCGCTGGCGAACCGATGCAGATCGTGCGCGAGCGGGTGTCGTTCAAGCTGGATCGTTTCGACGTCCGCGGAGGGTCCGCGCAAGACTCGTGGGCGAGAGGCGAACTAGTGCGCGCGGAGTACTTCGCGAGACCGATGGCAGTGGAGTCCGGCGAAGTCCTCCGAGTGGCGTTTGTTCGGGTCGAGGACGATGTCTGTTGTCTGCTCGTTTGCGCGCATCACATCTGCGCGGATGGGCGTTCGATGCAGATTCTGCGGAAGGATCTGATGGCTTTCTATCATGGGAAAGCGAACGAGGGGTCCGCTGATGCTGGTATCGCGCAGCATACAGAGCACGTGGAGTGGGAGCGGGCGCGGCTGGCGAGCGATCGTGACAGGCTAATCGCGTACTGGTCGAGCGCGATCGTCGCCGATTATGCATGGCGTGAGCTGCGGGATGAATCTGCGCCAGTAGGCGCTTCCGGCGCAGCCAAATGCGAGATGCGACTCGCAGCTGCGGACGTCGCGCGCTTGAGGCGCGTGGCGAGGGATGTCTCGGCCACTCTCAATGCGGCAATGCTCGCAATCGTCGCTTCGATGCTGGATCGCTATGCGACCTCGTTGCGGCCCGATTTGCGCCGCGGCGTGAATATCGGAATACCCGTGTCTGGCCGGGCTTCTGCGCGTTTCGAGGACGTCATCGGTTTTTTCGCCAACACTCTGATCGTCAGCGTTGATACGGAGAATACGGGTGCCGGAATGCCTGCGCTCATCAGGCACTGCCAGCGACGCCTCGGCGATGCGATGGAGCACCAGGCCTTGCCTTTCCAGGAGATCGTGCGCGCCATTGGGCCCATCGAGAGCGCACGGCCGTTCCAGGTCTCGTTCAACATGATGGCGGCGGAGTCGAGCTCGGCCGCCATCGCGCCCGGAATGCGAATCGCAACCTGGGAGGGTGAGTTGCAGGCGGGGTTCTTCGATCTGCGCGTCGATCTCCTGGAAGATGAGGACGGGATCACGATCCGGCTGGTGCATCTGTTGAATAGACTTTCGCCGGAGTATGTCGAACGTCTCATGGTCGACTTGAAGGCTACGGCATGCCTGCTGTGCGGGAGTGGGTCATGAGCGCCCAGCTCGGTGACGCGACGCGGATTCCGGTCCACCTCAAGCCGGCGGGCCCAACGCTCCCGGATCGACTGCGTATAGCGGCAGGGCGCCATCCATTGATGCTCCGGTCGCTGTTGTTCCTGATTCTGCCGGCTGCCATCGCGTGTTATCTGGGTTTTGGATACATCAGCGGCGGTCTCGACGAAAGAGAGGGCGATCTGCATCTTCGCGGCCTCTCCGCCCCGGTTGTCCTGACGCGGGATGGCCTCGGGGTGGTCCATATCGAGGCTCGCAGTCCGAATGCGGCGTACTTTGCGACAGGCTTCGCCCATGCGCAGGATCGACTCTGGCAGATGGAAGTCCAGAGGCGCATGGCCAGCGGTCGGCTGGCAGAGGTTTTCGGACAAGGTCTGGTGCCGTCCGATGCATGGTTTCGATCTCTGGGGCTGTATGAATCCGCTGGCCAGGCCTTGGAGGCATTGAGCCCGGCGGCCAGAGAGTCTCTGACAGCCTACGCCAATGGCGTCAATGCGTTCATGCAGAGCGCTCCCAGCCTGCCTCCCCAGTTCTCCATGTACGGCGTACGGCCGACGCCATGGACAGAGATGGATTCGCTCGCCTGGTTGAAGACATTTGCATTCTCGCTCTCCAACAACATGGGGCGGGAAGCGGAAGCGTATGTGCTGGCCGCGAGAACTGGTGATTTGAACGCCTGGGACATGCTGCATCCCGCCGCACCCAACGACGCTACGCCGATCACATGCGCCGAATGCGATTCGACCGCATTCGAAGCTGTTCTGAAGTCCATGGACGAAGGGAAGCGCCTGCTGCGTCAGTCGCCGACACAGAGCGGCAGCAACGCATGGGTCGTAGCGGGAGATCCGGCCAGGAACGAAGGTCCCATTCTTGCCAACGATCCGCATCTCGGGCTGCAGATCCCGTCTCCATGGTATGTCGTCACGACCCGCAGCAACGGTCTTTCCGCATCGGGAATGACATTAGTCGGATTGCCGGTGATCGTATTCGGGCAAAACGACGCGATCGCGTGGGGCGGAACGAGCATGATGGCCGATGTGCAGGATCTGTTCGTCGAGGCGGTGGATCCGACCAATCAGACGCGGTATGGCACAGCGGATGGATGGCTTGGTTTCGAGATAAGGCACGAAGAGATTCAGGTTCGCAGCGATTTCCCATCCGCGCTTCGAAGCAGGAAACCTTCCGTCAGACTTCGTCTCCAACGCAGCATCCACGGCCCGATCATCAGCGGCAACACGGGATTGTTCGACCGTCCCGTCGCACTCCGCTGGACCGGATATATCGAGCACGACACGAGTTACGAAGCCCTGTTCCTGCTCAGCTACGCCAAGAACTGGCAAGATTTCAATTCCGCTCTGTCGAAACTGATCGTGCCGGCCATGAACATGGTCTATGCCGATCGCGGGAACAACATCGGCTATGCGGCTGCCGGCGCGATTCCGATTCGGGCCGGACGCGATGGCGCATTCCCGGCCGAAGGCGGCGACGAGGCGAACGACTGGCGTGGTTTCGTGCCTTTCGCGGCTATGCCCAAGTCGTTCAATCCCGACTCCGGGCGAATAGTGACCGCCAACAATAAGGTGATCGAAGAGGATTATCCGTATTTCATCTCGAAGCACTGGGCCGATCCCGCTCGGGCGGCTCGGATCGAAGCATTGCTCATTGACGCGGCGCGAGGGGACGATGG
>JAYUVY010000116.1:0-2815 GCA_043753835.1 Lysobacterales bacterium | reverse complement strand
CATCTTCGAGCGTTTATCGGGCTGCGTGAACAGCTTGCCGCCCCGTGCGACAAAGTCCGGGCCGATGATTACGCCGATGTAGTCCACCTCCAGGCCTTGGCAGGTATGGATGCAGCCGACTTCGTCCACCGAGTTCGGCGCCATTACCCATAGGCTGCCGTCGCTGCCGAGGTTCCACTTCTTTGCATAGCCATGCTCGGCGATGACGATGTCGGGCTGGTCGGGGAATCGCCGGCTTACCCAGTCCCAGCAATAGCCAGCGACCACGCGCGCTTTGTTCTTGGCCCTTTTGAGTTGGGTCATGCGGGCGTGCAGCTGCGTTGGCCGATTTCCGCGCCGGCGTCCTTGGCCGAATTCTTTAGCTCGCCGGCATGATTCGCGTGTTGTGTGCCAATGTGATGACCCTGCACGTTCTGCACAGGTCAAGCCGCTAGAACATACCCTTCGGCATCAATTTTCGATGCAGCGCTTGGTGCATCGCGGGTGAGCCTGCGGCTCTCGCTCAGGCGGAACCCAATACCCCGGTGATTGCGCTGGCGATACGACTCATCCTGGTTTCCTGATCGAGCTCGATTGCCACCTCGTACATCGGACCCTTCGGCGTCGTCTTCTCCTGCACCGAGTACTTCAGTCCCGCCAGCGCCTCCGGCAATTTCCCCGACTTTATGAGATCGAAAAGAGCCTCCGGAATCCGAATCTGGTGCCTGAGGACACGCCAGCTTCCACCTTGAATTTCGATGAGTGTGTAGAGCGAACGTTTCAATTTGGAGGAATAGGCTGCAAACCCATGGGTGTTCTCAACCAAGTACACGCCGTTCGCGCTCAGCAGCTTGACCAACTCATCGAGCCTGGATTCCGTATCGGCCGGCAGCCCCGCCCTTCGAACTTGCATCGCATCGATGGCGGTGGACGTATCCCGCGTGGCCTGCGCGATAAGGGGGATTTGCGGAAGGAACGCGTAGCTTCGCCAGATTATTTTCGAGACGTACTGATCGCTCTCCCTCCGTATGTCCAGCAAAATCAGGTCATATCGATTGTTCTGCACCTCGGAATAGTTCATCAGCTGGATCAGATTGCGGATTGCGGAATATGAGAAGTTGCTCTCCGGCGAAGGCCCACAGGCTATTACGATCCGAAAGACTCCGTGCTTGATGTTGTACTCGAGTCGTTGGACGAATTGCTCCTTCCAGTCCGCGATGTGCTTGCCACCCAGGATCGGGTCCTCAGATAGTCGGCTGACCAGTTGGTCGAAGGTTTCAAAATTGCCGCCCTGACCTTTGCGAATGATCCGGAAGAACTCATCGCAAAACTGGTTGCCATGGAAGTGTGAGAGCATGTTCCGCAAGTCCGACGCGTAATTGATGGCCTGCGAATAGACTTCGCGCTTGATGCGGGAGTCGCTGTAACGCTTACATTCCACGAAGGTAATGATGGCGTTCGTGTCGATGTAAAGATTGTCGATCGGCCCGCTGTTGAGCGGGATTTCTCGGCCCAGCGACAGGATCGCTGGCGTGTCCGGGCAGAACTGGGGGTTGATCTCGGGAATGCCCGACAGGATGACGTCAGGCCGTTCGTGGACTAGCAGTTGAAGAATGCTTTCAGAGTCGAACATGAGTTCCTCGCGTGCAGCGCCAAACGGTGTGGTCAGCAGCCTCCGGTCGCAGGGTAAAGCCTAACATCAGGCCCGCGCTAGCCCGCGGAATCGGCAGCCTCCGGTTTCCAGCGATAAACCGTGTGAAAGCCGCCGCCCTGTATTGGCTCGTCCCTGACCTCGAACATATCCGTAGCCAGTATCAATCGTTTCAGGGTCGAAAATCCGTAGCGCTCCTTGAGCGACGCAACATCGTCTGGCAGGTCTCGCCTCAGGATGTGACCTGCCGTCGCCAAGGCAAGCCAGCCGTCGGTATGGGCCGCGTTGTTGGAACATTCGCCCAGCAAGCGAACGACAGGGCTGTGACACAACCAGATCAGCTCCAACGATCTTGACGCTTCCGGCGAGGCAAAGAATTCGGCATGTTCCCTGATGCCTTCTGCGGTGGTCCGCACGATTTCCTGCAGCCGCTCAAAGACGGGCCTGAGGCGCTCGCGTTGATCTTCCAGATGGATCAAGGCCGCGCGAGTGCTTTCAACCGTCTTGCCATCCCAACGATCATGCAAGTGGTGAACCAGATCGTTTCGCTCATCGACCAAGGCCTTGAGGTTGTCGCGAAGCTCGGCGCTGAATGCAGCGTCCTGTGACAGCGTCACTTTGAAGGACACCCAGGCCTCGGTGACTGGTAACTCGGGATCTTCGTTTGAGTCGCCGGCATCCTCCAGGAAATCTGAAACGAACCGCCCTGCCAGAATCCCCATGGTCGACTGATGGACAACCTTGGTGTGCGCTTCACGCATCTTCGCAAGTTCCTTGATGGGGCCCTTCAGTCGTCCGTTGGCCACGAGGAACTTCAACATCCTCTCGATTCGCTGAAAGTTGAGGAGGTTACGGCCTATTCGCCGGAACAGTTCGTCGCTCAGTGTTGCGAATTCTTGGTCAGTCGACATTGGATTCGTCCGCTGGGGACGCGGGCTTGACGGCCGGCTTGTTTTGGTCGAGTGGCGAGTACCGGTAGTGCGTCACTTCCGGGATGTTCATGTTGTCCAGTACGCGCTTGGTCTCAGCGTCTCGGCGCGCTTGTTCGGTCTTCGCTTGGGCGATTTGCTGCGGCGTAGGAGGCTGCGAAGGTGGGGCATTGGCGGTTGGACCCGGATAATTTGTAGCCGGCGCGCTGTTGGGCTGGTAGGTGCGCGGCGTCACTTGCGTCGGCTGGGGCTGACG
>JAYUVY010000115.1:0-2818 GCA_043753835.1 Lysobacterales bacterium | reverse complement strand
ACGGAGACTGGAATTTGGTGCGAATATGCCGTGGAAACGGGTCAGGTGGGCGCGTGGTGGCGGGACCAGCGCCGCCAGCTTGGCGATGAAATCCACCGAATCCCATTCGACATGGGTGGTGCCATTCCGCCACGGGGTCTTGAGTTCGTAGCGCACTCTGCCCTGCGGCGAGATCGACAGCCGCTTTGAGGCTGTCGCAGATCTTGGCCCGGATCGGGTTGAGATCCACGTACGTAATCGCCGACAAGACAGCGTTCTCGTCCAGCAGCGTCTGACACTTGAATCGGGCCTCCCAAAAATGACCCTTGCAGCCGTCCTCACGATTTGCGCGTCGAGCAATCGGCTCGGCCAGGCAGCGCATGAACCACGACAGATCGCCCAGTCGCTCGCGAAGTACTTCAATTCGCTCCTTGTTGCCAGCAAGCACCTCTGCGCGCTTGGCGCCATCTTGATCCTGTCGCGAATAAAGGCGCAGCCAGCGGACTGCGACCTCGGCGGCGGACCACTTGGCAGCGGCTCGCGGAACGACCTGCACGACCACATGCAAATGGTTGCTCATCACTGCGTAGCCCCACACCGCAACGGCAAAGATTTCCGAGAGTTCGTGGATTCTGTCCTCGACCCACTGACGACGATGCTGGTACGAGCGCCCGCTCTCTCGGTCCTCGCCGCAGAGCCAGCCGCGGCGGACACACCGAGACACGCAGTGATAGGTGCCGGGCGATCCGGGCGGGACGAGGATTGAACGTGCGTAGGTCATGTGGCCAGCATCGGGGTCTGCTGGCTTCCGCGCAGTCAGAAAACCGACCGGCGACTTGTAGGAAAATTCCGAAACTAGACTGTCCCATGTTGTTGTCTCCCGTTCGTCCTCGCTTTCGTCCTAGTAGAGGAACTGCCCCTCCAATGTTCTGCCGGATTCGTCCCGGCGCTTCTGCGTGTCCTGCCTTCGTTTTCTTCCCTGCGTGCTACTTTGCATTCTCCAACCCGATCCGGAGACCGCTCATGCCAGTCCAGCTTCGCTTGTCTGTTGCGGTTCTCCTCTCGATCGCGATTGGCCACAGCTCGCCGGCCTCCGCGGGGTCGTTGGGCTCGGGATCCCTGGCTACTGGCGCTTTCGTCATCGCCCTGTCAGCGAATGATGATGAAGACGAAGCGAACGAGGAAGCGGGCGCGGAGGTCGATTCCGCTGATGAAGGCAGCGACGAGATGGCCGCCGACGAAGTGACCGACAACACGGATGAATTCACCGATGAAGGGGCAGACGACGTCGATCAACCGGCCGACGAGTCAAACCTCGTCGCTGACGCTGCTTCTGACAGCGGTGAAGAAGCGACGGCGCAGGCGGATGCACCCACGACCGACCATTCGCTGGAAGACGGAAATTCAGATGTTATCGCTACGTCCGAAGAGTCGGAAACGGCACTGACCGAAAACGCGCTGCCTGCTGCCGCCCCCAAGAACGTATCAATGCTGCAGGCGGCATTCCAGAGGGCTGGGGGCAAGCCATCCGAAACACAGAAAGCCATTCGAGAGATAGACAACGGCGGCACGAGTGGTCAGCCGGCATCGAAGGGCTTTTGACCCTCGTCCACCGGACTCTCCTTGCGTCTCGCCAACCTGTGGCATTGCAGCGAAGGCTGGCTTGCTACGTTGCAGTCGGTCACCTGCCCGTCCGCTGCCGGGTCAGGTGCGCGCCTGCTCGACTTGCCGGGCGATCTGCTCGATGTGCGTGTCCCAGGAGCCGCAGCAGCCACCCCAGACATCGGTGTGCAAAACCGGGACAGACGAGTTTCGGAAAATTCTGACGGATAGCCGCGTCGGATTCCGGTGTCACTGGGGAACAGAGTGGCCCGATGCTGTCAGCATGACCACTGCACGATCCATCCTCGCGCCGAAAGGTGCGCCCGGTGTTTTCCACTGCGTATCGTGTTGCGTGCGTCGGGCCTGGCTGTGCGGTGAAGATCGTGAATCGGGGCGCTCGTTCGAGCATCGGCGTGCCTGGGTGGAAGATCGGATCCATCAGTTGGCCGAGGTTTTCGCCGTCGCGATCTGGGGCTTCGCGGTGATGAGCAACCACGTGCATGTGGTCGTCGAACTGCAACCAGACATCGCTGCGAGTTGGTCGGGTGACGAAGTCGCCGCGCGCTGGACCCGGCTCTATTGTCGGCGCGACCTGGATCCGAAAATGCGCGCTGAAACGCTCGCCGGAAGCCGTGATCGCGTTGCCATCCTGCGCGAGCGCCTGGCAGATCTGTCGTGGTTCATGCGTTGCCTGAGCGAGCCGATCGCGCGCCGAGCGAACCGCGAAGATGGCTGCAAAGGACATTTTATGTCCATGGATGGACCGGACGACCAGGCTGCGCGCCCACGTGATGCCGTAGTGCGCTCGCGCAGGTCCGATCCTTGCCCAAACCGGCGCTAGCGCCGCCGCCGCCTACCGCCGATCTGGGACGTTTTCTAGATGACCGCGCGATCTCAATTCGAACCCCGGGCGCGTTGGAACGGGCACAGCGCTGGATCAGGCGCGAACCACGATTTGCAGCCGCTGTGGCCGCCGTTACCTGCTATCGCCCGGTGCCAGAAGTCGGGGGAGCCGGCAGGATCCCTTCTTACATCCTGACCGCACAGGCATACTCGCCCGGGAAAGCGGCTCTGCCGCAGGGAGGACTCATGGTATCGAGCCAAGTAGCACCCGCCACTGGCGAAGATCGGCTGCGCGTAGTTGACGCGCTGCGCGGCTTCGCACTGTTCGGCATCCTGTTGGCGAATGTCCTCTACTGGTCGGGTTGGAGCATGGTTACGGACGCGCAACGCCTGG
>JAYUVY010000114.1:0-8664 GCA_043753835.1 Lysobacterales bacterium | reverse complement strand
GTTCCGGACGCTTCGCCGCTGATCACGCTTGCGTACGCGGATCGCCTCGACTTGCTGACCGCACTTGGCCCGGAAGTGGTGCTGATCGACATGGTGATCCATGAACTGGTTCGGCAAGTGACGCCGACCAGTCGGCAAATCCTCGATTTCGTCGATCGAAATCAGTTGCGCGTCGCCGAAACCGACATCGGTCGTGAGGCCAAAGCGCAAGGCGCGGCGTTTGCGCGCCGGCACGCAGGCGAGCAGGCGATCCAGCAGTACCTCTATGACTTTGCCGACTCGCTCGACCAGCGTGAAGCCTTTGCCCTGTTGTTGTTCGAAGAACACAAGATCGGCCGGAGCGCATTCGTGTTACCGGACAACGTCTATTTGTTGTCGACCAATGCTTTGCTGATGACGCTTGAACGCCGTGGCGTCATTGCATCGGCGGCCGACATTGAGTTGGCGATAACGAGCGCTGGGCGCACGTTCAGTCCGCGCGAAGTGGACATGCCGCCCAAGCGCAATCCACAGGTGCGACCGTTTTGACGCCATGAAACCTTCGATTGCCATGACCAAGCATCGCGCCGAGATCCGCCGGATCGTCGAGGCGCATCACGCGCGGAACGCCCGCGTGTTCGGATCGGTGCTGCACGGCGACGACCGCGATGGCAGCGACCTGGACGTGTTGATCGATCCGACCCCGAGCACAACATTGATGGACATCGGGGCGATCCGGCACGAACTGCTGCAACTGCTGGGTGTCCCGGTCGACGTGGTGACGCCCAACGCATTGCCGGCCCGGTTTCGTGATCAGGTGATTGCCGAGGCTGTTCCGGTGTGAGTCAGCGAACGCCAATGGATTACCTCGGCCACATCGCCGATGGCATTTCCGCGGCCGTTGTTTTGAGGGGATGGGAGGCGTATAGTCGTAATACGTCTAACGTCTACTTGGAATTGTGATGCACCGGAAAATGACCATCAGCCTCGACGAAGCGGTCTATGAAGGGCTGTATCGCACGATCGGCAAGCGCCGCATGAGCCAGTTCATCGAAGACTTGCTGCGTCCGCATGTGCTGGACACGGTGCTCGACGATGGCTACCGGGCGATGGCATCCGATCAGGTCCGTGAAGCTGAGGCGATGCAATGGTGCAACGCTCTTGCAACCGACATGGCCGATGAAGCGCGGTGAGGTCTGGTGGGTCGAGTTCGATCCATCCGTCGGCAGCGAGATCCGCAAGACGCGCCCTGCCGTCATTGTCAGCAACGACGCGGCCAATCGGAATCTCGCGCGCGTGGTCGTGGTGCCGCTGACCAGCAACAGTGGCCGCCAGTACCCCAGCGAGGCACTGGTCAAGATCGGCGGAAGCCAGAGCAAGGCGATGGCCGATCAGATCATGGCAGCGGACAAGAGCCGTCTGAAAAGCCTGCTGGACGCGCTGTCCAAGGCGGACATGCAGGCCGTGGACGATGCGATTCGTGTGCACTTGGGACTGGCCAGGTAGGTGCCTGGCGCGGCCCGATGATTCAAGAAACAAGTGGGAACACCCAGAAACCATGAATCCGGCCCGCATCGAAAACATCCGCAGCGAAGGAATTGGCTTGTGACTTCGGCCAAGAGTGCCTCCGATTTGAGCGTGTCTTCGCGAGCACAACAGCGCTTGCTGGAACGATGGAAGGCGGCGGTGGGCGGCACCGATGCCGAAGCGCGCCGGCTACTCGGCATCAGCAAGGCCGCGTGGAGCCGCTACATCAACGGCGTGGCCTCCGTGCCGCCGTACATCGAGCGCAGCGTGGAGGCGCACCTGGCGCTGATGGAGGGCAACGCAAAAGCGTTTGCGGCGCTGGTGGGAAAGAGGGATGGGAAGCGCGCGGCACCGTGACTGCGGCCGCTCAACGCAACAACGAGTCCTGATGCGGTGACGCGGGCAAGGTCGCTTGATCGACCTGGCGTCCGATGACGGAAATCGTGCCATGGCTGCGGCTGACGCCGTCGGCGCTGTACTCGTAGCGATAGCGCCAGCGCCAGTTGAGTCCAGCGCGTGAGCGCATTGGGCGCAGGCCGATGAAGACGACGCTGCCGTCGAGCAATTGCACACCGGCGCGGGTACAAAGTTCACGGGCCGCCGCAAGCGCCACTTCGGCGCGGATGCCGCCCGCCGACCACAGCCAGAACGCGACGGTGGCGGCCATCAGGAAAATCAGGGTGTCGACGGTCATGGCCACCAGTCTGGTGGGTGATCGCACAAATGCAAGCGGCGACGGCTGACGTTGGCGAGGCGCGCCACTACACTCGGTCTCCCACACCCGCCTCGGCCGACTGCGTGATCCAGGTTCCCGGTTATCTGATCAAGCGCGAAATCGGTGCCGGTGGCATGGCGACGGTGTATTCAGCCGTGCAGACCTCGCTTGAACGCGAAGTGGCGTTGAAGGTGATGAACCCGGCGATGGTGTCCGACCCGACGTTCTCGCGTCGCTTCATGCAGGAAGCACGCACGCTCGCGTCGCTTGCGCATCCGAACATTGTCGCGGTCTACGATGTCGGCATCACCGACGAGAAGCTGCACTATTTCTCGATGCAACACCTGCCGCATGGCGACTTCCTGCATCGCATCCGCGAAGGCATTGGTGAGCGCGAAGTATTGCGCGTCGTCGTCGGTGTCGCGCGGGCGCTCGGATTCGCGCATCAGCGCGGCTTCGTGCATCGCGACGTGGCGCCGGGCAACGTGCTGTTCGATTTCAACAACAACCCGGTGCTGACCGATTTCGGCATCGCACGCGCGGTCAGCAAGACCTCGCGCATCACCAATGCCGGTGTCAGCGTCGGTACCAGTCACTACATGAGCCCGGAACAGGCGCGCGGTGGTGACGTCGATGGGCGCTCGGATCTGTATTCGCTGGGGGCCGTCATTTACGAGGCACTGACCGGGCACGCGCCCTACGACGGCGACGACGGTTTCGCGATCGCCTATGCGCATGTATTCGAGCCGGTGCCGCGTCTGCCGCAGCATCTGCAGCACTGGCAGCTTTTGATCGATCGCGCCATGTCCAAGGATCCGGCCCAACGCTTCCAGAACGCGGAAGAATTCACGCTTGGGCTGGGCGAAGTCGAAAAATTGCTGAAACCGCAGACCGATCCAAATAAGGCGCAGTCGTCGGATGCCACCGTCAACATGGCCGCGCCGTCGTCGGCGCAGATTGCTGCGGCGCAGTTCGCAGCCGTGCAGCCGCACGCGACCATGACGATCGGGGAAGACAGCATCGCCGATGAGTTGAAAGTGCTGCGCGAGCGCGCCAAGGCCGGGCTTGGCACAACCGGCGAGCGCGCGCTCGCACCCACGCCACCGGCGCGTCGGGCCATGCCGTGGGCTTGGCTGGCGGGCGGGCTTTTACTCGCAATTGTCGTGGGCGCAGCGGTGTTTGGGGTTGGCAAGTTGCTGAACTCGACGACCGCACCGGTCGTGGACCCGGAGACGCCACCGATGCCGATGATTGCCGCCGATCCGCCGCGCGTCGAGATCACGCCGAGCGAGCCAGCGCTGTCCGAACCAGCGCCGACCGAACCTATGCCAACCGAGCCAACACCGACCGATCCTGCGGTCGCGGCGCTGGACGAACCCAGTGCGCTCGAACTGCTCGGTATCGATGCGCCCGACATCGACGAAAACCTGCGTCTCGCGATCGCGACGACGGTGGTTGATCCGGTCGCCGAACTGACCCGACTCGGCCGACTTGATCTCGCCCAGAAGCGCCTCACTCTGCCGCCGGGCCGCAATGCGACCGACCGTTTCCGGCTGTTGCTGCGCATCGATCGCAACAACGCCGCCGCCAAGGCCGGCTTGCTGGATACCGCCAAGGCCTTGCTGGCGATTGCCGACGCGGACTTCGCTGCAGGTCGTCACGACGCCTACTTCACGGCGGCGGCGCGCGCGGTCGAGGTCGCCGGTCTGCATGATGTGACCGGAGAGTTGAAAGCGCAGATCCTCGCCAAGCACACGCAGCTGGCGGATATCGCGATCAAAGAAGGTGATTCCGCCATCGCGCGCTGGGATGGCGCGACCGCGCGCAAGGCCTATGAACGTGCCCTCAGCCACCTACCCGACCACGCTGCCGCCCAGCGCGGCTTGAAGCTGGCTGCCGTCGTCGGCAAACCGGGCTACGTCTTCAGCGACAAACGCGGCAGTTTCACCGGCCCCGAGTTGATGATCGCCCAAGTCGCCGGCATGCCGTTGGCGGTGGCGCGCAACGAGACCACGGTGGCCGAGTTCCAGCGCTTCTGGTCCGGCGGCGGCGCGCAGTCCCGTGCGGCCCGGCCGGCATGCCGCGACCGCGAGTCCATTTTCCGCAGTTCGAAGTCGCGTACCTGGCAGGCACCCGGGTTCAGTCAGGACGCAAATCACCCGGTGGTCTGTGTCGCCTATGCCGATGTCGAGGCGTATGCCGTCTGGCTGTCGAAACAGACCGGAAGCCGTTATCGCGCCTTGACGGCTGCGGAATGGACCGCATTGGCTGCCCAGACGGCCGACGCGAACCGTTGCCGCGCCAATGTCGCTGACGCCACCTTCAACACCGAGTTCCGTGATCGCCAGGCGCTGGCCTGTTCCGACGGATTTGCCCACACCGCCCCCGCACGACGCTTCGACGCCCCGGGAGGCTTGTATGATCTCGCCGGAAACGTGCGCGAGTGGGTGAGCGATTGCGGCGGCAGTTGCAGCAGTCGTGTCGCGATGGGGAGCGCCTGGTTGTCGGTCAACGGCAAACTCGATGCGAAGCAACGCGACAATTTCGACGCGGACACGGGATTCAATACGATCGGCTTCCGCGTAGTGCGTGAAATCGATTGATGTACCGATTTCAAGGAGTCTGATTCGATGAAATTGCTTTTTCCGAATGGCGAACATGACGCCGTGGAACTGAAGGTCGGCACGACGCGGGTTGGCAGCGGTGCCGGCAATGACGTCATGTTGATGGCACCGGGCATTGCCGCCCAGCATTGCGAACTCCTGTTCGACGGCAGCGCCGCAACCATCAAGGTGCTGAACGCGGCCAACAGCATCGCCCTGAATGGTCGTCAGGTCATGGCCGACGCGCCGATCAAGGCCGGAGATATCGTGCTGTTCGCGAAGATCGGCACGCGCATTCTGACGGGTGAAAAAGCCGCGGCTGCCGCTGCGGCACAGAAGAAGGAACCGGAGGACGATGGCCGTACGCGGGTGCGTCAGGCCTTGCCGCGTTTCGTCCTGCGTGGCGTTTCCGGCAGCACCTTCGGCAAGACTTTTGCGCTGCACGGCGTGATGACCGTCGGCCGTGCCAGCGAATGCGGCATCAGCGTGCCGTCCGAGGAAATTTCACGCCAGCACGCGAAGTTGCAGGTCATGCCGGATGGCATCGCGGTGGAAGATCTCGGTTCCGCGAATGGCACCTTCATCAATGACAAGCGCGTGCATACCGGCATGTTGAAGCCGGGCGACGAGCTGCGTCTGGATACCGTTCGCTTCATGCTGGTCGCACCGCATCTGGAAATGCAGCAGGTCGCGAAGAGTGCGGAACCGGCAGTCACGACCAGAGCGTCGGTCGCCACGACGCAAGGCAGCGGCGGCAATTCGGTCAAGTGGCTGGTGATCGGACTGATCGGGGCTGGTGCCGTAATCGCGGCATTGTGGGCCGCGGGCATGCTCTAACGTTGCCAGCGGCGCAATACACGCAAGCTCAGGTCGATCGCGCGCACATGCTTGGTCAGTGCGCCGATCGAGACGAAATCGACGCCGAGCGTGGCAATCTCCGCCAACCGTTCAAACGACACGCCGCCTGACAACTCCAGTTCGACCGCGCCGGCATTGCGCTTTACGGCTTCACGCACATCGGCATCCGAGAGTTCGTCGAGCATGATGCGGTCGGGCCGTGCAGCCAGCGCCTGATCGAATTCGTCCAGATTCTCGACTTCGATTTCCACCATGCGCGCACCGGCGATGGTGCGTGCGTTTGCAATCGCAGCGGCAACGGAGCCGGCCGTTGCGATATGGTTTTCCTTGATCAGCACAGCGTCGAACAGGCCCATGCGATGGTTGACGCCGCCGCCACAGCGCACCGCGTATTTCTGCGCCTGACGCAGGCCGGGCAAGGTTTTGCGGGTGTCGAGTACCCGCGTCGATGAATGCTGCAGGGCCTGCACATGGCGATGCGTCGTGGTCGCGGTGCCCGATAGTGTCTGCAGAAAATTCAGCGCGCTGCGTTCGGCACTGACGATGCCGCGTCCGGCGCCTTCGATGCGGCAGATGCGCGCACCTTCGGTCACTTGCTCGCCGTCGGCGAAACACCAGTCGATGCGGATGGCGGGATCAAGCAGTTGGAAGCAGAGTTCCGCCCATGCGCGCCCGCACAACAGCATCGGCTCACGCGTGATGATCTCGGCTTCGGTGCGTTGCTCGGCCGGCAGCAGTTGTGCGGTCAGATCACCGCTGCCGAGGTCTTCGGCGAGCGCGCGGCGTACATCCGCCTCGATCAGTGCGGCGTCTGGCAACGCCAGGGTCATGCCGGGACGACCGTCATGCCGGAAAATCCGCGAACTGGGCGGTGCCGATACCTTCGTCAGGCAACAGCACCGGTACGCCGTCGTCGATGCGATAGATGACTTTGTCGTCGTCGCTGATCAGGGCATCGCTGCACACGGTGGTGACGCGAAGGCCTACGACATCGAGCAAGGTTTGGGCGCGCACGGCGTCATTGAGGAAGGCGAGACGGCTGCGCGACAGCGCGCGCAACGGACGTTTGCTGACCGGGCAGCACAGGATCGAAAGAAAACGCGGGTCGAGGGGCATCTTGGTCACGTGGCAACGTATGCGGGCGCTAAGATAGCAGCCGTGCGGACGCGATTTGACGCCGCCAGCATTGAATTTATCCGGGGAGAAAGAGATGACAGCATCGGTCGCCGCGCCCGTGGTCGGCATCGTGATGGGTTCGCGATCCGATTGGGAAACGCTCAAGCACAGCGAGGAAACCCTGCAGCGGCTCGGCATCAGTTGCGAGGTGCGCGTGGTTTCCGCGCATCGCACCCCGGACCTGCTGTTCGATTACGCCGAACACGCCGCCGAACGTGGCTTGAAGGCGATCATCGCCGGTGCCGGCGGGGCGGCCCATCTGCCCGGCATGCTCGCCGCGAAGACCGCATTGCCGGTGCTCGGCGTGCCAGTGCAATCCAAGGTGTTGAACGGCGTCGACTCGCTGCTTTCGATCGTGCAGATGCCCGCCGGTATTCCGGTGGCGACCTTTGCGATCGGTGCCGCCGGCGCGGTCAATGCGGCGCTGTTTGCGGCCGCGATTCTGGCCGTGACCGATGCGCGCGTGGCGACCGCGCTCGACACCTTCCGTCGTGCCCAGACCGAACAGGTGCTGAGCCAGCCGGACCCGCGTCAATCATGACCACAATCGGCATCCTCGGCGGAGGCCAACTCGCACGCATGATGGCCCTGGCCGGCGCGCCGCTCGGCCTGCGTTTTCTGGTGATGGACACCGCCGCCGATGCCTGTGCGGCGCAATTCGTACCCCTGCTCGAGGCTGATTATCGCGACGAGTCCGCGCTCGCCGAATTCGCGCGACGCGTCGATGTCGTGACCTTCGATTTCGAAAATGTGCCTGCGGAAAGCGCTGAATGGCTGGCGCAGCGGGTGCCGGTGTTCCCGAATCCGCGTGCACTTGCCGTGGCCCAGGATCGGCTTGCGGAGAAAACGCTGTTCCGGCAGTTGGGCATCGGCGTTCCCGCATTCTCTGCGATCGACACCCGCGAAGATCTGGCGCGCGCGGCGAAGTCTGTCGGCTTGCCGGCGATCCTGAAAACGCGGCGTCTCGGCTACGACGGCAAGGGCCAGTTCCGTATCAAGACGGCTGCCGATCTCGATGCTGCGTGGTTGGCGCTCGGTGCGCAGGCCGAACGCGTGGGGTTGATCCTCGAAGCCTTCGTGCCCTTCGAGCGCGAGATTTCCGTCGTCGCCGTGCGCGGTCGCGACGGCGAATTCCGCAGTTATCCGCTGACCGAAAATTGGCACGAACGCGGCATTCTGGCGGCCAGTCTCGCGCCCGCAAGTTGCGCCGAAACATTGCGTTTGGCCGCAGTCGATGCGGCACGCCGCGTCGGCGAATCACTCGACTATGTCGGCGTGTTCGCGCTGGAACTGTTTGTCCGCGACGGGCAACTGCTGGCCAACGAAATGGCACCGCGCGTGCACAACTCCGGGCACTGGACGATCGAAGGCGCGGACGTGTCGCAATTCGAGAATCACTTGCGCGCCGTGCTCGGCTTGCCGCTCGGCAGCACTGCGGCGCGCGGTCATACCTGCATGCTGAACTGGATTGGCACCTTGCCCGAGCGTGCTCCGGTGCTCGCGGATAGCTGCGGTCATTGGCATGACTACGGCAAGTCGGCGCGCGAAGGCCGCAAGGTCGGGCATGCGACGTTGGTGGCAGCAACAGCAGAAGCGCTGGCCGCCGCGCTCGATCGCATCGGTGCAGCACTTGGCCGGGGCGAACAGTGCCGCGAGCCCGCAGCGCGACTGCGCGAATAGAAAAAGCCGGCGAATGCCGGCTTTTTCGTTGGTGCGCCCGGCACGGGCGCATTCTTGGAGGTGAAAGTCCTCTCGCAAGCTGACCACAGTGAGCGAAGTGAAGCGCAACTGCGGAAGGGTGACCGA
>JAYUVY010000113.1:0-66801 GCA_043753835.1 Lysobacterales bacterium | reverse complement strand
GTCAACGCCGCCGTCAGCGTCGTCTTGCCGTGATCCACGTGACCAATCGTCCCCACGTTCACGTGCGGCTTGGTGCGCTCGAATTTACCCTTTGCCATTGCGGACTCCGGTCAATCTGTTGATGGTTGAAAGATGGTGCTCACAACGGGAATCGAACCCATGACCTCTTCCTTACCAAGGAAGTGCTCTACCGGCTGAGCTATGTGAGCGAAGTGCAAAACTGGTGTGGAAGCAAAAATTCCGTGTTCAAGCATGCCGTGTAGACAATGGAGCGGGAGACGGGAATCGAACCCGCGTGATCAGCTTGGAAGGCTGAAGTTCTACCATTGAACTACTCCCGCTTTGCGAAGCATTTCTGCTATCCCAAGCGCGTCGTCGGCCACGACGCGTCTGGTGGAGGAAGGTGGATTCGAACCACCGAAGGCATGAGCCAACTGATTTACAGTCAGTCCCCTTTGGCCGCTTGGGTATTCCTCCAGCGAACGAGCCCGGCATTCTGACGGCGGACCCGTCCTACGTCAACCGGGTGTGCGTACAAAATTCACGCCAAGCGCGGCGCAGCTGAACGCGGCTCTCAAACATTGAAGCGGAAATGCAGCACATCGCCTTCCTTGACGATGTATTCCTTGCCTTCCAGACGCAGCTTGCCGACCTGTTTCGCCCCTGCCTCACCTCGGTATTCGATGTAGTCGTTATAGGCAATCGTCTCGGCGCGGATGAACCCCTTCTCGAAATCGGTATGGATCACGCCCGCCGCCTGCGGTGCCGTCGAACCGGCCTTGATAGTCCAGGCGCGCACTTCCTTTTCCCCAGCCGTGAAGTAGGTCTGCAGACCCAGCAGCCGGTAGCCGGCGCGGATGACCCGGTTCAAACCCGGTTCGTCCAGACCCATATCGGTCAGGAAGGCCATTTTGTCGGCGTCTTCCAACTGCGACAGCTCTTCTTCGATGGCGGCGCATACCGGAACGACTTCCGCGCCTTCGGTCGCGGCATGGGCACGCAGCGCGTCGAGATGCGGATTGTTGGTGAAACCGTCTTCCTTGACGTTGGCGATATACATCGCCGGCTTCAGCGTCAGCAGGAACAGGTCGCGGATCACCGCCTTGTCCTCGGCCGACAAGCCGGCACTGCGCGCGGACTTGCCGGCGTTCAGGTGATCGCGCACGATGGTGAGCACGCGTTTCTTCACGATCGCGTCCTTATCGTTGGCTTTTGCCATCTTTTCGGCGCGGTTCAATGCTTTTTCGACAGAGTCCAGATCGGCGAGCGCGAGTTCGGTATCGATCGTGGCGACATCGTCCAGCGGGTCGATCTTGCCGGCGACGTGGACGATGTCGCTGTGCTCGAAGCAGCGCACGACGTGGGCGATCGCGTCGACTTCACGGATATGCGACAGAAACTTGTTGCCGAGACCCTCGCCCGAGGCCGCGCCCTTCACCAAGCCGGCGATGTCGACGAACTCGATCAGGGTCGGGATGATCTTGAGCGGTTTGGCAATCGCCGACAGCGCCTGAAGGCGCGCGTCCGGCACAGCGACGACACCGATATTCGGGTCGATGGTGCAGAACGGAAAGTTCGCGGCGGGGACGCCGGCCTTGGTCAAGGCATTGAACAGCGTCGATTTTCCGACATTCGGCAAGCCGACGATGCCGCACTTGATACCCATGTTGATTCCTTCGATTACTACTTGTGAATTGGAAGCGCGCGATTAAGAGGCGGGGCGCGTGCCGGTGGACGGTCGCGCGGCCCCAGCCGGTGTATGCAGCAATTTCATGGCTTCGTTCAAGTCGCCAGAGACCGCCAGCGGCAGCACCTGCAGACTTCGCGCAATGGCATCGCGCAGTGCGTTTTCGTCGTCGCGACCGGGCCGTCCCAGCACCCAGTTCGTGACCTCGTGCTTGTCGCCGGGGTGACCGATGCCCAGACGCAGGCGATGGAACTTGCCGTGACCGAGTGCCGCGATACTGTCGCGCAGCCCGTTCTGGCCGCCGTGGCCGCCGTCAAACTTGAGCCGGGCGGAACCTGGCGGCAGGTCCAGTTCGTCGTGCGCGACCAGCATCTCGTCGGGTTCGATCTTGTAATAACGCAGCGCCGCCGAAATCGAGGCACCGCTGCGATTCATGAATGTGGTCGGCTTCAGCAGCCAGAGACTGTGGCCGGCCAGTTCGACTTTCGCGGTTTCCGCGAGCAGTTTGCCTTCCACGCCGAAACGCGCCCCCGCGGATTGCGCGAGCGCGTCCAAAAACCAGAACCCGGCGTTGTGCCGGGTTCTGGCGTGTTCGGCCCCGGGGTTGCCGAGACCGACGATGAGACGCAATACCGACATCGGCGCATCCACACAGTGCGACCGGCTGGCGCAACGCCCGCCGGTCGCCGGTGCGAATTACTTCTTCTTCGCCGGAGCCGCCTTGGCCGGTGCTGCACCCTTGGCTGCCGCGCCCTTTGCCGGAGCTGCACCCTTCGCTGGGGCTGCGCCCTTGGCCGCCGCACCCTTGGCCGGAGCTGCGCCCTTGGCCGGGGCTGCGACCTTGCTCGCCGGCACTTCGCCGGTGGCCGCGTCACCCGCAACTTCGACTTCAGCCTTCTGCATCTTGGCGATGACGATGGCGAGGTCATGTTCCTTGCCGAGCTTGAGCGCCGGGATTTCGATTTCGGCCGCGAGCTTGAGGCTCGACATGTGCACGATGTCGCCGATTTCGAGGGCCGACAGGTCGACTTCGATGAACTCCGGGATGTGCTTCGGCAGGCAGTAGATTTCGACTTCGTTCAATTCGTGGGTAATGACGACGCCCACGGTCTTGCCCGCCGGCGACTTTTCCTGGTTCAGGAAGTGCAGCGGCACCGACAGACGCAACTTCTCGGTTTCAGAGACACGCTGGAAGTCGAGATGCATGATGATCGGCTTGAACGGATGGCGCTGGATGTCACGCAGCAGCACCTTCTGCGCAGTTCCATCGAGATTCAGGCTAAGAATCGACGAGTAGAACCATTCGTGTTGCGCATGCAGACCGGTGACCAGCTGTTCCAGCTGAATGTTCTGCGGGGCTTCTTTGGCACCGTAAAGCACCGCAGGGATCTTGCCGGCGTGACGCAGGCGGCGGCTCGCACCCTTGCCCTCGACACCACGCGATTCGGCCTTGATTTCTTGTTTCGTTGCCATGTTGAACTCTCACACATTGGAAAAACCCATCTCGCGATGGAAAGTGCTCCGCCGCGACCAGCGGAGCGAAAAGGTCAGTCACTTGATCGATGGATTGCTCAATCGATATAGAGCGAACTGACCGACTCGCCGAAACTGATGCGGCGCATCGTTTCAGCGAGCAATTCTGCGACCGAAAGCTGGCGTATGCGCCCGCATCCTTTCGCGGCTTCCGACAGCGGGATGGTGTCGGTGACGACCAGTTCATCCAGCGCCGAAGCATTGATATTGGTGATCGCCGCACCGGACAGCACCGGATGCGTGCAGTACGCCACCACCTTGTGCGCACCGCGTTGTTTCAATGCTGCCGAAGCGGCGCACAGTGTGCCGGCGGTATCGACGATGTCGTCGACGAGCACGCAGGTCTTGCCTTCAACATCGCCAATGATGTTCATCACCGTCGCCTCGTTCGGACGCGGGCGGCGTTTGTCGATGATCGCCAGATCGGCGTCATCGAGGCGCTTCGCGATCGCACGCGCGCGCACCACGCCACCGACATCCGGCGACACCACGATGATGTTCTTCGTACCGTGGTTGCGCCAGACGTCGGCCAGCAACACCGGGGACGAATAGACGTTGTCCAGCGGGATGTCGAAGAATCCCTGGATCTGGTCGGCGTGCACGTCCACGGTAAGCACCCGATCACAACCCACGGCCTGGATCATCTTCGCGGCCACCTTCGCGGTGATCGGCACGCGCGCCGAGCGCGGACGCCGATCCTGGCGGGCATAACCGAAATACGGCACGACCGCCGTCACCGAAGCGACCGAGGCGCGCTTCAGCGCATCAACCAGCACCAGCAATTCCATGAAATTCTCGGCGGTGGGCGCGCACGTCGATTGAATGACGAACACTTCCTGACGCCGCACATTCTCTTCGATCTCGACCTGCACCTCGCCGTCCGAGAACTTGGCGACCAGCGCCTTGCCGAGCGGCACACCGAGCTGCTTGCACACCGACTGCGCCAACGGACGGTTGGCGTTGCCGGAAAATACGAGGATGCCATCGGATTTCATCGTTCACCCGCGCGGTCACCCGCGGTCAAGATCAAACAAAGGCCCGCTTGGGGCGAATGGCTGGGACGGAAGGACTCGAACCTTCGAATGCGGGAATCAAAATCCCGTGCCTTACCGACTTGGCGACGTCCCAACGAGAAACCGAAATCATCCAACACGAACTGATTGCCACCGATTCAACGCCTGCTCCGCCGGTATGCCGTGACGGCATCATGCAACGGCGACCGCGCCAAACCACGTACTGAAAATGCGCGCCACACTGGCGGACACGCCGCGACGACTGCCTGCGCCTGAGCGTCGGCGGCAACTGCCGCGAACACACAGGAGCCACTGCCGCTCATCCGCGCCGGCGCATGGCTTTGCAGCCAACGCAGCGCAGAATCGACCTCGCGCTCACGCGCCCGCACGACCGGTTCAAGGTCATTGCGAGTGGGTGTACCCGAAGCGAAGCGCGCGATTGTCGTGAGCGGCGTGTCCCGTGTCAATTCTGGTGCCGCGAATATTTGTGGTGTCGAGACGGAAACACCCGGATGAACAAGCACATACCAGCGTTCCTCGAGCTCGACCGACTGCAGCAATTCACCCACGCCTTCGGCGAAGGCGTTGTCGCCGCGGACAAACACCGGCACATCGGCGCCGAGTCGCAGTCCGATGTCGGCCAGCGCGTCGATACTTAGCCCGGTTGCCCAGAGTTCGTTCAGTGCGACCAGCACGGTCGCGGCGTCCGAACTGCCGCCGCCCAACCCGCCGCCCATCGGAATGCGCTTCTCGAGTCCGATATCGGCGCCGAATCGGCAGCCAGTCGCCGATTGCAGCGCACGCGCCGCACGCACGCAGAGATCATCCTCGACGGCCACGTCCGACAATGGATCCAATCTTACGATCGCGCCGCCGCTGCGCGGCACCAGGGTGATCGTGTCGGACAGGTCGATGATCTGGAACACCGTCTGCAGCAAGTGATAACCATCGGCACGGCGGCCGACCACATGCAGGAACAGGTTCAGCTTGGCGGGTGCCGGCCAGACGCTGGCCGCAACTTCGTTCACGGCAAGGCGACCCAGGACTTGATCGCCAAACGCACCTGGTACGGCGGCTTGCGCGCGGTGATGCGCGTCGGGCGACCCGAATCGAATTCGCGCAGACCGATCGCCCAGCCTTCCTCGACGAAGCCGGTGACTTGTCCGCGTTCGTCCTGCGTCACCGCAACACCGTCGCGCATCGGCCGGCCACGCAGCCAGTGGCGCAGCGCGGCGACCGGCAAATGCCAGCCGAGTTCGCGTTCAAGCAGTGCCTCCGGCGAATTCGCGGTCAGTGGATAGGACTTGAGCCCTTCCAAGGTCGCGAGCGAGTCGTCACCGGAAAGCCGCCAACTCTGGCCGCTGATTGGTGCGCGCAGGCTGATCATGAAATAGGCACCCTCCTGTTCCCAGACCACACTGCCACTACCGCTGTCACGGCCGTCGGAGACCGCGAGACGGCCCTCGAGTTGCCAGTGATCCGAAGTGTCGTCGAGCGTGATCAAATTGCCGCGTCGCGCTGTGCAAGCCGTCAGCAACAAAAACAAAGTCAGTAATAACAAACGCTTGCCGATCATGGCGCAAGCCGCTTGATGGTCGCATTCAGGGTCTTGTGCCCGGGCTCGCGCTTACGTGCCTCATGCCAGATGCTGCGCGCGGCAGCCTGATCGCCGCGCATCCACAACACTTCGCCGAGGTGGGCCGCCACTTCCGGATCGTCGAGCGCGCTGTGCGCGGCGCGGAGCTTTTCCAGCGCGGTGTCGAGATCGCCGCGCCGGAACGCGAGCCAGCCGAGACTGTCGAGCAGGGCCGGACTGTCGGGCTGCAACTGTTTGGCCTTTTCCAGCAAGGCCGCCGCTTCATCGAGCCGGACATTGCGATCGGCCAAGGTGTAACCAAGCGCGTTGTAGGCGTCGGCATTGCCAGGGTCGAGTTCGATCAACCGACGCAAGTCGCGCTCCATGTCGTCATAGCGTTCAAGCTCGGCAAACATCAAGGCGCGCGAGTAGATCAGTTCGCCGTCGTCCGACAGCGTCTGCAGTCCGGTATTGAACACGGAAATTGCGGCATCGGCACCATCGCTGCGTTGCGCGATTTCGCCTTCGAGCAAATAGGTGCGGACCAATACGTCGCGGGCGAGAACGCCCGCCGCACGCAGATCGAGCAGGATGCGCCGCGCGGTCGCACCATCGCCGGCAGCGAAGCGCAGGGTCGCCAGCCGCAGTTGCGCGTTCACCTGCAATTCGCCCTTCGGCACCGCGGCGTACCACTGTTCGGCCGACATCGGCTCTTCGATCAGCTCGGCGACATTGCCGAGCAACATCAGTCGCCCGGGCGGATGCGGCAAGGACAGCGACGACAGGTGCTGATAGGCGCGGATCAGCGGCGCACGGGATGCCGAACGCGCGGCATAGCCGATCTCGGCAGCAACACTTTCGTCGGTCACCGGGGTAATGCCCGAGACGATGGCGGCCGCAGCCGCCGAATCACCCGCCGCATCCAAAGCGTGCGCCAGCGAAAGACGGATATTCGCGGAGCTCGGATCCAGCACCAGCGCACGCTCAAGATCCGCGCGGGCGGATGCCGGATCGCGCTCGCGCAGCAAGGCGGCGCGCAGGGTGAAGGTGCGCGCATCCCCGGGAAACTTCTGTGTCGCGAGATCGGCCAGACGCATCGCTGTTTCCGGGGCGCGCCGGTCGCGTGCGAAAGCGGCCCAATGCAGCCAGGTTTCGACATTTTCGCTGCGATCGAGTCGGCTCTCGACAAACGGCAGCACCCGCTCCAGGGACGCGAGCCACCGCAGCGCTTCGGCCAGACGACGGCGTGCGTCCGCTTCCGGTGTCAATTGATCGGCCGCTGCGTGGGCACTCTTACTGTCACCTTTCGCGAGCGCCAGCGCGGCGGTGTACGCAGGCAATGCCGGCGCCGCAGGCTCAAGCCCGCGCCAGCGCGCGAGCAGGACCTCAGCCGCCGGCAATCGATTGGCCAGCAAAGCGGCGCGCAGCGCGCTCAGGCTCTGCTTGGGGTCGTCGCTCAGGATCGCGGCTTGCGCGAGCCGTTGTGCCGCCGCGACCCGATCCCCGCCTTGCAGGGCGTATTCCGCCTGCATGCGCTCGATCAAGGCAAGATCGGCCGCCTGCAACGGCGGCGCGGCGATATCCGCCGGTGGCGCCTCGCGCAGCGGCGCGGCGCAGCCGGCAATCAGCACAGAAATGATCAGGATCAACACGCGCGTGAAACCGGCGCCGTAGTCTGAATCCGTTGTTGGGTTGCCCCTGCGGGCATAGGCATCGACAATTCGCATCTGCCAATCTTCTCACGCCATGCCCCTGATCGCCCTCGGACTCAATCATCAAACCGCCCCGCTCGCCCTGCGCGAGCAGGTGGCGCTTGCCGACGATCGCGTTCCGGTCGCATTGCACGAATTGCGTGCGCTGAACGGCGTACACGAAGCCGCAGTGATCTCGACCTGCAATCGCACTGAACTCTATTGCCGCGTCGACAACGGCGCCGAGGCGCTGCCGGGCGAATGGCTGCACCGACATTTTCAGCTTGCGCCGGGGCGACTCGACGGATTTTTGTATCTGCATGAAGACGAAGCTGCGGTACGTCATCTGTTCCGCGTCGCGACCGGACTCGACTCGATGGTGCTCGGTGAACCGCAGATTCTCGGCCAGGTGAAGACCGCGTATCACTTGGCGCGCGATGCCGGCGGCCTCGATGCGGCGCTCGAGCGCCTGTTCCAGCAGAGCTTCAGCGTCGCCAAGCGCGCGCGCACCGAAACCCGCATCGGCGTCAGTCCAGTATCGGTCGCATCGGCGGCGGTGCGGCTCGCACAGCGCATTTTTTCCGACTTCAACAGCGCCGGCGTGCTGCTGATCGGTGCCGGCGACACGATTGAGCTATGCGCACGCCATCTGGTCGAAGCGGGTGCCAAACGCATCGTCGTCGCCAACCGCACACTCTCGAACGCCCGGCTGCTCGCCGAACGCTTCAATGCCCGCGCCATCGCGCTCGACGACATCGAAACCGCACTCGCCGATGCCGACATCGTCATCGCCTCGACCGCAGCGCGCGAACCGATCATCAACAAGGCGATGGCCGCACGCGCCCTGAAGACACGCCGGCACCGGCCGCAGTTCATGCTCGACCTCGCGGTGCCGCGCGACATCGCCG
Source organism: Lysobacterales bacterium (assembly GCA_043753835.1). GTDB lineage: Bacteria > Pseudomonadota > Gammaproteobacteria > Xanthomonadales > Ahniellaceae > JADKHK01. The sequence continues at coordinate 58,393 of JAYUVY010000113.1, read as the reverse complement.
CAGACGTGGCTACGCTCGAAGACATCTATCTGTCGACGGTCGACGATGTCGGTCGCTCCATCGACGAATCGCTGCGCTCGCGCCGAGAGGCCGCGAACGAAGCCGAGGAAATCGTCGGACTCGCCGCGGAAAGCTTCATGCAGTGGCTGCGCGCCTATGACGGCCACGGCCCGATCCAGAAAATCCGCGTCGACGCCGAACAGCATCGCGACGAACTGCTTGAACGCGCGCGGCAGATGCTGAAGAACGGTCGCGACGCCGAAGCCGCGCTCGATTTCCTCGCCAACACTTTGACCAACAAATTGCTGCACGCGCCCTCGAGCAACCTGCGCCGTGCCGCGCTGCGCGGTGACAGTGATTTGCTGCGTGCCGCCGAACAGCTCTTCGCAAACGAAGAGCGCAAGCGATGACGCCGTCGATCCGTCGCAAGCTCGAAGCGTTGGCCGAGCGCAAAGAGGAAGTCGAACGCCTGCTGGCCGAGCCCGATGTCGTCGCCAACAACAAGCGCTTTCGCGAATTGTCGCGCGAGTATGCGAGCCTCGAGCCGATCGCCGACGGTCTCGCTGCGCTCGACGCCAATGCGCGTGCGATGCTCGCAGCGCGGGAGATGCAGTCGGAACCGGATGCGGACATGCGCGCGATGGCAAGCGAAGAAATCGCCGCGCTGGAAGTCGAACACGCACAGCTCGACGACCAACTCGGCCTGCTGCTGGTGCCGCGCGATGCGCGCGACGACGCCCCGATCTTTCTCGAAATTCGCGCCGGCACCGGCGGCGACGAAGCTGCAATCTTTGCCGGCGATCTGTTTCGCATGTACTCGCGCTACGCCGAAAACAAGCGTTGGCGCGTGGAACTGATCTCGGCGAATCCCGGCGAACACGGCGGTTTCCGCGAAGTCGTGGCGCGCGTCGAAGGCGACGGCGTGTTTGCGCGCCTCAAGTACGAAAGTGGTACACATCGCGTACAGCGCGTGCCGGAAACCGAAGCGCAAGGGCGCATCCACACTTCGGCTGCAACCGTCGCGGTGCTGCCGGAACTCGACGATATCGAGGACATTGAACTCAATCCGGCCGACCTGAAGACCGACACCTTCCGCGCCTCGGGTGCGGGTGGCCAACACGTGAACAAAACCGACTCGGCGATTCGCATCACGCATTTGCCGAGCGGCATCGTCGTCGAATGCCAGGACGAACGATCGCAGCACAAGAACCGTGCCCGTGCCATGAGCCTGCTGAAGGCGAAACTGATGGATGAACAGATCCAGAAACAGAATGCCGCACAAGCGCAGCTGCGACGTGTGCAAGTCGGCTCCGGCGATCGTTCGCAGCGCGTGCGCACCTACAATTTTCCGCAGGGCCGACTCACCGATCACCGCATCAATCTCACCCTGTATTCGCTCGAAGCGATCGTCGAAGGCGCGCTTGATCCAGTCATCGATGCGCTGGCGCGCGAGCATCAGGCCGACGAACTCAAGCTGATCACCGAGGCGGCATGAGCGCCCAATCCGACTTCCTCCCTCTTTCGATCGCCGTGTTGACCGTGTCCGACACACGCACGCGCGCCAACGACAGTTCGGGCGACTATCTGGTGTCGGCGCTGACCACCGCCGGGCACCGCATCGCCGCACGTGATTTGGCGCGCGACGACATCTACCGGCTACGCGCCATCGTTTCGCAATGGATTGCCGATAGCGCGATCGACGGCGTGCTGATCACCGGCGGCACCGGTTTCACCGGGCGTGATTCGACGCCGGAAGCGGTCACTCCCCTACTCGACAAGCTGATGCCCGGGTTCGGCGAAATGTTCCGCGCCGTATCATTGAACGAGATCGGTACCGCCAGCCTGCAGTCGCGCGCCTTCGCCGGTATTGCCAATGGCACCTTCATTTTCGCTTTGCCGGGCTCGACGTCCGCTTGCACCACGGCCTGGACGCAGATCCTCCAATCACAACTCGACGCACGCACCCGACCCTGCAATCTCGTCGGTCTGAAACCACGGCTCCACGAACGCTAGAGGCCACGATGTCCACGCTCAAGAAGAAAGAATATGCCGAGCACCTGCAACCGCTGCAGGAGCACCTGTGCGAGATGCAACGCTGGGTGCAGTCCACCGGTCAACGCATTGTCATCGTCTTTGAAGGTCGAGATACCGCCGGCAAGGGCGGTGCCATCAACGCGATTGCGCAGGTGCTGAACCCTCGTGGTTGCCGCGTCATTGCACTGCCGAAGCCGAGCGAGCGCGAACGCAGCCAATGGTATTTCCAGCGCTATGTCGAGCAATTGCCGGCCGCTGGCGAAATCGTTTTGTTTGACCGCAGTTGGTACAACCGCGGTGGCGTCGAACGCGTCATGGGCTTTTGCAATGATGCCGAGCACAAGCGCTGGCTGACGCAGACACCACAGTTCGAGAAAATGCTGGTCGACGAAGGCATCCTTCTGTTCAAGTACTGGTTCGCCGTCGATCAGGAAGAACAGGAAAAACGCTTCGCCGAACGTGTCGAGGATCCACTGAAGCGCTGGAAAATTTCGCCCATCGACATTGCTGCGCGCGCGAAATACGACGACTACACGGCCGCACGCGACGCGTTCTTCAAGGTCACCCACAGCAAACATGCGCCGTGGTTTGTCGTTGACGCGAATGACCAGAAGCGCGCGCGCCTGAACATGATCGCGCATCTGCTGGAGCAACTGCCGGATCAGAAGGTCGCGCCGGAGCCGATGACGTTGGAACCCTTGAAACGCAAGCGCTTGGGCAAGGACACGATTGGTGCGCCTGCGATCTTGGTTAAAGACAAAACGTGATAGATTTTGCACTCGTGCATGACGAGCCGCGCCCAAATAGCGATCGATTCGTTGCCGTAAACATGAATTACACACTTGGGGAAGTGACATGAAACTGCCAAACCTCCGGCTGTCCGCTGCCGTTGCACTCTGCGCTTGCGTGCTTGCGGCACCCGTCGCGGCCGAAATCGACAAGCTGGCGACTTACGCTCGCATGCGCGCCATCGCGGCCGATCAACAGTCGATTCGCGGCGTTGATTCCGCACACGGGCGCTATGTCGAGTTGCAATCAGAGTTCAACACCCTCAAGGCGTCGATGGGCGGGGATGACCCGACCCTGATGTACGAAGGGACGCAAAGTCGCAGCGGCATCGCCCCCAAGTTTGCGAAAGTGGTGCCCACGCCACCGTCCGGAATGGTCGTGTCCACGAGCACTTTCACCCAGAGCACGCCGACTGCCGTCCCGACTGGACCTGCGGCGGTGACGTCGACCGTTTTGGTCAGTGGAACCGGTCCTTACACTTGGGACATCGACCTGACGACGAACCTGACGCATACCTTTGCGGCAGACTTGGATATCACCATCACCTCGCCCGCCGGGACCGTCGTCACCCTGACCACGGACAACGGCGCTGGCAACGACAACGTGTTCAACGGCACGCTTTGGGACGATGACGCGAACCCGGCCGGACAAGTGCCGTACACAACAAACAACGGCATGGTGACTGACCAAGCCTATGTCAACTTGACGACCGCCACGCCGCTGGTGCCTGAAGAGGCATTGGGCGCTTTTGTTGGCGAAGACCCGAATGGCACTTGGACCATCACTGTCAGTGACGATCTCGCCGGCGACGGCGGTTCGCTGGACGCATTCTCTATCGCTGTCTCTACCCTGCCGATTGCGCCAGTTCCGACCGTTCTGCCGACCGTCACTCAAGCGACGCCGACGGCGATTCCGACCGGCCCAGCAGTCGTTACCAGCACTGTCCTCGTCGCGGGCGCAGGGGTCACGCTGACCGACCTGAACCTGACCACGGCAATCACGCATACCTTTGCGGCCGACCTCGACATCACCCTGATGTCCCCGGCTGGCACCATTGTCACTTTGTCCACGGACAATGGCGCTGGCAACGACAACACGTTCAACGGCACGGTTTGGGACGACGATGCCAATCCGGGCGGCCAAGTGCCCTACACGACGAACAACGGCGTCACCACCGACCACGCCTACGTCAACGTGACGACCGCAACGCCGCTGGTCATCGAAGAGGCGATGGCCGCCTTTATCGGTGAAAATCCGAACGGCACCTGGACGATCACCATCAGCGACGATCTTTCAGGCGACGGCGGTTCGCTCGACAGCTGGTCACTGGACATCACCACGGGTGTGGGCGGCTGCCTCAGCGTGACTTGCCCGGCCAATGTCACGGTCAGCAATGACGTGAACCAGTGTGGCGCGGTAGTCAACTATCCGGCACCGACCGCGGATGCGGCCTGCGGTGTCGTGACCTGTTCGCCGGCATCGGGATCGTTTTTTCCGGCGGGTACGTCGACCATGACCAACTGCAGCACCGCAGTCGGCGGTCGGAGTTGTGCGTTCACAGTCACGGTCAACGACACCCAGCCGCCGACGATCACCTGCCCGGCGAATATTCTTGCCGCGGCCACCAGCAGCGCCGGCAGTGTGGTGACATTTGCGGCACCGGTCGCGACTGACAACTGTCCCGGTTCAACGGTCGCGTGCAACCCGGCATCGGGCGCAACGTTTCCGATCGCGACCACGAGTGACAGTTGTACCAATACCGACGGCGCCAGCAACACCGCGACCTGCGGGTTCAACGTCGCCGTCGTTTCGCCCGATGTGACGCTGACCAAGTCCACGCCCACCACCGGCACCATTGCCGTCGGCCAGCAAGTCAGCTTCACCCTGACGGCGACCAACACCAACGCTCAGGTCGCGGCAACGAATGCCGTTGTCACCGACACGCTGCCGGCCGGGCTCGCTTACGTCAGCAACGATTGCGGTGCCAGCTTCGCTGCACCGACGTTGACCTGGACGATTCCGTCGCTGGCGGCCAGTTCGTCGCTGTCTTGCCTGCTGACTACAACGGTCGCCGCGCCGGGCGCGATCAGCAACACCGCGCAAGTCACGACCACCGGAACCTTCGACAACAATTCCGCCAATGACGCCAGCACGACCGGCTTGTCCGCATTTGTACCGCCGCCGATTCCATTCGCCGGCTGGTCAGCCATGCTGATCATTGTCGCCGTTCTGGTGCTGGCGCGTCGGCGCACTGCTCAACGCTGATCGGGATTTGCGGCTAAATCAACGGGCCCGCGCGTTCATCGCGCGGGTTTTTTTATGCGGGTATTCCAGCACCGAGCACCGGATCAATAGCAACGCGACTGGGTCAGCATCTGCAACGCCATCTCGTCGCGCTGGAAAATGATCGATGCGTCATCAGCCGCGCCGAGATTGAACTTCGCACGCACTTCTGGTGCGCCGCACCAGCCATCGAAGCGCAGGCTCAGCTCGCCGATCTCGCGCACTGCGATCTTGGCATCCTTGCAGTCGTCGCAGTTGCGGTTGAAGTCGAACATGGTCAGGGACGCGCCGTGCTCACCGCTGCGACCGCTGCCCAGCGCCCAACGGGGCCAACCCGCTGCGTCGTAGAAATAAAGCAAGGCCGAGACAAGGGTCGGGCGTTCGCTGCCGGCATTCAACAGGCTCAACCCCCAACCGGAATCATTCGTTCCGCCGAACCAGATGCCGTTGACGTCTTGCTCCGGCACCCCCGCCGGCAGCGGAAACGGCTCGATGCACCATTGCACTTCGCGGCCGTTGCGGCGCACCGAAAATAACGCGAGCTGCGTGGCCGTGGCAGTTCGCGCACGGCAGACCGGATGCGTGGCATCGATCGAAAAATCGACAGCGACGGCGCCACCGTGACGGACATCAGCAGCCGGCGTCGCCAACGCATCCTTGCGCCGCATCAGCAACAGTCCGTCGGCGTTGGCGCGAAAACGATCCTGTTCAATGTGTCCGGACGCGAGATACCAACGTGACTTGCCGGCAGCGTCGTAAGTCGAAAACACGAGGCTGTGGGCTCCATCGAGGCTCGCGAGGTCGATCGCATGCCCGGGGTGACTGGGGTCCCACCAGATGCCACGGCGTGGCGCCGCGCGATGCAGGTCGAATCGCAGCAGGCGCCTTGTCTGCGCATCGTTGCCCGCCATGGTCAGAAACCAGGTGCGGCCATGATCGCCGGCATCGGACGAAGGCGTGATCGCCATGACCGCGCGCTCGTCGTTGAGATCGGCATAGGCGTAGCTGCCGTCGGTACGGCGCAGCAGCAGCAGACTATGGCCGCCGTCACTGACATCGACACGCACCGGCAGCGCCAACACGCGCTCGCCAGTTTCCGGATGCAGCAATTCTGTCGCTGCCGAAGCGCCGATCTCGACCGCGCTGACACCGTCACCATAGACCGCGCTCAATGCCGTCGTGACATCGAATTCCAGCGCCTGCGTGCCGACCGACGAGCGTCTGAAAATGCGGCCTTCGGCATCGGCAAACAATGCTTCGTCCGCACCGGAATCGAGCCCGGGCACGCTCGCGAAAAATCCCGGCGAACGCGCGTGCGCGTGGACTTCCGGTGGCACCTGCAGCGCCGCCAATGTCGCCAACAAGGCGTCGTGGTCCGTGCCGGCGTAGGCCGAAACACGCGCATCATCGAAACGCTGCACGCGCGGCAATTCCAATGCGGACATCCAGCTCAGGGTTGTCGCGGCCGCAACCGGATCGGTGGCATCACGTTTCGCCAGCAGCATGACCGCGACGCCAACATCCCGCGCCTGGCGCGCCAACGCGAACGCCGCTTTGCGCGCCTCGTTCTGATCGACGCGATAGCGGATCAGCATGACCGGCGCCGACGCCTTGGCTTGGCTCAATGCCGGCCAGTCCATCGCTGTGTCGACATCAACCACGATCCCGCGCAGACGCAGGTCCGCGTCGGATTTCTGCAAGGCGTCCGCCAGCACCAGCACCGGCACGGCGAGGCTCGCGTCCGCCATCAGCACCAGTCGCGACAGATCAATGCCGTGGCGACCGGCGCGTGGCGTGAGAATTTCGCGAAAACGCTGAACCGGCATGGGCTCGGCGTCCGCCGCATGCCAGCCCGAATAAACCAGATCGCGCGCGGCCAAATCGTCGGCAAACGCTAGCGACGTCGCCGGCTGGTCACGGAAGTGGATGACCGTTGCATGTGCGCCTTGGGTGCCCGGCGTGAACCAGTCGAACTCGGCCGTCGCCGGCGCACCAACGGACCACGCCAGTGACTCGACGACGCGTTCGGCGTGCACCGGTGCCGCGCAGCAAAACGCCAGCAGGGCGAACAGCCGGCGCATGCCGTCAGCCGGCGATGAAATCACGATAGACCACCGGCGCGGCGACGTCTTCGCGCAGCACTTCGACCACGCGCGATGCCGGCGGCCCTTGCCACAGCCAGCGTTCCAGTTCGACCAGGGCGTTGCCGGTACCGACCGCCGTCACTTCCACCGATCCATCGGAAAGATTCGTCGCGGCACCCACCAGTCCGAGCGCGATCGCGTGGTCGCGGGTCGAGGCGCGGTAGTACACGCCTTGCACTTTGCCCCGCACAATGAAGCGCGCGGCGGCCATTACGGTACCTTGTCGGCATCGATGCGGCGTGCCAGATCGGCACTGGTGATCGGCCCCAGATATTTCTCCGCAATCGTGCCGTCCGGCGCGATCAACCAACTGGTCGGCAGGCCACGCGGCACATCGAAATCCTTGGGCGGTGCATAGACATCGACCAGTGCGATCGGATAACTCGCCGGATGTTCCTTGAGGAAGGCGCGCAGGTCGGCGACTTCGATTTCCTCGAACGCCAGTCCGACCACGACGACATCCGTGCGTTTGTCGTCGAACGCTGAAAAATCGGGGATCTCTTTCAGGCACGGCGCACACCAGGTCGCCCAGAAATTGACCAGCACCCACTGACCACGGTGCTTGGCGAGATCGAATTCACCATGATCAAGCGTGGTGACGACGAGGTTCGGCGACTTCACCTTCGGTTCGACCGCCTGCACGAACAAGGACAGCGCAAGCGCAGTCAGCGCGAACACGGCGGCGTAACGTGATGGCAAGATTTTCATGGGCTCCCTCAAGGCGACCGGCTAGGATGTCGCGCAATCTACCGACAGCGATGTTTGCGGAATGTTCCGCAGCCGCAAGTCGCGTTGTATTTGCGCAACATCAACCTGACGTCACCGTGACCGAAATCCTCGTTCTCTATTACAGCCGACACGGCGCGACCGCCGATCTCGCCCGTCACATCGCGCGCGGCGTCGGCGAAGTCGAGGGTGCCAGCGCCTGCCTGCGTACGGTGCCGGCGGTTCGCGTCGAGCACGACGAAATCCGCAGCACCGCGGTGCCCGACGATGGCCCGCCGTATTGCTCGCGCGAGGATCTGGCGCGATGTGACGGGCTGATCCTTGGCAGTCCGACGCGCTTCGGACAAATGGCCGCACCGCTCAAGTATTTTCTCGACGGCACCGCGAACGAATGGTTGTCCGGCACCCTGGTCGGCAAACCAGCGGCGGCCTTCACATCGACATCAACGCTACACGGTGGCCAGGAATCAACCCTGTTGAGCATGCTCCTGCCCCTGCTCCATCACGGCATGCTGATCACCGGACTGCCGTTCACCGAAGCCGCCGTCTCGTCGACCCGCAGCGGCGGCACGCCCTACGGCGCGTCGCATCTGGCGGGCACGCGCGGCGAACTGGACATCGATGCCGACGAGCGCGCGCTGGCACGCGCGTTGGGCCGCCGTATCGCGACGATCGCACGGAAGCTTTCGGCATGAGCGCCCGCGATGTCGTGCCCGCTGCGGCGCTCGTCGCGCAAGGCCTGCTGCAGGTAATTTGGCACGCGATTCTGCTGCCGCCCATCGTGATGCCGATTGCGCTGGTGCTGGCCATTGCGCTTGCGCCGATGCTGGCCTTGATCCCCGCATCCTTGCATAGCGGACGCCGTGTTCTACTGGTCGGCGGCATCGTCTCGCTGCTGTATTTCTGCCACGGGGTGAGCGAACTGTTCGCCAACCCGAACGCACGTTGGCTCGCCGGTATCGAGATCGCACTCGCCGGTCTCGCGATCTTCGGCCTACGCAAGCACCCGAAGCCGGCCTGAAGCGCAATCACGAAATCACCACGCCATCGCTTGTCGCAGCACCCCACTCAGGCTAAGTTCGCGGCGCTGCATAGGAAGCAGTGACGCTCGGTGTCCAGGAGAATCATGGGTTTCATACAGACGGCGCCGGTGCTGGCGAATTCGTATCTCGATGATCGCGTGCTGCGATCATGGTTGCGGCGTGTCGTGCCGGCCACCGTACTGGCCGACTTCGAAGGCAAGCTGAGCGAATTCGGCGAACTCGCCGCGAACGATTGGTACCCACGCCAACTCGCCGAACGCGAGCTGGAACCGCGCCATGTGCCCTACGACGCGTTTGGTCAGCGCATTGATCACATCGAACTCAGTCCGTTCTGGCGCGAGGCGCCGGCGATCGCCGCAAAATGGGGCTTGGTCGCCCTCGGTCACGACGAATGGCTGGCCCAGCATGGGCGTCCCATCCAGTTCGCCTTCAACTATCTGTTTCATCCGTCCAGCGAACTGTTCAGCTGCCCGCTGGCGATGACCGACGGCGCCGTGCGCGTCATCAGCGACAGTGACAACAAGGCCTTGATTGACCGCGCCCTGCCGCGCCTGCTCAGTCGCGACCCGAAACAATTCTGGACCAGCGGCCAGTGGATGACCGAGACCAGCGGCGGTTCCGATGTCAGTGGCGTGGAAACTGTCGCGCGCCAGGACGAACGTGGTCGTTGGCGGCTGTTCGGTCGCAAATGGTTTGTCTCGGCGGTGACTTCGGACATTGCGCTGGTACTGGCGCGGCCGGAAAAAAATCCCACGGGCTCGGACGGATTGGCACTCTTCTATGTCGAACCGCGCAAGTCCGATGGTCGCCTGCGCAACATCACGATTGACCGACTCAAGCAGAAACTCGGCACGCGCAAATTGCCGACTGCCGAAATCACCCTCGACGGCACGCCTGCGGAACTGGTCGGTGACCGCAAACACGGCGTGCGCGCGATCGTCGGCATGCTCAACACCACGCGACTGTGGAATGCCGTGTGTGCGGTCTCGGCGATGCGTCGTGGCCTGACTCTGGCGCGCGACTACGCCACGCGCCGCGTCGTATTTGGGCAACCGCTGATCGACCAACCGCTGCATCAGGAAACGCTTGCTGACCTGCAGACCGAGTTCGAGGCGAATTTCCACCTGACCTTCCACGCCGTCGAACTGCTCGGACGTGTCGAGAACGGACAGCACGACGATGCCAGCGTGCATCTGCTGCGTCTGATCACGCCGATCGTGAAACTGATGACGGCGAAGTCGGCGGTGGCTGCGCTCAGTGAAACCATCGAAGCCTTCGGCGGCATCGGCTATTGCGAAGACAGCGGCCTGCCCGGCCTGTTGCGCGACACGCAAGTACTGCCGATCTGGGAAGGCACGACCAATGTGCTGGCGCTCGACGTGATCACCGCATTGCGACAAATCGGTGGTTTGCAGCACTGGCTGACCGCCATCCGCGCGCTCACGGCGCAAGTCACCTTGCCCGAACTCGAAGGGGTCGTGAAACATGTGCGCGAATCCGCGACGGCGATCGCCGAATGGATCCAGAAGCGTTCGCGCAGCAAGGACGAATTGCCCGCTGGTGCGCGCGGCGTCGCGCTGACCATGGGCCGCACGCTGGCCCTCGCCCTGCTCGCGCAGCACGCCGAATGGAGTTTCCGCAACGAGCATGATCCGCGCAGTCTGCACGCGGCACGCCGCTTCGCGCGCATGGGTTGCAACCGCCTCGTCGACACCGTGGCGATGGAAGCGCGCACGCTGTCCAGCGACATCTACGCCTGAGCCGCCCGCCCCTACAGCGAGATTACCGTCATGGACTACCTGACCATCGTCACCACCGGCGGCACCATCGACAAGATCTATTTCGATGACAAGTCCGACTTCCAGATCGGCGCACCGCAGATCGGCGACATTCTGACGGCACTCGGCGTCGGCTTCCGCTTTCTGGTCATTCCGCTGCTGCGCAAGGACAGCTTGCACATCACCGAAGACGACCGTGATCTCGTCCGCCGCACCATCGAAGCGCAGCCCGGCCGCCACGTGCTGGTGACACACGGCACCGACACCATGGTCGAAACCGCGCGTGTGCTGACCACGATCCGCAACAAGGTGATCGTGCTCACCGGCGCGCTGAATCCGGCGCGCTTTCAGGGCTCGGACGCGGTGTTCAACATCGGCTGCGCGGTCGGCGCGGTGCAGACCTTGCCCGATGGCGTCTACGTCGCCATGAACGGCCGCATCTGGGACCCCCTCAAGGTGCGCAAGAACCGCGACGCGAACCGCTTCGAATCGGCCTAAGGCCGAAGCCGTCAGCTCGACAACAGTCGCCGCTCCAGCAACTTGAGCATGTCGCGTCGCCCGTCGCTGACGAGGTACACATATACGTGCTTTGGGGCGACCCGGAAAATCACACGGTACGGCTTGAAAAAAACCTCGCGGTATTCGCGGATACCGAGATCTGCCAGTTCTTTCGGGTAGGTTCCGCGTTCGGCGGCGGTCGCGAGACTTTCGATCAACGAAATCAACGCTTCGCGAACATGGACGGCGCGAGCCGGCAGGTCGTGCTCGCAGATGTAGTCGTAAAGGTCATCGATGTCGGCGATCGCGTCGGATGTCAGCAACACCCGTCGCGATGTCATGACGTCATCAACGCTTGCGCAGACGTTTGAAGTACGCGTTGGCGGATTCGACCTGCCCTGCTTCGATCTGGCGATTTCCGAGCGCCAATATTTTCAACATCGCCATGGTCTGTTGCGCCTGTTCATACGAACGCACATCCTGAATCACGGCCTTGGCCTCACCGTTCTGGGTGATCACCATCGCATCGCCACTGGCGCCGATTTCCCTCACGATAGCCGCCGCATTGGCTTTCAGAAAGCTGATGGGGCGCACTTGTGTCGATAACTGCATGATTACGGCCTATCGTTGGACTGGCCTGAATATAGACCGAATTTGGTCACGTTTGGAGAAACTTCGGCTAACGACCCGGCTTCGACGCCGGGTCGTCGCAGGGGTCTTCGAATAAAACAGCGAAAGTTCGAGTGAAGGCTCAAGTTGCGCTGCAACATCTTCGGGGTGTCCCCAAGGAGGCATCCAATGACCCGAGCCGCGTCATGTTCGACTGCTATTGCCCTCACCGCCCTGCCCGCACTGGCCAGCGCCGCGCCGCCAACTCTGAACTCCGGTGACACCGCCTGGATGATCGTGGCCACCAGCCTGGTGCTACTGATGACCATTCCCGGCCTCGCCCTGTTCTACGCCGGCATGGTACGCGCCAAAAATGTGTTGAGCGTGCTGATGCAGTGCTTTGCCATCACCGGGCTGATCACCGTGCTCTGGGTCGCCTACGGTTACAGCATCGTGTTCAGCACCACCGGCATGGAAAAAGGCGCGATCAATCTGTACAGCTTTATCGGCAGTTTCGACAAAGCCTGGCTCGCTGGCCTGACGGCCGACAGTATTGTCTATGCGATTCCGGAAAGCGTGTTCATCGCCTTCCAGTTGACCTTCGCCATCATCACCCCGGCCTTGATCGTCGGTGCCTTCGCCGAGCGCATGAAGTTCTCGGCGATGCTGGTGTTCATGGCGCTTTGGTTCACCTTCGCCTACGCGCCGATCGCGCACATGGTGTGGAGCGGCGACGGTGGCCTGATGTGGGACTGGGGCGTGCTCGACTTTGCCGGCGGCACCGTGGTGCACATCAATGCCGGTATCGCCGGCCTGATCGCCGCAATCGTGCTCGGCAAGCGTCGCGGCTATCCGAATACCGCGATGCCGCCGCACAATCTCGGCTATACGCTGATCGGCGCGAGCCTGCTGTGGGTCGGCTGGTTCGGCTTCAATGCCGGTAGCGCAGTGGCCGCGAACGGCACCGCCGGCATGGCCATGTTGGTGACGCAGATCGCCAGTGCGGCGGCCGCGCTTTCGTGGATGACCATCGAATGGCTGACCCATCGCAAGCCAAGCGTTCTCGGTATCGCCTCGGGTGCCGTGGCCGGACTGGTCGCGATCACGCCGGCTTCCGGCACCGCCGGGCCATGCGGCGCGCTCATCATCGGGTTCGCGGCCGGCGCCATCTGCTTCTTTACGGCGACGACGATCAAGCGCCGCTTCGGCTACGACGACTCGCTCGACGTGTTCGGTGTGCATGCGATCGGCGGCATCGTCGGCGCCTTGCTCACTGGCGTGTTTGCCGCGCCGGCCATGGGCGGATTCGGCACCGTCACCGACATCGGGCTGCAGCTGTGGATCCAGTTCAAGGGCGTGGCCTTCACCGTGGTCTACACCAGCATCGTCACCTGGCTGATCCTGAAGCTCGTCGACGTGACGATCGGGCTGCGTGTCGATGCCGATGCCGAAACCGAAGGCCTCGACCTCGCGCTGCACAATGAACGCGGCTACATCATCTGAACGCCCAGACCAGAATCACCCAGACATGATCGGAGCCCATCCATGAAAATGATCACCGCCATCATCAAGCCGTTCAAGCTCGACGACGTTCGCGAAGCCTTGAGCGAAGTCAACGTCACCGGCGTCACCGTATCCGAAGTGAAAGGCTTCGGCCGCCAGAAAGGCCACACCGAGCTCTATCGCGGCGCCGAATACGTCGTCGACTTCCTGCCCAAGATCAAACTCGAAGTCGCGGTGACTACCGACCAGGTCGACCGCGTCGTCGAAGCGATCCAGAACGCCGCGAATACCGGCAAGATCGGCGACGGCAAGATCTTCGTCCACGACCTCGACCGCGTCATCCGCATCCGCACCGGCGAAATGGACGGCGACGCGCTCTAGGCGTCCCGCGCGATCTCACTCTGGTCTCCTCCCCTTCGCGCAGCGAGGGGGAGGTCGGGAGGGGGTTTCTTCGCCACTCAATCGCGAAAATTGTCGAACTGCAGCGGTACTTCGAACTCGGACTTTCTCAGCAACGCGATCGCCACCTGCAGGTCATCGCGCTTCTTCCCGTTGACGCGCAGCTTCTCGCCATTGATCTGCGCTTCGACCTTGATCTTCGCTTCCTTCATCGTCGCGATGATCTTCTTCGAGACCGCCTGCTCGATGCCCTGCTTGACGGTGATGTCCTGACGCGCACCGGCCAGGTTGACGACCGGTTCGCCGATCTCCAGACAACGCGCATCGATATGCCGTGCCGTCAGCCGCGCGCGCAGGATGTCCTGCATCTGCTTGAGCTGGAACTCGCTCGGGGCGATGACTTTGACGACGAGCTTGTCCAGTTCGAACTGGGCATCGGTGCCCTTGAAGTCAAAGCGCGTCGACAGTTCGCGGTTGGCCTGATCGATGGCATTGGTCAGTTCGTGCTTGTCGACTTCGGAAATGACATCGAATGAAGGCATGGCGTGCTCCCTGGAAAGTAAGGCACGAAGCGTAGCCGAGGCGCCTGCCGTCATCGAATCTTGCGCGTGGTCATCACCGGTTTTTGCCGCCGCACATAGGAAATCGACGTCATCAGCAACAAAATCGGCGCCAGCCAATGCGTCCATTGCAGCAGGCGATGGGAAAAGCCCAGCGGCGGGCCGTGCAGCAGATCCATGGCGATCTCCGGCGACGCCAGCAGGCGTTCGCGTGCTGGCGCAAACGTCGCTTCAGCCTGGCGCTCGGCTGCTTCGCTCCAGCCGGCTCGCTCGACAACCCAGCGGCCTCCCTGCATGTAGGTCCAGGTGAGTGCGCCCTCGCGTTCGGCCGAACGCTCGGCGATTGGCCCTAGATCGTCGATCAGGGTCAATCCACCCCAGCCGTATGCGGCGTGGGCGAGCAACAGCAGGAATGAGGGAAACAACCAGTGATAGGCCTGAATTTTCATGCTGTCCTCCCGATGCGAGGCACCAAGCATAGGCCGATGTGCGGCACGATTCATGCGTGTTTTTCGACGAACGCCCGGAAGGGCCACACACGCGCTGCTAGCATCGACGCATGACGGCTACCGCTCCCAATGCTTCGCCGCCCACCGACAACGGGGAAGGCGTGCGCGCGGAAATTGCGAAACTTTGGCAGTCCCTCGCGGATGAGTGGACGCAAACGGGCGCGGAGCAGTTGGCGGAGATCATCGACAGCGGTTTCGAGCGCGCACAGGATGCACAAGTGACACGCCTCGGCGATCTGGCCGCCTACCTGGCGACCTTTGTCGAGACCGGGCGCGCCCCGAACACCGCGCAACGCATCCGTCTCGACGAACTGGTTTCGAAACTGTCGCAAGGTGACGAGCATGTTGTTGCTACGGATCCCACCCCAGCACCCGGCGCGCCGGTGGCCAGCAATGTCACCTCGATCCATTCGGCACCGACGCCTGCGCCGCGGGCCCGCACCGTGCGCAATGCCATCTGCCTGCTCGGTGTCGGCGACCGACTCGCGCCCGGCTTTGAAGCCGCGCTGACCGAACGCGGCTACGAGTTGCACCGCTTCGGTGATGCCATCGGCTTGCGCGATTTCCTGAACACGACCATGCCCGGGGCGGTCGTGATGACAGCACCGCAACTGCGCGCCTTGCCCGCATTGATGGCGCGCTGGCGCGATGCGCCGGCACCGCCGTCGGTGGTCGTGCTTTCAGCCGACCGCGACCTCACCCATCGTCTGCTCGCCTTGCGCGCAGGCGCCGCGGCGTTCTTCGCAGCGCCGCTCGACAGCTATCGCATTGCGGCGCGCATCGACGAATTGCTCGGTCGCCAGGACGCACCGCCGTATCGGGTGCTGATCGTCGAAGATGATCGCGAACTGGCGATCCAGTGCGGGCAATGGGTCGCGGCCGAAGGCATGACTGCACGCGTCGCCGGGCATGGTGCGGCAGCACTGACTGCGCTCGCCGAATTCCAGCCCGATCTGGTGCTGATCGATGCCACCCTGCCCGACGCGCGTGGCATCGATCTGATCCAGGTGATGCGCCAGCAAGCTGAACACGCGACGCTGCCGATCGTGCTCGCCGCGGCTGCAGGCGACGCCAGTGAGCGCTTCGACGCGATCGCCGCCGGTGCCGACGAAGTGTTGGTCAAGCCGCTCAAGGCGCGCCATGTTGTCGGTGTCATCCGCTCGCGTGTGCAACGCGCGCAATGGCTGCGGGCGCAAGCCGAAGCCGGTGCCGCCCGCGATCCGAAGACCGGCCTGTACCCGCGTTCGCTGGTGATCGACCGCATCGCCGGCCGTATCGGTACGCAAGGCTCGGCGGTATTGATGATCCAGTTCGACGACATCACCCATCTGCGCGACGTGATCGGCACCAGCGCGCTTGCTGGCGTCGATACCGAAATCGGTACGCGCCTGCGCGACCTGCTTGCCAACCACGACATGGCCTGCGGTCTGCGCGATTTTTCATGGCTGGTGCTGCTGACGCGCGAACGCCGCGAAATCCTGACGCAACTCGCTGAACGCATTCGCTTCGCGATCGTCGAACGCCCATTGATGGTTGCGAACGAGCAAGTCGCGGTCTCGGCAAGCATCGGCCTCGTCGCACTCGACGAAGAGCCGCTTGATGCCGACGGCGCAGTGCGTGCCGCAGAGCGTGCCTGCATCGAAGCCAACACACGTGGCGGCAATATCGCGCTGTGGTCGACTGTCGACGAGGCGGCGCAAATTGACCCGGTTTTGGCCGTACGCGCCGTGCTCAGCCGTCCGCTCGACATGCGCAATCTGCGCGTCGAGTATCGCCCGCTGATTCCGCTCAAGGGCAGCCTGCACGACCAGTTCGACTTCCAGTTCTCGCTCGGCAGCGCCGACATCAACGGCACTCGCGGCAGTTACGGCCTGTGCACGCGCGTCGCCAACGAACTCGGTGTGCGCAGCGCCTTCGAGCGCGCACGCTTCGAAATCGCATTCAATGCCCGCAGCGAGGCACGCAGTGCGCGTCATGCCCTGCGCTTTCACTTGCCGGTCACTGCAGACTGGCTGCTCGACCTGAGCGAAGCCGACTGGCTGATTGCGCAATTGGCCGAACGTCAACTGGCCGGCGGCGGCTTCACCTTTGAGATTTCCGGTGCCGAACTGCTTGATCACCGCGTTGCGCTGAATGCACCGATCGCACGCCTGCGCGCCGCCGGCGTGCGCTTCGGCCTGAGTGACTTCGGCCGCGATTTCGCGGCGGTGCATGTGCTGACCCAACTGCCGGTGGACGTCCTGCGCTTCGACGGTGAACTGCTCGAAGCCACGGCATCGGCGAACAGCACCAGCCCGACGCTGATCGCCCTGGTGCGCAAGGCGCATCAACTCGGCGCGGCGGTCATCGCCCCGGCCATGAACACGCTGGAACATGCGCACATCTTCATGCGTCTCGGTATCGACTATGGCGTCGGCAATGCCTTCGGTCCCGCCCTCACGCAGCCGGAATTCGACTTCAATCGTCCGTTGTGGTGAATCAGGCCATTTGCAGACCACTGGCCGCCAGCAGATCGTCAGCAAGCCCCGCACGCATTGTCTGCCACCAATGCGGCCAGAGATTGCCGAGCTGCGCCAACTGACGGATCGTGCTGCGACATTCGCCGACGCGCTGTTCCGGCATCTGCTCGCCCATGGCCTTGCGGTTCGCATGTTCGATTTGCGCGATGAAGGCCAGCCATTGCGCCGGTGCTTGCGCGCCCACCAGGCGTCGTGATTCATCGATTCCGGCAATCACTGCGGAAATGTTGCGGCCGCGCCAAGCCTGCAGGTCGTTGCGGAAGTCGGCTTCTCCGGCGTGCACAAGATCAGCCGCGAGCGCCGTGATTGCCGTCATGCGCGCGTAGCGGTCCTGTCCGAACATCTGGGTTGCGGCGCGTTGCGCGAAATAGCCAAGATAGTGGTTGCCATCAAGCAGCAACTCCTTTCCAGCGCGTTCGCGTCGGGCACGATCCTCCTCGGGTCGATGCCCCATCAGCAATGGCAGGTAGGCATACGCGGGAGCCGGTTCCACCGCCGACAGCAGGCCGAAGAATCCGGTGTCGTCCGCCTTGCCGAAAGATCCCGCGAACGGCAGGAGTTCGCGTGCATCGAGCAGCAGTGGCGAGTACACCGCCGCACTGGTGATGCGGGCAGCACTGACGCCTTGCCAGATGCGTTCGCCGTCCAGCCGATCCAGGCGGAACGGCGGTCGCAACAGATTCTTGAGGCTCGCGATGTCGGCGATATTGAAGTACACGGCACTGTTGTAGACATGGCCGCCATAGATGCCGCCCGAAGCCGCCAACACGCGCCGGTTCGACTGCCAGCACTGGAATTCTGAGGTCAGGCGTCCACCGAAATGGTTGGCGGCGACACCGTCGCGATGCCAGAGTGTGCCCGTCGTTTGTCCGACAATGCGTCGCATCAGCAAGTAGGGATCGTCGCCGCTGACCGGCAACTCGGGCATCACGTCATCGTAGAAACGACCCTCGTTGGCGAGCGAATTCTGCAATGACCAGGTGCGCGCAGAGTGCTCTGGAAGGCGTATCGGAAACTCGCAGTCGTCATCGACAAATGACAGCGTTCGGCCTGCCGCGAGCAACAGCGCCCAGTTCCAAGCGCGGGCACCGGTCGGCGCACGCACACTACCGGCAGACAGCGCCGCGATCACTTCCGCGGATTCACCCTCGACCGCCAGCGCCTGCAATCCACGGCGGCGCAGATCCGGACCGAAGTAGCCGATGTTCATGCCGACCTGCGCCATCTCGGCCACGATCGCGGCGTTGGTCGCGGCCATGCTGACCTCGTCGCCATCGTCGATGACGAGATGGCGACGGCGCGTGCCGAAGTGCTGTTCGTCGGCTTGCATCGACAACAGCAAACGCCGCAAGCTCGCTGGCCGGGCATAGCTGCGGATGGCGATGATCGGCGCGTCGAGCATCGGCGCCTCGACAGACGCTGCCGGCACCATGCTGTTCGGCGTCACCAGCAATCCCCGCGCAATCAGGCGTTGCAACAAGGCCTGCCCGTCAACCACCGACAAGCCGATCTGGCTGGTCAATCGCTGCACATGTTCCGGCAGGGTTGCGAAGCGCACGCAGATGGATGCGGCAGCCACTTCGGCTGGATCCAGCCATTCGTCCTTGCTGCCATTGAGCGCACGCCACCAACCATGTCCGCCACCCGCAGTCCATGCCGTGCCCGCGAGAAAGGCATACTGTTGCTGCATCGCATCTGTTCCTTGGACGGGGCGCGAGTATAAACGTCACGGCGTTTTCCTGACGCGCGCAATCTGCGAGCATGACCGGATGCCCTACACCCCGATCCTCGCCACGCTCGGCTATGTCCTCTCGCCCGACCGCAGCCGGGTGCTGCTCGTGCATCGCAATGCACGTGAGCACGACGCGCATCTCGGCAAATACAACGGTCTCGGCGGCAAGCTCGAAGCGGACGAGGACATCGTCACCGGCATGCGTCGCGAAATTTTCGAGGAAGCCGAAATCCGCTGCGACGAACTGCAGCTACGCGGCACGATTTCCTGGCCGGGCTTCGGCAAGCGCGGCGAAGACTGGTTCGGCTTCGTGTTTTTGATCAGCCGCTACACCGGCACCGCACCCGCGAGCAATGCCGAAGGCGATCTCGAATGGGTGCCGATCGAACGCATCCTCGACTTGCCGTTGTGGGAAGGCGACCGCCACTTCCTGCCGCTGGTGTTCGACACCGATGCACGCGCCTTCCACGGCGTGATGCCGTATCGCGACGGTCGCCTGCAATCCTGGTCGGTGACGCGCGTCTGAGCTGACGCGCTTGAATGCGCCCGCCTCGGCCGCATCTCCGTGCACGAGGTGAACCATGTCCGAACCGAATCTGCACGTCGTTTGTCCGCATTGCGATGCAGTAAACCGCTTTCCAGAATCGAGGCTCGCTGCGGCGCCCAGTTGCGGTAGTTGCCACCAGGCACTGTTCACGGCCGCGCCGCGCGCGGTGAATGATGTCGTCTTGATGCGCCATATCGAACGCGACGACTTGCCCGTCGTCGTTGATTTCTGGGCCCCGTGGTGCGGCCCGTGTCTGCAGTTCGTCCCCACCTTCGCCGAAGCTGCAAAGCGGCTCGAACCACGTTTTCGCCTGCTCAAACTCGACACCCAGGCTTATCCGGACATCGCAGCCAAATTCGCGATCCGCAGTATCCCGACACTGGCCGTATTCGGTGGCGGCCGCGAACTCGCGCGCACCTCCGGCGCCATGCCGATGCCGCAGTTGCTGCAATGGCTGACGAGCGTCAATCGCGGCTGAGTCTGTCCGATCGATCCACCACTTCGACTGCGTTTGGCGCATGCAGCGGGACGGGTTAGGCTCAGCGCCCGGCCCGTTCTGGAGATCGTCGATGCGTACTGCCCCGCTTGTTTCTGCCCCGCTCGCTTGCGCAATGTTCGCGCTGCTGTTGACGTCACCGTTCATCCCGGCGCATGCCGAAGATGCGGCCGCGCCGGCGTATCGCACGGTGAACGAGTTGATCGCCGCATCCGCGCCCGGCGACTGGCGCACGCCCGATGCCGAGAACACGTTGTATCTGGAACTGGCGAGTGGTCGCGTGGTGATGGAACTGGCGCCGGCGTTCGCGCCGAACCATGCGAAGAATATCCGCGCGCTGATCCGCGACGGCTATTTCGACGGCCTGTCGATCATCCGCTCGCAGGACAACTACGTGGTGCAGTGGGGCGACCCGGAAGAAGACGAAAAGAAGGCGCGCCCATTCAAGACCGCGAAAGCAAGACTCGCCGGCGAGTTCACGGTGCCGTGGTCGGACCTGATGGCGTTCACGCGCTTGCCCGATGACGATGGCTACGCGCAAGTCGTCGGCGTGTCCGACGGCTTCTGGATCGGCCGCGACCTGCGCGCCGGGCAGACCTGGCTGACGCATTGCTACGGCACGCTCGGTGTCGCGCGCGGCAATGAAACCGATTCCGGCAACGGCGCCCAGCTCTACGTCACCACCGGCCACGCGCCGCGCCACCTCGATCGCAACATCACCCTGGTCGGACGCGTCATCCACGGCATCGAACTGCTGTCGACACTGCCGCGCGGCGCACCGCCGATGGGCTTCTATGCGACGCCTGAAGAACGCATCCCGATCAAGGCGATGCGCGTCGCCACCGATGTCCCCGAGAAAGACCGCACCGCCCTCGAAGTGCTGCGCACCGACACGCCGCTCTTCACCCAGATCATCGAAGCCAAACGCAACCGCCGCGACCCCTGGACCCAGGTGCCAGCACGCCACATCGAACTGTGCAATTTGCCGTTGCCGGTCAGGGCGGTTGGGCAGCGATGATCGCCAAACCGCTGTTGGCGGAGGCAATCACGCTTCGTCTCCTCTCGATACGTGAGCAACGAGTGATCGTCGATGCCGATCTCGCTGCGCTCTATGACGTCCCGACCAAGCGCTTCAACGAGGCCGTGAAGCGCAATCTCGCGAAGTTCCCGGCTGACTTCATGTTCGTGCTCACTGACGAAGAATTCGCCACTTTGAGGTCGCAATCTGCGACCTCAAACAGCAAGCGCGGCGGCCGACGTTATGCACCACGCGTCTTTACCGAGCACGGCGCCCTGATGGCCGCCATGCTGCTCAACAGCCCGCGGGCCATCGAGATATCGGTCTACGTCGTGCGCGCCTTTGTGCAACTGCGCGAACTCGTCAGCAGCCACCAGGAACTCGCCAAACGCCTCGACACCCTCGAACAAAAAACCCAAGCGCTCGCGTACCAACACGACGCTTTCAGCCGCAACACCCGTATTCAACTCAAGCAAGTCTTCGACACCCTACGCGACCTCATGACGCCACCCGATCCACCGAAGCGACCGATCGGATTCGTGCTGCACGAGGACAAAGGCAGCAAGCCGAAAACACGGCGATAAGGTAGCCGCGCCGGCCAACAAATCCACCACGCCAAAACACCACGCCCCGCAGAGGCGGGGGTGGTGGGTCACAAGTCAATCAAGGGACTCATCTAAATCGCGAAGAAATTGCCGCCATTGTTATCGTGAGAAGCAGATGCGCGATCACGACAATCCCGATTTCCATGCCAGAAGAAGCGACAAAAAAGCCTTCACCACGGATGACCAGCGCGATGTACCACAGCACGCACGGAACCAGCATGACTTGCGACTTCGCTCGGCGCGATGAAATTCCCTCAATAAACCAGGCCACGTTCAAAACTTGTAGCGCGATTGCGGCAACGACCAAGGTCCAGGACAAGATCGTCATGGCAAGAGCACCCGCTGTCCGAGGAAGCCTTTAAACCACTGCCGTCCAGAAGGGTAGACAAGTCTGCCACCGGCAACTTCGATGGTGACGGCGCTTTTGTACGTATACGTGAATCGTGTTCCCGAGAGCCACCAACTCGACGTGCTTCGACCGCCGACCATGTACCACACTCCTTCGCCGCCCCAACGCGTCGCGGCAACTGTTCCGCCAGCACGCGTCGCGCCGGTGAAAAGTCCGGCACCCATCGCGAGCGAATTAGCGATGCCTGCATAGCCTCCGTAATCGTATGAGTCGGACATGACGTCGACCCGGCCATCAATATTCCATCCCTCTCGAATGTAGGCAGCTGCGCCCATGCTTACGGTGTCACCAAAACCAGCTGCGAAATCCACCAGCGGTTGCGGTAGCAACGGCAAGTCGAAAGTGACCTGTGGCGAGTTGTCGACAAATTCCTGCAGTTCGGCATCGCTGTAGCTCCACGGATCACGTTGGTCTCCTCCCCGATCATCGCCGCTACCGCTGATTTGGTCTGCAATAGCGTTGGCTTCAAATGCATTGGTAACGCCGTTGAAGTCTCCGGGCTTGGGCGCGTCCTTTACAAACTTAGTCCAAGCATGCGCGAACAGCGAATTGTTCGTAGCGCCTTCGGTTGCGCCAGCGGGTGTTGTGTTTCTGCTGCTACCGCCGTTGCTACCGCCGCCGGAGATCGACCATCCTTGCCCAATCAATCTTTCGGTCGTTCGCTCTCGTTGTCGCTCGCAGCGCGCTGCACAACCGTTACTCCCCTTCGTCACATACCCAGTCGGATCCGTAAACGTCATCGGGTTATTGCGAACGTAGGTGTAGCGATTCCACGTCTGTGGATTCAGATCATCTTCGACTATGGGATCCGGTTGTAGGAAACGACCCAAGGTCGGATCGTAGATTCGGCCTTTCATGTGGACGCGTCGCCCTGCGCGCGCTTTTTGCCCGGAAGCAAAATTCCCGACGTGCGGTTTGGCGCTGCTGCGGGCTCGGCCGCGGGTGTGCGCTTGCGTCCGCGCAAGCGAGCGCGGAGCGGCGGCTAAAGAAGAACGGCGGGCAAGCATGCGCCGAGTGTCGCTTGCGGCCGCGGCTCGCGGCAACCCGTTTTCTGTTTTAGCCGCCGCGCTCGGGGCTTGGTGCGCGCTGCGCGGCCGTCGCCCGCGACAAGATCCACCGCGCACCAAGACGCGGGCCGCGCGCGGCCTTGAACAGGACGAAGCCGGTTCACGCAACCCGCGCGCAACGCGCACAGACGGGCACGCAGCGGCGCTTGTGCATCCGTGTGGCTGCGTACACGCGCACCGCGCCGGGCGAGTGCCCAGCGCGGTGTGCGGCGGTTTAGCGTTGCGCTTTGCGTTCGGCTTCGCGCCGTTCGGCTTTCTTCAACTGTGCGGTGAGCAGCTTCTTCACCAGCAGCGCGATCTTTTCGGCGTCATGACCTTCGAGGCGCAGATCACCATAGTCGCAGTGCAGCGTGACGCCATAGGCGATGGCGCGGACTTGTTTGGCCAGTGCGTAGCGGAGGTCATCGATCTTCATCATGGCGGTTCTCCTTCGGCCTGCGATCTGGATTGATCGTTGTGGGCGTGGACCCCGAGTGCCGCGCGCAGGGCTGTCAAGGATTCGCGCAGCGAACTTGCGTCAGTCCTTGACAGACCGAGCACGGCGCTACGCTGAAGCGACCACAGCGAGCAACCTTCCACGAAGCATCAACGTGCGCGCTCTGGCGCGCGGCCTTGAAGTTTCCGCAGCCGATGACCGCAACCCGCGCGCACGCGACGAACTGCACGCAGCTGTGCGGCCATGGACGGCCGCACTGGAAGCACGCTGC
Source organism: Lysobacterales bacterium (assembly GCA_043753835.1). Taxonomy (GTDB): domain Bacteria; phylum Pseudomonadota; class Gammaproteobacteria; order Xanthomonadales; family Ahniellaceae; genus JADKHK01. The sequence goes on along the minus strand of JAYUVY010000113.1, from coordinate 34,418 downwards.
GGACGCAGCGACGACAGTGAGTGAGCGCAGCGAACGAGCGCGCATGCGGCATAACGCTGATATATGCGGCGCAGCGAACGCTGTGGTGATGGCCGCGCGTTGCGATTGATCCTGCGCCGGCGTCGATCGCGGCCAGCGCCGCAGTGCGCATATATCCTGCGTTATGTCGTCGTGCGCGCCCAGAGCCCCGTGAGCGCACACGGCAGACGTGGTGCGAAGCGCGAAGGTGTTGCGCGAACGGGGACGGGGGAAGCAAGCAAGATGCGAAGCGGCAAGCGTGCATGAGCGAAGCTGATGCGCGCTTGCTTGGCCAACGAACGCGCACGTGCGTAGCAGGTGCGCACACACGCGAGGCAGGACGCCGAGCGTCCTGGATCGGAGCGCAGTGATCAACGAAGGCGGCCAGGATGGCCGCGGTAGCCGGCGCGTTGCTTGCTGCGCGGAGCGACGAAGGAGCTGGCGACTGAGGAGCGCAGCGCGTGCAAGCAACGTGACGGCGCGTGATGCCGACAGTGGTCGCGCTCTGGCTCTAGGCTTCGTCGACGCGTCGCGACTTCAGCAACGCCGTCGGATGCGTGCGCGTGTGCACGTCACGGAGCTTGCCGATCGCGACCCGCGTGTAGATCGTCGTCGTGCTGATGTCGGCATGCCCGAGCATCGCCTGGATATAGCGCAGGTCGGCGCCGTTCTCGAGCATCAGCGTCGCCATCGAGTGGCGGAACAGGTGACAGGCGCCGCCGCTGTCGATGCCGACCGCGGTGAGGTATTTCTTCACCAGATCGGAGAGGCGTTTCTTGACGAAGTGCTGGCCGCGATCGGTCAGGAACAGCATGTTGTCGGAGGGATCGCGCACCAGCATCGGGCGTACGTCGAGCAGGTATTTTTCGATCCAGGCCAGGGCGCGCTCGCCGATCGGGATCAATCGATCCTTGCGGCCCTTGCCTTCGCGCACGGCCAGCGAGTTGTTCGCGGCATCGATGTCGAACAGGGTGAGGTTGGCGAGTTCAGCGCGGCGGATGCCGGTCGCGAACAAGGTTTCCAGGATCGCCCGATCCCGCAGCCCGATCAGTCCCTTGACGGCGGTCTGGCGCACCAGGTCTTCGAACTCGGCGACGCTGATCAAGCGTCGCGGCATGCGCTGCTCGGAGCGTGGTAACACCAGATCCACTGCGGGATTCATCGCGACCACGCGTTCACGCGTGAGCCACGCGAACAACCCACGCAGTGGCGACAGGCGCAGTCGCTGGGTGTCCCGCGTCAGCGGCCGACCATTCGGCCGGCGCAGATAGAACACGTGACGGGCATAACGCTCGATCAGCGCCAGCGTCACCTCCTCGGGTTGCATCACACCGCGCTCTGCGGCCCAGGCGATGAACTGATGCAGCACGCTGCCCTGCCCCTTCAGCGTGGTCTCGCTCATGCCCTGCACACGCCGGTGTTCGAGCCAGTGGCGGGCGTAGATTTCGAGCCCATTCACGAGTACGACCCGCCATTACTACGGTTCGCACGCGGTGCCCCGAGTAGTGCGTTTTCAGCAACAGCAGCAACTAAAGGCAGAACATCCGCGCCAGCGCTCGCGATGCGGGGGATTTCGGCACTCGACGAGGTGGCCACGAGGTCACCACGAGCGGGCCACGAGTGGGGCACGAGGTTGGCCTTTGACCCCACGAGGTTGGCGTTGACCCCCACGAGGTTGCTGTCCGCGACCAGTCCGATCGCCTGCGGCGCGCTGTCTGCAACATCGCCATCGAACGCCAGTTCATAGACGAAGCGCTGGCCGTTGCGACCCGCATGCGCGATCACATACTCGCCTTCGACCAGTCGATCGACATGCACGCGCAGCTGCTTCTCGCTCATGCCGAGCGCATCGCGCATCGCCCGCCGCGTGAAGCGCACCGCCGTGCGTTCCATCGCCTGCGCTTGTGCTTGCGCAGCGACGAACTGCTGCATGTAGCCCAGCACGCGCCGCGTCTGCGGCGGCAGTTCATCGAGCGATCTGCCGAGCACTTCATGCGCGAGGCGATTGGCAAGCGCGATATCGGCGAGCGTCACTTCGATGTATTCGATCGCCGTACCGGCATGGCTCGCCGTGCGCACCGGCCGCTGGTACTGATGCAGCAGCGCGATGCTGTCGATCAGCGCCAGATATTTTTGATGATCGCGACGCAACCGCACGCGATCACTCGCGAACGTCAGTTGCTCCGCAAACGGATTGACCACCGCCAGCGGCCGCAGCAGCGTCTGCGCCGAGCGATGCGCCGCCAACACCTCATCGCTGCGTGCTTTCGTGAGCAGACCCGCCAGCGTCCGCGATGCTCGTTGTTTCGCCTGGATCGCCGCCGTCTGTTCTCTCGATTCATTGATCGTCAGCACCAGGCATCGATTGAGCAGTTCTTCATCGATGTCGATTGCGGTCGTCGTCAAGAACAACATCACCGGCCCTTCGACCTTGTACGTTTGCGTCTCCAGCTGGCCGGTCGCGGGATCCTTGCCGGTGCTCGCAATCGTCAGCTCGCCCTGGCTCTGCAGCAGCTTCAACGCATACGCCGCCTGGCGCACGCCCTCCTCTTCGGCGATCGCCAGAATCTTGTGCTTCATCGACGTCTCGCCGAGATAGAACAAGCTCTGTCCGGTCATCGCCGAGTAATGCACCCGCTCGGCTTCCGGCATCAGCGACAACAGCGCATCCATCAGCGTCGATTTGCCGGCCGCGCTCGTCGACTGGATCAAGATCGCGAGCGGCTTGTCGAGCTTGCGACTGACACACGCGAGATACGCGACCAGCGCATTGCTCGCCTCGCCGACGACACCGATCGCTTCCACGTCCGCGACGATGCGCTCGATCAGATGCGGATCGCGCAGCAAACTCATCGCCGCGTCTTCCTGCTGCGGCGTCAACACCGCCGCAGGCAGCGCGCCGCTCGGCTTCAGCTGCGCCTTGATCGCCGTGTCCTGGGCGCCTTCAAGGGCCTGCAGCACCCGACCCAGATCGGCCTTGACCACCTCGGCCTCGACCTCGATCTCCACGCTCGCCTGATGGATAAACGCCGCCCGCTGCTTCGCCTGGTACAGATCCAGCGTGTCCAGGTGGAAGCGCGCCCCGCGGCTCACCTGCAGGTTCACCTTCAACGAGTCATAGCTCAGGTTCCGACCCATGCCGCGGGCGCGATAACGCCGATCACCGAACTCGAGCACCAGTTCGCGCTCGTCGACCTTCGCGGCCAGAGCACGCGGCAGCGGCGCTGCCGGCGACGCCGGAAGTTCCGGCAGTGGCTCAGGATCAACAGCAGCAACTAAAGGAAGAACGGGTGCGAGCGAGCGCGAACGCACTGCGTCGACGGCGATTGATTCAACAACATCAGCCACCGCATCGATCACAAGATCAGGCTGCGCGATCGACGTCGGCCCCGTCGCCGGCGCCGCACTTGGGCCAAGCCAACGGGCATTGCGGATCAATTTACCGAGCGATGCTGCTGCGGGCCTTTCAGCGAGCGCAAACTCATTCGCATCCATCCCGTTCGGGAACACGATGCGATAGCAGGCGATGCCTGCCGCCATCAGCGTCGCCGCCAACTTCTTGGCCGCTGCATCGCCGGCCGCATCCGCGTCATACGCGATCAGCACCCGCTGCACGCCATGCCGGCGGAACGTGGTCAAGTGATCCTCGGTAAAGCCCTCGATGCCGTAGCTCGATGTCACGTTGCGATAGCCCGCACACCAGAACGTCAGCGCATCGATCAACGACTCGCACAAGATCACCTCGTCGTTGCCAACCAGGCCGGCTTCGTTGAACACACCGCGATGCGGCCCCGGCAAATACAAGTGCAGCGGCGTGCCGGTGCGCAGCTCGCGCGTGATCTTGCGGCCGTACACCTCGGTCACGTGGCCGTCCAGGTTCATCACCGGAATCACCAGCGAGCCATTGAAGTGCTCGTGCCCGGAACTCCGATAGAGACCAATGCGCTGCAACGCGCCGCGCACCGCCGCACCGGCCTTCACGATCATCTTCGGCAGCGAGTAACCCAGCGTGCGATTGCCGAAGCCGAGCTTGAAGTGTTGGATCGCCGCCAGCGCGTCAATCCCACGCTTCGCCAGATACGCCAACGCCTCCGGGCTCGCGCGCAAGGTCTGGTGGTAATAGTCGATCACCTGATCGAGCAACGCCTGATCATCACTCGCGATCAGCGACGCCGGCGGCAACGCACTCGACGCCGTCGCCTGATGCAAACGCGCCGATCCTCGCGCCGGGCCTGGCTTCGACGGCAACGGCGCATCGAGCGCATCCGTGTGCAACGCACTCGCGGCCGTCGACGTCGATGCCGCACCAGCGACATCACGCAACCGCTCCACCGCCTCACGGAACGACACGCCCTCGCGCTTCATCACCCAATCGATCACCGAGCCCCCGACCTGGCACGCGCCCAGGCAATGCCACAGGTTCGTCTTCGCACTCACCACCAGCGACGGCGTCTTGTCCTCGTGGAACGGACAGCGCCCAACCTGATCGCGCCCATGCGGCTTCAACACGATGCCAGCCGATTCGATCAGGCGCACGATCGAGATCGACGCCTTCAAGCGCTCGATCTCGGTGTCGGGGATGCGGGGCATGGGGGTCTCCAGGGCAAAAGGCGTCAATAGACTTTCGCGTACACCTTAATGCGTACTACAGTGTCTATGCAAGCCAGTACCCATCCATGGAGCCCATAGCATGTCCGCAACCCTCAACCACCCCACAGTGTTGGACATGGCCCAGTTCCCGGAACGGCTGCGACTGCTACGCAGCGAACGCAACATCACCCAGGCGCGGCTCGCGCAATTGCTGAACATCAGCGCGCGCGTTTACAACCGCTGGGAGACCGGCGACGCAGCGCCGCATTTCGATACCGTGGTGAAGATCGCCGACGCGCTACGGGTCAGCCTCGACGAACTCGCCGGCCGCACAGAGATCACCAGCGACATCGTGCTGCGCAACCCCGAGTTGCACGAGCTCGTCCAGCAAGTCGATCAACTGCCCGACAGCGATCAACAGGCGCTGATCGCCGTCATGGACGGATTAGTCAAGCGCACCCAGATCGCAAAGATGAAGATCCCCGGACAACGCAGCCTGCGCACATTGCGCGGCAACGCACCCGCAACCACACCACCGAAGAAGCCCACAGCGGCGAAGCGCGCAGCTGCCCGCCGATAATTCCACCACCCCAAAAGGCCACGCCCCGCAGAGGCGGGGCGTGGTGGGTTTGCAGTCAATCAACAACAACCATCAAAGTTTCTCAAAGAGAGCTGAAATTTTCTCCCTGAGCTGATCACCGCTCAACTCATGCGCATCGCGAGAAACATCGGGATTGTAAAGATCGGCCAGACAAAAAGCGGAAGAGAGCAACTCACTCACATTGAATGGATCTTGCCTCAGCAGGCCGCTATCCCTTTCGATTTTCCAGAGCTCGACGAATGAATTCGCAAACTCGTCAGCCGTCAATCGGCCATCGACGAATGATCGAGCGAACGTCAGGATTGTCGAGCTCATCGGAGCACTCCATTCTGCAGATAATTTTCGAACTGCGGAGTGCCGGGAGCGAGCCTAAATCCGGTAACAAAGTTGTCTGAAGCATCTAGCACGACTGCGTTGTTCGTATTTGAATTGAAGAACACCCGAGAGTCTTTGACGAATCCATAGGTTCCCTGGTGCACAGTTGCTCCATCCGAAAGATGACTTTGGAGCGCACGCTCGAAATCAGCCAGCGTCTCCGGATTCTTCTTCGTCGAATTGACCCCGAAGTCTGCAGCATGCTTCAAGTATTTCTTGTCGAGCTGCACTCGCGAGAACGAAGCAGCAGGCGCGGCGTTTTCTACGAGAGCGCCGCTACCAGCCACAGTGGCTTCCATGCGCAACGCCTGCGTGCCACCGGACACCGCCTGCGCGGTCGATCTTCCGGCCAAGAACGCCGGTGCTTCGCCACCCGCGAGCATGATGCCGCTCGCGATGTTTTTCCCGTCTTGGTAATCCTTGCGCGCCTGCTGATCATCACAGTGCGGCGTGTCACATGCAGTGCCCGGTGCAAGGCCGAGGTAGTTCACTTGAGTATCGAGCCCGCCGCCCGTTAAACGATCAACCAATCCGATGATCTCGTACAGGGACAAGACCGTGTCGAAGGCACCGCGGCACCTATTCGAATCGCCACACAATAGGTCGCCTGTCGATTGCTGATTCGATCCCGAATTTGCGTTGTTGTTTGTCGCCCCACTCGTAGAACCCGCCGGTGTGACCTGGGCGCTGTCGTTGCCGGCACCGCCGCCGCCGCTGATCGTGCCACCGGTGTCGACCCAGTTCTTACGATCCCGCGCTCGGTCGGCTTGGCATCGTGCTGCACAACCATTGCTTCCCGCAGTCACATACCCCGTCGGGTCCGTAAACGTCATCGGGTTGTTGTGGACGTAGGTGTATCGATTCCAGGTTTGTGGGTTGAGGTCGTCTTCGACGATCGGGTCGGGTTGCAGGAATCTTCCGAGGGTCGGGTCGTAGATACGGCCTTTCATGTGCACGATGCCGGCGTGGTTGAAGTTCTGGTGGCCGGCGTAGCCTTGGGCGGTGCCTTCGACGCGGGTGCGGGTGCGGTCGAAGTAGTCGAGGTTTTTCCAGGCGTCCAAGTAGGCGGCTTCGCCGCTATCGGTGGTGTCGCCGTCGCCGTTGTTGTCCACGGCTGAGCGGGCTTCACCGGAACGCTGCTGACCGTGCGCGTCAAAGCTGACACGACGCGGGTTGCGATTGGTCTGGGCCGTGCTGGCGGTGAACTCGGTGTTGTCGGTCATGCGCACCTGCACATCAACGCTGCCGAGTGGATCGGTCAGCTGGTAGGTGTAGATCGTCCGAGTCAGGCGCTTGCTGGGGTCGGTGTCGGCCCATTCGAACGGCGACTTGTTGTTGACGCTGCGCGACTGGCGTTGCTCGATATTGACGTAGCCGAGGTTACGGCGACGCGCGTTGTCGCACATGCCGTTCACTGCAATCTCGGTGTTACCGAAGATCCACGTCAGCTTGTCATTCAGCGGCACTGCCGGCGGCGCATCGGTCGCACAGCTGTCGTTCGCGATCTCGGCCTTTGCCCGCGCGCCCGCAGACTTCGGATCATTGTCCTTGGGTTGGCGCAATAGCGCCGGATATTTCAGCGGACGGTAGCGGTCGGATGCGTCCATCTCGATCATGGCCGATAGAAATTCCGGATCGTGTCCAAAAGCGAGTGCAAGATGTCGGCCATGGTCTTCTCGCGGCGCGTCGCGGCCGAGACAGGGCGTCGGATTGCCGTTGCCATTGCCGTTGCTGCCTTGTCCGTTGCCATTGCCGCAGTTGCCCTTGGCAAGCGCCGCTTTCGCGAGCAAGTTCTTCGCATACAACGGAATGCTGACGTTGGGCTGCGGACGCGACGTCAGGTCATACACCGTATGTTGACGGAAGACCATTTCACCATTCATGCCGTAGTCGAAAAACTGCACGCTGTCGGTGCCGTGGTCCCAATCGGGAACGAACGACGAATTCGCCGCCGCGCCCGTTGAGCGCTGCTGATCCGACGTGGTCATCCACCCCAAGCGGTGATTGAAGGTGTAGTGGAAGTTGCGCGAGGCGCGTTTGATCACTGCATCCGGAATCATCGCGCCCGACGCATTAGTGCCGAGGCGATCCCAGCGCGACGAACTGGCGTTGCCGGCGTTGTCGTAGTTCAAGGTCATGCCCAAAGCCACGTCACTGATCGTCGACACAGTCGCCGGTATCGACGCCGGTTTCAGCATGATTTTCGCGGCGTGTGGGCGTACAAACTTCGTGACTCCTGATTCTGTGACTGATTCACCATAGATCGAGGTGCCACCGTCCATTGCGGAAGACCCGTCTGGCAGGATCGTCGCGAAGGTCTTGGACCGGATATTGCCGAATGCGTCGTAATCGAGGTCCAGCGTAGGCGACAGTCCTGTCGCCACGGGACTCGCCACGTCATTCGTCTGCTTTACACCCTTCAACCTATTCAGGCTGTCGTAGGCGAACACTTCGCGCTTGCCAGCAGCCTTGTTGAAGCGTTCGAACACGTTGCCAAGTTTGTCGTAGCTGTACTGGATGTCCTGAACGATCGTGTCCGTCGTGCCCACTTTCGCCGTCGCCAATTGCGAGGTCTGCAGTCCGGTGCGCTCGTCAAACCCGCGCGTCACGATCAAGCCGCTGTTGGAAGCAAACATCTCGATCGCGGTTTGGCCGCGCGCCGTTTGGGTACCCATGGTGCGCAGGCGACTGCTGTTGCGCAGATTTGTCTCGCTCGCGAGATGACCGGTACTGGCATAGCTGTACTCGACGCCGTCGACCAGAGGATGTGTGGTCACCGCCGACGCATAGACTTTGTAGTCAGGGTCAAAGCGCTTGTGGACACGACCATAGCTGTCGTATTCGGTGGCCGCGACGGTCCAGGAATTGAAGTCGCCGTCCCTACCCATGTTGAAGTACCAGCTTTCACCCACCGGTCGGCCAAATCCATCATAGGAAAAGTGGCGCTTGTGCGACACAAAGGTGTCTTCCTGACTGATCACCTTTCCATATTGGTACACGGCAGGCGTCGTCCACGCGGCCATGGGATCACGCGGATAGGGTGAAGCTGCGCGAAGGCTTACGTTGTCGATATGAAACGCTCGGCCACCTGCGCCGAACATCCGGAATTCAATCTTCAACGCGGTGGTACCTGGATAGGGCGTGACCAGCACATTCTGCACCGCGACCGCGACATCGGCCGACGTGCCGTTCATGATCGTCGCACCATCCGTCCATACCTTGGTTTGGCCGGCCCAATGCGTCACCGACACATAGGCGCTCGCTGTGCTCGGATAGTAGTCAGGTAGCTTGCGCCAGAACGACAGCTGGTATTGCAGCCTCGAATCCACCGCAATTGAACTCTGAAACAGGTAGCCACTATCCCAGACTGCAGCCACGGACGAGTTGCCATTGCCGCCGGTCGCTTGCCATTTGGTTTTGGTGTCAGCCTGCCAATTCGTCAGTGACGTGGCGAAGTTGCCATTCGTGACGAGTTCTGGCATTGGCGCACTGGAACTACTTGCACGCTGGTTTGTGGCCGCCGAAACCTGGTCGAATACTGTCCTTTCGTCGCTGTCTACCAGTCCCGACGACAATTCGTTCGGATCGCGCAAATACTGCTGCACCTTTCGGTGCACGCGACCGAGCGCGTCGTAGTAGCGCGTTTCACTCGTAAGAGTCGCGCCCTGGGAATAGATCAATTCGCCCAGTGCGTTGTATTGATAGTTCGTCGTGCCCTTGTCCGGGTCGACACTTTGGGTTTTGCGCCCGCGCTTGTCGAATGTCGCCGACAGCGCCACCTCGAATATTCCGGCCCGCCCCGCAACCACATCCGATTTCGTGATCTTCGCAAGCTCGCCGAAAGCGGCATAGCTGAGTCCGCTCTCCTTGTCGACCGAGTCAATGCGTTCAATCACTTTCGTGGTTTCGCCAAGGCCGTTGCTGACGGACTTGTGGGTAATCTTCTTCGTCGAATTGTCCGGCGCCAGCGCTTGATCCGTCTCAGTAAGCACCTCGCGGGCGGAACCGTCATAGGTGATCTTGGTCTTTGCGTACACATTGTCGGCAAGATCTGGCCTGGTGATCAGCGTGGCGCGATCGACGCTGTCGTATTCCTTGACTTCCCAACACTCGCTGGACGTATCAATGTTGTTGCAAGTGCCGTTGGTCGACTGCACGGCACCCGCAGAGCTCGTGAAATGCGGCACCGACACGCGTGCGACGCGACCCCGGTTGTCGTAATCAGTGCGCACCGAAGACCATTGCTTGGTGGCGTCGGCATTGATCAGCCGAGTGGTGCGCAACACTTCGCGTCCGAGCTTGTCGAAGTAGGTCAGAGCCGTCGGCGCCAATGCAATATTGGCGCTGTTGAAATCGCCAAGCAAATGGCTGTTTGTGTCGACACGATAGGCGGCACCAGCCGGACAGGTTACAGCCGCGCACGAACGCACCTTGGTGTACTGGAACCCGCCCGTGTTGTCGCGGCGGAACTGTTCTTGCCCGAAAGCCCCGTAAACAGACTCCGTTACCACGCCGCTGGCGTCGGTGCGCTTGGTCGGCTGGCCGAGTGCGTTGCGGTCGGCATCCGGAACCTGAAACGTGAAATGTTTGATGCCGTAACTGTCGGCAACGTCATAGAACGGAACCAATTCTTCTTTGACGAAGCGACCATCCGCCGAATAGTTCGTCTCCGAATAGCGCATGAACTTTGTGCGATCACCTTCCCATTGACGCTGCGAAAATCCACTCGTTGAACGACAATCGGCTTCGTTGAAGTGATTGGAACAACGCACCGTTTTCGTCACGTTGCCCCAATCGTCGCGCGTCAACACGGTGCGCAAGAACAGATCGGCACCAGACGTCGGCTCGGTGACGGTGTGCACAAGCAGGCCCTTGCTGTCGTAACCGAAGTTCTCGGTGCGGGTGACGTTGTCGACCAAGGCCGCGTTCTCGAATCGTTGCCGTTGCACGGTGGTTGCACCGATCAGGCCCAATTGCCAGCGCGGCGTTGGCGCAGCGGCAGTGTTGTTGCCCCAGCCGGTGGTACTCGCAGTCGCATAGTTGTGGTTCGTCGATTCGACAACATCGATTGACTCGACTTGAGCGGTTCCAGCGGCATTGAGGTCGTAACGCTTCCACGTCTTCGTGTGCGTCGCCAGATTGCCGCAAGAGCCGACCTTGCACGCCGGCGTAGTACTGGCGTCATCCGTGTACGTCCATGCGTCGATCGTGAGTGCAAGCGTCTTGGTGCCATCGATCGAGTAGCTGGTTTCAGTGCTCTCGCTCAGATACGGAAAATGGATGTTGCCGCTGACCATGTCGGCATGCGTATTCGACACCGTCCGCAACTTCTTGCCGCCTGCGCCTGGCAGCGCGAGCGCGTCGCTGTCAATGCCGCTGCTGTAGACAAGGCATCCCGCGACGTCTGAGCCATTAGCGCATGCGCCATCCGCCACCGAGGGTAACAACTCAGCCAGAGTCGCTTTGACCTGACCGATGTACGGAAAATTCTGTCGGTACTGGACGGTTGTCGCGATCTTGCTTGCGACGTCGATTTCGGTTCGTCGTTCGAAGCCGAGAAAGCCACGACCACCGGCCTGCACGCGCGCACCGCGATACTGATACCGCGTTTCGTGCATGTTCGATGCGACCGCCGTCGGCATGCTGCGCTTGACCGACTTCACCACCGCCATCGGCGAGAACGTGTCGAAGGTCGGCGAAAGCTTGCCGTTATTCATGCCCGCAGCACCGCTGTGACGCTTGTAGACATCGCTATGCGTCAGCGGTGCATAGGTAATCTCGACCTTAGCCAGGAGGCCGTCGGTGATGGATTTGAGCGTGTCGACTTCGTAGGCTTTGCCATCATTGGTGTGCCGATAGGCAACCCATTCGCCGGTTAGTGAATTCACCATCGCAATGCTGATTCGGTCAGCGTCACCGTCCGCGTCCAGATCCAGTTGATATGCGCCCTCAAACCGACCACCGCCGCTTTCGTTTGTGAGTCCGCGCTTCGACGCGCCGACCAAAACTTCGGTGCTTACAAATCCAGCGACCCCGCCGAACCGCGCGTAGCGTCCATTCGACGATGGCGCCACGGTGGACAGACTGCGCTCTACAACCAGATCGAGATACCCATCGCCATTCACGTCCTCTAGCGGAATGCTCTGCGGGTAATTGGCAATCTTTGTTGTCGTTGGCGCAAGAAACATCGCTTCGCCCGCGCGGTAGCCGCGATTCATCCACACCGTGATGTCGCTTTCCAGCACCCCACCAATCCGGTACATCGCGACGATATCGGTCAATCCGTCGCCATTTACGTCCATCAGGTCGGACCTTCCTTCCGCCGATGGCAAATTTGTGGCGAGAACCTGATCAAACACCAGCTGGTTGTCCACTATGCCGCGATTACGAAAGACGTTTTTCCGTTCCGAGGTTGTCGTGCCGACGACGGTCTTGATGCGCAACATTGCGTCCGCTCGCCCGTCGCCATCGATGTCAGCGACCTGCGGCGGTCGATTCCACATGTTGAACAATTCGACCGTGGTTCCGGCGACCGGTGCACCGCCATTCAAGACGGAAACGGACAGGGGGGAAGCGGCATCAAAATGGCTGGTGAGTCCGTCCGCGCGATTCGCGGCACGAGAAAGCTTGCGCAGAGCCAGTCCGCTTGGGTACTTCGCCAACAAGTCAGGGAGCCCGTCAGCGTCGAAATCCGAGAGAACTGAACTCTCAGGCTTGGCGAGACTCTGCAAATTCGAAAGTGGCGAAATTTTCTCTGAGACCGAAATTGAAGCCCCTACCGTCTTGACGAGAAAGACGTTGAAGCCGAGTTCGGTTCCCGCAGGGTCATGCGCTGCCGCCATGATGTCGTCACGACCGTCGCCATTGAAGTCATAGATGTGGAACAACCCGTCAATGCTTCGCGGTTCATTGCATTTATTGCTGCTGTAGCTCCCGGAGGTTCCGGACGCGACGGAGATCGTGTCCAGCCGAAATACCGCGACCCCGACCCCTAGCGGACTCAATGCTGTCGGTACGCCAGACAGCCAGATTTCCGGTACGTACCGCAGCGGCTTCTCGACCGAATCAGGCGTGCGACCCAAAATCGAGCAGTTGTATTCAACCCAGACTAGCCAGTCGGTAACACCGTCACCGTTGAAATCGCCGGGTCTCATGAAGTGCGGGATGTGCGGGAGCAACCAGCCCATATTGGGCAATTGATTCAGATCGGTCGGTTCGACGGTCACGCCGCTATTCCACGCCAGCACTGTCTTCGGACGACATGCGGGTGTTCCGGTGCCATCGGTCTTGTAGGCCGTGGCACATTCTTCAATGTTCAATAGGCGCGGCAGCCCGCTGCCCGAGGTGTTGGCTTCATAAACCAGCTTGTATTCACGCAGCAGTTTCGAGGCCGGGGTCGGAACGCCATTGATATCGATATGGACCGGCCCATACGAAGACACGGTCTTCAAGCGCTGCGTCAGACTGACCTTGGAGCCCGCGACGTAGTCGGTTCGTTGACCTGCCAGCGGCATGGCTTCGTAGGTGAAGGTCACTTTCGCATCGGCGGACTTCGCTGGGCTTTCGAGCCCCGCGAACGACACCTCTGTCAGGAAATGTTCGCCGACAGACAAAATGTTCTCGCTGTATTTGTAATCGATGTAAGCACCGGTCGGCTGGCGCGTGCGGTTCAGCGCCCAGCGCATGACGACGGTCGTCGGATTGGCGATCGAGTTTGGTTCGACGCGCGCGTCGGCATTGAATCCGTATTGCGCGATCGAGCCGTCACGGCGTTCAACCGTGAAGCGGGAGGGGCCGTTGCTGATGGCGTCGCCTTGGTAGGCGCAGATGCGCGCAAAGGACTCCAGTTCGGTGCGGAATTCTGCGAACGTCGTGACGTTGGCAAGGGTTGGGCAATTCGTGGTGGTGGTCGCGGCGATCTGGATCAGACGCTGACCATCGAGGCAATAGGCATCGTCGTTGGTCCACTGGATCGGTTTGCCGGCATCCGTAGTCGCGTCGCCGTGCTCGATCGTCTTGCGGCATCGCTCGATGCTCGAAGTGCCGCTGATTCCGAAGCCGACACCGAGCGCGCCATGACCGCCACGGCTCGAGTAGCTGAGCGCCAGTTGCGGCGCGACGCCACCTGGCGCGGGTGCGGTGAAGATCGGCATTGAATACGTCGCCGCGCCCGAGCTGTCGACGTTGAATTCGCCGGGCGTGGCGCCGACCTTGTCGGTTTCTGCGTCAATCGATGCCGGAATGGGTTCCAGAATTGGTTCCACAGCGTGCAAGGGCGCAATGGCAACCAGCAAAGTGACCAGCAGGCGCGCTGCAAACGAAACGAAATTAAGGCGACATGTCATGACGTATTCCCAAGGCGAACAATGGACACACCGCACGCATTGCGTGCAGTGATAAGAGAACTTGGTGGTACCTCGCTCCCCGCAGCGAGTTGACTCACGGCGCCTCTCCAGAGGCCACGGTGAATGGTGCAACGCGGCATTGTGACACAACGACACGACACGTCGTCAAGCGTTTTCGCCGCAGGGCGGTTGCCCGGTGGGCATGAGTCTGCGGCGAATGACCTGGAGCGCCAATCACCCCATCCCGACTTTCCCCTCGCTGCGCGAAGGGAAGGAGACAATCACCCGACACTTCGCTAGCTTGCGCGGCCGATTGTGCGAATCCGAAAATCAGGAACTCCTCTCCATGCCCAAGCACTACGACCAAGCCTATTTCGATCGCTGGTATCGCGATCCGGGCCATCGCGTGAAATCGCCGCTGGTGCTCGAGCGCAAGGTGGCGATGACCTTGGCGATGGCCGAGTATTACCTCGGACATCCGGTGCGGTCGGTGATCGATGTCGGTTGTGGCGAAGCGCCGTGGCGGGCGTTTCTGAAGAAGTTGCGGCCGCGCATCGACTACCTCGGGCTCGATAGCAGTGAATACGTGGTCGAACGTCACGGCCTGGCGCGCGACATCCGCCTGTGCCGGTTCGGCGATCTGGAACAACTGCGTCTGGATCGAAATTTTGACTTGCTGATCTGTTCGGATGTGATGCATTACCTGCCGGCCAACGAACTGCTGCGCGGACTGTCCGGATTCAGCGCGCTGTGCCCCGAGGGATTCGCCTTCCTAGAATTGTTCTGTCGCGGCGATGACTTCGTCGGCGACCGCGAAGGCTTCATCGCGCGGCCCGCAAGTTGGTATCGCAAGGCCTTTGCCGAAGCCGGATTCACCTCCTGCGGTTCGCATGGCTATCTGAGCCGCCGCCTGCGCGAAGAAGCGAGCGCATTGGAACTCGGCGCGCGTATCGCATGAGCATTCCGAAAATCATCCACTACTGCTGGTTCGGTCCGAAGTCCTTGAGTGCCTTGAACGAACGCTGCATCACCAGCTGGCAGGCGCTGCTGCCCGACTACGAAGTGCGCCGCTGGGACGAGTCGAACGTATCACTCGACAATGATTACTGCCGTGCCGCCTATGCACAGGGCCAGTGGTCACGTGTTTCGAATTACGTTCGCGTGCAAGTGTTGCACGCGCATGGCGGCTGGTACTTCGATACCGATATCGAAGTACTAAAGCGCTTTGACGACCTCGACGACAACGAGGTCGTGCTCGGATTCCAACAGGAGCGCGACGACGTGGACTGGATCAACAATGCGGTGATCGGTGCTGTCGCTGGCCATCCGTTTCTCGCGCGTAGCCTGCTGACGCTCGATGCCACCTATACACGCCACCAGTATTTTCCGCGCGGTCCGGAACTGTTTACACAACTGCTGCGCGGCGCCGGACTGAGCGCCTATGGCCGGCAACAGGTCCACGGCATTACCCTGCTGCCCTACCCCTATTTCTACCCCTACCCTTGGAATGGCAAGTTCACGCCGGAATGCATCACCCCGGAGACTTATTGCATCCACCACTGGGAAGGCACCTGGACCTGAGGCAACCGAGCGCGAAATCGACGCAACTGCAGTATCCTCGCGCGCTTCCACGTTCCGGACGACCGATCATGCGCCACCCGATCTCGCTTTTGTTCCTGTGCATTGCCTCGACTACGTCGTTCGCCGCATCCAGGTCGATGCTCAAGAACGGCGACTTCGAAACACTGAACGCGCGCGAGAAGCCGGAGCATTGGGCGATCACGCAACACGCCGGCGTGCGCGCCTACGAGTTCCGTTCCGACAGCGAAGTGAAGCATGGCGGCAAGCGCAGCATGATGATCCGCCGCACGCGCCCGCAAGTATTCGGTTCGATCGCGCAGACGGTCTACGACGCCGGTCTGGTTGGTGCCACGGTGCGTCTGGACGTCTGGATCCGCAGCGAAGGTGTAACCAACGGGCATGCCGTCGTGCGCATCGATGCCGCCAATGGCCCTTCCTACATGGAACGCGCCGAAGCAAAAATAAGCGGCGACAAGGACTGGCACCGCGTCCGCGTCGAACTGGAAATTCCGCAATACACCAACGTACTTCATACTTCGATCAGCCTCGAAGGCGACGGCACCGTCTGGATCGACGATGCCAAGTTTGTGGTACTGAAAGCCGCTACGAAATAACGCGCCAAACGTCGATCAAATCGCAGCCAGCTTGCGACGCCGCAGGCGACCGAACCACTGCGAGAGATCGTCGACCACGGTATAGGCGGCCGGAATCACGATCAGGCTCAGGACCGTTGACGTCATCAGGCCACCAATCACGGCAATCGCCATCGGCGCGCGGAAACTTGCATCGGCACTCAGCCCGAACACGCTCGGCAGCATGCCCGCACTCATCGCAATCGTGGTCATGATCACCGGCTGCGCGCGCTTGCGACAGGCATCGACGATGGCATCGTGCTGGCTCAAGCCATGCTCGTCTTCGGCCATCACCGCGTAGTCGACGAGCAGGATCGAGTTCTTGGTGGCGACACCGATCAGCATCAGCAGACCGATCAGCGCCGGCAACGACAGATAGTTCTGGGTGATCAGCAACGCGCCGAAGGCACCGCCCGCGCACAACGGCACCGCGGTCAGGATCGTCAGCGGCTGCAACGCATTGTTGAACAGCAACACCAGCACCATGTAGATGCAAATCAGCCCAGCGGCCATCGCCAGCAGAAAGCCGTAGAACAGTTCGACGAACACTTCGGCATCGCCGGCATTGAGAAAACTCACGCCCGGCGGCAAGGCCTTGACGCTCGCCAGTTGCTCGACCTCGGCCATCACCTCGCCGAGCGGACGACCATTCAACTCGGCGGTCAAGCTGACATTGCGGCTGCGCTGGAAACGGTCGATCTGCGCCGGTCCGCTATCGAGGCGGATTTCGGCGACTGCCGACAGCGAGACTGGACCATTCTTGCCGGGCACGCGAAGTTCAGCGATCAGTGATTCGGTCGCGAGCGCCGACTTCTCGACGCCAACGCGAATCGGAATCTGTCGATCCGGCAGGTTCAACTTCGCTAGGCGCTGCTGGAAATCGCCGCTGGTCGCGATGCGCGCTGCTTCGGCGATATCCGCCGTCGCAACACCAAGATCGGCGGCGCGTGCCGGGTTCGGCACGATCACGATTTCCGGACGCAGCAACGCCGCCGTCGAGGTGACGCTGCCGAGTCCTTGCAGGGTGCGCAAATCGCGTTCGATCGCCGCCGCCGCATCGGACAACGACTTCGGATCATCGCCAGCGAGCACCAACTGCATCAGTTCCCCGGGTTCGGTGCTGAGAAAACTGACGCGTGCACCGGGCAGATCGGCGAGCAGGCGGCGCACTTCGCCTTCCAGCATTTTCTGGCTGCGTTCGCGATCCGCGGGCAGCCCCCAGTCGAGGATCAAGGTCGCCTTGCGCGTTTCGCCGATGCCGGTCTTGGTCGGATCGCCGATGTCGAGCACGGCGCCGATCGAGGAATACACCTGCTTCAGTTCCTTCATGACCGCGAGTTTCGCGCGCGCTTCCTCGGCCACAGTGCGCGTCTCCTCGATGCGTGTGCCCGGCGGCAGTTCGATCGCGAGATTGGTGCGGCCGAGATCGGAGGTCGGAATGAAGGTGGCGGGAATGAACGGAATCATGACCAGCGACAGCAGGAACATCACCGCCGCCAGCACCAGCGTCAGCGCGCGATGGTGCAGCGCGCGCTCGACCCAGCGCAGATACCAGAGCATCATTTTCGAATCATGCGTCTGTTCGGGTTTGGCGCGCATCTGGTAGGCGGCCATCATCGGCGTCAGCAGGCGTGCAACCAGCAGCGAAAACAGTACCGCGGTGGCCGCCGTCCAGCCGAATTCGCGGAAGAATTTGCCGGGAATGCCCGGCATGAAAGCGACCGGCACAAACACGGCGGCCAGCGTGAATGAGGTGGCAATCACGGCAATGCCGATTTCGTCTGCCGCTTCGCGCGCGGCATCGAGCGGCGTCTTGCCCATGCGCAGGTGACGCACGATGTTCTCGACTTCGACGATCGCATCATCGACCAGAATGCCGACGACGACCGACAATGCCAGCAAGGTGATCAGGTTCAGACTGAAGCCGAACAGATGCATCACCGCAAACGTGGGGATGATCGACAACGGCAAGGCGACTGCGCTCACCCAGGTCGCGCGCCAGTCGCGCAGGAACACGAAGACCACGGCGAGCGCCAACAACGCGCCCTCCCACAGCATGGTCATCGACGAGGAATAGGAACGCTCGGCTTCTTCGACGCTGGAGTTGACCAGCACGAACTGGGTGCCGGGATGTGCGGCTTCGAGTGCGCGCAGTTCGGCGCGGACGTGTTCGGCCACGGCCACTTCGCTGCTGCCGCGCGAGCGTGAAATCGAGAAACCGACCACAGGCTTGCCATTGAGCAGGGCGATCTGCGTGGTTTCGGCTGCGCCGTCGCGAATGCTCGAGATCGCATCGAGCCGCACCGATCGACCATCGGGCAGGCTGATCGAGTACTCGCGCAGTGCGTCCGCGCTCGCCACTGTGCCGACGGTGCGCACCACCTGCTGCTCGCCGGCCCATTCCATGCGTCCGCCAGGGCGCTCGACCTGGATGCGCGCAAGTTGCTGCGATACCTGGCCGGCGGTGATGTTGTAGGCGTTGAGCGCATGCGCGTTCAGATCGACACGAATCTCGCGTTCGATGCCGCCGACGCGCGTCACCGAGGCTATGCCTTTGATGCCATACATCGCCTTGGTCACGACGCGATCAACGAACCAGGAGAGTTCATCTGGCTGCAGCCGTCCGGACTCGACGGCATAGGTCAGCAACGAGCCACCGACGATTTCGATCTTGTTGACCGCGGGCTCCTCGATATCGACCGGCAGATCCATGCGGATGCGGCTGATCGCGTCGCGCACGTCGTCGAGCGCGACCTGCAAGTCCACTTCCAGCTGGAACTCGATCGTGGTCGTGGTCACCCCTTCATTCACGCTCGACATCACGCGCTTGACGCCGCTCAGTGTCGCGACCGCATCCTCGACCTTGCGTGTCACTTCGGTTTCCAACTGGCTCGGCGCCGCGCCGGGCAGGCTCACCGTCACCGCCACCATCGGAAAACTGATATCCGGGAAGCGCGCGATCGGCAGCTGGATGAAGCCGTAGATGCCGGCCACGCACAACACGAAGAAGATCATCAGCGACGGCAAGGGTCGCCGGATCGCCCACGCGGAAACGTTGAACATCTCAGCCTCCGCTCGCCACGCGCACGCGGTCGCCATCGGCGAGGAAGGCACCGCCGCGGCTCACCACGGCATCGCCCACGACGAGCCCGGTGCGCACCTCGATACGCTCGCCGTCGATGCGCCCGAGTTCGACGCGACGCCGTTCGACGCGCACCTTGTCTTTCATGACGAACACGTAGGCATAGCCGTCGCGGCGCACGATGGCGCTGATCGGCACCGTCAACGCCTCGCCCTCGCCGACCAGAATGCGGCCTTCGACGAACATGCCGCTGCGCAACGCACCCGGCGCGGGCACATCGACCTGCACGGTGGCGGTACGCGCGGTCGCGTCGAGACCGGGCGCGACCGCGCGCACCGTGCCTGTCACCACGCCGCCATCACGCGGATGCAACTCGACTGCGGCACCGACGCGGACTTCGGCGAGATCGGCCTCAGACACTTCCGCGCGCCATTCCAGACGACCCTGACGCATCATGCGCAGCAGCTCGGCACCGGCCATGACCACCGTGCCGGGCTCGGCGCTGCGGCTGCTGATGACACCATCGTCCGGGGCGCGCAGGGTGGCAAAGTCGACGCGCAACTGCGCGGCATCGAACTGAGCGGCCGTCGTGGCGGCGCGCGCCTGCGCCTGCACCACACCTGCCCGCAACAAGTCGTGATCGGACGCGCTGATCAGGCTGCGTGCCTTCATCGCATTCCCACGATCGAGTTGCGACTGCGCCAGCAACACGCCCGACTGGGCTTCCTGCATCAGGGCTTTCGCCTGTCGCAATTCGCTGTTCAGGGTGCGCGCA
Source organism: Lysobacterales bacterium (assembly GCA_043753835.1). Taxonomy (GTDB): domain Bacteria; phylum Pseudomonadota; class Gammaproteobacteria; order Xanthomonadales; family Ahniellaceae; genus JADKHK01. The sequence continues at coordinate 14,419 of JAYUVY010000113.1, read as the reverse complement.
TCAAGCGTCAGCAGCACCTCGCCGCGCTTGACCAGCGTACCGACTTCGACTCTGACCTCGGCGACGCGATGACCGCTGAGTTCGACGCCAAGCGACATGTCCTGCCAGGGGGCAATCGCGCCGGAAACAGTAATCGCACGCATCAACGGCGCGGACGCGACCGGCGTCAATTCGACCGCGAGTGCCGCGCTCGGTGCTGCCGGCTTGGCCGCCGATTCATCCTTGCCGCCACAGGCGGTAAGCGTCAGCACAAGCACCAGGCTTGTGGCCAAAACGCGAATTCCATGCTTCATGAGTCTGATCCGATGGCTAGTGGAGGCGTTGCTCTGCAACAGTCTGAACGCGGTGCCATGCCAAATCGTCGCATCGCAATGGCCAGACACAAGGCGGCGATGATAACTTGGCTCCCGTTTTTTCAAGCAGTGACATTCGCCATGGTGTTCGACTCACACGCTCTTGTACCGCGCAACCGCACCAGGAATCACTGATGCCGCTGCTGCAACTACTGAAGGTCGACCTGTCGGTCGGTGGACCGAAACTGCTCGATGGCGTCGATTTCAGCATCGACACCCGCGAACGCGTCTGCATTGTCGGCCGCAACGGCATGGGCAAGACCACGCTGCTGAGGCTGATCGCCGGCGACATCCGTGCGGACGACGGCGAAGTACGCGTCAGTGGCGGCGTGCGCATCGCCAAGCTTGACCAGGACGTGCCGCGCGAGATGCCGGGCGACGTGTTCGATGTCGTCGCCGAAGCGCTCGGCGACATCGGTCAGTTGATCGCCGAATTCCATCATCTGATCGATCATGGCGATACGGGCGGCGCGCGCTTCAGCGACGTGCAGGCCGCGATCGACACGCGCGGCGGCTGGAACCTGGACCAGCGCGTGACGCAAACGCTCGAGCGCCTTGACCTGCCGGGTTCGGCGATCTTCGCGTCGCTGTCTGGCGGCATGAAGCGCCGTGTGCTGATGGCGCGCGCGCTGGTGACGCAGCCGGACATTCTGCTGCTCGACGAGCCGACCAACCACCTCGATCTCGAAGCCATCGACGCGCTCGAAGCGTTGCTGCTGAATTTTTCCGGCAGCGTGATCTTCGTCACCCATGACCGCCGCTTCCTGCGCGCGCTGGCCACACGCATCGTCGAGATCGACCGCGGCAGCCTGACCAGCTGGCCCGGCGACTACGACAATTACCTGCGCCGACGCGAAGAACGCTTGCATGCCGAGTCGCAAATCAATGCCCATTTCGACCGCAAGCTCGCCGAAGAGGAAGTGTGGATCCGCCAAGGCATCAGAGCCCGGCGTACGCGCAGTGAAGGTCGCGTGCGCGCACTCGAAGCGATGCGCCGCGAACGCACGCAACGACGCGAACAGCAAGGCAAGGTCAACCTCGGCGTCAGCCAGGCGGCGCCGTCCGGCAAGCGCGTCGCCGAAGCCCGCGACCTGCGCTTCGCCTTCGGGGATCGTGTATTGGTCGATGGTTTGACCACGACCATCCAGCGCGGCGACCGCATCGGCATCATCGGTCCGAACGGCGTCGGCAAGACCACGCTGATCCGTCTGCTGCTCGGTGATCTGACGCCGACCTCGGGTGAGATCGTGCTCGGCACCAATCTCGAAGTCGCCTATTTCGACCAGCACCGCATTGCGCTCAACGAAAGCCAGAACGCGCTCGACAACGTCGCTGGCGGTTCGGACAGCGTCGAAGTGAACGGCCAGCGCAAACACATCATCGGCTACATGCAGGACTTCCTGTTCACGCCGGAACGCGCGCGCGCGCCGATCACCAAGCTGTCCGGCGGCGAGCGCAATCGCCTGCTGCTCGCGAAGTTGTTTGCGCGACCGGCGAATCTGATCGTGATGGACGAACCGACCAATGACCTCGACATCGAAACCCTGGAACTGCTCGAAGAACTGCTCGCGAGCTGGCCCGGCACGCTGCTGATCGTCTCGCATGACCGCGACTTCCTCGACGCCGTCGTCACCAGCACGCTGGTGTTCGAAGGCGATGGTCGCGTCCAGGAATACGTCGGCGGCTACAGCGACTGGGTACGCCAGCGCGCCACGATTGACGCGCGGAAATCCGAAGCCGCGACGTCTACACCAGCACCTGCAGCAGCCACCATCGCGGCGAACTCGCCAGCGCCGAAGAAGAAACTTCCCTTCAAGGAACAACGCGAACTCGCCGATCTGCCGAAGCGCATCGAACAACTGGAATCCGAACTCGCCGCGCTCGATGCCGCGATGCTGGAACCGGCGTTCTATCAGAAGGGCACTGACGCCATCACCGCCGCCAATCTCGAACGCGCCAACAAGCAGCAGGCGCTCGATACCGCCTATGCGCGCTGGCAGGAATTGGATGCGTAGCGGCAATCTGGAAGGCGACCTGTAGGAGCGCGCTTCAGCGCGCGACCAAGAGCATGTGCCTTGCGCCGAAATCGACATCCGGGTAGTTTTACCTACGTAAAACACCATCGAGGTCTTCCATCATGAGCTGCACCGCTACTTTGCGCCAATCTGGCGGTTCGATCATCCTGTCGATTCCCAAATCCATTGCACAGTCGATCGCAGTCGAAGCGGGATCGATCGTTCAATTGAGCGTCTCGGGGCGCGAACTGCGTGTTGCGCCGGCCAAGCGGTCGTTGGCGCAACGCCTCGCCGACAGTCCGAAATCGCCAAGCAAATGGGAGCGCGATCAGGCCTGGCTCGCCGATGCACCAACCGGACGCGAGCAACTGTGAGCCGCGGCCTTCCGGACCGTGGTGACATTCTGGATCTCAGCCTGGATCCCACGCTTGGGCGCGAGATTCGCGGTACGCGACCGGTGCTGGTTCTGTCGGCGGACGGGTTCAATGCCGCATCCGGACTGCTGCTGGTTGCCCCGATCACCCAAGGCGGCAACCTCACGCGCAGCAACGGATTCAGTGTCACCTTGATGGGCGCCGGAACGCGCACACAAGGCGTCATCTGTTGCGATCAGACGCGAACGATCGACGCGCGTGCACGCAAGTTCAAACGTATCGAACGCGCACCACTGCAGATTGTCGGCGAAGCGCTGGACGCGGTTCGATCGATCCTCGAATAGCGATCACGCGCCGATCAATCCGTGCGCGGCGCCACCGACGGCTGGCTCAATACCGACTAAGGTATGCCCCTTCTGTACAAAACCCCACCGAGAGAGGAAGGCGCATGAACATCCGAATCAGCAACAAAACGACCGGGGCCGTGCTCGGCAACATCGGCAAGGACGACCTGCAATTCCTGATCGACAAACTCGAAGAGGAGTCGTCGCATGACACCGACTACTTCATCGACCTGGCGACGGTCGACATCCTCGAAGAGGCCGGCGGCAGTGCAGAGCTGATCGAGATGTTGCGCGCCGCGGTCGGCGACTCCGATGGCATCGACATCGCGTGGGAAAGCACCTGACGCATTCGAGACTCGGTGCTTTGGGCAGGTGATGTTCTAGTCGGTACGCAGCGCCGCGATCGGATCGAGATCCGCCGCCTGGCGGGCCGGATAGACACCGAAGGCGAGACCGGTGAGTGCGCAGACCAGGGTCGCAAGCAGCACCGGGATCGGCGCCCAGCCGACCGCCCAGCCCGCAAGCCAGGCGATCGCGTAGGCGAGCACGCCACCGAACAGCAGACCGAGCAAGGCACCGACACCGCAGATCAACGCCGCCTCGCGCATGAATTGCTGAATCACGTCGCGACGACGCGCACCGAGCGCGCGCAGCAGACCGATTTCGCGTTTTCGCTCGAGCACATTCGCAAGCATGATGTTCATGATGCCGATGCCGCCAACCAGCAGACTGACGCCGGCGATCGCCGCCATGACCACGCGGAAAATGCGCTGCGTCGCCTGGTGCTGTTGATACAACTGCGCCGGCACGATCAGCGAATAGTCCTTCTGTCCGGAATGGCGCTGGTCGAGCAGGGCCGACAACACTCGCGCGCCGCCAACGATGTGTACAGGATCGTCGAGCTGCACCAGAAAACGGTCGATCTCGTCTTCCATCGGCTGGAAGCGCAGACGCGCGAGCGCGGAGGCCAGCGGCACGAAGATGCGATTGCTCTCAAGCCCGAGTTGCACGCCTTCGAACTGGTCCTTGCTCAGATCGCGATCGGTGAGCACACCGATCACCTCGAACCAGACGTGGTTGACCTTGACCAGCTCTCCGACCGCGTCGCGACCCGGAAACAGTTTCTGCGCCGCCTGATGTCCGATCACCGCGACGGCCGCGAGGCGATCATCGTCTTCCAGATCGAATACGCGGCCGCTTTTGACAGTGAGCGAAGACAGCGCGAAATATTCGGGCGTCACGCCGCTCGCGACCGCATCCGAGTTCGCATATTCGCTCTGCACCGAATGCGTCTTGATGGCTTTCTCGGCGGCGAAGCCAGTCGCGCCCGGCACCACTTCCATCGAAGCTTCGGCATCGGCACGGGTCAGGCCAAGGCTGCGCGCGCGCATTTCGCGTAGTGCGTCCTGGTCCGGTGGCGATTCGGTTTTCGCGATCAGGTTGCGCAGCCCCAAACCTTCGACCAGCTTCAGCGCTTCCTGACGCGAACCTTCACCGACACCCTGCATCGCAACGATCGAGCCGACGCCGAAAATCAGGCCGAGCAGGGTCAGCAAGGTGCGCAGGCGTCGTCGCCACAATTCCTCAACCGCTTCGCGCCAATGCGTGCCGAAGCGGTGACCGATGCCATCCATGAACTTGCTCATCCGACTCTCCGCATGCCGCCGCCACCGCGTCCGCCGCGCGCGCCATCACCGGCCGGGGCCGAGAATCGCTTGGCGTCCGGATCTGCGGCATTCGCGGCCGGCGTCAACACCACGGCGTCGCCGGCTTTCAATCCCTTCAACACTTCGCTGCGTGCGGTGCCGCGCGCGCCAAGTGTGACTTCGCGTTTTTCCAGCTTGCTGCCCACGCGCACTTCGACGAAGGTCTTGCCGCCGTCGGCGATCAAGGCCACGTTCGGCACCGTCAATCCCTTTACGGATTCACCGGTGAACACTTCCGCGGCCATGCCCTGACCGGGCACGAGCTTGTACTTCGCGACCGCCTCGGCAGGAATCTGCGCCTTCATCAGCAAGTATTTGACCGGATTCTGGCGACTGCGCGACTGCGCCGCGCCAGCCACCCAGCTGACTTCGCTGACGAATTCCTGATCGGGTCGGCCGAGCGCATGCATCTTCACGCGCGATCCGACCTTCACGCCCTGCGCATCCAGTTGCGTGAGCGCGAATTGCACTTCCAGCGACGACAATTCCGGCAAGGCACCGAATTCCTGCGCCGCCCACATGCTCGCGCCGACCTTGGGCTTCTCGCCGCCCCAGTCGGCATTCAATACGAACACGCCGTCATTCGGCGCGCGCAATTCCAGCGCTGCGACATCCTCGCGTCGGCGTTGCGCGTTCAAGTCGTAGGTGGCTCGTTGCGAGTCGAGCACCGCGAGTTCCGCACCGCCGCGTACGCCGGTCTGCTCGCGCTGCCACTCCAGCGTCTTGTGCTTGAAGCCGAGAAAGGCGGCGTCCTGCACGGCGTCGAGAATCTCGTTGCGCGCGAACATGCCGAGATCGGCATCGGCATAACGTTCGGCGATGCCGAGATCGACGTCCACCTTGGCGATTTCGGCACCAACCTTGTCAGTCGCCGCAGACAATTCGATTTCCTTGCCCATGCGCGCCAGCACATTGCGGCGCAGATCGAGCTCGGCCTTGGTCAATTCGAGTTCGCCCTGCGGCGCGATGAAGCGTGCGATCAGCTCGCCTTTCTTCACCTGCGAGCCTTCGGGCACCATCCATTCCAGCTGCCGTTGCGACCAGCCCTGGCCGGGCACGGTCAATGGTGTCGCCTTGGCCGAACGCACTTCGCCTGAAGCGGCCACGCGCAAGTTCATCGCGGCGTCCTGCAGCACTTCCACCGGTGCATCCAGCGCCGCGTCCTTGCCGCAAGCGACGAGTGCAAGCAGCGGCAACATCAACATCCATTTCATCGCTGTCTCTCCGCAGGGTTGTCCTTCTCCGCGGCGGTGATGACCACGCGCACCGGTTGTCCGGGTTTCAGGGCCTGGCCTTTCGGATCGAAGCTGACGACGGCATCGACCACCGGTACCAGTTGCGTGCGCGACTTGCTGCGTACGGCACGCCCCATCTCGCTGACCTTGCCCTCGATGGCTTGTCCCGAACCGCCTTCGACGACGACACGCGCCGCCATGCCGATGCTGACCAGGCGGATCTCTGTTTCCGGGATCGCGACGCGCGCGATCAGGGTCGAAACATCAGGGATTTGCGCCACCGACTGGCCGCGAAATACCTGCGATCCAACGTCGAATTTCTCACCCTGCCAATTGCTCTGGTGCAGGATGATGCCGTCACGCGGCGCCTGCACATTGAGCTCGGACAGCGCTTTCTGCGAACGTTCGACTTCTGCGCGCAACTGGTTCAGTTCCGCTTCGACCAGGCGCCACTCCTGCTTGCGCTGTTCGGCAGCGGCCGCTTCGCGACGCGTCGCGATATCAAGCTGCCTGGTCGCCTGTTCGCGTTCGATGACGAGCTTCTGATAATCGACGCGGCGCACGATGTCGGCCGGCTGATCGGCCTTGCGCGTCGCCTTCTCGGCATTTGATTTGGCCTGCGCAGTCGCCAGTTCCTCGGTGCGCACGCGCTCGGCAAGTTCCAGGCGCAGGCGTTCGCGCTGGGTTTCCTTTTCCTTGAGCGCGCTCTGTTTCTCGGTGAGCTTGCGCATCACTTCGGAGCTGTCGAACGCGGCCACCACCTGGCCCTGCTTCACCGGCGTGCCGTCGGGTGCGAGCTGGGTCAGGGTCAGTTGCCACAGGTCGTCAATCGCCGGCGGCGAGATCGAAGCACTCTCGCGCGCGGCGATCTCGCCGTCGAAACTGAGTTCGGCGGCGTGCAGTGGCAGGCTTGCCGCGATCACCGCGAGCAGCAGCAGTCGCTTCATGGCTTGGCTCCGGATGGCTTGGCACCGGTCTTCGCAAGCACAGTCGTCGCCGCAATCGGTTCGACGCGCACACTGGAAGCCGGCAGCAGACCAAGATCCGCCGAATTTTCGAGCGGAATGGTGACGGTGAAATAGCGGCCCGCGCCCATCTCGGCCTTGGCCGCCGGCGCACCAGCGATGCTGGCGATGGTCGCTTCGAGCTTGAGGTCGGGGCGCGCATCAAATCGCAGCCGCACGCGCTGCCCGACGGTGATGGCCGAGCGGTCGGCTTCGAGCGCATAAGCCTGAATCGACATCGGGCCACGGTCGACGATCTCACCGACTTTCATGCCCGGCCATGCAGAAGAGCCTTCATCGAAACGGTCCCCGCGCCACGGATTGAATCCATGCACGACGATGCCATCGACATCCGCCTTGACCTCGGCCATGGCGACTTGCGACTGGTGGTAAAGCAGGTCCTGACGCAGCTTGTCGATCTCAAGACGCGCATCTTCGCGACGACGCGCGACCGCAGCCACGGCCGCTTCGCGTTCCTTGCGGCGCAATTCGAGATCGCGTCCGGTGCGGATCAGCTCACCCTGGTAGCGGTCGAAATCGAGGGCGGACAGATGCTGCTTCGGAATCGCGGCGTCCACCTTGGCCTTTTTATTCAGGGCATCGGCATCGACATGGGCGCGCTCGGCGTCGATCGCTGCGACCTGCAGTGTCGCGACTTCCTGCGCGGCGCGCGCTTCGGTCTGGTCGATCTGGCCCGTCAATGCCTGGATTTGCGCCGCGCTCTGGCCGGCATCGATACGCACCACGACATCGCCCTTCTTTACCGCCGCGCCCTCGGCGAGGTAGTAGCGCAGCACCACCGGCGACATGTTCGACGGTGGGCAATACACCGGCTGTGCGTTCAGGGCCAGCACTTCGCCGCTGAGGATGACGCGGGGTGCTGCGGCAAATGCCAAATTGCACAGCATCAACAACAATGCGACTGTGGGAATCGACCTGGATTCAACGCTTCGCATCAGATTCCACCCGGCCGTCGCGCAGGCGCACATGGCGCGGCACGCGCGCGGCGATGTCGTTGTCGTGGGTGACGAGCGCAATGGTCTGGCCTTGCGCATGCAGTTCACCGATCAGGCCGAGCACATCGGCCGCACTTTTCGAATCGAGGTTGCCGGTCGGCTCATCGGCGAGCAGCAAGGCCGGACTCAGGATCAGCGAGCGTGCGATCGCCGCACGCTGCATCTGGCCGCCGGACAACTGCGTCGGTCGATGGTCCATGCGGTCGGCCAACCCGACGCGTTCCAGCAGTTCGCGTGCGCGCGCCGCGACATCGGGCTTCGGCTCACGCGTGAAGCGCAGCGGCAACAACACGTTCTCGAGCACGGTCAATCGCGGCAACAGGTGGAAACTCTGGAAAATAAAGCCAATTTTGCGGTTGCGCACGGTGCTGATCGCTTCGTCGTCGAGCCGCGATACTTCCTCGCCGCCAAGCAGGTACGAACCGGCATCGGGTCGATCGAGGCAGCCGAGCACGTTCAACAAGGTCGACTTGCCGGAACCCGAAGGCCCGGTAATGGCGACGAACTCGCCGGCATCGATATGCAAGGTGACGCCGTCGAGCGCGCGCACCTCGGCACCGTGCATGTCATAGGTCTTGCTGATGGCGTTGACTTGGATCACGGCCTGGCCTTGATTGAGCGCGGCACAGACCGCAGGTGCTCATGAATGTTCCGTCGCGTGGACGAAACGTTGGATGTACGGGACAAAGTGGCCATCTCAATGGGAACCGGTCATATGCGCTGCGCCGACAATCCATGCGCCCCGAGGATCGCGCAAGCCTGACGATACGCCAGCGTCTGCGCATCTCCGGCGATCAGCACTTGCCGGTCGCGGTATTCAAGACGCACGCCGTCTTCGAGTTCGGCCTGTTCGCTTTGCTGCGGCGCCAACAATGCGCATTCGACGATGCGCCAGATCGGTTCGAGTCCGGCGTGTTCGTACTGCATGGCCGTCAGCGCACACAAGTCGTGGTGCGTGAGATAGCGCGCATGTTCGACCTGCACCGAAAACGCTTCCTGCAGCAGCATCGCGGTGGCCGCGGCGGCGAGGCCCTTCTCCTCGAAATCGCGTTCCATCTGCGCGCCGATCTGCGCGGCGTCCATGGCATGACCGACAAGGACAAATGGCACCAGCAGCAGCGGACTGCCGACCAGCTGCGGGTCCGGCTCAAGCAATTCGCTCGCCATGCGCCCCGCGGCACTGCCGAAGCTCATGATCGTCGCGAGGAAATCGCCGCGCTGCGCCTGCTGATACATCAACATCAGCTCGCCATGAACCGGCCAACCGGGACGCAGAATCTGCGCCTGATCGTAAAGCCCGGCGGCAACGGCCAGACCCATGGTTTCGACGCCAGGCAACAAGCGCGCCAGATCATTCGCGATCGCATCAGCGAGCAGCGCCGCGGACTCCATCGACAAGGTGAATGCCGTAGGTGCGCCTTCTGGTTTGAGTTCGAGCGCGAGCAGCGCCGGACAGGCAGTGAGCAAAGCGGGCATGGTGAAGGCTTTTGAACGGGCACGCAGTTTAGCGGTCGATTCGTGCACGCAACGCACGCTAGGATTTACGGATGATCGATTCCCGTAAAAACCACCTGCGCCGCGAACTGCGCGTCCTGCTCGAACGCTGGCTGGTGCCCGTACTGATCGCGCTGCTGCCCTGGGCCATCGGATTTCGTGTGGCGCGCCGGTTCGCGCACTTGCCGTGGTTTTTTCGCGAACGCGTCGATGCGGCGCTCGCTGTCGCCACGCGCCATGGCGTGGTCGATGATCCCAGGCGTTTCGCCTTTGAGCATCGCCTGTACCAGATCATCGATCAGGTCGATCTGTTCCTGCTCAAGTTCCGTTCCGACCGCTTTCTCGATCGGCATTTCGATATCGAAGGCGAATGGCCCGCCGGCACCAACGCACTGATCACCCTGTCGTTTCACTGGGGTGCGGGCTTCTGGGCGCTGCGCGCGCTGCGTCGCAGTGGTCGAACCTTCGCCGGCCTGTCGGTGCGCACCGATGCCGCGATGTTCGCGGGACAGCGGCTGCTGCATCGCTACGCGATCACCCGCAATGCCGAGGTGATCAAGATCGGTGCGCATGATCTCGTCTACATCGGCGACGGCCCGCGACCGATGCTGCGCGCGCTCGCCAGCGGCACCGGCCTGCTGACGTCGATCGATGTGCCGAATGTCGGTGGCGAGGTGCCGGTACGCGTGCTCGATCGGGCGGCGCGACTGCCCACCGGCATGATCAAGCTCGCCGAGAAGGCGAAGGTGCCCGTGGTTTTTTTTGCGGTCTGGCTTGATCCCGCGACCGGCAGGCGCAAGTTGCGCATCCGCGAGCCGATCATGGTGAACGATCGTGAAGCGACGATGCGCTTCGCGGCCGAACACTTCGACTGGATGTTGCGCACCGCGCCCGCCGCCTGGCATTTCTGGGCCTATGCCGACGCCTTCTTCATCAGCGCGCAGAAGAACGATGATGCACTCGACGTCGAGGACCAGTCGTCCGCTTGAGCGCCCACTCTGACTGGGCAGCGTGACCACTCCACGCGCAACGGCTAGAGTCGGGCTTTCCATGCCGGAGATTGCCATGAGCCAAGTCCGACGCGTTGCCATTCTCGGTGGCTCCCGCATTCCGTTCTGCCGCAACAACTCGGCGTACTTCGATCTCGGCAATGTCGGCATGTCGATCAAGGCGGTCGGTGCGCTGGTCGAGCAGTTCAACCTCAGTGGCGTGCAACTCGGCGAAGTCGCGCTCGGCGCCGTGCTCAAGCATTCCTCGGACTGGAACATCGGCCGCGAAGTGGCGTTGTCCTCGGGTCTGTCGCCATTGACGCCCGGCATCACCATGCAACGCGCCTGCGGCACCAGTCTCGACACCAGCATCCACATCGGCAACAAGATCGCACTCGGCCAGATCGAAGCTGGCATCGCCGGCGGCTCGGACACCACGTCGGACGTGCCGATTGTGGTCGGCGACAAACTGCGTCGTCGCCTGCTCAACATCAATCGCGCCAAGACCTTTGGGCAGCGCATGGGTGCGATCTTCAAGGGCTTCTCGCCCGGCGAATTGAAGCCTGGTTTCCCCGGCGTGGCCGAGCCGCGCACCGGCAAGGCCATGGGCGATCATTGCGAGATGATGGCCAAGGAGTGGGGCATCACGCGCGCTAGCCAGGACCAGCTCGCCTATGACTCGCATCGCAAGGCCGCGGCAGCGTATGAGCGCGGCTTCTTCAAGGATCTGGTGGTGCCATTCCGCGGTCTGGAGCGCGACAACATCCTGCGTGCCGACACCACGGTCGAGAAGCTGGCGACACTCAAGCCGGCCTTCGATCGCACCTCCGGCAAGGGCACGCTGACGGCCGGCAATTCGACGCCATTGACCGACGGCGCGAGCGCGGTGCTGCTCAGCTCGGAAGCCTGGGCCGAAGCGCATGGCCACAAGCCGCTCGCCTACCTGTCGCATTCGCGCGTCGCCGCAGTCGACTTCGTCGCCGGCGAAGGCCTGTTGATGGCCCCGACCGTCGCTGTCGCCGACATGCTCAAGGCGACCGGCCTCAAGTTGCAGGACTTCGATTTCTACGAGATCCACGAAGCCTTCGCCGCGCAGGTGCTGTGCACGCTGAAAGCCTGGGAATCCGCCGAGTACTGCAGCAAGCGCCTCGGCCTGAGCGCACCGCTCGGCGCCATCGATCCGGCCAAGTTGAACGTGGTCGGATCGAGCCTCGCCTTCGGCCACCCGTTCGCCGCCACCGGCGCGCGCATCGTCGCCACCGCAGCCAAACTGCTCGCCGAAAAAGGCGGCGGTCGCGCCCTGATCTCGGTGTGCACCGCCGGCGGCATGGGTGTTGTTGCGATTGTGGAGCGTTGATCGATACGGCGCTTCTCGCTGGTATTGCATCAACTGTAGGAGCGGCCCCGGCCGCGACCACAAGCAACAATATGCGTCGCGGCTTGTGGTCGCGGCCAGGTCCGCTCCTACAGAAGACGTGATCGCGAGGCCGGCGTTAACCCTTCACGCACACCACCTGACGCAGCGTATGCACGATCTCGACGAGATCGCGCTGCGCCGCCATCACGCTGTCGATGTTCTTGTAAGCCGCCGGCGACTCGTCGATGACGTCACGATCCTTGCGGCATTCGACATGCGCAGTCGCCTTGACGTGGTCATCGAGCGTGATCATTGCCTTCGCGCGCGTACGGCTCATGACGCGGCCGGCACCATGCGAACACGAGCACAGAGAGTCCGTATTGCCGAGGCCGCGCACGATGAAGCTCTTCGCACCCATCGAACCCGGAATGATGCCGAGCTGTCCGAGTTGCGCGCTGACTGCACCCTTGCGCGTCACCAACAGCGACTCGCCGAAGTGGGTTTCTCGTTGCACGTAGTTGTGGTGACAGTTCACCGCAGCCTCGGTCAACGTGAACTTCTTCGGAATCACTTTCGCCAGCGTCGCCAGCGTGTTGCTCATCATGATCGTGCGGTTTTCGCGCGCGAAGCGTTGCGCCCAGTCGACCGCGAACACGTAGTCGTCGAAGTGCTTCGAGCCTTCCTGGAAATAGGCAAGATCACGATGCGGCAGGTTGGCGATGTGGCTGCGCATATCGGCCTGCGCCAGTTCGATGAAGTGCGTGCCGATGGCATTGCCGACGCCGCGCGAACCCGAGTGCAACATCACCCAAACCTGATCGACCTCGTCGAGACAGACTTCGACGAAGTGGTTGCCGGAACCGAGCGTGCCGAGATGCGCGAGGTTGTTGGTGTTCTTCAAACGCGGATGCAGTTCGCATAGATGCTTGAAGTCGTTGTCCAACCCGGCCCACGCCTTCTGCGCAGTCTTCGGCGGCTCGTGCCACGCGCCCTTGTCGCGGTTTCCGCCACGACTCAATGAACGTCCATGCGGCACCGCCTTCTCGATCGCGCTACGCACACCCGCCAACGTGTCCGGCAGATCGCGCGCATGCAACGACGTGCGCGCCGCGATCATGCCGCAGCCGATATCGACACCGACCGCCGCCGGAATGATCGCGTGTCGAGTAGGCACCACCGACCCGACCGTCGCACCAATCCCGACATGCACGTCCGGCATCACCGCAACATGCGGCCACACCACCGGCAACCGCGCCAACTGCGACAACTGCCGCTTCGCCTCATCCTCGACCGGCACCCCGCGCGTCCACATCCTGATCGGCACGCCGCCGTGTTCGGTGCTGATGTGGTCGATGACCTCGGTGTAGTTGCTCATGTTCTCAATTCGGCAACACGTGTTCTCAACCTGAGAACGCCGCGGATCAGTCTCGTGGCCACTTCGCCATCTCCTCGACGATGCGCCGGGTATCGACACTGACGCGGGTGACGCGCGTGAGCAGGTCAATGACCTTGTTTTTGTGGTCGGCGAAGCGGTAGGTGTCGAACTTCTCGCGAATCGTCGGGTCCTTCGGCTTCGATTCCTTGTACTGATCGAGGATCCACTCGAGCGCGGAACGATTGCCGAGTTTGTAGTCCCAAGCCTCTTTTGGAATACCGCTCAGCGCGGTCTCGCTGTCGAGCTGGATGCGGCCGTGGTCCTTGTCGGCTTTCAGCATCGCCTTCGGGCTCTGTCCTGCGCGCGCGGCCTTCTCGTCGGCAATGTCGGTGCGCGCAAGCGGCCACGGTTCGACCTGTTCGTAGCCGATGTGCATGCGCATCAGCTCTGCTCCGGCGTCGGCCCACTGGAAGAAGTCGGCGATGCTTTGGCCGTAGAACGGGATGCGCGGAAATTCACGCTTGAGGTTTTGTGCATACTTCTCGCGATACAGCGGGTCGTGCAGCACCGCGTAGACATAATGAAAAATTCCGTCCTTGTCGATCTTGCGCTCGTGCTTCTTGTAGCGATGCCCTTTCGGCCGATAGTGCCCCTCAAACTGTTCGAACGCCCAGTCGGAGATGTTGTCGTGGCGAGTTCCATGCAAGTCATAGCGGTGCAACGGTAGCGTCTGAGTTCCTCCAGACGCCGGGCTGACAAAGTTGAGATCAGGAATTCGGTCGATCGCGAGGCAGAAGTAAGGCTTTCCACTTGAGTCGCCCATGATCGTGATGCACGGATTCACGAATCGACACGGATAACCAAAAACTTGCGGGGTCTGATAACCCACCTCGTTCAACACCGCGTCTCGGTATAGGAAGCATGAGACAAATGGCCGATAGTTAGAAACGACAATCTTGCTTTCATCAAACAGAAGTGGATCGTCACGGCCCAGCGCAGCCTTGACGGCACGCGTCCACTTAATTTCGTAATTCAGAGAGTCGACTACGGACTTGCTAGTGACCTGCCGGCTTTCTTCGGACGAAGAATTAGTTGAGGACAGCACCCGCGGTTGGGTTTGATTTCTGATCCTGTTGCTCTTCGCCTGCCGACTTCTT
>JAYUVY010000112.1:0-26109 GCA_043753835.1 Lysobacterales bacterium | reverse complement strand
GGTTCCGGCAACTGGTTCAACGGCAATTCCTACGGTTACATCCACAGCAATGGCGGGCTCGGCATCAATCTGGTCGCGCCCGGCGACCCGCCAAACGGTGTTACGCCGAACGATCCCGGTGATGCCGACAGTGGTCCGAACGGTTTGCTCAACCACCCCGAGATCCTGGCGCTGACCAGCCTTGGCGGCGGCAACTATCTGGCGCGCGGGCGCGCCTGCAGTGGCTGTCTGGTGTCGCTGTACCGCGATGGCGCCGACCCCTCGGGCTACGGCGAAGGGCAGGTGTATCTGAGCGAAGCCACTGCCGACACCTTCGGCATCTTCTCGATCGGAGTGGTGCTCGGCGTGCCCGGTCCGGGCATGACCATGGCGGCCTTCGCGGAACATCCGACCCAGGGTATTTCGGAGTTTTCGCCGAGCATCAAGGTGCTGGTCATGCTCGCGGCCACACAAGTCTGCGGCAACACCCTGCCCGAACCGCCGGAACAATGCGATGACGGCAACACCGTCTCAAACGACGGCTGCAGCGCGCTGTGCACGCTGGAAGGTTGCGGCGACGGCTGGGTGCACAGCGGCATCGGCGAGCAGTGCGACGACGGCAACACGATCAACAGCGACGGTTGCACCAACACCTGCCAGGCGATCAACCCGGCGGTGCTGTTCAGCGCTACCTCGGGCCTGCAGACCTCCGAACTGGGTGCCACCGACACTTTTACCGCGCACCTGAGCGTGCAGCCGCAGGCAACGGTGACGCTGAACCTGGCGAGTTCCGATCCGGGCGAGGGCACGGTGACAACGCCGCTGGCGTTCACCACCGGCAACTGGCAGACGCCGCAGATGGCCACCCTCACCGGCGTCAATGACCTGCTCGGCGACGGCGATGTCGCCTACAGCGTCGTGACCACGCTCGCTTCCGCAGACGCGAACTACGCGGCGATCAATCCGGCCAATATCAGCGTAGTCAATATCGACAACGATGCCGACGCCTCGATCGCGATGAGCGACGGCGGCATCGCCGTGGCTGGGCAGCCGATCGCGCTGACGATCACGGTGAGCAATGCCGGACCCAAGCCGGTCACCGGCGCTGTCGTCATTTCGTCGATCCCGGCCAGCGTGCTCGGCAAGACCTGGGCCTGCACGCCGGGCCCAGGCTCTACTTGCACTGCATCTGGCAGCGGCAATGTCGCCGACGCCAGCGTCACCCTGGCGGTGGGCGGCAGCGTCGTCTACGTCGTCTCCGGAACCGTCGACCCGCTGGTCAGTGTCGCCATCGTCTCGGCGGCAGCGGTGTCCCTGCTCAGCGGCATGGACGATCCGGTGCCGGCCAACAACAGCACCGTGCTCACCACGCTGATCGAAGGCTTCTTCAAGGACGGCTTCGAGAATTGAGGGCAAACGCATGCGCCTTGTGAGGAGCAGTGCGCCGGTTGACACGAGGTGACAGGCAGGGAGCCGAGGCGGCGGCATAATCGCGGCTTGTCCATGGTGCCGCAGCCCGCCGGAGCGGGCCGCGATGGGATTTCGGCATTGCGGGGCGACGCAGTCGCGCAGTCCGCAGCCAATTTCCAATGATCCCCGACAACGGGGCGAACGCAGCCCTGCGGGATCGTTGCCGCATCGAGTTCACGTTCTGGTTTCGTCTTCGACCGTTCGATCGCGCTCAGGACAGGCTTCGTGGGCGGTGCGCGCTGCGGGTCGGTAGTGCACTTCCTCCATCGCGCCGTGTTTCTCGAAGTGATCGAGGATGGCCGGGATGGCGTGCGCTTCTTCGACGCTGGCGACGATGCATACCGCACCGCCGCAATGCACGCTGGTGCTCACGTCGATGCCGAACACGCGCTTGAAGCGTTGCGCCCAGGTCATCGAGCGGCGGCGTTCGTCGGGGGTGCGCACGCGGCGGCGGCACCAGCGCCACGAGTTTGGCGATGAACTCGATGGGCTCAAACTCGACGTGCGTGGTGCCGTTCTTCCACGGCGTCTTGAGCGGGTAACGCACCCTGCCTTGCGGCGAGATCGATAGCCGCTTCTCCGAAATCGCCGGGCGCGCGATGCAGCGGCACAGGCGTTCGAGCTTTGCGCCTTCGTGGGCCTGCGCCCCCAGCGTGCAGCGAGAATCCACCGACCTTGCCGGCATCGCTTCCCAGCGGGCCGGCAACACGCCGTCAAGCCACAGCTTGTGGAAATGCACATTGAGGTTGAGCGCGCTGCCGAAGCGCTGGAAACGCCACCAGCCGTTTCGCATGGCACTGCTCGCACACCGCAGCGCAGACGTGCTCGCGACCACAGACGGTCGTCCCTACGCCTACTGGTGGTATCGCGCGTTGAGCTCGCGATAGGGATACAGCGCTTCAGTAGACCGGCGCCCCGAACACCCGCCAGTGCCACAGCAGGTAGGCGGTCAGCGCCAGCACCAGCGCAAACGTGGTGTAGTGCAAGCGTCGCCAGAGTCCCCAGCCGGCGGCCTTCCAGGCCGGAAGCAGGGCCAGGCAGAGGAGCATGGCGGAGCCCGCGATGACCCAGCCGGCATAGTGGGTGTAAAACATCGATAGCCGTGGATAGCTTGCAGCGAAGGCGACCGAGCCGAGGCTTGTAATATCCATGACCAGTAGCCCAGCAGCGGCCACGAAACCGAGCACGCACAGCGTTGCCAGCAGGCTGGCGCCGGCAGCCACGCTGGCGGCCGTGCCATGGCCGTAGGTGGTTCCGCGGCCTAGTCGCCACCAGAACCCGAGCAGGGTGGTCAGCGACAGCAACACGGCGGCGCCGAGTGCGGCCAGTGCTGTCTCAGGATTCTCAAGAATGCCGACCTTCTCCATGGTGAACGCGCCGGAGGTGTCGACCAGCGCCACCACGCGCCCCCCCTCGCGCAGGAAGCCGATGCGCGTGCCACTGGCCGACTCGAACAGATCGCGCTCCGCGCCGACACGGCGATACTGGATGGTCTCGCCGTTGAGCGAAACCCGCAGCGCATCTGCCGAAACCGGCGATATCTGTGCGGTCGAATCCAGCGCGAAAACGGCCGCGAAACTGGAAAACACGCGAGCATTCTGCAGGTAAGTGCCGGCCATTTCAGTCAGCGCGTCGGGTTCCGCGGGATCCACCGCCAGCACCGGCTGATAGGTGCCGCCGCGGATATGGTCGACGATCAGCGTCGGCAACTGATTGACCGATAGCCAGGTCTGCCGGCTGCTTTGCGATACGAATATTCCGAGGCCAAGTTCCGGCACCATCACCATATTGGTGTAGAACGCGCTGGTGGCGCCGCCGTGGCAGATCAAGCGCAGGCCGTGATAACTGCGGTCCTGGAATCCGTGGGCCAGATCTGGCGCGCCGGGCCGGTCGTTGTACGCCCGGGTCCACATGCGTGCATGGGCTTGCGCGCTCATCAGGCGCACGCCTTCGAGCTCGCCACCGTTCAGATGAAAGCGCATCCAGCGTGCCATGTCGGTGGCGGTGGACGCGACGCCGCCGGCCGGCCAGTAGGCGCCCATTTGCAAGTAGGTTTGCAGTCCAAGCGCGCCAATGGCGTTCTTGTAGCCGGTCGCCAGGTTCGCGCGGGTGCCCTCGTCCATTTTCGCGGGCGCGACGAAGGTGGTGGCGCGCATGCCGAGCGGGTTGAGAATCTCAGCTTGCAGGAAGTCGTCATACGCCTGGCCGCTGACATCCGCGACCACCTGCGCCGCCAATACCGCCCCCCAGTTCGAGTAGGAAGTGCGCATTCCGGGGGCGAAAACACGGGCCGGCTGATGTTGCGCCAAGAGTTCCGCCAGCGTACGCGGATCGTTATCTGACACAGAGAAGACCCGGATGCTGTCCTCGAAGCCGGCGCGATGGTGCATCAAGTGGCGCATGGTGACCGGTTTTCCGAATGCCTCTGCTACTCGCACGGACTTCAGGTAGCTGTTGACGTCCGCATCGAGGTCAATCTGCCCGCGCTCCACCAGCATCGTCACCGCGGTCCAAATGAAGGTCTTGGACACCGACCCGATACGGAACAGAGTGGTGTCGGCGACCACCGGGCGCGCGCTGGCGAGATCCGCGAGTCCATAACCCTTCGCCAGCAGCAGCGCGTCGTTCCTGACCACGGAGATCGTGAGCGCGGGCAATCCATACTCCCGCCGCAATCTGGCCACGATGCCGTCGACGTACGTGTCGAGTCGCGCGCTGCCATCAGAAACCGGGGCAGTCACCATGGGTGCCGCAGCGATCTCCCCGGGCGGCGGCGCCAATAGTGCGCACACCACGAGCACCTTTAGCAGGGCGCGAGCAACAGGCATCGGGTATTAGCTCTTGTGCTGGACCGGAGAGCGATGGAGCATACCCGCGGTCAGGGCTGCACTGATTTGCGCTGGCGTTTTTGAACTCAGCGTGGGGCGGAGCGTGGTGACACAGAGAATATTGAGTCAGGGGGTGGGATGATCAAGCGGATCATGTTTCTCAGGGTTGGCAGTCACTCCGCGCTGGCGGTGTCGACGCGCGCCTCGTGGTTCGGGACGTTCCTGAAGGCTGGCACGTGAGTGGAGTGCTGGTTTGCGTTGGCACCGGCATGCTGCTCGGCGGACACCTGACGCCGCGTGCGCGCCACGAGATCGAGCAGGCCGACAGCGTGCTCGCCCTCGTATACGACGGTTTGTTCGAGCTATGGCTGCGTCAATTGAACCCGCGCCTCGAGAGCCTGCAGCCGCTTTACCTGGAAGGGCAATCACGCCGCCTGACTTACGATCGAATGGTGGAGCGCCTCGTTGCAAGCGCGCGGTCAGGCCAGCGTACTTGTGGGGCCTTCTACGGCCATCCGGGCGTTTTTGCCTGCGTCCCACACGAAGCCGTGCGCGCCGCACGCGCGGAGGGAATTGAGGCATACCTGGAACCCGGCATTTCCGCCGAGGACTGCTTGTATGCCGATCTCGGCCTCGACCCCGGCGATGTCGGCTGCCAGCACTTCGAGGCCACGCAATTCCTGCTCTACCGCAGGCGCATAGACCCATCTGCCCTGCTCGTGCTCTGGCAACCGAACATGGTTGGAGACCGCTCGCTGGCGCGTTTCCGGACCGGAGCGCAATACCGCCAACTGCTGCTTGAAGTCCTGTTGCGAGATTACCCGCCCACCCACGAAGCGATCCTGTACCGTGCAGCGTCTTCGCCGCTGGAGCCAGCGCGCATCCAGCGCATGCCGCTCACAGCGCTGCCGCATGCACACATCGAACAAACGGACACGCTGGTGTTGATACCGGTGCAGGCCATGCAGCCAGACCTTGAAATGCGAGCGCGCCTGGACGCTCTCGATCGCGTTTGCGAAACAGGGTGATTTCCGATTCGGCTGCCGTGCGGACTGTTGCGGTGGTGTCCGTGATTACGCGGGTGAAAGCGCGACAAACCGGCGGCAAGAGTCCGGTGCGTCCGTTGACCGGTCACGCTACGATCTCCACACGACACCAGGAGCAACCGCTGTGAACAAGACACTCGCCTTTCTCGAATGCCTCGGTCGCGACGCGCGCTTGGCCCAATCTTCCCGTACTGATCTGGCGTCGGCCGCGCTCGCGGCTGGGGTGGAACCGCAACTCGCCGAGGCACTTGGCCGGCGCGATCATGTCGCCTTCAAGACCCTTTTTTCCGCCGTGCTGTTGAGCCTGGGACTCGCACTGCCACCTGACGGGTACGCGATGGTTGCCGCGCCATCGGAAACCGAAAACGCCGACGATCAGGCACCGCCGGAGCCTGAATCTCCCCCTGAGAGGCAAGCGGATTCGACCAGCACGCCGTCAAATGACAAGGCGCCTGAGGATGCGGCCACCATCGACCCGGCACCCTCAGGGAGCGGCGAACCTGATCCTGCCTCTGAAGCAGAAATTGAGGGCGACATCAGCGATGGCGAGGAGAACAGTGTCGAACCTGACGGCGAAAATGGCGCCGACGAGACGAGCCCGGACGCCTCTGATGAAACCAGTGACGAGTCTTCAGAAGAGTTCGGTGGGGACGGCGAAGATGCCGACCCTGAAGAGGATGATATCGAGACGTAAGCGGGTGCTGGCGGTGGCAGCGCGTCCGCACGGCCAACGAGGACGAACTGTTCATCGTGCTCGACGGACGCTTCCGCATCGATAGCGTCTCGCTGCAATCGGCCAGATGCAAACGTTTCCGAGCGGGCGTACATTGCTGGTGCGCATGGCTCAGCGGAGTGTAAGAAAGGCTGAGTGATCTCGCGGAAGTTGCTCGTAACCTATACACGCCGTCGGACGACTGCGGCTCGACATGGTGTGGGACGCACTCGAGGGGGTTCGATTGGAACGTGGCTATGAACGTGTCCATACGATGACCGACTATTACGACGGCCCGCGAAAAGGGATCGCCGACTTCGAGGGGCGACCGTATTTGTACGAGTCTGAGTGGGACGAGCTCGTCGACGAATATGCGCTCGCGTTTCGGCTGAGTCCTGTTGAGCCCCGTCTGTTTGGGCTTGCGCTGGAATCGTGGAGCATTTGGCGCAGTTGGGAAACAGCTTTCTACGACGGTCGGGCGACCCAAGACACTCATCCTGCGCTGCCCGAAGATCGGACGCGGAGCGACGAGCTACACCGGATTCTGGAAAGCGAGCTCAGGATTGATGCGGGGAACTGCATTCGAGCCCATGGCGACTTCAAGGCGTTCGACGACTCAGCATGGAACGGCGTGGGAGGGCGACCGCTTCAAGTCAGGTGGACACGTCGATGACCAGGGCGGTGTCCGCGCTTTGCTCGGGCAGGCACCCACCGCTGCTCGAGAACCGCTCTTATCCACTGACGATGGCAAAGGCTGCGCCTTGAAGAATTGCTCAGTAGGCGCGGGAAACCACTGGCACCCGCGCCGTCTTCAACCACACACGCGAAGCCTGATCCAAGTCGGCACGGTGATTCACAACCGACGCAAATGCTCCATGCTGCGCGATTTTGCGCGGGCATTGGCACTTTGTATTCGGCGAAACGAGTGCCCCAATTCCACTCAGATGAGCGCAGCCGTTTCTCGCAGTCGCTCGGCCATCGCGACCAAGCCATTTCGCTCGAATGCAGCCGCAAATTCTTCGGGTGACAGCGGCGACCGCTTCGACCGGTCTCGCATCTCCTTCAGCGCTGCAAGCGCCGTGAACGGATCGAGGTCGAATTGCGCGATGAGGAATTCATCCGGGTGTGTCGCACAGATGCCATGAGCGGCGAGTACTTCGTCGGGGAAGTCCTTGAGGTTGGCAGTGACGATGCAGTCGGCGTGGCCGGCGATCGCTGCGGCCAGCACATGAACATCATCAGGATCTGGAAGCGAAAGCCCGGAAGCGACCGCACGCCAACTCGTTTCCAGCACCTCCCAATCGGGAATCGCCTGTCGCATATCGTCCCTTCGACGTACAAGCTTGCCAACGAGATCGGGCCGCCTATCTTCCAGATTACGGATCCACTCGTCCTCGATGTGGGTCGTCCACTTGGCTGCGAACAAGCCGGCAACCGCCATGCTCACAAGAGCATCAGCGATGCAAACGGGATAGAGCACGCACGCATCCAAGACTGCGGTGTAGCGTGCGTGCCCCGCCATTAGTAATCGAGGCCCAGTTCGTAAGCGTTCTCGGCGAGTCGCTTGAGCGCGTCTTTCTGATTGACGAGCATCTGCTGCTTGTAGGCGTGCAGTTCGTCAAATTGGACACGGCGGTGGGTGCCCACCATGCGATAGGGCAATCTCCCAGCCTCCATCTCGCGAATGACAAACGGACGAGAGACGTGCAGGTAGTTCGATGCCTCGACCGTGGTCATTTCCTGTTTTGCGGACACCACAGTGACCGCCTTGCGCTCGCTGAGCGCTCCCAACACTTCGCCGATCAAACGCAGCGCCTGCGTTGGAAGTTGCACAGGCTCCATATCGCCATCTTCGCTTGTGACTTTGATGGAGACAGCGCGCGCGCGGTCTAGAGACTCGCCGATACAACGATGCGCCGCTCGAGCCATCTCCAGCTCTTCTCGAGTCATTTTGGAAGACTTGGGCCGAGCTACCCGCTCCTTGAGTGTCGTCATGGCTTTCTCTCCTGGAAGGGCCGGCAATCGGCACGCACCCGCATGCACTCGAAGATTGCACCGCCCTATAAGTGCACTATATGCACTAAATGCATTATCTGCAACGCCCGTTGTCCGCAAGCGCAATTTCGGGCCAGTCAGTCATTGCCGATTCAATCCGAGTTTCACTCCCGGGCGAGCTCACTCGGTCAGGCGAGCCCGTCCTCGCCAGGATAAAACGCGCCATCGATGGCGTTTATCACGCGGCCCGGCAACAGAGGGAATTCCGACTCGCGTCAGTTCGGTGATCCACAGTCGACGCAAATGCTCGGTCGCTACTCGGGACACTGCGCGGTTTCCCCGCACGCTATGCCTCATGCTGCTTCTCTTGATCCTTCTTCTATGGCTCGCCCGACGTTGCCGTCCGCTTCGCCGACGCGCAGTGACTTCCGCCTCACTCGATCCCCGACTCGCAGCCCTACGCGCACCGTGGCATCGCACCCGCGCCAAGCCGCGCTGGGTCGGCGACGAAATCGTGCGCATGAAGGCGTTTGGGCCGCGGCTCGGCTACGTGAAACTCGCCGAGGCCTTCAACCGCCGCTTCGTTGACGAATTCGACATGAACGTTTCCGCGAGCACCGTGCGCCGCATCCTCATCAAGCGCCGCGCCGACGTGCTCGCGCTGCGACGCGAGATTCGCAACCGCGTGCCGCGCGTTGTCGCGCGCAATTGGACCTGGGGACTGGACCTCACGACCGTAACGGACGTGACGCAGGCGCAACGCCTCGTCCTCGGCATCGTCGACCACGGCACGCGCGCGTGCATCGCGTTGCGCGAACTCAGCGACAAACGCACGCTGACAGTCCTGCGCGAAATCGTTGAGGCCATTCGGCAGTTCGGCCTCCCGACCAAGATTCGCGTCGACAACGATCCCAGCCTGAAGTCCGCGCTGATGCGCGCAGCTCTGGGCGTGCTCGGCGTGAAACTTCAGGTCGTGCAGATCGCGTGTCCGTGGATGAGCGGCCGGATCGAGCGATTCTTCGGCTCGTTCAAGGCAGTGGTCCGCCAAATCGTCATCAATGGCGCCGACTTGACCCACCGACTCGTCGAGTTTCGTTGCTTCTACAACCACGTCCGCACCCACCAGCACCTTGCCGGCCGCACGCCGGCCGAGGCCTGGTCCAGCATCGCGAAGCAGCACGGCGGACACGGCGAATTCTTCAGCCTCTGGAACGGCGAACTCAGCGGCTGGCACTTCCCGAAACGCGAGTAGCGCACCAAAGCAGAACACAACAACGAAGCACACCCGAGCAACGGCGCGATGCGACCGTTTCAAGTTCGCGCGCCTCGAACTCGAAAATCGCTCGCCCAGAAACAACCGAAGCCAGCTTTGAGGGCTGGCTTCGTCGGATTCCTTCGAAATGGCGGCGAATCTTCGGTTCATCGAGGCCGGATCAGTTCAAAAAAATGCTCGGTTGCTGTTTGGGAGCGGCTTGCAATGCTTGGCATAGGGCAGCGACCGCAAACGTCGCAGCCTCAAGTAGGAGTCTAAATATGTTCACCGTATGTCCTACTGCCTGTTATTCCATAAGACACGCGTACCGACAAAGTTAACTAAATAATAAATTCACCGACGACGCCTAAAATATATAACGGCTATTCCGTAAATTGCCGACAAAACTAGCAATATTGGCAATTCAAAGTAATAACAAACAAACATCAATAACGCTGGAATTACTGGCTGCAAAAATATTTTCCCGCCATTTTTTATGAAAAGCATTTTATGCACCTTTACAAACGGAAATTTCCATCCACTGTACGTGATTTCAGTATGCGCAGCTGTCCACCGCACAAGTCGCCATACAGCCAACTACGATAGTCACCTCTATGGCCAATGCAATTTCTCCAACCCCAGTAGCAAATGCACCAACGGCACCTGCGCCAGCCGCAACTGCCGCACCAGCGGTACTTGCGTAGCCAGCGGCCGCGGCTGCAGCAACATGGGCGGAAGCGGCGGTACTTACCGCAGTCGCGCCACCTGCGACGACCCAACTACTCACGGTAGTAATGGTCAGTTCGGCAATAGAAAAATTTGAAATGCATTTACGGGAACAAGACCACCAACTAGGCGGCGGAGGCGGAGGCGGCGGCAATGGTGGTGGATTGGGCTTGCATCCATTCGCCGCCACATGAAAACCCGGTTGCAAGTCACATGGCCTTTCACCCATTGGGTCTACGTACAGCAGTGAATTGGATTTTCCGTAATCAAACAGATTGTTTCCACCGATTAACTTGATCGGATCACTCTCTCCATACCTGCCAGAGTTCGGCAGATAATCCCGATGGAAGTTGTAGTAGCTACCGGTTTCATCGTCTTCGGTCTGCCCGGCAAACCGCAGCGGCAGCGGTTCGCCAGTCATCTCAGTCACACCGAAGGCATTGGCTCGGACATCGCTGGTTTCTTCGCCGTCGCGACTGAGCAACCCATGCGGTGTACCCAGGTGATCCGTTTCGGTGTATCTCCAACCGCCGTTCTCGCCGGCCTGCTTGATCGCCACCGGTTCGGTCGACCACAGCCCCTGCGGCGCGAACAAATAGAGCTGGCTCAGCACGGGCGTAATTGCCGCATCAACACTCGGGTGCGCACCCGAGTGCGTGTACTCCGCCGCATAGCCTTCGTCCGAGTAATACAGATACGTCGTTTTCGGCGTCGCGTTGCTATTGCCCGGCTGATTTGCCGCGACGGTCTTCCATAGGCGGCGTCCGAACGGGTCGTAGTAGTAGGTCGCGATGCTCTGGTCGTTCGCGTCTTTGACCTCGGCCAGGCGCTCTTCGCTGTTGTAGACGAAGCGCTGTTCGATCGCGGCGTCGGGTTTCTTCTTCTCGACGGTGCTGCCGTTCTCGTTGTAGCTGTAGAGGTTCAGCGCGCTGTTCTGGAGTTCGTTGTTGGCGTTGTATTGCCAGGGCGCGGCGACTGTTTGGGCTTGGTCTGTGATGCGATTGCCGAGCAGGTCGTAAGTGAACTGGTCGTCCTTGAACGGGAAGGTGTTCGCGTCGAAGCTTGAGTTGATTTGGTCGTTGTTCTGGCCGTTCGGATAATCCGCACTCGTCAATCGATCGAGCGCGTCATAGCCGTACTGGTAGGCGCCATGTTCGGTGGTCTTCGTCTTGATGTTGCCGACGGCGTCGTAGGTGTAGCCGTAGTCCATCAGGACTGCGTCAGCGGCATTCTTGATCTTGATGGTGGCTGCGCGCATGAGCGGATCATACGTCTGCGTGCGGAAGAGGTTGCCGGGATAGGTAATCGTCTTTGGACGGCTCCACTGGAAGTCGCTGTAGGCGATGCTGCCTTCGTCCGGGATCGTGATCGCGCTCAACTGGCCGTGATCCGTGTAGTCGTAGCCGATCGTGGTGCCATCGGGCGCGGTATAGCTCGCCTTCTGGCCGTTGGCCTTGTAGGTGTAGCTGTGGCCCAGGTTGAACGGGCCGTAGTCGACGGTCTCGGTCGTCTTTCGGCCGAGTTCGTCGTAGCCGTAGGTGGCACTCGTCGTGCTGTCGTTGTAGCCGGCGAGCAGGCTGCGGTCGTCGTAATCGAAGGTGACGGTCTTGCTCGCGACCTCGCTGTTTGCCTCGAAGTATTCGACTTTGCTGCGCTGATTCGCATCGTCGTAAGTGGTCACCGACTTCTGATTGCGCGCATCGATCTTCTCGACCAGATTGCCGTTTGCGTCGTAGCGATAGCGATGCGTCTGACCCAGCGGCCGCACTTCGGTTTTGACGCGATTGCGCTGGTCATACGTGAAGCGATGCGTGTTGTTGTTCGCATCGGTCAGGCTCAGCAGGTTGTCGCGAGCGTCGTAGGTGTATTTCGTCTTGCCGCCGAGGGCGTCGGTGGTCTCGGTCAAACGATTGAGCTTGTCGTACGCATACAGCGTGCTGCGACCGAGCGCGTCGGTCGTGGTGTTTGTGTTGCCGTTCGCGTCAAAGCCATTGGTCGTCGTTTCGCGACGGGTATCGCTCAACACGCGGATCGTCCGCGTGCGCCGACCGCGCGGGTCGTATTTGTATTCTTCGCGATAGGTCGGGAACTGCATCGCTGCGACCAGTCCGTTCAGTGCGTTCTCGGCATTGCCGTAGATCGTCTCGGTGACATTGTTCGCGCCGTCGGTCACCTTC
This sequence comes from Lysobacterales bacterium, assembly GCA_043753835.1. Lineage (GTDB taxonomy): Bacteria > Pseudomonadota > Gammaproteobacteria > Xanthomonadales > Ahniellaceae > JADKHK01. The sequence goes on along the minus strand of JAYUVY010000112.1, from coordinate 13,924 downwards.
CACAAGCGACCGCGGGCGTCGTAACTCATCGTCGTGGCTTGGCCACTCGGATCGGTGCGCGATGTGAGTTGGCCATCGGCATTGAACACGGTCGTGCTCTCGCCTTGCTTCGCATCGATCGTCTTGACCAGTCGATTGAGTGGGTCGTACTGGAACGTCGTGCTGTGGTTCGCGGCATCGGTGGTCGTGATGCGATTGCCGACCTTGTCGTAAGCGAACGTGGTCGCGGGATGCAGCGGATCCTTGCGGCTCGTGAGCCAGCCGGCGTCGTTGTAGCTGTTCGTCCAGATGTTTTCGCGACCATCAGTCGTGGTCGCGACCTGGCCAGTGATGTGGTGGGTATAAGTCGTGGTGACCGCTTCGGCGTCGGTGATCGTCTTGGCGTTGCCGTAGTCGTCATAGGTGTAAGCGGTGGTCGCGTCCTCGGCTGCGGTCGCGCCCTTCGCCGTCATCGACGTCATCTGGCCGAGGGCATTCCAGACGTAGGTCGTGGTGCGTTGTTCGGGCTCATCGACCGCTTCGATCTTCTCGAGCAGACTGCCTTTGTCGTCATAGCGATACGTCGTCTTGGTGCCGCGCGCATCGGTGTGTTCGGTCGGGAAGGCGAAGCGCGGGTGATAGACCCAGGACTCGGAGGTGCCGTCCGCATAAGTGATCTTGGTGACATTGCGCGTGCCATCGAGTTCGCGCCGGGTGATCTGGCCGCGTTCGTCCTTGCTGTACTCGACGCGATCGCCGTCCTTGGTGCGGTCGTAGGTGACCACACTGCCCTCCTCCATTCGCACGATGCGGCCATCGAGGTCATAGACGCCGGCTTCGCGGCGGCCGCCGGGATACTTGCGGATGAAGCTCCACAGGCGCTTGCCGCGGTCGTAGTCGAATTCGTAGGTGTTCGTGTGCCCGGCTTCGTTCTTGTGCGTCGCGACGCGGCTGATGCGGAAGTCGCGGCCGGAGACACCGGAGAACGAGACGCCGACCGGCACCGCCGCACCCGTCACCTTGTAGCTCGCGACATAGGTCAGCGACCAGTCGCGCACCACGCCATCTTCCCCCACCGGGGCTTTGCCACCCGTGATCTGGCCATTGCCGTCGTACGTGTAGGTCCAGTCGTGACCGAGCACGTCCTTGACCGTCGTCAGATTCTCGCCGGTCCACGTGTAGTTCACCGCACGGTTCGCGCGATCGGTGATCTTCGACACCTTGCCGTTCGTGTAAGTGAAGCTCAGCACCAGCGCGTCGCGGTCATCGCGCACTGCGCTGATCTGCCCGGCATCGTTGCGCACGAACTGCACCGAGACCTCATGCCGATCGCCATAGGCGCTGATCTTGCCGTTCGCATCGAAGTCGACCCAGTCGCCGGCAGTGTTGTTCCAGCGCCAAGAGATGACCGTCGCGCCGTTCACTTCCGTCGTCGTCTTGCGAATGAAGAAGCGATCGTCGAACACAAACAAATCACCCGAGCCTTCAAACACCGAACCGGCACGGTCGATCGTCTTCACCGACCCGTCCAGCGCGTCATACGTGAACTTCAAATCCGCCCACGCCGGATTGACATACCAGCGCCCGTTCAACCACGACCGTTCGACACTCACCGCACCGCCCAGCACCTTCACGCTCAAGTCGGTGTGTGATTCCTTGTACTCGCCGTTCGGACCGGTTACTTGGCCGGCTTGGGCAGCGACGTTGACGCAGAACATCGCAAGGGCAAGCACAGTGGCGCGCGCGAGGGTTATGAAAGTATTCATAGCGATTCCTTGAAGAACACAATTGCATATCGAAGTCTGCAGGAACAGTTCACGGGATCAGCCACTGCCCGCTCCGCTGCCGCCGCCCTGACAGCCCTCACAGTCGGGTAGACACGATGGACTCGTGGGTGCTGGGGATGCGGCACCGCCGCCACCCCAGCCACCGGCATCGCCGCAGCCTGGATTGGCCTGGCCATCCGCACCCGAGCAGCGCGGGTTGAAGTAGATCGGGCCGCCGCCGCTCCCGGCACAGCCACCGCCATACGCCTTGTTGAAGCTGGCACCGGCCGAACCACCACGACTGTCGCCCGCAGCGCACTGATAGTCGAAGCTCAGCTTTGCTCCGTTGTTGTAGTTGGAGCACGTCCCTGATTTCGCGATCTTCGCCGAAGTGCCAGCGATCCACGCCTTCAGTTGTTGCTCGGCAGTCAACAGGGTTACTCCCGGCAATGGTGCCAGCGCCGTGATCTTGTACGGCAAGGACACGCGCTGCTTGGCATTGAGTGCATTCGGCACCGTGCCCATGATCTCGATGCGGAAGAACTCGTCGAGCGGCGGCGGCGTGAACACGACATTGTCGGCGCGGATCAAACCGTAGTTCGTGATCGTGATGGTGCCGGTGATCTCTTCGCCGACTTGCATGTCGGGCAGATTGATCGACAGCGGTTCCATCACCACCACCGGTGCCGGCACCTGGGTTTGATATGTGGCCGTGAGTACGACGTCGTAACGATCCTGCACCGTGGTTTCAACCACCGACCATTCGACACTGACCGCCGAGAAATCGAGGAAGGCGCGTTCGTCGATCGTGGTGCCCGGCTGGATCAACACGCGACCCGTCGCCTCGGTGTGATTGGCCGCGGTGGCACGGTAGCTGTAGCGACCCGCAGGCAAGGGCCCGATGCTGACGTTGCCTTGGGCATCGGTGACGCCTTGACCACGCACGGTGGTGACGGCTTCATTTTGCAAACGCACGGTGGCACCGGCCAAGCCTTCAATCGGCTGGCTGGAGGCATTGAGCGTGTTGGTGAAGATATCCACGGCTTTGAAGCGGACACTGCCATCGCCGTTTTGCGTCACCGCAATCGACACCGGAATGTTGCCGGCCGCGGCATTGCTCGAAGACACCCTGAGCGAGAAATTGTAGATGCCGTCCACCACATCGGCCTGCGGCGCTGCGGTGAGTTGCACCGTCTTGGTCGCACCGACAGCAAGCGCACCCAGTTCACCCGTCGACGACAAGTACACCCATGCGGGCACATTGTTGCCCTGGTTCGCATCAAGCAGCACGGCGCGCACATCGGTCGCGGGTACCAGGCCCTTGTTCTCGATGGTCAAGGCCTGCGTCGCCTGCTGGGTCTGGCGAACGCCGAGATTGAGATAGGTCGGTGACGGATAGAGCGCCGGCTTCGGTGCAAACAGGCGGTAGTCGACGCGCACACTGCCGCGCTTGGTTGAACCGCTGCCATTCGCCAGCAAGGTCAGAATCACGGTGCCGGTTTCCGGCGCGTCCGCGGTGCTTTCCAAGGTGAGATTGAGCGTGCCGGAACGTCCACCCGCGAGATCAATCGGGTTACCCGGAAGGATTGATATCCCGGTCGGCAGCGCGCCCGCAGGTTGCTCGGACAGCAAGGCTTCCAGACGAACGCCAGTAGCACCATCACCCGGACTGGTGGTGACGGTGATCGGGAAACTCTGCGGGAACCCACGCGCGGCGCTGATCGACGCCGCCACGACGCTCGTGCTCAGGCGGTTGATCGTGAATGCGGCCTGCTCGGTGTGGTTCGTCTCATCCGGATGCACGATCGAGATCGCGTAGCGGCCCTGGTCGGAACTCTGCGGCACGAAGCGGTACGCGATGTTCGCGTTCGCATCGGCAACCTGGGTAAACCTGCGCTCGAAGCCGTTGACACGCAGCACCAGGCGCATGGTCACACCCGGCAAGGCCACGCCTTGGCGGTCAACGATGCGGGCATTGATGTTGATTGGCTCGGTACCAAACGAAGCTGCCGGGCTCGCCACGACGTTTTCGCTGACATAAGGCGCGACGAATGGCGGTGGCGGTGGCGGCTCTTTCTGCACCAGCACGGCCCGCGTCAGTTCGCTACTGCGACCGGCGCTGTTGGTCGCGCGCACGCGGATGTTGTGCGTGCCATCGGTGACGTTGTCGAGAGACCACTGCACCTCGAACGGTGCGGCTCCATCGGTGCCGAGTGGTGCACCATCCACAAAGAACTCGATCTGGGCAACGCCCACCGGGTCGACCGCCGATGCAGCGATGGGCCCGCTGCGAACAACCACGCCACCTTCGGTCGGTGACGTCAACGCGATCGTGGGCACCGACGGCGATTGCGTCAGTTGCAGCGCGGCACTGCGTGGACTCGTGCCGCGGCTCGTGGTCGCCTCTGCGGTCAACGCATTGGCCCCTTCGACCAGCGGCACGCTGGCACTGAAGTTGCCATAGGCATTCGCGGTCACCGGCGCACCGGCCGCGCCGTTGTTCACGTAGACCTGGACCCTCGAACCCGGTGCCGCGCGCCCGGAGACCGAGAGCGTCGCAAGCTGGGTGGTCGTGCCGGATGCCGGGCTGGACCAGATCGGTGCATCGGGCGCTGCGATCGACAAGATGACGCTGCGACTGATCGTCACGACGTTGTTGCCGATATCCATGGCCGACAAGTGCAACACGTGCGGACCGTTCGCGAACGCGTCGAAATCAAGCGGAATCGAGAAGCGCCCATTGCTGAAGGTGCCGCCATTCAAGCGCGTGCCATCAATGCGGAACTCGACGCTGCGAATGCCGCGGTCGTCGCTGACATCGGCCGCATAGACGCCGGTGCTCGATATCGCTGCGCCATCGCTCAACGGCGCGCCGTTGAACTGGATGTTCGAGATTGTCGGCGGCAATGGATCCGGCTGCTGAACGGACACGGTGCGCGTCGCTTCGCCCGAACGCGATTCGGAATTCGTCGCAACGACTCTGAGTTGGTGGTTACCGTCCGCGAGTCCCGCGATGCTCCAACGTGCCGAATACGGCGACGAAGCATCGATGCCGATCGACTGGCCGTTCACGAAGAACTCAACGCCCTGAATCGGCAGCGTATCGGCGACCACGGCAATGACATCAATATTGGCCGTCACCACCTGTCCCGCAGCCGGGGTATCGATGGCTACGGTTGGCACACTCGGCTGAGTGGCCGGATCGATCGCGATGACGACTTCGGCAGGCAGTGAGCGTCGATCGCCGTCGACCAACCGATACTGGAAGCGTTCCGTGCCGGCTTGACCGTTTGGCGTGTACGAGAAGCTGCCGTTGTTGTTGACTGACACTGAACCGAGCGTCGGTTGGGTATGCGGTTGGATCGTCACGTTCGACGTGGTGATCACGTCGTTCGCGCGCAGCCCATTGGCAACACCAACCGTGAGCGCCTGATTCGCGGTCGTGCGATAGCTATCGGCCACCGCATCGTTGGATTCACGCACCGTGATCGACACGCGCGTGACATTGCCGACGACGTTGCCACGGCCCGCGGCATAGTCGAACTGGTCGGAACCCGCATAGTCGGCAGTCGGCGTGTAGGTAAAGGCGCCGTTCGAGTCGACGTTCACCGTGCCATGCGCCGGCAACGATCTCAGCACCGAATACATCACGCCGCCTTCCGGATCGACGTCGTTTGCGAGCACGCCAAGCGCGGCGGTGACATTCAGCACCGCGTTCGCTTCCGCGCTGTAGCTGTCCGGATTCGCGTTCGGGGCGACCACCTGGTTCGCCGCGACTTCGATCAGTGCGGCTGCAAGCGGGCTGAACGGCACCGCGCCGCCGGCGTTGAGCAAACGGATCGCACGGGTGCCGGTCGCGGCATCTGCAGAGACGTTCGCGATTGCCGTAACGCTGGTGCCATCGGCAGACGCAACGACACTTGAAATCTGGATGCCGTCAGCGGGCGACACTTCAACGGCCGCGACCGACGCCAGGTCGAAGCCGGTGATCGTCAGCGCATTGTTGCCACCACGATTCAGGACGGACGGAGAAACCGACGTCGCGAGTGCACCGCGCGCGACGGTCACGACCGAACTGAACAACTGACGCGTGACTGCCGGCGGATCGGCCGTTCGCACGACGCCGAGCGCGCCCGACACGATCGGCCCGCGAATCTGTGCCGCATCGATCACGAATAGCGTGTCCTTGGGACTCGGCGTCTCGGAACTCGCTGACGCCGCACCGTGCACGCGCAGATGGCGCGCACCGAGTGGCGCAGACGGATCGACACGCAGGTTCAACCGCGCTGACGTGTCGCTCAAGGCCTGATACGACTCGATGATGATGCCGGTTGCGGGCGTCACGCTGGCGCTGGTCGTCTGTGCCAGACGCAGGCCTTGAATGTTGATGACACGCGATGACCCATCGCGGATCACATGCGTCGGATCAAGCGCTGTCACTTCCGGCAACGCGTCCTGGATCGCGAGCAAAGTCGGTGCTTCAAGTCGCGTCGCGCCGGCCAGCAGGTTGACGCGGCGCATGGTGCGCGGGGCATCGGCTGCTACTGCGACATCCACCGTCACCGAATTCGGATTCGCGACGAGCGTGCCGACGACAGCGGCAACGCCATTGTTCGGCAGGAATTCGATGCCAGTTACCGCAGCGAGACCGACGCCGGACAACGTCAGGGTCGACACCTGATCCACCGCGATGCGGCTTGGGGACAGGGCGGTGATCGTCGCTCCGCGCGACACCCCCACGGGGACAGAGTAAGTCGAGCGTGTCGCGTCATCGACGGTTTCGCGGCGCACACCGACTGGCGGCGACACGATCGGCGAGAACGCGCGCAACGGTCCGGCACCGAACCGCAGCGTGTTCGCCGGTGCCATGTTCGAAGCAGAAATGCCGCTCTCGGATTCGATCTGCACCAGGCGATCTTGCAAAGATGCGTCCGCATTGACGGACAACGTGAACGTGAGCTCGGTACCGGCGTCGTTGACGACGATGTCAGAACCGATGATCAGTCCGGTGTCTGGCGTGATGCGTACATTGGGAATCGGAGAAAACAGAGTTTTGGCCATCGGCAGTCCACGCAAGTACTGACCACGAACGAGCACGGGCAATGTTTGTCCCGGCGCAACCAGGCTCGGCGTCATGCTTTCGATGATCGGCGAGCTGTCGCGCAGCAGGATGGACGCCGCACCGGGCACCATCTCGGCCAGATCGACGCCGGCCGAGGTGCGCAAGATCAGGCGGCGCGCGCCAGCGTCGGCCGTCGCTGCAACGTCCAGCGTCACCGACAACGTGCGCCCGTCCGCAGCGATGCTTGGCGCACCGACGGTGACGCCTGCACTCGGCGTCACCGAAATCGTGGAGACCGCGTTCAACTGCGCACCCGTGACGACAACGACCTGACCGGCCTGACCAATCTGGAGACGATCGGGCGAGACCGACTCGATGCCAGACCCGCGATAGACGTTGAGCGGCATCGACGTCAATTGGCGCGACGTCGACGACGCAGCTTCCGCTCGCTGCACGGTCAATGCGGAAGAACCGACCATCCGCAGCACGTTTGTCACGCTTTCGCGTGTCACGCCGAGCGGGGCATTCGCGAACACATCGCCGGGTTCCAGCGGGAACGGCAATGCCTTCGGCGAAATCTCTGCCGTGGAAGTCTGGGTCGAGGACGACCGGCCATCGATGTTCCCGGCCCATGCGAACGCACAGCCCAGCAAGGCCATCGAGGCCAAACAACGTCCTACGCTCTGGCTGCGCAATCGCATCGTGAAGATTCCTTGTGACGCCTTACAGCGTGATGTTCCGGCCGCTTTCGGTGATCAACATGGTCTGTGTCGAGCCATCCAGGTTCGCCGCCAATTCCACGCGCGCGACCTTCTCGCCGTTCGTATATTCCATGAACGCCACCGCCTGTGCGCCAGAGACGCTGTAGCTCAGGGTCGCGAGCAGCACGGTCGAGCCGTTACCGATCGCCACGTTGGCCGACGCGGTCGCTGCAGCTTCAGAGCCCGCCAGTGCGGTACTGATGACCTTGACCGGATTGCCGTTCTGTGGCGAGACGAGAAGGGTGACGGTATTGCCGAGCGGCACGTTGGTCGTTTCGACGATGACCGGAACAGTGGCTGCGGCTTCGGTCGGCAGCACGATGTCCGCAGAACCGGTCGGCGCGACCGGTGCGGCCGTGCCATTGACGCTGGCGATGCGCAGGCTCGGCAGCCCCGCGAGGAACAGCGCAGTCGGCTGATTGTTTGGGCAACCCGAACGCGTGCAGGTTTCGGATTCAATGCGCAGGTAGCCGCTACCCCCAGCATAGTTGTAGTTGTGGTTGTTCCAGCCACCCGAGGTTCCGCCGGTCACCGTGAGCGCGCCGTTGCCTTCGATACGCGTCGACACCAGGCGAATTGCGCCGCCGCTGCCGCCACCACCGGCCACAGGCAAACCGGGATATACATTTCCGACGCTGCCGCCATTGCCACCGCGGGCGAGGATCGAACCGGTGACACTGATGCGCTGTGTCGCCGCAACAAGAATCGCGCCGCCACCACCACCGCCACCACCGCCGAGTTGCGTCGCGGTTGAGGTACCGCCGGAACCGCCCGATCCGCCGATCAAGGGCAGCAAATCGGCCGAACCGTAAGAGTCGCTCTGCGTCGTGCTGTTGTAAGTCACGCCTTTTGTCGCGAACGAGCCGCCGCTACCAACGCTGTATTCCCGACTATTCGTGATCGTGTACGGAAAGCCGCCGCCCGGCCCAACACCGGCTTGGGCGATGGCGTTGCTATTGGTGCCCGCCCGTCCGCCGCTGAAGCCACCAGGGGCGCCCGCGCCAGGCAAGCCGTCGTCGGCCACGTTGCCGTCACCAGCACCCGCCGAACCCGGCGCATTCGCGCCGTTGAGATTGATCGTGCCAGCGATGATCGCTTCACCCTGCACCAGCAGCGTGATCGGCGTGTTGCGCGCGTTGCGCGCGAACTTCACTTCGACACCGGCGGGAATATTGATCGACGTGTAGTTCAGCACGCCAGACTCCGGCAACTGAACGGTGATCGGCGCCGTCGGGGCCAGCGCACCGTCGGCACCCGTGCTGCCGCTTTCGAAGGCGATGGCAGTGCCGCCTGACAACAAGATCAAGCTGGTGATCAATCGACTGAAATGGTGATTCATGTATGCAACCCTTTACATGTGATCCGCGACGGGATCGTTGATTTGGAATTTCGGGAGGTCGGCCGCGCGGGCGGACGGGGCAAAACGAATGGCGACGGTTTGGACACTCCGCTATGGCCCTCCTGACATACGATCGGAGCGGCGCAATCGCTTCGCTTCGCGGCGCATCCGCGCTTTTCTCAACGACGGTGACATGGGATCCACAACGGCTGATTCGCTGAAAGCGCAATGGAACGGAATTGTTCAAAGTGACGTCGCATTGCCTCGGACCCGCCCGCAACACGCAGGGCATTGGATTCGGCGGGCAGCGCCGCCGGCGCGATCCGCGCGCGGTCTTCGTCGCTTGCGGCAATGATGATGAGTTCGGTTGATTCACACTGGTCGATCTGCGCTTTCGCTTGGGCGATCGATGCCACGCAATGGATGTTTGCCACCGCTTGAGGACACAGAATCGGCAGCTCACCCGCCGGCAGGATCACCAGACGGGCATCACCGCGAACGGCGGCGGCATGCGCGTCGGCCGGGGCCAATTCGTCCAGTGCATCGATGCCGCGCGCGTCGCTCCACAGCGCCAATCCGGCCCGCGCCCAAGCGCGCACGCCGCCACGCAGGATTTGCACATTGGTGTAGCCCTTGTCCGCCAAGTGCGCGCAGGCACGACGATCGGCTTCCGAGTCGTATCCGCTGCCGACAATGACCACGGTATCGCCGTTCGCCCCGACAGGCATCGTGTCTACCGACAGTGCTTCCGGAATGCGCACACCCTGTGTCTTGACCACTGAGCGCGCATCAACAATGTGTGCGTGCGGGACTATCGCCGCAATCTGATCGGCACTGAGATATCGGCATTCGTTCTGACGCGTTGCAGTCGGGTTCGGTTGCACAGGCGTAGGCGTTGCCGCGATCTCCGGCTGGCACGATGTCGCGGCCAACACGGCTTGCGCGCCAAGCAAAAACGACGCGGCAGTCACGACGATGGCGAAGCAGCGCAACATCGTCAGAGACTCAGTTCCGGTCGACAGGCGATTTCACCGGCGTGAATCTGCACGCTCAGCTTTGATCGATCCGGCGGACTACTGCCCGCGAAGGTGAGCCGGATCGTGCCTTCGAGCGCCATGCCCGCGGCCATCGTCGGGAAATAGACGGCCGTCGATCCATCGCGCTGCGGGGTCACACCGGCTTGCAACACCGCCGTGGCTGGCGCACCGTTGATTCGATCGAGTGTCACCAGCGTTGGCGTGTCGGGCGCAGAATTGTTCAAGGTCGCCGCGATGCGAACGGCGGTGCCGCTGCGCATGCCCGGCGCTTGCTTCGGCGTGAAGACTTTGGAAAACACCGTGGTTGCGCCGTCGCGTACTGAAAGCGTTGCCGATCCATTTACGGCGTAACCCAATTGCCACGTGTATTGGCGCCCGGAAATCCAGCTGAAAGCGGCGTAGTCGGCACGACTCTGCGGGGAATTCGTGTTGGTGCCGACCGCCCATTCCCAGTCTGCATTGCCGGCACGGCCGCCCTGAATTTCCAAGCGTTCGTTCGCAGAAAACGGCCAGAACGTCGACGCGTTGACGTTGACTCCGGCGAATTCGGCGCTGCCACACAGCGGATTCAGGGTCTGCCATCGCAACGCCGCTTCATTCAGCAAATTCGACACTTCCGCGACGGGCACCGTCGGTTGAGCTGCGGACAAGTTGAGCAGTGTCTGCTCCGCAGCAACGAGATCGGCGGCCGCAAGCGCCGGCTTCGCGTCATTCAACAAGGCGCGCGCGCGCTCAAGTGCGGCAACCGCGGCATCGCGCTGCGAAATCTGTTGTGGATCAGCCAGACTCAATGCGCGCAGCTCGGTCAAAACACTTTCGAACCGCTGCGTCGCCGAGATCACTTGCAGCGTGCGCCGCTCGTCGAACAACAGGATGTCAACGTCGGTCTTCCGCCACGTGACCGACGTTCGTACGCCAGGTGAGCCAGACTGCGTCGGTACGCGCAGACCGATTTCCAGCCAGCGACTTTCGCCCGCCGGAACGCTGATGGACCATCGCGGCGCCGCCGAACTCGCGCCGTTCGACAGGGTGGTGCCAGACGTCGCGAGTGTTACACCGGCATCGAGCTGCATCGACACATCGACGCTGATCGTCGTGTCGAGTGGATTTTCGATGCGCGTAACCAACGGCACGTAATCGCGTCCCACGACGGCCGCACCTGGCTCGCGTGTCAACCAAACGAGCGCAGCCTCAACAAAGCTGTTCCACGTCGCCGTAGGTTGCGATTGAGCAGCGGAATCGGTAAGTTCGAAGGCGAACACGAGTGATCGCCCACGACCAACTGACGCAGAGAGCACGGCTTCGTCGCCAGACGCGAATCGCGATTCAACAGTGGTGCCGGCAACCGGGTCGATGGCATAGGTCGCACCAATCGGGGAAAGCGCTGTGCCCGCGTCGAACACGCCGTCGATTGTCGTCAACATCCCGACAGGACCGCTCGTCGCACCGAGATAGCGCACGCCCATTGCGTTATCCAGCAGGGTCGACTTCGCATCATGCTGGCCCTCGATTAATACCCCGTCGCCACGTCGCAAGGCACTCCGCAGTTCCTCGGCCAGCTGGTCGACGAGCAGATTGGCACCACCACTGATCCAGTGAATGTTGTAGCGGCCAGAACGCAAGGCTTCGCGATAAGCGAGCGTGTTCGTCACCACGGTGTGTTCGACACCGAGGTTAGCCAACAACGCCGAGAGCCGCGTAGCCCGTGCATTCGTGCAGGCGGCATCGACGCCCGTAGCCGTCGTACAAACGACCATCGCGAGCACGCGCGGCAGACGATTCAATTCCTGGGTCACGGCCGGCTGATCGACTTGCGGCCCGATGAAAGCCACGGTCGCACTTGCCGAGTTGTTGCCTGGCATCTGGTCAATCGCCGTGCCTGTGACAGCGCTGTGCAGCACGATCGACCCAGCGATGTCCGAATGCACATCCAGATGCAATTCTGCACGCGCACCGGCGGCAAGACCGACGAGCGTCCAGCGCGCCTGCGTTGCATCCACCACACCGGCGCTCGCGGTCGCGGCGACAATCGTCACGCCCGGCGGCAACTGCCAGGTCAACGATGCATCGGTGGCATCCGGGCCATTGTTGACCAAGGCAATCGTTGCCCTCGTCGTTGTACCCACATCGACTTCCGCCGACGCGAAACCCGCTTCGACGCCAAGATCAGCTTGATCGGGCTCATCGACCGAGGAGTGCTTGGCAAACTTGTATCCGGTGTGCGTTGCGCCTGATGCGATAACGATATTTTGAACACGATCCTCACCGACTTGCCCGCCCGCGGAACCAATCGCGTGCGAGCCATTCGAGGTGCCCTCAAGCAAACCCACAATCAGGGCATATTCGCCTGGTGCCAAGTCGCCAAATTCGAATCCGCCGGCAGCGTCTGACGCGGCGTATTCATGAATCTCGTCGCCAGCTGCCGTTAACCCTTCAAGCGTCACGACAACCGCAGAAAGCCCCTGTTCGGTCGCGTCGCGTTCGCCGTCCTGATCTGCGTCGAGATAAACCAGGCCGCCCAAACTGCTGGGCATGAGCGGCGTCGCCGCATTGAGCCGATAGCGCCCGGTGCCCCCAACGTCGAACACATTCAGATAGTGGCGCCACGAGGTGCCCGACGCGGTGCGCTCGCGTGATTTCCATACATTTTCGGCCAGCATGACCTTGCCGTCGGAGCGCTCGACCCGGCCGATCTCGAATTGCCCGGATGTCGGATCCGCGATCTTGACAAATGCAGCAGTCGACACCGGATTGAACACGAGATCGAGCGCGCCTGCGGGTGCTGACACCACGCTCGCGCCGGCCGATTGGTTCGCAACCAGAGAATCAATACCTTCAGACTCGTAAACGCGAATGGTGTCGCCATCGACGGCCAGAAAATCACGGATGGCGTCGCGACCGGCAAGGTCAAGGCGCACGTCTTTCAACAAGGCGTGCGTCGTTACCCGTTCGAGCAACGACGTGACTGCACCACCCAGCGCGTCGTCATGGGTAAATTCGGCGGCGAACTCGGAAAAACGCCCGGACAACGTCGTCGACATCACCCAGCGACCAACTTTGGAGCGGGACGGTTCAATGTTGCCGAAGTCGATCAGCAACGAGTTCTGGGTAACAGCGTCTTGAACATAGCTGCCATCGATCTGAAAGCCGATCAGCAGACCTTGCTGGTTTTCGACGATCTTCGGCTGCGCCGACTCGATCGATACTTTTTGGGCCGGTCCGGCACCGACGTTCCTGATGCGAACACCGAGCGAAAAAGGCTCCGAAGGCTCGATCGCTTCAGTCAGTGGATCGTCACCGTAAACCTCGTTCGGCAGGAAATAGTCGAGCTCAAGTCGCGGCTGCGGACGCACAGTAATGACTTCCGGAGTGACCTCAACGGTTCGAACCTCGGTGCCCTCCTGGTAAGTGAGCGTTGCACCTACCGCGTAAATTTCACCGGCGGGCGTGGAGCCACCGGTGCCCGCCGCTGGAATGATCAACCACCGGGCTTCGCCAGTCGATTTTGGCGAAATACTTCCGCCACCTTGCACGCCGCCGGTAATCCCCGAGAGGAAGTCTTCGCGGATGAAGAAAAGGGCAGACGTGTCATCCGGGTTGGATGTCGCCCGCACCGCAACGCCGTTGCGATCCGCAAACTTGACGTTGACGCCGATGTTCGTCAGAGAAGTGGTCTCCAGACCATTGATGATACGCATGGTGGCAATGAAACCCTGCCGCTCGATATTGAGCTTCTGCTGGATCTCGATTTTCACTTCTGCGCACACCGTCTGCGCCTGCGCAGTGCAGAACCAGAAAAACGCGCCGAGCATCAGCAGCACGTTCATCATCGAAGGGAATTTCTTGCGACGGACAGTCAACATTTCGATTCGGTACTCAAGTTGACCTGCTGGCCGATTTTCGGACGAGCTGAAAGTTGAGAGGATAGCTCCCGCCCCATAGCGAGGAGCGTATGCGAAAGTCCCGATTTACCGAAGACC
>JAYUVY010000111.1:0-8844 GCA_043753835.1 Lysobacterales bacterium | reverse complement strand
CGGTCGCCATCGCGGTGCGGACGGTGTCCATCATCGAGGGACCGGTGGCATTCGGATCAGGTGGAGGCCCGCCGAGTATATCGGGCACGCGTGCGACCCAGAGAAGAGCGTACCAGGCGATGGGTGATGCGAGGAGGATGAGTATCCATCGGGTTAGCGATTTATCGTCGCGATCGCGCAACGCGAACAGGGCGAAGCCGAGGATCGCGTAAAGGAAGAGGATGTCGCCGGCCCAGAGTAGCGTCATATGCGCGAAGCCGATCGCGGCGAGAATCTTGAGCCGCCGGCGGTAGCGCGGGACGAAGCCGGTGTCTTGGGCGGAACTGGCGCGGAGTTGGACGCTGAGCCCGACGCCGAAGAGAAGGGAGAAGATCGAGTAAAACTTGCCGTCGAGGAAGATGCGCTCGAGGGCGTGCACTGCTGCGTCAATGCCCCAACGATCAAGAGCTGCGATGTTCTCGGGGGAGGCGATGATATAGCCCGAGAAGACGTGGACGTTCGCGAAGAGGATGCCGCACATCGCGATACCGCGGAGGATGTCGAGGGAGTCGATGCGATTGGGGTTGGTCATCTGGCGAAGATAGCCCAATCAGCCGGCGAGCCGGGTTTGACCACAAGCGTGCTTGAAGCACCGTGCGAATGTCCGAAAAGGGTCGAAAGCGCCTCGCTGCAATCGGCCAGAATCGGTTTTCCGAAAAGGTGAGTCCAGCGCTGACTCACGCGATCTAGGCGGGGATGCGCTACCAGGCCAGTTCATCGAACACGTCACCGCGAAACACGACATGGACTTTGTTGCCGTCAGGGTCGCGCAAATACGCACTAATCGAAGTCATCGGGATCCAGCCGCTGATGAGGGCGATTTCAGCCTGAGCAATCAACTGCAATCGATCGGAATCAAGCTTTCTGTCAGACCGAATCAAAAGCGTCCCGGCACGCAGGCGTTCTTCATTCTCGAGTTTTCACACGGCCTCGGTCGGGAGCGGAAAAGGTGGTCTCGCGGACGCGGCGCGTCGAGCAGCAGCGAAAGCTATTTCTTCTCCCCGGCTCGGCTTGTGCGAACGGCTCAAGCAAGGCTTGTGCTGCGGCGTCGTTCCCGGCCAGCCGCCGCAGTTCGGGCCGCAAAGCCGATTGCCAGCAGGGCGAGCAGCACCTTCATCACCCATCCGGGGGAGTCGAAGGTCGGCGGCAGCGTTGCCGCGACTTGAAGAACCAGTCCTGCCCCGCGGCGCCCACGATCGCGCCCGCGCCGGCGGCCACCACTTCGATCGCCTCGGTCGAACTGGGCCGCGCCGTCGACGCCGCGATGAAGGTCACCGCGCCCACCGCCAGCTTCAAGCCGAAGGACACGGTGTACGTGTCGATCGCCACCGGCGCCAGCGACCTGGCCGCCACCGTCGCCGGCAAGGTCGGTGCCAAGCTGACCTGCATGAACGGCACCGAGGAAATGGTGGTCAGCGACGAAACCCGCGAACGCAACGACTCGTGCCGTTCCCGAACTGGAACGGCTCCGGAAATTGGGCTAGTGTCGCCCCGGCCCGGCGTGTACCGATTCGCGTGTCCTCCTTGCGGCGGCAGACCCGGGACAGCGCCACGGGCAGTGCCCGGCGAATGCGGGACCCGTTGTTCACTCCGCCCCTCACTTCAGACCCGTACCAGGAGCGCGACATGGCTTTCGAACTGACGATCAACGGCAAACCGCTGACGGTGGACGCCCCCGACGACATGCCGCTGCTGTGGGTGTTGCGCGACATCGCCGGGCTGACCGGTACCAAATACGGCTGCGGCATGGCCCAGTGCGGCGCCTGCACGGTGCATGTCGCCGGCCAGCCGATCCGCAGTTGCGTCACGCCCGCGAGCGCGCTGGTCGGCCAACCGATCACCACGATCGAAGGCGCGGCCGCCACCGGGCCGGTCGCCAAGGCGGTGCAGGACGCGTGGGTCGCCGGTGCGGTGGCGCAGTGCGGCTACTGCCAGAGCGGACAGATCATGGCCGCGGTCGCGCTGCTGGAAAGCAACCGCAATCCCGGCGACGACGACATCGATGCGGCGATGGCCGGCAATCTCTGCCGCTGCGCCACCTATCAACGCATCCGCGCGGCGATCAAGGCCGCGGCCGCGACGCTCATCTGAGGAGCACGGATCATGTTCAACGGTCACAAACTCTCCGCCCTGGCCACCGCCAGCGCGACACTCACGCTGTCCCGTCGCCAGTTCGTCCTCGGCGCGAGCCTGATCGGATCGGCGCTGATGATCGGCTGCCGCATGGACGCCGACGACGGCGATGCGCCGGCCGCCGGCGCCGCGGTCAAACCTGCGGCGGGTTCGCCGTTCGAGGCCTACATCGCGATCGCGGCCGACGGCTTCGTCACCGTGTATTCCAGCCAGTTCGACATGGGCCAGAATTCATACCACGGCTTGGCGACGCTGGTCGCGGAAGAACTCGACGTGGCGCTGGACAAGGTGCTGGTCGAAGGCCGCGCCGGCAATCCGAAGTGGTACGGCAACCTCGCGATGGGCGGCGCGTTCCAGCTCACCGGCGGCTCCAGCAGCATGCCTTCGTCGTGGGAGCGCTATCGCAAGGCCGGCGCCGCCGCGCGCGAACTGCTGAAGCAGGCGGCTGCGAAGCAGTGGAAGGTCGACATCGGCGAACTCACGACCGCGAACGGCGAAGTCGTGCACGCCGGCGGCGACCGCCGCGCGCCGTACGCCAGCCTGATCGCCGCCGCCGCGCCGCTGCCGCTGCCCGGCGAAGTGGCGTTGAAGGACGCGAAGGCGTGGACGCTGATCGGCAAGGACGCGACCGCGCGCATCGACGCACGCGCCAAGTCCGACGGTACCCAGGCCTACACCATCGACATCCGATTGCCGGGCATGCTGGTCGCCAATGTGGCGCACAGCCCGCGTTTCGGCGGCAAGGTCGCTTCGTTCGACGCCACCGCCGCCAAGGCGGTGCCGGGCGTGGTCGACGTGGTCCAGATCTCGCGCGGCGTGGCGGTGGTGGCGAACAACACCTGGGCCGCGATCAAGGGCCGCGAAGCGCTGCAGGTGGCCTGGGACGACAGCGGCGCGGAGACGCGCTCGTCGGAGGCACTGTTCGCCGAGTACGCCGCCCTGTCGAAACAGGACGGCAAGGTCGCGCTGCAGCGCGGCGACGCCAAGGCCGCGCTGGGCAAGGCTGCGAAAACGCTCGAAGCGACCTACCGCTTTCCCTATCTCGCGCACGCCGCGCTGGAGCCGCTGAACGCCGTCGTCCACAAGGACGGCGAGCGCCTGCACATCCACGGCGGGCTGCAGATGCCCGACGCGGTGCAGGCCGCCTGCGCTCAGATCGCCGGGGTCAAACCCGAACAAGTCGACCTGCACGTGATGCAGACCGGCGGCGGCTTCGGTCGGCGCGCGGTGGCCGACTGCGACGTGTTCGTCGAGGCCACCGAGATTGCTAAAGCACTGGCATTCCGCGCCCCGATCAAACTGCAGTGGACGCGCGAGGCTGACATGGGCGGCGGCCGTTATCGTCCGCTGCACCTGCACCGCGTGCGCGTCGGTCTCGACGCCGACGGCAAGATCAGCGGCTGGGAACATCACATCGTCGGCCAGTCGATCATGGCCGGCACGCCGTTCGAAGCGATGATGATGAAGGACGGTATCGATCCGACCTCGACCGAAGGCGTCGCCGACACGCCGTACGCGCTGCCCGACATCGACGTGCGCATCACCCATCCGGCGTCGCCGGTGCCGGTGCTGTGGTGGCGGTCGGTCGGCCACACGCACACCGCGTACGTGATGCAGACCATGCTCGACGAGATCGCGACCGCGACCACGCAGGACCCGGTCGCGCTGCGGCTGGCGCTGCTGCCGGCGGACGCGCGCGAACGCGCGGTGCTGTCGCTGGCCGCCGAGAAGGCGGGCTGGTCGCAACCGGTCGCGGCCGGTCGCTTCCGCGGCGTGGCCGTGCATCAGTCGTTCGGCAGCTACGTCGCCACCGTCGCCGAAGTCTCGAAGACCGCCGATGGCGGCATCCGGGTCGAACGCTGCGTGGTGGCCTCCGACTGCGGCACCGTGATCAATCCCGACGTGGTGCGCGCGCAGCTCGAAGGCGGCACCGGCTTCGGGCTGAGCGCGATGCTGGGCGAAGCCATCGTGCTGAACAACGGCGCGCCGACCGCGCGCAACTACGACGCCTACCGGGTGCTGCGGATCGATGCGATGCCGTCGGTCGAAGTGCACATGCTGCCGTCGACCGTCTCGCCGACCGGCATCGGCGAATGCGCGGTGCCGCCGATCGGCCCCGCGGTCGCCAATGCGATCTTCCAGGCCACCGGCAAACGCGTGCGCGACCTGCCCTTCCTCCAGGCATGACCGCGGTGCGCGATGCCGGGTGCGCTTGAGCTGTTGATCGCCAGCGCGCAGCGGAACGAAGGCTGCGCGCTGGTCACGCTCGTCGGCATCCACGGCGCGGCCCCGCGCCGGATCGGCGCGCAGATGGCGGTGAGCGCCCGCGGCGAGATCGCCGGTTCGTTCTCCGGCGGCTGCCTCGACTGGTCGGTGATCGAAGAAGCGCGACGCGCGCTGGCCGACGGCAGCAGCCGGCGCGTGCGCTACGGCGAAGACTCGCCCTACGTCGACATCGTGCTGCCCTGCGGCAGCGGTCTGGACCTGCAGTTCGACGGCGCCGTGCCGGCCGCGACCATCGAGGCGATCGCGCAGGCCATCGCGCGCCGCGAAGCGTTCGCGCTGCGCTGGCGCGATCCCGCATCGCCGCCGGCATGTGTTCCCGACGCGATGCCGGCCACGGATGCGGTCGTCGTCCAGCGCATGCCCGCACTGCGCCTGGTACTGGCCGGTGCCGGCGACACCCTGCTGGCGATGTGCCGGCTGGCGCGGGCGGCGGACATCGAGGTGATCGCGTTCAGCCCGGAGCGCGACCTGCAGGCGCCGCTGGACGCGCTCGGCGTGCGCCTGCACGTGTTGCAGGCGCAGCACGCCCTGCCGCCGCTCGCGTTCGAGGCCTGCACATTCGATCCATGGACTGCGGCCATCACCCTGTTTCACGATCACGACTGGGAACTGCCGTTCCTGCAGCGGGCGCTCGTCAGCGACGCCTGCCTGGTCGGTGCGATGGGTAGCCCGCGCACGCAGGCCCTGCGCCTCGAACGCCTGGAAGCGCGCGGCGTCGGCGCCGCATCGCAGGCGCGCCTGCGCAGCCCGCTGGGGCTGTTGCCGCGCGCGCGCGACCCGCAGGAACTCGCTGTGTCGATCCTCGCCGAAGCGATGCAGGCCTATCGCGAACGCTGCCATCCCGGAGAAACGCGTGCCGCCGAAACGCGATCGACAGAAGCTCGCGCGACCTCCGCGACGCACGCGGACGCATGAGCACCGCGGTCGCCATCCTCGCCGCCGGGCGTTCCTCGCGTCTGGGCCAACCCAAGGCGCTGGTGAGGTGGCAGGGCCGCTCCCTGCTGCAACGCGCGCTCGACACCGCTTGCGCGGTGACGCCGCGGGTGGTCGTCGCGCTCGGCGCGGACGGCGATGCACTGTGGCGCACGCTGGTCCTTCCGACCCACGGCACGGCCATCGCGCGCGTCGACGTGGGCGCTGCCGGCGACGGCCTCTCGGCCTCGCTGCGCGCGGTGGTCGCGCAGGTCGACGCGGACCGGGCGGTCGAACGCCTGTTGGTGCTGTTGACCGATCAGTACGCCGTCGATGCGGTCTGGCTGCACGCGCTGCTGGCGCAGGCGGAGGCCCACCCGCAACGGATGGTCGCATCGCGTTACGACGGCGTGCGCGGCGTCCCGGCGGTGTTCCCGCGCGCGGCCTTCGCCGCGCTGTCGGCCCTGCGCGGCGACCAGGGCGCACGCACGCTGCTGCGCGACGAACGCGATCCCGTCGATCATCCCGCGCCGCACCCGCCCGGCGATGTCGACACGCCCGCGGACTTGCCGCGCGAGTGAGCGCGGTTCAACGCGCCTTGCATCGATACACGCCGACGAACGACACCTGCCACTCAGCAGGATGCGCCACGAAGAGTCAGTCAACCAACGCCGCCAGTGCTTCGGCGATGTCACTCACCTCGGCGTTCTCATCATTGCTCAGCACGACCACGCTGACCTTGTTGTGGCGATCGCGCAGGACATAGGTCGCCGCGCCCATCCATGAACCGGAATGGGAAACCACGCCGGCATCCTCGATCACCCAGCCATAGCCGTAGCCATTGCCGTCGTCGTCCTCGATGAGCTCACCTGAATCCAGCTTGCCGCTGCGCCAGACACGATCCTTCTCCCGTTTGTTCAGCACGGCGTCGCTGTCCAGTGCGCGCATCCAGGCGATCATGTCGCTCAGACTGGCGTAGATGTTGCCGTCACCCGTCACCGACGAGGGAGAGCTGGACGCGCTGTAGTCGCCATCCTCGTCGCTGGCGTAGCCCCGGGCCTGTCCAGGGAAACGCAGCTTGTAGTCATCCATGACGCGCGCTGACTGCATCCCGGCGGCTTGAAACAATTGCGCGCGAACATAGTCTGCGAAGCGCTGCCCGGACACCCGCTCGACGCACAGCGACAACAGCACGTAGCCGGAGTTGTTGTAGCGATAGACCGTCCCCGGTTCTTCCACCGGCGTTTGTTCATTGAGCCACAGCAGGTGGCTTGCGGTGGTCAACCGCGCGAACTCGCCATCGTTGCCCTCCCACGCATCGGAGGTGTAATCGGGCAGGCCAGAGACGTGGTAGATCAGATCGCTCACACTCACTTCACGACTGCTGGATTCGACCGCGAAGTCCGGCAGGTAGCGCGAAATCGGCTGATTGGTATCGATCTTGCCCTGCCGCTCCAGGGTCAGCGCTGCCAAAGCAGTGAAGTGCTTGGACACCGAAGCCAGGTCGAACAAGGTGCGGGAGTCGATCTCGATGCCCTTGCCGACGTCCGCATAGCCGATCGCCGTTTCGGCTCGCACTTCGCCATCGACGATCAGCGCGACCGCCGCCCCCGGACCTTCTGCATCGAAGTATTCCGCCAGGACCGCGTCGGCTGATTCGTTCAGATCACCAGCACCGCAAGCCCGACTGGCGGCCACTAGAAGGCCCAGGACACAACTCACCGTCACACCCATCCGATTCATGCCGAGCCTCCAGAAATGCAAGCGAAAGATTACTCCCGCCGCTCACTTGTGAGCAGGCAGATGTGATCGTTTTCATCAACAAGACTGCGGTCAGGAACTCGCTCCAGTTGCCGCATCAGCAGATCGACCATTCATGTATTGACGCTCGTCGAAAGTGGACCACGAAACCGAGGTCTTGCGCGTTTCAGATTGACCGTCCGCCGGGTGCCATTGATGTCGCCGGGAGCACGCCTTCAAGCGGAATGCCCCTGGTCAATCTACGGCGAGCCCGGTTGATGAACGCGCTGGATCCTCCCGAAGCGTTTGCGTTGAGGCGCTGGAGGAGACCTTCGGCGCACGCCGCACCGACGAGGGTCGGTTGTTGCTCGCCTTGATGTCAGCCGGGGCTGCATCGATGGCAGGCCGTCTGCCGCCTTCAATGGCTTCACCTGCGAATGACCGCAATCTCGTTTTGGCGATTTCTTCGAATGACTCTTGTGGGTCGACCTCAGTAGGTCAGTCGTCCGACTCCAGCACGCGCAGCACGTTCTCGCCGTAGCATTCGAGTTTCTTGGCGCCGATGCCGCTGATGCCAGCGAGCGCGTCGAGCGACGCGGGATGGGCGCTGGCGATGGCAGCGAGGGTGGCGTCGTGGAAGTTGTCGCAATTGCCGCAGTGTCCCGGATGGACTTCATCAAAACTGGCGAGCAGGGTAGTGCGCCGGCAACCGACGCCTTCGCAATACCCAAGCAGCGCGTTCAGCCGTTGGTGCTCGACGCGCTTGCGTTCTTCGCCGGCCTCGGACTGTTCGATCCATTGGCGCAGCATCACCAGATCACCGAGGCCGAAAATCAGCAGCGCTTCCGAGATCACGATCTGCGCCTTCGCAGCGGCCTCGCGCGGACTGGCGGCCGAGGCCTTCGAGCCTGTCTTCTTCACCAGCGTACTCACCGATGCCCGCGCCGGGTCACGACTGCCGTACACCACCGGATACCCGGGTTCTCAACACCACAACGTGGGTGGCGGGTGCTTGCGGACATCACCGGGCGCCTTGCTTCACTTTCCGTAAGTCCATCGCCGCCATAGCGCTTCCATTGGCCCCTGCGCATGCCGCGCCAGCCACCACTGCGAGAACAGCGCCTGCAGCGTGTACAGCACCACCACGTAGCCGTAGATGGCCCAAAGCGGCAGGCGGCCGACCCATCCCAGTCCAATGCCATAGAACAGCACCACGCCAAGCACGGATTGAGTCAGGTAGTTGGTCAGCGCCATGCGACCAGGCGCAACGAACACGCCCAACCAACGTGATGCATGCGGCCAGGCCAGCGCGAACGCCGAGGCATACGCCATCGCCAGCGGCAGCGTGCCGATCAAGGATGGCCAGTCGCCCTGGCCCTGTTTGCGCCACAGCGCGTACGCCAGCGAAGACGGCACGCCGATGACCAGGCCAATCACCAGAACCCGTTTCAACAGGGCCCGGTTCGCGAGCAAGCTGCCGTCGGCCAGCCCGCGGCCGGCGGCCATGCCCAAGATCATGACCCCGAGCACCTTGAAGATTCGCCAGGACTCCAGGCGCGCGCCCCAACTATAGGTTGGGCCGCTCGCGAGCCAGGCCGCCCAGCCGCGCAGGTCTTCGCGCTGCATCCAGGCCAGGGTCTGGTCGGGGGCGGTATTGGCGCCCATCGCCTCGGCGATCCGGAAGCTCAGGCCAAACAAGGCCTCGTGCGGTGCCCAACCAAGCGCGTCGAACAG
>JAYUVY010000110.1:0-26521 GCA_043753835.1 Lysobacterales bacterium | reverse complement strand
AGGGTGTTGCCGAGGCGACGGCGCTGATCGTCAAGGTGTTCTCGGGCGTGCTGAGCGATTGGTTCGGGCGCCGCAAGGGGCTGCGCTGTTGGGCTATGGTTTGGGGGCGGCGACCAAGCCGTTGTTTGCGCTGGCACCTTCCGTCGGCATGGTGCTTGCGGCGCGGCTGCTGGACCGGGTGGGAAAGGGCATTCGCGGTGCGCCGCGCGATGCGCTGATCGCGGATGTGACGCCGGTGGAACAACGCGGTGCCGCCTACGGACTGCGGCAGTCGCTCGATACCGTCGGCGCGGTAATCGGTCCGCTCGCAGCGATGGCCTTGATGTTGTGGCTGAGTGACGCGCGCGCGGCGCTGTGGTTTGCGGCCATACCGGGGCTGGCCGCAGTGCTGGTGTTGATGATCTATGTACGCGAACCGGAGCAGCATGCCGCCGAGAAGAAGGCGCCGCTGACGCTGCGCGACTGGCGCGCATTGGACCGCTCCGTGTGGGTGGTGATCGGCGTTGCCGCGGCGGTGAATCTGGCTCGCTTCGGCGAGGGCTTTCTGGTCATTCGCATGCGCGACGCTGGCTTCGGAGATGGCTTAGCGCCGCTCGCGCTGGTGTTGATGAGCCTGGCGTTCACCCTGACGGCTTATCCGGTCGGTTGGTTGGGTGACCGCATGTCGCGCACGCGCCTGTTGCTGATCGGCATCGTGCTGCTGATCGCCGCCGACCTCAGTCTCGCCCTGATTCCGGCGCGGGCCGGTGCCGTCATCGGCGTCGTGCTCTGGGGCGTGAGTCTCGGTTTCACTCAGGGCTTGTTGTCTGCAATGTTGTCGGATGCCGCGCCGAAGCATATGCGCGGCACCGCGTTCGGCGTGTTTCACCTGTGTAGCGGCATCGCCCTGCTGATCGCCAGTCTTGCGGCGGGCGCGATCTGGCAATGGTTCAGTGCGACGACGATGTTCGTGGTTGCGGCCGCGGTGGCCGTGCTGGCGGTCGTCGCGACGTTTGCCGGCTTGCGCCACGTGCGCTGAAGCGGATCACCAGATAGCGCTAGAATTTCGAATTCACGTAATCGTGCGTGCATGGGGAGGGGTCATGAAGTCGAGAATTTTCTGTGCGCTGCTGCTGTCGGTGTTGTTTGTTGCCGAGGCGCTGGCCGGTGCAAAGGACGTGTTGCAGATACGCGTCGTGCAAAGTCGGGGTGCCGACAGTGCCGTCAATTACCAGAGCCTGCTTGACCATGGTCCGTGGGATGACCGCAACTATGCGCTGAGGTCGGCCGACGTGGCATTGCTGCCCGCGTCCGACGCCAAGATCCTCGATGCCATTCCGGCGTTCTACCGGGTCATGTTGCGCAAGGCGCGACCGGAGTACCGCGGCGACATCAACTTCTATCCGCGCAGCGCCTACAACCATTTCCGGCGCGAGTTTGGTGGCTATCTGATTGATGGCTCGAAATACCTTTCGTTGACCCGTGACGAGGCCGGGGTCTACCAGATTGTCGCCAGCGCGAACCGGGAGAAATCCGAGTTCGAATGGAAATTCCTGACCGGCGAGCAGCGCGTCACGCCGCCCGCCGGCTATGCGGAAACGGCGATTGCGATCAATCCGGTCAATCCGAACCTGTTGATCGCTGGCGCGAACAGTTCGGTACCGCATCAGGACATGTTCCGTTCGATCGATGGCGGCGTCACCTGGAGCGCACCGATCAGCTTGCCGGATCCGAACACCTGCTGCGATCCGACAGTCGGCTGGAGTACTGATGGCCTGATCGGCTACACGGCCACGCTCGATGCTTGTACCGCCAGCGGGTGCAGCGTGAAGTTTTATCGCTCGACCAATGAAGGCGTCTCCTGGACACGCACGGCGACGCTGACCGCCAGCGGTTCCGACAAGGAGTACATCCATGTCGACAGCTACGCGTCGTCGCCGAACAAGGACAACGTCTATCTGTCCTGGCACGACGGCAATGTCCAGAAGTTCGCCCGCTCGACCGACAAGGGCCTGACCTTTGGTGCGAACCTGACGATCGATGCCGGCAACAGCGGCATTGGCTCCGACATCACCTCCGACAAACTCGGCAACGTCTACTATTTCTTCCCGTCGACCAGTGCCCAGGCGATTCGTGTCGCCAAGTCGACGACCGCCGGTGCCAGTTTCGCGGCCGGTCAGACCGTTGCGGCGACGCTTGGCAATTTCGATTTTCCGTTGCCCTCAATGGAAACCCGGAATGCCTTCATCTACGCATCGGCGGAAAGCGACATCACCGCCGGGCCGAACGGCGGCAGCGTTTACGTCGCCTGGACCGACAACAACAACGCCGACTCCAACACTGCGGCGAACAACCACGGGCGTGTGCGCTTCGCCTTTTCGCGTGATGCCGGTGCTTCGTGGACGCTGGTCGATCCGGTCGGTACCGCGGATGTACTGACCGTCGACCGCTACAACCAGTGGCTCAGCATCGACCGTTCGGGCAATCTGTACTTGATGTACTACAGCACGAAGATGGCGGCGAGCCGCGGCGCCGGCGTCGACATCTACGCAACCACGTCGGTCGATGGTGGCGTCACCTGGGCTGCGGAAAAGCGCCTGACCACCGTGACCTCGCCAAACATCAGCGATGGTTTCGAGTGGGGTGACTACAACGGCATGGACGCACTGGTCAGCGAAGTCATCGCGATCTTCACCGACAATCGCGCCGAGAGCGGCAGCGGCGATTCGATCGATGCCTACGTCGTTGCTCTGGATCCGCCGACCCCCGCGGTTGCGGTCAGCGTGTCGCCGACCAGTCAATCGGTGTGCCGAGGTAATGCGCTCGCCAGTACGACGGTCACGGCGACATCGGTGGTGGGCTTTGCCGGCAGCGTGACCCTGTCACTACCTGGATTGAACGCTGCAGTGTTCACCGGTGGGTCGTTTGCGCCGAATCCAATTGCCGTCCCCGCGGCGGGCGCCAATACTTCGACGTTGAGCCTTTCGACCTTGGCTGGCGCGGTCGGCGGCAGCTATCCGGTGACCGTGCGTGCGACCAGCGTGGCGCCGGCGTTTGACCGCGATGCGATTATCAGCGTCAACGTCTCCGCACCGCTGAGCGCGGCTCCAGTCCTGGTTGCTCCTGCCAATGGCGCGTCGAGCGTGTCCAATCCGCCAGTACTGAGCTGGAATGCCGCAACCAATGCCGTGGACTACCTGGTCGAGATTGCGACCGATGCCGCATTCACCAACATCGTGGTGAGCCAGGCGGTGGTGGGTACGAGCTTCAATGGCGCGGCGGGCCTGGCACCGAATTCAACCTTCTTCTGGCGCGTCACCGCGCGCAATGGCTGCGGCAATCTGGCCTCGACGGTGTTCTCGTTCACCACCGTCAACGAAATCTGCTTCAGCGGCACTGCTCCCATTCCAGACAACAACATGACCGGCATCACCAACGTGCTGAACGGTTCTGCCGGCACACTGACTGATCTCAACGTGCGCCTGGAGGCGACGCATTCCTGGGTCGGTGATCTGAAAATGACGCTGACGCACGGCGCCACGACGGTCGCCGTGATGGATCGCCCGGGTTCGCCGGCCTCGACCAATGGCTGCAGTGCCAATGACGTCGCGGTGACCGCTGATGATGAAGGCGTCGATGGCACTATCGAGGCGGCTTGCGCAGCGGCACCGCCAGCGGTGGGCGGTGTACGCACACCGAATGCAGCGCTGACCGGATTTGATGGACAGGATTTTGCCGGCACCTGGACGCTGAACGTGTCCGACAATGCCGGTGCCGATCTCGGCAATCTGACACGGTGGTGCTTGCTGCCGACGCTGGCACCCAACACGGCCGATGTCGCGGTCGCCGTCACCGGACCGACCACTCCGGTGGCTGGTAGTCCAGTCGCTTTCGAGCTGACCATCACCAATCTGGGGCCGAACGCGGCGACCGGCTTCAGCCTGAACGATGTGTTGCCCGCCAGTCTGACCGGCATCAGCGCCAGCTGTGTGCTGACCGGCGGCGGCAGTTGCGGCACCAATGCCAGCGCTGGTCAGACCGTCGCGTTCAGCGCAATGGCCCTGAACCAAGTCGTTGGCAGCAAGTTGGTGATCACCATCAACGCCACGCTCGCGCCGGGGACCACCGGTACGCTCAGCCACACCGCAAACGTGGTCGGTGGCGCCGGCTACAACGATCCGCAACCGGGCAACAACAGTGCGATCTTCAGTGTGTCGATCGCTGCCGACGCTGTCTTCGCAAACGGATTCGAGGACTGAGGCGATACATGACGCACCGACACGGACCCGCAATGGTCGCCGTGTCGGTGTGTTCGCCTGAAAACGCCGCAGCGTGTTCGGCTGTGGCGCGTCTTTGTCGGTGCGGTCTTACTCGAAGCCGTCCACCAGCAACGCGTCCGGATTGAACGCCCGACCGCGGATGAAATACGGGTTGGTGTCCCCGACAATATTCACTGACAAAACGGCATCGCCCTCGGCATTGATCCAGCTGTCGCGGCCAGACTGGTAACCCGGCGCATCGACGACCAGCGGCGTGTTCACCGTTGTCACCGTGGCGCTGCGCAGCGCCAGATCGTTGACGCCGTAATAGCGCACGCTGTCGCCGGGTAGCAAGATCGGCTGCGGCGTGACGCCGGGGCCACGCAGCAACCACATTTCGCCGCGCGTGCTGGCGGTGTCGGCGACGCCGACCGCGCCATGGACGACGACGTGTCCGAGCGCATTGATGAACAGCCCGTTGAAGGTTTTCCAGACGCGGTTGTTCGGCAAACCGAGTGCACCGGTGGCATTGACGAAGCCGAGCGGCTGGATGCCGAGACTGGGGTGGTAGCGAAACAGCGCGTAGCGACTGCCACTCGGGCCATCGACTTGCGCAATGAACGCGAGCCAGTCACCGCGACTCGACAAGACCTGCTTGTTTCCGAAAGCGGCTTCGAAGGTGCTGAAGACGAAGTTCGGAATCTGCGGACCAAGCGTGCCCGTTTCGTTGCCATAGGCGATCGGCGTATTGGCCCCGCCTTGATGCCGGAACAGGCCGCGGCGTGCAGTGGCACCGGTCGCGTTGCGCGCAATGGCCTTGAAGTACAGCGCATTCTCGGCGATCGGGGTCAGCGAGCCCGGGTCGAAGTCGGTGAAGGTCGACGTGGCACCCAAGGCTGGACCGAGACTGCCGGTTCGGTCCGAGTAGGCGAGCGGTACCGGCGCGCCGCCACAGGTCCGCCAAATTCCCCAGCGGAACTCGCTGGTGTAAAGGCCGGCATAAATCTCGCCGGCACCGCCGATCGCAAATTCGGTCTTCGAACCGCCGTCGCGAAACGTCAGGGCTGCTGCGTCGGGCAGGTTCGGACGCAAGCCGGCGTCGGTCGAGCCGATGCGCATGCAGGCGTCCCAGTCGGTGCCGTTGTGGGTGAGTAGGGTGGACGCGAAGCTGCTGCCGCTGCCGACCCGGGCGACCGCCGCGAGGCGACCACCCTGACCGAGCCGCAGTACCGGCATGAAATCGTCGATGTCGTCGAAGAACACGCCGGCGCCGAGGCCTGGGCCGAGCAGGTCATCGCGCAGCTCGCGCGCGATTTCGCGATTGCCGTTGCCGCTGGCGTCGTTCAACCACACCCCGCGGGTGCTGGCGACACGGCCCAGGTCGCCGGGTCCTGCGCGACCAACAAAGGCGATGCGACCATTGGCATCGGTGTCAAGCGGATCGACGCTTTCGGCCGTCTTGTAAGTGTAGAAAATATCCGCGGATTCAGCGCCGTTGCGCTTCGGCCCAGCATTCACATCGACGCCGGTGGCGGCGACTCTGGTCGCAGTCAAGCCGTCGAGGCGCCAGACCAGGGGTTGGTTCACGGCCGTACCGAATTGCTGCACGGTGATGCTGAACAGCTGGTCGGCCAGCGCACGCGGCAGCGTGTCCGCCGTCTGTGGCAGGCCAAAGGTCGCAACGTCCGGGTCGCGCGAGTAAAAAGTGACGAAATCCGCTGCCGCCGCGGGATGGGCGACGAGTGCGCCCGACAACAACCATGCTGATCGCTTGAACATCCCTGTTTCTCCATGCGCAAAACGCGCACTTGAACAGGACGAGTCGGCAATTGCAACGGATTGTGCGCAGATTCGCCACGACTGCAACGTGTTCGGTCAACGCGATCGTTGTTGTCGGCAGGCGTCGGAGCAGTGTTTCACGGCGTCCCAGACCAGTGCCCACTTCTTGCGCCATGCGAACGGGCGACCGCAGGTGGCGCAGAGCTTCGTCGGCAAGGTCGACTTGGTGTATCGCGGCGGGCGATCAGGCGTGCGCTTCGTCATGGCGAAAACAGGTCGGGTTGGGGTGAGATGTTCGATGTTCGCGTGGCAATCTTGCGCTTGCGGCTGCCATGTTTGCGCAGCACGGTCTCGGCGAGGTCGCGCATGCCCGGCTGCCGACGCCACGCGAGATATCGACTGCGCGCCTCGCGTGCCGAAATCTCGTGATCGACGATCGGCGCCGGATAGTGCGAGCCGATGCGGCAGCCCGCAGCGCCTTGTTGCGACGGACTCATCAGCGCGGGCGTATGGATGAAACTTTCGGGCACCCCGCGCAGCTCGGGCAGCCAGCGGCGGATGAAGACGCCGCGCGGGTCCTGATCCTGGCTCTGCTTGATCGGATTGTAGATGCGCGGGATGTTGATGCCGGTGACACCGCTCTGCATTTGCACCTGCGGGTAATGGATGCCGGGTTCGTAGTCGGTGAACTGCCGCGCGAGGAACTGGGCCGGCTCGCGCCAATGCAGCCACAGGTGGTAACTGGCGACTGCGACCAGCATCGCGCGCATGCGGAAGTTGATCCAGCCGGTCGCGGACAGCATGCGCAGGCAGGCGTCGACAAACGGCCAGCCGGTCTCGCCACGACGCCAGGCATCGAAGCGCGTGCTGTCGAACGCGGTCTCGCGCAGGCCATCGAAGCCGCGATGCACATTGTGGAATTCGATATCCGGCTCGGACTCCAGCTTCTGGATGAAATGACAATGCCAGTGCAGTCGCGACTCGAACGAGGCCAGCGATCGCTGCCACGGATCAACGGCGCGCGTCCGCTCGCTGCGCACACGCTGCACCAGTTCTCGCAGGCCGAGCGTGCCCCAGGCCAGATGCGGTGATAGCCGTGAACAGGCGGACGCGGCACTGAGCGGGCTCGACATCTCGCGGGTGTAGTTGCGCCCGCGTTCGGCGAGAAAGCTGTCGAGCAGTGCGAGTGCTTCGGGGCGGCCGCCGCGTTGTCGATCCGGACAGGAATCAGCGACCAAGGCCGGCGTCGGCCACTCGGGAATCACACCCGGATCGAACGGCAACGCGGGCTGCGTCACTACCTGCAACGATGAGATGGGCGTGCGCATCACGCGTTCCCACTGTGTCATCCAGCGATCCCGGTTGCGATGCCATGCTGGCGATGCAGGCGCGCCAAGACCGCTACGACGTCGCCACTTCGCACCACCAGCGGCAATCCGACACGTGCCAACGCCTCACGCAGCGCGATCAGGGACTCCCGCACAAACGCCCATTGTCGACCGCTGGCATCGGCTTGCGTCCAAAGTTCGGGCTCGACGATGTAAATCGGCAGCACCGCACCGCTGGCCGCGGCGCGCGCCAGCGGCTCGTGATCTTCGACGCGCAGATCGCGCTTGAACCAGACGACATGCCACATGCGGCGAGCATCGTGCGGCGCACGCGCAACCGGCGTGAAGGCCGCCTCGGATCAGAGACCTTGCATCGCCGCGACCAGCACAGCTTCCACCGATTGCGTCGCGTCGGCGCGGATCGCGTCGAGGCGGGCACGATCGAAGTCGGCACCGGTGCGGCCATCGCGCAACACGCAGACGCGTGACAGCTGTCGCTCGGCCAGTTCCAGGCCGTGCGTCGCGAGCACGATGGCGGTGTCGCCGTGCCGGTGCTGCTCGGCGAGAAACAGCTTGAACGCGTAGGCGCTGACCGGATCGAGACCGTTGAGCGATTCGTCGAGCAGCCACAGCGGTGCACGCCCGGCGAGCCCGGCGACGATGCCGGCCTTCTGGCGAGTGCCGAGCGAACACTGACCGATGGCGTGATCGAGCCACGGCGTCAGCGTGAGGGTTTCGGCGAGGCTCAGCGACAACGGCAGAGCTTGTGCATCGAGTCCCCGCGACGCGTGCACGAGTTCGATCAACTGGCGCACGCTCAGGCCATCGGGCAGGCGTTCCGGCGAGATCGCGA
This sequence comes from Lysobacterales bacterium, assembly GCA_043753835.1. Taxonomy (GTDB): domain Bacteria; phylum Pseudomonadota; class Gammaproteobacteria; order Xanthomonadales; family Ahniellaceae; genus JADKHK01. The sequence goes on along the minus strand of JAYUVY010000110.1, from coordinate 18,323 downwards.
CCGCACAATGAGCGCGCGCCGTCGCCGGATGCGTGCCGACCTCATGGCCACCGATGCGGATGCTGCCCGCGGCAATGGTCGTCAGGCCGGTGATCGCCGCGAGCAAGGTCGATTTGCCGGTGCCGTTCGCGCCGATCAGGCCGATCCATTCGCCGCGCTCGACCCGCCAGTCCAGCCCGGCGAGCACGCGCTGCACGCCGCGGTCGACGCACAAACCCGAGATTTCAAGCATGCGCGGCATCCTTGCGCAGTCGATGAATCAGCGTCCACAACAGCGCGCACACGACCAGTGGCATCAGCAATGGCAGTGCACTCGTGATCGCGACGGTGATCAGAACCAGTTGGGTGCGCGCCATCGTCAAGCGCACTGGAGTCCGTCGCAGCACGACCGCCAGCAGCAGATCCACACTGGCGGCGATCAGCAACGTGATCAGCACCAGCAACACCGGCAATACGGGCAGTTGCAGCGCCATCAGCACGATGCCGGAAAAGCCCACGAGCAGCGTCGTCAGTACGACGTGCAATGGCCACAGCGCACGCCACAACACCGTTGCTTTCGGCGGCCGCGCTGCGAGCAGGTGCTCGGTATCGCCGGCGAGCCGATGCGCGACATCCAGGCCATTGACCAGGGCGCCGATCAGCAGCAGCGTCACCGGGAGCAGAAACGCAGCAACTTCCGACGGCGCCAACAGCAGGCCGACCGCGAGTATCGTTGCGGCGCGTCCGCGCATCCATGTTTGTCCGGCACGTTGCCACCACCAGTTCGGCAAATACGGCAATGTCGGCACCGACAACCACACCAGCCACGGCGGAGCGCTTGCAGCGCGAGCCCGCGTCGGCTGCTCGCTGCGCAGCGTCTTGGCCCAGCGCGGTGCGGGCATCAGCACGATGCCGAGAAATGCCACGATCAACGACCAGCGCAGGGAATCCGCCGCGATCAGCGCCGCCGGTGGGTCGCGCAAGGCCAGCAAGGCCAAGCCCAGCAGGGTCGCAACCAACATGCGCACGATCAGCAACGCACGCAGCCGTCGATCGCGCCGCCGCTGCATTTCATGCTGGATCGGCAACACCGCATAAGCGCTCGCGTAATGCCGGCGTGCGTCCCGGTGCAGAGCCAGACGGGCGAACACGCTGCCTGCGGCCAGTGCGATCAAGGCCAGCACCGACTCGTAGCGCCGAATCGATTCAGCCGCCTGCGCGATCCACACCGCATCCATGCGCAACCACCAAGCCAGCGCCACCATGACCAGCAATGCGTAGACCGCAATGCCGAACACAGTCTGCTCCCATAACGTCCGCCGCACGCGCAAGCGATTGCGGGCGAGCGCGTGGTCTTCAAGGGTGAGGGGATGCGGCAACGTCGGCATGGGCTCCAATGAGTGCCGGTCGATGCCACAAGTTCCACTCGTCCTGGCATATGAGACAGTCGCCCCGTAAATTCGCAGTCGCCACATGACCGAGCACGCCGTCGCCAATGCCATGAGGCAGCATCAGAAACAAACTTGTCCCCTTGCAGGATGATGAGCATGCCAAGGTTGAGTGGAACCAAAATGCCTGAAATGGGTGCGAGAGCGAACTGGTCGCGAGAACAACTCAAACTCGCATTTCATTTCTATTGCCAGACACCCTTCGGGAAGTTGCACAGCCGCAATCCGGAGATCATCTTGCTGGCCAAGCTCATTGGTCGAACGCCCGATGCGCTCGCGATGAAGCTCGTCAACTTTGCAAGTCTCGATCCGTCGATCACTTCGAGCGGACGATCTGGGTTGAAGGGCGCATCAAAGCTTGATCGCGAAATCTGGGATGAATTCAATGCTGATTGGGAGGGCTTGGCTGTCGAATCCGAACGGTTGCGCCAGCAATTGTTCGCTGATCAGAAAAATTCTGTTGAATCAACTCGAATCGAAAGCGACGAAGACGAAACGCTCGCCGACTTCAGCGGGGAAACTCGAGCAGCGGTCGTGCAACTTCGCGTAAAGCAACAGTTTTTCCGCCGCGCTGTGCTCAGCAGCTATCGCGGTCGATGCTGCATTTCTGGTGTTTCGGATCCCCGCTTGCTCGTCGCCAGTCATATTGTGCCCTGGAGAACCGACGACAAGAATCGCTTGAATCCAAGCAATGGACTATGTCTTTCGGCGCTCCATGACAAAGCGTTCGACAACCACCTCTTTACACTGACGGAAGACCTTCGCATCTTGTTGTCGAAAAAACTCAAGGCGACGCCGGATCAATTTCTGAAAAGTGTGTTTTTCCCGGCTGAAAATCGACCAATCGAAGTGCCCGAAAAGTTTGTTCCGGACAAGCGATTTCTTGAGCACCACCGCACTATTGCGAGAATGCGCGATGAGTAATTTTTCGAAGACGCGCAACGTGATTACGTTGCAACCAGCATTCACCTTATTTGAATACCAGTATCGAGACGGCGCAAATTACAAGTCTTGGGGCGAACTGCTCTTGATCGGTGCGTGCTCTTCTTCCGACGTCGACGTCATCAGAAAATGCTGTGAATGGAACAGCGCGTTTGTCGCTGAGCAGGTTGGGGTACCAACGCTGTATGCAGAGTTGTACGCGTTCTCAGGCGGGCCTACGGAAGACGATCACGTGTACCATGAATTTTTTGGGCTTCGGAACGCAACGCTGGATGAATCGCTTGCCATGCGGGCGCACGCCAACGTATCCGATATCGTCGAAAAATTCAGAGCCGCAAGTGGTAAATGGGACGGCAGCTTGTCGCCGCATTGGGATCTGTAGTCAATTTTATTGACGCATTCCCGCCGAACACCCCCACCTATCCCTGTCACAACGAACCCGCGACAATGCACGGCCTCGCGTCGTGACGGCGCGGTACCTCATTCAACCGGAGAACGACCATGGCCGAGCCCACAATGAACATTCCCGCCGACGGCGCCAAGATCACGATCAGCAATGGCGTGCTGACGGTGCCGCCGAATCCGATCATTCCCTTTATCGAAGGTGATGGCACCGGTGCCGACATCTGGCGCGCTTCGGTGCGGGTGATGGACGCGGCGGTCGAGAAGGTTTACGGCGGCGCGCGCAAGATCCACTGGATGGAGATCTACGCCGGCGAGAAGGCGAACAACCAGTTCGGTACCTGGTTGCCGGAAGCGACCGTGCAGGCCTGCCGTGATTACCTGATCTCGATCAAGGGTCCGCTGACGACGCCGATCGGTGGCGGCATCCGCTCGCTCAACGTCGCGCTGCGGCAGATGCTGGACTTGTATGTCTGCCTGCGCCCGGTGCGCTGGTTCAAGGGCGTGCCGAGTCCGGTCAAGGACCCGTCGCAGGTCGACATGGTCATCTTCCGCGAGAACTGCGAAGACATTTACGCCGGTATCGAATTCGAAACCGGTTCGGAAGCTGGCAAGAAATTCATGACGATGTTCAAGGATGCCTTCCCGAAGGAATACAGCAAGATCCGTTTCCCCGAGACTTCCGGCATTGGCATCAAGGCAGTGTCGAAGGACGGCACCGAACGTCTCGTGCGCGCCGCGATCGAATACGCCATCGAGTTCAAGCGCAAGTCGGTGACGATCGTGCACAAGGGCAACATCATGAAGTACACCGAAGGCGCGTTCCGCAACTGGGGCTATGCCCTGGCCGAGCGCGAGTTCGGCGACAAGGTCTACACCTGGGACCAGTGGGAGCGCACCAAGGCCGCGAAGGGCGAAGCTGACGCGAACGCCGAGCAGAAGGCTGCGGTTGCGAGCGGCAAGATCATCATCAAGGATGCGATCGCCGACATCACCCTGCAGCAGGTGCTGACGCGCCCGAACGAATTCGACGTGATCGCGACCCTGAACCTCAACGGCGATTATTTGTCCGACGCGCTTGCCGCGCAGGTTGGCGGTATCGGCATCGCACCGGGCGGCAACATCAACTACGTCACCGGCCATGCCGTGTTCGAAGCCACCCACGGCACCGCACCGAAATACGCTGGCCTGGACAAGGTCAATCCGGGTTCGGTGATTCTGTCCGGCGAAATGATGCTGCGCTACATGGGCTGGGTCGATGCCGCCGACGCCATCATCGCCGCGATGGACCGTGCGATCGCCAACAAGACCGTCACCTACGACTTCGCCCGCCTGATGGAAGGTGCGAAGGAAGTGAAGTGCTCGGAATTTGCTGACGAACTGATCAAGGCGATGTGAGCATGCGCATGCTGAGTCGCTTTGGAAATGTTGTGCTTGCGGCAACGCTGTTGCTGCTCGGCGCGGGTAGCGGCGCGTCCATCGCAGGCGAGAAAATCGTCGCCAGTTCGACGCAGAATCCGCCGCCAGCGGTGGCCTTGTCGAGCTACGACCGCTTCGAGATGACCGAGCTGGCGATGGACAAGCCCTACGCTGGCCAGAAGGTCAACGACAAGGCACGCGATACGCTCGCGGTGCACGTGCAGGGGCAAGTGTTGCCGTGGGTGATCGAGAAAAATGCGCTGGCCGCGAAGAACGAGCCACCGAAACTGCTGCGCATCGAGCCGCGCATCGACAAGATCAAGACCGTCAGCAAGGCCGTGCGGTTCTGGGCCGGGGCGATGTCCGGCAAGTCGCGGGTGCTGGTCAAGGTCAAGCTGGTGGACGCCGCCAGCGGCGACGTCATCGCCGAACCCGAGTTCTATCAACACGCCGGCGCCATGGCGGGTGCCTACTCGATGGGCGGCGCCGATCAGGGCATGCTCGAACGCGTGGCCGGTCTCGTCGCTGACTATCTGCGCGGCAATTACGAGGCTGCGGTCGGTGGGTGCACCGGGTTGCCGGAGAATTGATCCAGCAGCGTTTCCGGCATCAGCTCACCGCCGATAACTCTGCGGGTGGATGCTGGTTTCGGCGGGGCTGATGCCCTTGGTGCCACCGCTGGCACAATGACATCGTGACCGCCGTTGAACCAAAGCTGCGCGGCGCTGGAGGATCGAATTGACTTGCGCAGATTTCAGGCCTAAATTCACAGCATCCAACCCTCGGCAGTACGCTTTCGGTCCGCAATAGCGGTCATTCATCGAAAGCCGACCCCGGGGGTTTTTCTTGGGAGCACGGGCGATGAAGACTGCGGTGCTGGTCGATGGCGGCTTCTTTCTCAGGCGATTCCCCCACATATTTCCGACCAAGGCCTCGGACGATCCTGATGTCGTCGCTGCCAGCGTGCTCGGATTGGCGTTCGATCACATTCGACGGCAAGAACGTGTCCGGAACGATCTCTAACGCATCTTTTTCTATGACTGTCCGCCGCTCACAAAGAAGCTGCATCTGCCCATTTCCGGCAGGGCTATCGACATGGCGAAGACGCCACCTGCGCTGTTCCGACTTGCACTGCATGAAGCGCTGAAGCGGCAGCGCAAAGTAGCGCTGCGGCTGGGAAGGCCGTAGACATGAAGATTGGGTTGGACATCTCCTCGCTGGCTTACAAGCACCAGGTCGACCAGATCGCGCTCGTGGCCGGTGATGCGGATTTTGTTCCTGCCGCCAAACTCGCACGCCGCGAAGGAATCGACTTCATTCTTGATCCGTTGTGGAGTTCTGTTTCTGCCGACCTGCATGAGCACATCGACGGATTGCAGTCGGTTTGCCCCCGACCTGGAACTCGGAATGTGCCCGATCCGGGGTTGACGCCTCAAATCGCCGGGCCCTGAGCCTTTGGCAGCATCACCCCCGATAGCTCTGCAGATGAATACTGGTCTCGGTACCGCTGATGCCCTTGATCTTGCGCATGCGTTCGAGCGTGGTCGCGAGTTCGTTGAGGTTGCCGACGCGTAGTTCGGCGAGCAGGTCCCAGCGGCCATTGGTGTCGTGCAGCGCGGCGATGCCGGGTTCGCCGAGCAGGGCGCGGATCACCACTTGCTGATTGCCTTCGACGGCGATGCCGGTCCAGGCGTGGATCTCGTCGGGGGCGGCGTCCGGTCGTAGTTTCACGGTATAGCCGACAATCACGCCGTCGCGTTCGAGTCTGGCGATGCGGTTGCTGACCGTGCCACGCGACACTTTCAGCTTGGCCGCGAGTTCGGCGATCGAGGCGCGGGCGTTGTGGCGGAGCTTGCCGATCAGTTGCTGGTCGAGTGCGTCCATTGTGCATTCCGTCAACAGTGTCTGGCTAAATGCTACATCGGTGGCGAAATGCGCGCATTTCTACCGTTTTGCACTGACATCGATTCATGGACAATGACGCCATGCCGCGACGCCCGAGTCGCGAAGTCAAAAGAAGGAGCTCTGCCATGACCACCCTGCTCACCACCCAGGACATCGCCCGTCTGGTCGCAACTATCGGCCTGCCGAACCTGATCGCGCGCATGGTCGCGTACATCGAGGCCGACTTTCGCCGCTGGCCGGAGTTCGAAAAGAGCCCGCGTCATGCCGTGCATTCCGATGTCGGCGTGATCGAGCTGATGCCGATCGCCGACGCGCGCGACTACAGCTTCAAGTACGTCAACGGTCACCCCAAGAACACCCGCGAAGGTCTGCCGACGGTGATGGCCTTCGGTGTGCTGGCCGATGTTGCGACCGGACTGCCGACCCTGCTCAGCGAACTGACCCTGACCACGGCGATTCGCACCGCGGCCACCTCGGTGATGGCGGCCAAGCTGCTGGCGCGCAAGAACGCGCGCACGATGGCATTGATCGGCAATGGCGCGCAAAGCGAATTCCAGGCTTTGGCGTTCCATCATGTGCTCGGCATCGACGAGATCCGCTTGTTTGATGTTGACGCGCTTGCCACAGCAAAGCTCGCTGCGCATCTCGCGCATGTGCCGGGTCTGCGCGTGATCGTCTGTGCCGACACCGCCGAAGCCGTGCGCGGTGCCGACATCGTCACCACGGTCACGGCCGACAAGACCAATGCGACGATCCTGACGTCAGACCTGCTCGAAGCCGGCATGCACATCAATGGCGTCGGCGGCGACTGCCCGGGCAAGACCGAACTGCATGCCGAGGTGCTGGCGCGCGCGTCGGTGTTCGTCGAGTACGAACCGCAGACCCGCATCGAAGGCGATCTGCAGCAGATGCCGGCCGACTTCGCCGTGACCGAACTGTGGCGCGTGCTCATCGGTGATGCCGCGGGCCGCACGACGGAGCGCGAGATCACCGTGTTCGACTCGGTCGGCTTCGCGCTCGAAGACTATTCGGCGCTGCGCTTGCTGCGTGATGTGGCAGCGGAACTGAAGCTCGGTGCACCGGTCGGACTGATTCCGAATCTCGCTGATCCGAAGGACCTTTACGGGCACCTGATCGGCGCGGCCCCGGCCGCGTTGCGGCGTGTCGCTTGAATTGAGCGGAAACGGCGCGGCCCCGTCGCATCCCGGATACCGCACGAGCCGTCCCGTTCTTCCTGCGCAGCATCAACGTCCATGACTCACGGCGCATGACCCGAAGCCGAGGCACGACTAGTGTTTGCGCCCGTTGACGGAGTGCGCCATGGGCAAGCCATTTTTCTACACCATGCTGATGTGCGCGTGTATCGACGCTGGCGCCAAGATCGTCGTCGACGGCCGTGCCGACGAAGCCGAATGGGCGAATGCGCAGCGCTACGCCGATCTGGTGCAGACGCAACCGCTGAGCGAAACCCCGGTGCCGGAAAAATACGCGACCGAAGCCTGGTTGTTGTCGACGCCCGAAGGCATCGCCGTTGCGATCAAGGCCAAGCAGCCGAGCGATGTGCCGCGCACCAAGTCGCGCATCGTGCGCGATGCGCAGGCGCAAGTTGATCGCATGAACTTCATGGTGGATTTCGATGGCGAAGGCCGCAGCGGATTCGATTTCACGGTGACCCTCGCCGGCGACATCAGCGATTCGGTGATCAGCAACGAAAGCCAGTTCAACACCGACTGGGACGGCGACTGGCAGTACGCGGTACATGAAGACGACGACGGTTATTCGATCGAGTGGCTGATTCCGTGGTCGATCGCGCCGATGAAGAATTCGGACGCAGCGGCGCGGACAATTGGGGTGTTTTTCTCGCGCGTCATCGCGGCGACTGGCGAGCGTTGGGCTTATCCAAACGCGATCTGGACGCGGCCACGCTTCCTCAGCGATTTCCATCGCGTCGAGATCGCGCAGTACAAGGATGCGCAGTTCACGTTCACGCCTTACGCCGTCGCGCGTCGCGACATCGCCAACCGGGACAGCGAATACAAGGCCGGTGTCGACCTGTTCTGGAAGCCCAATGGCGATCATCAATTCGCTGCGACCATCAATCCGGACTTCGGCCAGGTCGAGTCGGACCAGTTGGTCGTCAACTTCGATGCAATCGAGACGTTTTTCTCCGACAAGCGCCCGTTCTTTACCGAGAACCAGTCCTACTTCCAGGTCAACAGTCCGGGTGCAAATCTGTTCTACACGCGCCGTGTCGGCGGCCCGGCTGATGATGGTTCGGGCGCGTCGGACATCAATGCCGCGGTCAAGGCCAATGGCAGTTTCGGTGATCTTGGTTACGGCGTATTCGCGGCGAGTGAAGACGGCGACGCCGGTCGTGACTTCCTGTTGGCGCGCGGCACCCATGTCAGCGAACAACTGACGCTCGGACTGACGCAGACGCACGTCGTTCGTCCATTTCTGGATCGCAAGGCGGATGTCACTGCAGTCGATGCACGTTGGCAACCGAACGCGGAGTGGAGCGTGCAGTCTGCGCTCATGCATTCGGACATCGACATGGCCGGCGTCACCAAAACCGGCTACGGCGCGGGCTTCACCGTGGACTGGGACATGCCCGGCCCGTGGCGACAGCAGTATCTTTTGCAGCACTACGGCAGCGGCATCCAGCTGAACGACATGGGTTTTCAAGGCCGCAACGACCAGCTCTTTGCCGAGTGGGAAAGTGGCTACCGGCTGGACAATCTGCCCGCCGAGTCGATGTTCGCGAGCCACCAGTACGAGTTCGAACTGGCCCGCAATACCAACGACCAGGGCCTGACCTTGCGTGAAAGTTATGCCGCGATGCGCTCGTCCGAAGTGCGCGATGGCGGCAGCATGTTCATGCTCGTGCGTTACTTGCGTCCGGCCTGGGATGATTTGATCTCGCGTGGCAATGGTGCCATTCGGCGTCAGAGCGGCGCGGCGTTTTTTGTCGAGCGCTCGCGTCCGCGCATGGGCGACGGCTGGCTCGGTTGGTACGCAAACTTCGAGATCGCGCCCAATCTTTACGACGGCTATTACCTCTACGGCGGCATGCAGCCGAAATTCCATGTCGGCGATCGCTTCGATATCGATGTCGGTCTGTTCGGGCTGAAGCAGAATGACTGGGTGGTGTGGCAAGGCGGCCGCAACTTCGGCAGCTTCGACGCCAAGCGCGTTGAGCTGTCTTCAAACCTGAACTGGTTCATCAGCGACAAGCAGGAACTGCGAGCGAAACTGCAGGCCATCGCGATCGATGCCGACGCGATCACCATGCGCACACCGAACGACAACGGTGAACTGATCGCCACCGCGACGCCATTGAACGACTTCAGCGTACGCAACCTCGGCTTCCAGCTGCGTTACCGCTACAAACTCGGCCCGCTCAGCGACGTCTTCGCCGTCTACAGCCGCGGCGGCTTCGCCCGCGAGTCGATGATGGACGACGATCTCGGCGGCATCCTCGGCGATACCTTCTCGCTCGACAACGACGACCAGTTCCTGGTCAAGGTCGCGTACCGGTTTGCGCCTTGACCAATCGATTGTCGTCAACCCAGCGTCATCAATCCATCGTCGGCAGCACGCTGACGATTTCCTTGACGGTCGACAGGCCGCGCTCAATCAATTCGGCGCCGGCGACGCGCAGTGGGCGCATGCCGTTTGTGATGCAGGCTTCGCCGAAGGCGGGCAGGTCGAGTTCGGCGCGGATTTCGCGGCGCAGGCTTGGGGTCATCGTCAGCATTTCGTAGACCGCGGTGCGTCCGTAGTAGCCGGTGTGGCGGCAGTCGTCGCAGCCTTTGGACACGCGTGCGTTCTGGGGCAATGGCATTTCGAAGCCGCGCACCAAAGCCTGCCATGCACCGGGATCGACGTGGTGTGGTTGCTTGCAGCGCGGACACAGGGTGCGCGCCAATCGCTGCGCGACGACGCCATTGAGCGTGCTCTGGATCAGGTAATGCGGCACGCCGAGATCGAGCAGGCGCGTGATCGCACTCGGCGAATCATTGGTATGCAAGGTGCTCAGCACCAGATGTCCGGTGAGTGCCGCCTGCACTGCCATTTCGGCGGTTTCCAGATCACGGATTTCGCCGACCATGATGATGTCCGGATCCTGGCGCAACAGCGTGCGCACGCCGGCGGCGAAGGTCAGGTCGATCGAGTTCTGCACCTGCATCTGGTTGAACGCCGGCGCGATCATTTCGATCGGGTCCTCGATCGTGCACACGTTGATCTCGGGCGTGGCCAGATGCTTGAGCGTCGAATACAGCGTCGTGGTCTTGCCGGAACCCGTCGGCCCGGTGACCAGCACGATGCCGTGCGGACGTTCGATCATCTCGCGCCACTGCGCTTCGTTCGTGGCATTGAAGCCGAGTTCGGAGAAGTTCTTGAGCACGACATCCGGGTCGAAAATGCGCATCACCACTTTTTCGCCGAACGCGGTCGGCATCGTCGAGATGCGCATTTCCACCTCGCGTCCGCCCGGTGAGCGGGTCTTGATGCGGCCATCCTGCGGGCGGCGGCGTTCGGCGATGTCCATGCGTCCGAGGATTTTCACGCGCGACACCACCGCCGCCATCACCGGCGTCGGCAATTCGTAGACCTTGTGCAGCACACCGTCGATGCGAAAGCGCGCCGGGCTCATCTCGCGCCGCGGTTCCAGATGGATGTCGCTGGCGCGCTGTTCGTAGGCATATTGCAGCAGCCAGTCGACGATGCGCACGACATGCGAATCGTCCGAGCCAATCTCGCCGGACTTGCCGAGCTCGACCAGCATCTCGAAATTCGGGATCGCGCGCGCGTCGTCACTGCCGCCACCGTCCTTGGCCTTGCGCACGCTGCGCGAGACGCCGGCGAATTCCATCAGGAAGCGGTTCACGTCGAGCGGATTCGCGACTACGCGCACGATTTCGCGGCGCAGCAGACGCGCCAGGTCGGGCATCCAGCGCGTGTCGAAGGGTTCGCTGGTTGCGATCGTCAAGGTCGTGTCGGTGATTTCAATCGGCAAGATGCGGTAACGCGTCGCATAACTCGGCGCCACCACTTCACCGACGCGCGAAATATCGATCTTGGTCGGATCGATGCGCAGATACTGCAGCCCGGCCTTGGCTGCAAGCCATTCACTCAAAGACTCCAGCGAGAGATGGCGACCGGGCTCGCGCGGATCCGGCAGCTTGGCATTCGAAATCAGGATCAGCGGATGCAACTCGCCACGCGTCAAACCCTTGCCCATGCGAATCGTCTTCGCCGCTTCGCCGGTGATCAGTTTCTCGACGATCAGCGCGGCCAGCACCTCATCCAGCTCAACGCGCTTGCCTTCCGAGAACTTGCTGGTGGTGAACGCCGCGCGCCCCTCCAGCGGGACCACCTTGCCCGATTCGTGCTTGGTCATCGTCGAATGTCCTTTACGCATCGCGTGGCGGCATTGTGGCGGCTGCCGTCGCGCGGTGCGAGTGGAATGCTGTCCGAATTGCGGGCGGGCGCTGGTCGGGTTAGCATCCTTACCAGGTATTACTTGGGAGATATGGACATGGCGGCGTTTTCGATTACCAGCAAAGGCCAAGTCACGATCCCGAAAACGGTACGCCAGCAACTCGGCCTGCGCGCGGGCAGCAAGGTGCGGTTTCGCGTCGTCGGCGATCGTGCCGAGATCGAACGCGTCGGGCCCGCGGCCGTTGCCGCCCCGGCGAGCGCCGCTGGCATGTTGCGATACAAGGGCCCGGCCTGCCCGCCGGACTTCGATGTTGCCAGCCTGCTCGATCGCGGCGAAAAGCGAGGCAAGCGTTCGCGATGAACATCGCCGTCGGCATCGACACCAACGTGCTGGTCCGCTATTTCGTTGCGCCCGGAGACGATCCCGGCGAGCAGCAACAGTGCACTCAAGCGCGGGCGCTGATCGACGCCGGCCAGCCGCTGATGGTCTGCAAGACCGTGTTGCTCGAACTCGAATGGGTGTTGCGCGGCTTCTATCGCTACCCGCGCGCCGACATCGCTCGGGCGCTCGGCTGGCTGGCTAATCAAGCGCATATCGAGATTGAGGAGCGCGCCGCTGTCGAACGAGCCTTGGCCAACTATGCCGCAGGGTTCGACTTTGCCGACGCATTGCACCATGCCAGCTACGCCGCTTGCAGCCGCGTCGTCAGCTTCGATGACCGCGGCTTCGCCCGCCGCGCCGAGCGCTTGAAGCTGCAGCCGCCGGTGAAACTTCCGGTCGTGCGGCGCAGACGTTGAAGTTCGCCATCGTTCGGCGCGGCTATACTTCGCCGCTTTTCGCCCCGAACCGGAACTTTCATGACAGGCCCGACCTTCCAAGACGTGATCCAGACGCTCAACCGCTTTTGGGCGGACCAGGGTTGTGTGCTGATCCAGCCGCTCGACACTGAAGTCGGTGCCGGCACTTTTCATCCCGCGACGTTTCTGCGTGCGCTTGGACCGGAACCGTGGCGTGCGGCGTATGTGCAGCCTTCGCGCCGGCCGACCGATGGCCGCTATGGCGAAAATCCGAACCGCTTGCAGCACTACTACCAGTATCAAGTCGCGCTGAAGCCGAATCCGGTGAACATTCTCGATCTGTACATCGATTCGCTGAAGGCGCTCGGCATCGACCCGCTGACGCACGACCTGCGCTTTGTCGAAGACAACTGGGAATCACCGACGCTGGGTGCCTGGGGGCTGGGTTGGGAAGTGTGGTTGAACGGCATGGAAGTCACCCAGTTCACCTACTTCCAGCAGGCCGGCGGCATGGACTGCCGGCCGGTGACGGGCGAGATCACTTACGGTCTCGAACGACTCGCGATGTATCTGCAGAACGTCGACAACGTCTATGACCTGATCTGGGTGCAGGGCCCGCAGGGCACCGTCACCTACGGCGACGTCTATCACCAGAACGAAGTCGAGCAGAGCACCTACAACTTCGAACACGCGAATGTTGAAGCGCTGCTGCACTGGTTCAATGTCTGCGAAGGCGAGGCGTTGTCGCTGGTTGCGAAGGGCCTGCCGCTGCCGGCCTATGATCAGGTGTGCAAGGCCAGCCACAGTTTCAATCTGCTCGATGCGCGCCGCGCCATCAGCGTGACCGAACGCCAGCGCTACATCCTGCGCGTGCGCACCATCGCCAAGGCCGTGGCCGAGTGTTACCACGCACAGCGCGAAAAGCTCGGTTTTCCGGGCCTGAAACAGCGCGCCGCCTGAGGAATGACGATGACCCCGATTGCCCCCCTGTTGATCGAACTCGGCACCGAAGAACTGCCGCCGAAGTCGCTGGATGAACTGTCCAACGCGTTTCGTGACGGCATCGTCGCCGGCCTGACCAAGCGCGGCATCGCCTTCACGGCGCATGCAGTGCGCGCCTTGTCGTCGCCGCGCCGGCTGGCGGTGTGGATCGAGGATGTCGCGCTGACCCAGCCCGAACAATCACTCGAACGGCGTGGCCCGGCCGTGAGCGCCGCGCTCGATGCCAGCGGCACGCCGAGCAAGGCGCTGATCGGTTTTGCGCACAGCTGCGGCGTCACTGTCGAGCAGCTGGAAAAACTCGAAACCGACAAGGGCGCGTGGTTCGTGCATCGCGCCGTGAAGCCGGGTGAAGCGACTGCTGCGCTGCTGCCGGCGATCGTCGACGAAGCGCTGAAAGCCTTGCCAATTCCGAAGCCGATGCGCTGGTCCGATCTCGATTATCAGTTCGTGCGCCCGGCGCACTGGTTCGTGTTGCTGCTCGGCGATCAGGTCGTCGAGGCCGAAGTCTTCGGGCTCAAGTCCGACCGCATGAGCCGCGGCCATCGTTTCCATCATCCGGAACCAGTTTGGATCACGGATGCGAACAGCTACGTCGACGCCTTGCGCGCCGCGAAAGTGCTGGTCAATCCCGTTGAGCGCGCCGACCGCATCTTCGCCGAAGTGCAACGCGTCGCTGAAGGCATCGGCGGCGTGCCGCGCCTGCGCCCCGAATTGCTGAATGAGGTCAAGAACCTGGTCGAGTGGCCAGTCGCGATCGCCTGCACCTTCGAACGCGAATTCCTGCGCGTGCCGCAGGAAGCGCTGATCATGACCATGGAGTCGAACCAGAAATTTTTCCCGGTGTTCGATGCCGCAGGTCTGCTCACCGAACACTTCATCGGCATTGCGAACATCGAAAGTCGTGATCCGAACGAGATCCGCAAGGGCTACGAGCGCGTGATCCGTCCGCGCTTCGCCGACGCCGCCTTCTTCTTCGACGACGACCTGAAAACGCCGCTCGCCTCGCAGACGGAAGCGCTGACCAAGGTCACCTATCAGCAGAAGCTCGGCTCGGTCTGGGACAAGGTCTGCCGTGTTGGCGAACTGGCGCGTGTGATCGCCGAACGCCTGCGCTCGATGCATGGCATCGGCGTCGATCCGGCCGCCGCAACGCAGGCTGCGAAGCTCGCGAAATGCGATCTGATGACGCGCATGGTCGGCGAATTCCCGGAACTGCAGGGCACCATGGGTCGCTACTACGCGAAGGCGCAGGGCGAGTCCGCTGAGGTTGCGAACGCGCTCGACGAGTTCTATCAGCCGCGTTTCGCTGGCGATGCGATTGCACCGAGCCGTCTCGGCCAGGTGCTCGCGATCGCCGAGAAGCTCGACACGCTCGCCGGCATGTTCGCGATCGGCCAGAAGCCGACCGGCAACAAGGATCCGTTCTCGCTACGCCGCAACGCGCTCGGCTTGGCGCGCACGTTGATCGAAGGCGGGCTGGATCTCGATCTGTCCGCGCTGGTCCAGGAAGCCATCGCACGCATCAGCACCGACAAGCTCGACGCCACCTCGACCGAACTCTACGACTTCATCATCGAGCGACTGCGTGGCTATTACGCCGATCAGGGCATCCGCGGCGACATCTTCGAAGCCGTGCTCGCGGTACGTCCGGCAAGTTTGCGCGACTTCGATCGCCGCCTGCGCGCGATCAGCGAATTCGCCAAGCTTGAAGCATCGGTCAGTCTCGCCGCCGCGAACAAGCGCATCGGCAATATCCTGCGCCAGGCCGGCGAGAAAAATCTCGCGATCGCCGAACACATCGATTCGTCCCTGCTCGACGCCGGTGCCGAAGCCGATCTCGCGCAGGCACTTACCGCCGCGATCAACGACATCACGCCGCTGCTGCGCGACCACCGCTACGTCGAAACCCTGCAGCGCCTGGCGCAGTTGAAGACCGCCACCGACGCCTTCTTCGACGGCGTCATGGTCATGGTCGACGACGCCGCGATTCGCGCCAACCGCCTCGCTCTGTTGCGCACGCTGCGCACGCAGTTCCTGGCGATCGCGGATATCGGGGTGTTGCAGGTGGGTTAATCGAAGCGACGCGCTCGCCTGTGCGGGCGACGCTCGCGTTGTTCTCAATTCGGCAACAAGTGTTCGCAGATTGAGAACAACTTGGTGATCACGCATCGACGACTGAATTCGGCGCCGGAAACGCTTCGCGGAACGTGAACGCGTCGCGGGTCGGGCCGCGTTCGCGCAATCGTGCGAGTCGCGCGGCCGCCTCATCGACGCTCGGCTGGTGACCGCTCGGCACCCACCACAACACCGCATAGGCCGTGTTCATCGGCGCGAACCACTCGCGTCGGCGGCGCAGGATTTCAGTGTGATCGGACTGGAACGCGAACGCATGCAAGGCTGCGACGTCTTCCCAGACCGACAGATTCACGACCATGTTGTCGCCGAATGGATGCGACGGTGCCTTCGGATCGCTGCCATTCGCGGCAGCTTCGCCGTCGAGGTCATACGACTCGTCCCAGCGCCAGACGAAGCCGCTCGAACGCTCGGCCAATGCATTGATGCGGTCGAGATTGCCGACGAAGTCATTCAGCTGCGGCGAATCGAGCGGCGCGAGCAGCGTCGCGATGTTGAGTTGGGCGAGTTGGTAGCTGGTCATCGAAGCGCCTTGGTGGCAGAGTGTTCGCGCTTTATGGGGGCGACGGTGACGGCGTCAATCGCTAGGCTTCTGCTCACCGCTAAGATGGCATGTCTCTGTTTGCATTGAAGCGCCATGTCCAAAATCCTGATCCAGCACTACCTCGCCGACTTGTCGCGGTTGCGTCAGGTCTCTGGTACGCACCGCGAATCGGTGGTGCGCGAGGCCTTCAAGGATCTGCTGAAAGGCTACGCGCGCAGCCACGACCTGGTGTTCGTGCCCGAGTTCGAGATCATCACGCCGGCCAAGGAGCGACGTTACGTTGACGGTGCGTTGTTGCACGCGCTGCGTATGCCCTTCGGATACTGGGAGGCGAAGGACGAGAAGGACGACCTCGACGCGGAAATCGAGATCAAGTTCCGCCGGGGCTATCCGAAGGACAACATCCTGTTCGAGGACAGCACGCGTGTGGTGCTGATCCAGAATTCACAGGAAACAATGCGCTGCCCGGTCGACGACGTGGATGCGTTGCAGAAGTTGCTGGGCCTGTTCTTCGGCTATCAGCGGCCAGAGATTTCCGAGTTCCGCACCGCTGTCAAACAATTCACCATCGACCTGCCGGCCGTGCTCGAAGCGTTGCGCGCCATGATCGAACGCGCGCATGCCGACAATGACGCGTTCCGGGCTGCGGCCGAACATTTTCTCGATCACGCTCGCGCCACCATCAATCCCGGGCTGAGCGAAGCGGATGTAAGCGAAATTCTGATCCAGCACATTCTTACTGACGAGATCTTCGACGAGGTGTTTCCGGGGCAGCCTTTCCACAAGGACAACAATGTCGCGCGCGAGCTGCACAAGCTCGAAGACACGTTTTTCACCGGCAACACCAAGTTCCAGTTGCTGCGTAGCCTCGAGGTCTACTACCGGGCCATCCGTTCGGCCGCGGCGCGCATCGGTTCGCACCATGAAAAGCAGACCTTCCTGAAGGTGGTGTACGAGAATTTCTACAAGGTCTACAACCCGAAAGCGGCGGATCGGTTGGGCGTCGTTTACACGCCGAACGAGATCGTGCGCTTCATGATCGAATCGGCCGACTGGCTGTGCGAGCAGCATTTCGGGCGCACCTTGATCGATCGCGACGTGGAGATTCTCGATCCGGCCGTGGGCACCGGCACCTTCATCACTGAACTGATCGAGCACTTCCGTGGCCAGCCAGCGAAGCTCAAGCACAAATACGAGCACGAACTGCACGCGAACGAGGTCGGCATCCTGCCCTACTACGTCGCCAATCTGAATATCGAGGCGACCTATGCCGCGATCAGCGGCGACTACGTCGAGTTTCCGGGCCTGTGTCTGGTCGACACGCTCGACAACACGGCGGGCCTTGGCAAGAAGACCGGCGACCAGGTCGCCGATCTGTTCGGGATGGGCGAAGAAAACGTCGAGCGCATCAAGCGCCAGAACCGACGCAAGATCAGCGTAGTCATCGGCAATCCGCCGTACAACGCGAACCAGTTGAACGAAAACGACAACAACAAGAATCGCGAGTATCCGGAGATCGACCGGCGCATCAAGGACACTTACATCAAGGCGAGCACGGCACAGAAGACCAAGCTCTACGACATGTACGCGCGCTTCTTCCGCTGGGCTTCCGACCGCTTACACGACGACGGCGTACTCGCGTTCATCACCAACCGCAGCTTTCTCGACGCCCGCACCTTCGACGGCTTCCGCGCAACAGTCGCGAAAGAGTTTGCCGAGGTGCGTGTTGTCGACCTTGGTGGCGACGTGCGCGCGAATCCGAAGTTGTCGGGCACCAGGAACAACGTGTTCGGAATCCAGACTGGCGTGGCGATCAGCTTTTTTGTGCGCAAACGCGACTCGAAAACCGCCCGCATTTTCTACACGCGCCGCCCGGAGATGGAGACCGCCGAAGAGAAACTCGCCTTCCTCGCGCGCACGAAGTTGCAGTCGCTACCGCAGGACGAAATCACTCCCGACAAGACCCACAACTGGCTCAACCTCACCACGAACGACTTCGACTCGCTGCTACCGATTGCGAGCAGGACAGCGAAGACAATGAAGGTCGCTGGCAAGGAGCGCGCAGTATTCAAATTGTTTTCGTTGGGGGTGGTGACTGCACGCGATGATTGGATGTACGACTTCGACGTTAATGCTCTCGCAATCAAGACCAAATTTCTTATCGAGACATACAACGCCGATAGAAGGAGGCTGGGTGGGTCCGGCGCTAGTGACCTGCTGGCCGATTTTCGGACGAGCTGAAAGTTGAGAGGATAGCTCCCGCCCCATAGCGAGGAGCGTATGCGAAAGTCCCGATTTACCGAAGA
>JAYUVY010000109.1:0-8933 GCA_043753835.1 Lysobacterales bacterium | reverse complement strand
AGGCAACATGATGGCCTGGGTCGCGCGCTAAAGCGCGCTCCTACAAACGCGCGATCAAATCAGAGATTTTCGAGCACGTATTCCGCAGCCGAGACTTTGAATTCGCCCGGCGCTTCGACGAACAATTTGCTGATCACGCCGTCTTTCGCGACCAGCGCGAAGCGCTTCGAGCGCATACCCATGCCGAACGCGGTCGCGTCCATTTCCAGGCCAAGCTGCTTGGAAAATGCACCGTTGCCGTCGGCGAGCATCATGATGTCATCCGGCGCATTCTGGCTCTTGGCCCAAGCTTCCATCACGAAAGCATCGTTCACGGCCATGCAGGCGACGGTGTCGATGCCCTTGGCCTTGATCGCATCGAGTTGGGTAACGTAACCCGGCAGATGTTTTGCCGAACAGGTGGGTGTAAACGCGCCCGGCACCGCGAACAGCAAGACGGTCTTGCCGGCGAACAGGTCGTCGGTGCGGATCGCCTGCACGCCGTCTTTCAGGTAATTCAGGGTGGCAGATGGAATGCGGTCGCCGATGGCAATCGTCATGAAATTTCTCCGTAGGTTCGAGTCGATGTTGCTAAGGGCTGCTCACGCGCAGATCAGCCAATGTGTGGTCTGAGCGTGGTATTTCAAGGGACTTGAAGCCGCGCCGTGCATTCGCATCTAGGGCGCAACGCAGTATCCCGCTGCGGCCCAACGGAGCAACGCCCATGACCCTGATTCGCTACAACACGCAACCTCAAGCGCGTCATTTCCAGAACGAAATGAAGCAGTTCTTCAATCAGTTCCTGACCCCTGATGGCGACGATCAGAGCAACGTCGTGACGAGCCAATGGCAGCCACGGGTCGACATCAAGGAAGAGTCGAAGCGCTTCGTGATCGCCGCCGATATCCCCGGTGTCGACCCGAAGGACATCGAGATCCAGATGGAAAAGGGCGTGCTGTCGATCAAGGGTGAGCGCACCATCGAGAGCAAGACCGAAGAGGCCAACTTCACCCGCGTCGAGCGCACACATGGCAGTTTCTATCGCCGCTTCGCGCTGCCCGATACCGCTGATGCGGACAAGATTTCGGCTTCGGGTGCGCACGGCGTTCTAGAAATCGTGATCCCGAAGAAGGCGGAAACTACGCCGCGACGCATCGCCATCAATAGCTGATTGCTCCGCACCAGCGGACGATCTGTGAACCCAGTGCTGTTTCGGCAGACGCTGGGCTTGCGGCCTCGTGTACGAGATGATGCAGCAGGCCAAGGATTCGGAAACACTGCATGAAATTCAGCGACTACTACGACACCCTGGGTGTGAGCGATACGGCCACGGCCGACGAGATCAAGTCGGCCTACCGCAAGCTGGCGCGCAAGTTTCACCCCGATGTCAGCAAGGAAAAGAACGCCGAGGAGCGCTTCAAGGCGATCAACGAAGCGCACGAAGTGCTCAAGGACGACGAAAAGCGCAAAGCCTACGACCAGCTCAAGCGCAGCGGTTTCCGGGCCGGTGACGACTTCCGTCCACCGCCGGATTTCGGTCGCGGCCAGGACTTCAATTTCGGCGAAGAGAATGGTGCAGGCTTCAGCGAGTTCTTCGAGTCGCTGTTCGGTGGCGCTGGCGCACGTCCGCGTCGCGCGCCGTCACGACGCGGACGCGATGTCGAAGCGCGCCTCTCCGTATCGCTGGAAGTCGCTCATGCCGGCGGCACCCAGCGCGTGGCGGTGACGCGTCGCGACGGACCGAAGACACTCGACGTGCGCATTCCCGCCGGTATCGCGTCCGGGCAGACGATCCGTCTCGCCGGACAGGGTGAAGCGGGTGCCGCCGGTGCCGGCGATCTGCTCATCACGATTGATATCGCCGCGCATCGCTGGTTTGAACGCGACGGCCGCGACATCTTGCTGCGTCTGCCGGTCGCGCCCTGGGAGGCGGCCCTGGGCGCCACTGTCGAAGTTCAGACCTTGGCCGGCAAAGTGAGCCTGCGCATTCCCGAGGGCTCGCAGTCCGGGCGCAAGATGCGGTTGCGCGAGAAGGGCATGCCGGGTGCACCGCCGGGCGACCAATACGTGGTGCTGGAAATACAAACGCCGCCCGCATCGACAGACACGGAGCGGCGCTTCTACGAAACCATGCGCGACGAGTTCGGATCGTTCAACCCGCGCGCCGCGTTCGATGCCTGATTTCGACCGCTGACTATTTGGGCATCAGGTCATTGATGGTCTGGATCAGCTGCGCTTCGGCGATCGGCTTGGTGACATAAGCCTTCGCGCCTTGGCGCATGCCCCAGACCTTGTCGGTTTCCTGGTCTTTCGTCGTCACCAGAATCACCGGAATGTGGCTGGTCTTGGGATCCTTGCTGATCTGGCGCGTGGCCTGGAACCCGTTGAGGTTTGGCATCACCACGTCCATCAGGATCAGATCAGGTAACTCGCGCTTGGCCGCTTCGATGCCTTGCTGGCCATCTTCCGCAGTGATCACGTCATGCCCAAGTTTCTGCACAACGCGGCGCAGGCCTTCGATCTGGGAAGGAGAATCGTCCACGATTAGAATGCGGCCCATGGCTTCCTCGTTGCGTTTGTAATGGTTGATTTCAAATGCGCGTCAGAACTGCACCAAGGTGCGGCCGAACGAGCCACCGGACAGCATCGTAGCAAAAACGCCGTCCAGTTCGTTGAGCGAAATCGTCTTCGTGACAATCGTGTCCAAGTGTTGCGGCTTCCACATGCTCGCCAATCGCTCCCACAGCACGCGACGGATGTTGTACGGCGTGCCCGCGGAAGCGATGCCGAGCATGCTGACGCCGCGGATGATGAAGGGCATCACCGTGATGTGCAGGTCGGCACCGCCGGCCATGCCGCAGCTGGCGATGTTGCCGTAAGGATGGATGACACGGGCGAGCCCGGCCAACAGGGCGCCACCGACGTTGTCGATCGCGCCCGCCCAATGCGCGGTTTCGAGCGGCCGTGTGCCAAACGTGAGATCGCTGCGTGCCACGCACTGGCGTGCACCGAGTGCGATCAGCGCGTCGAATTGATCGACCTTGCCAGTAATCGCATGCGCTTCGTATCCAGCTGTCGTCAGCAGATCGATCGCGAGCATGCCGACGCCACCGGTGGCGCCGGTCACGACGATCGGGCCCATGTCCGGGGTCTGACCATTGGCCTCCATGCGATACAGGGACAATGCCGCGGTAAAGCCGGCGGTGCCGAGGATCATCGCTTCGCGCAGACTCAAACCAGTGGGCAAGGGCATGGCCCAGCGCGCTTCGATGCGGGCGTATTCGGAATAACCGCCATCGCGCGTCTCCGACAGGCCGCAGCCAGTGACAAGCACGGCATCGCCTTCCTTGAAGCGGGCATCGCTGGACTGCACGACATGCCCGGCGACATCGATGCCACCGACCAGCGGATAACTGCGCAATATTTTCCCGGCACCGCTGCCGGCGAGCGCGTCCTTGTAATTGACGCTGGAGTAAACGGTCTTGATCACCAGTTCGCCCGGTGCGAGTGCGTCGATGCCGATGGTCTCGACGCGGCCGCGCGCGGATTTGTCTTGACTGTGTACGCGGTAGGCGCGAAAAAGCTCGGGGATGCTCATACAGAAACTCCGTGATGCGATCTGACACGATCGCGGGCCAAGGCCGGGCCTGCGAGTTTGCACAGCTGCCGCAATCATTTGCAATCCGCTGTGGTCGCGCAAGTCGCATAATTCAGCGGCGACTCGAGGAACTGCCGCAATGAGCAATGGTGCACGGCCTGTCTGCCTCGTCCTGAGCGCAGCGCCCGCGTTTCATGACTGCGTCGCCAACGCCGTCATGTCGCTGAGCGTGCGGCTTGAGCATGCGCGCAGCAGTGCCGAAGCCATGGCTTCGTTGTCGGTGTGGCCGGTGCGCCTGGTGCTGATCGACCTCGATGTCGGCGAAGGCTGGCAATTGGTGGTCGCAAAATTGCGGCGCCTTCCGGCCGTGGCTGAAGCACCGGTACTGTTCATCGCCAATGATGCGGACGCGGTCGATCATCTGCTTGCCGCGCCGCCGGTCGGTCACTGGGACATGATGCGCCAGCCGCTGCATGCGCGCTGGCTGTGCGCGAAAGTGAATGCGCTTTTGAACACCGAATTGCGCGTAAAGCAGAGTGAAGCGCGCTCCGATGCGCAACTGGCGATGATCGATGCACTGCCGGCGCAAGTGTGTGTCGTCGACACGCGCGGCGTGATCCTGATGGGCAATCGCGCCTGGCGCGCACACGAAGGCGTGGTTGCCGAGCCCGCCATCGGCTGGAATTACCGCGAACTCTGTGATCGCGCCCGCGCCTCCGGTGGCAATTATGGCGGCGACGTGCGCGCCGGGCTCGATTCGGTATTGCGCGGCGATCGACTGCGGTTCGAATGCGAATACAGCAGCGCTGACCAGAACGGCGAGATGCACCATTTCCTTCTGGCCATCGTCCGGCTGGGTGGCGAGGGCGGCGCGATCATCTGTCATTTCGATACCACCCGCCAGAAGCGCGCCGAAGCGCAGCGTACTGAAGCGACGCGCCATCTCGAAATCGTGATGGACGCCGTGCAGCTGAATTTGTTCGAGTACGACCTGGCGAGCGGTGCACGCCAGGTCGGTACGCGCGGCGAAGCGGCGTCGGGCAAGCAGCCGATCGATCTCGACGACATGCAGAACCGCTTTGTGCATCCAGACGATCGTTCGCATTTCGCAGCGGCGTTGAAATTGGCGCTGACGGGTCAGGATCAAGGCACCATCGAGTATCGCGTCGGCGACAACAGTTCGGTACGTTGGCGCTGTGTCGTGGCACGCGTGATCGAACGCAGCGAATCGCACCCGGGTCGACTGGTCGGCGCCAGTTGGGACATCACCGCGCGCAAACTCGCGCAGATCGAGTCGGAGCGCCTCGCCAAAAGCCGCAAACTCGCACTCGACGCCGGCCACTTCAATGCCTGGGAATGGGACTACATCGCCGGGTGCCCATCCGGTGGTGAACGCGACGAGGAATTGTTCGGTTGCCGGCTTGCGTCGGGCGAACAACTGGTGGCCCTGGCGCATCCCGACGATCGCGACCGCGTCGCGGAATTGTGGGGCGAAGGCGCGATTCCAATCGATGATTTCGAGATCGAGTTCCGCATCGTGCGTGCCGACGACACGCGCTGGATCCGCTGCCTCGGCAAACTCGAAAGGGACGAGGACGGCCGACCCCTGCGCCAGGTCGGATTGTCGTTCGACATCACCGCACAGAAGCGCTCGGAGATCGCCTTGCGCGAATCGGAAACGCAATTGCGCGGTGCGCTCGCGGCGGCGCGCATGGTGTCGTGGGAATGGGATCTGCCGACCGGCATCCGCCGTTCGATCGGCAACGATCTGGAATTGCTGGGCGAATCGCCGGTCACGTTCAATACCGCCAAGACCCGAGTGCATCCCGACGACCTTGAGAAGCATCAGGCCGACATCGATCGGGCGGTGACGCGCGGCGAGAGTTACCAGAGCGAATTCCGGGTGATCTGGCGCGATGGCAGTGTGCATTGGCTGCTCTCGCGTGGCACGCCAATGCGCGATGCGAAGGGCAAGGTCGTCCGCTTGAGCGGGTTGGTGTGGGACATCACCGAACGCAAGGAGGCCGAGCAGGAACTGATCGGCAGCCGCCGCCTGCAGGAATTGGCGATTGAAGGCGCGGGCTTGAACATCTGGGAGATCGATTTGCGCAGTGGCGAGCGTTGCGGTGGTCCGCGCGACGCCGCGTTCTACGGCTTCAGTCCGCGCAGCCATGAAGAATTCGCCGCAATTGTTGATCCCGAAGACGTGGCCAAGCTCGATCTCGCGATGCAGCAGGGTATTTCGGGAACCGGTCCGTACGAGGCCGAATACGGCGTGCGCCTGAAGGACGGCACGCGGCGCTGGTTCTCGGCGCTGGGGCAACTGGTGCGTGACCATGACGGCCGCGCGCAGCGACTGGTGGGTGTCACCTGGGACATCACCGCACGTCGTGAACAGGCGCAGGTGATGTCGAGTGCCTTGGCCGAGGCCGAACGCGCTTCGCGCGCCAAATCCTCGTTCCTGGCGGCGACCAGTCACGAATTGCGTACGCCGATGAATGCCGTGCTCGGCCTGACGCGCTTGCTTGTTGATACCGATCTCGATTCTCGCCAGCGTGAAATCGTCGAAACCATCCGCTCGAGCGGCGATCTGCTGTTGCGCCTGATCAACGACGTGCTCGATTTTTCGCGAATAGAGGCCGGCGAAATGCCGATCGACGCGACCGACTTCGACACCTTGGCGTGCATCGAATCGTCGATCGAGATCGTGGCCCAGCAGGCCGAAGCCAAGGGGCTCGATCTGTTCCTCGACGTCGCGCCAGACGCTTGCCGGCGCGTGCGCGGCGATCCGACGCGCCTGCGCCAGATTCTTGTCAACGTGTTGGTCAACGCCATCAAGTTCACCGATTACGGCGAGGTGCGGCTGACGGTGCAATCGCATGTGCGTGATGGCGGCAAGATCGAATTCGAATTCCAGGTCAGTGACACCGGCATCGGCATGAGCGACGAGCTGATCGAGCAGGTGTTCCTGCCTTTCCGCCAGGGCGATGGTTCGATGACGCGACGCCACGGCGGCACTGGCCTCGGGCTCGCGATCTGTCGCCGTCTCGCCGGTCTGATGCACGGCGAAATCAATGTCGACAGCTTGCCTGGCGAGGGCAGTCGTTTCTACATCCGCCTGCCGTTCGACGACCTCGGCAGCGTGCTGCCACCGGTGCGCAATGTGCAGGTGATGGTGGCGTCGCCGCACCGTAGCTCGCGGGATGCAGCAGTGACCCAGTTGCGCCGTTTCGGCGTGTCGGTGATGAGTTGCAACGGCAGTGATCCGCTGCCGGATGCCATCATCGTCGAGCAGCAGTTGCTCCTGCTCGACGATCGACTGTTCGCTGAATATCCGGAACTTGTCGACGAAATTCTAGAGCGTCATCAGCGCAATCCGGCGGTCGCACGCATGGTGTCTTTGCGCGACGCCAGCGTTCGCACCTTGCCCGACTGGGTGCGCGATCTCGGCACCGTCAGTCGTCCGATCCGGCCGAGCGTGCTGCTGGGTCTGCTGCGTGATTTCGATGCCATACCGTCGGCACTGTCACGCGACCCGAGGTCGGATGCGGTGCAGTCGATTTCGGCGCGTTATCCGTTGACCGTGCTGGTCGCCGAAGACAATCTGATCAACCAGATGCTGATGAACATGATGCTCGACTCGCTCGGCTATCGCGCCGACATGGCCAATCATGGCCGCGAAGCGCTGGAGGCGATCGAGCACAAGGTCTACGACGTGATCCTGATGGATATCGAGATGCCGGTCATGGACGGCATCGAAGCGTCGCGTGCAGTGCGTGCCCGGTTCGGGCAACAGGATGCGCCACAGATCATCGCGGTGACCGCGCATGTGCTGAGTGGCAGCCGTGAACGTTTCCTCGGTGCCGGCATGAACGACTTCGTCGCCAAACCCATTCTCATCGACGAACTGCGCTCGGCCCTGATCCGTGCGCACGAAGCCAAACTCCGCTATCGGCAGACTGCCGAGGTTGCATCGCCGCCGACGATTGCCAGCGCAACCGCTTGCGCGACTTCGATGCCGTCGATCGCCGCGGAATAGATGCCGCCGGCATAACTCGCGCCTTCGCCGGCCGGATACAGGCCGCGCGTGTTGATGCTCTGGTAGTCGCCACCGCGGGTGATGCGGATGGGCGACGAAGTTCGTGTTTCGACCGCCGTGAGCAGAGCATCGTGCATCGCGAAGCCCTTGAGCTGACGATCGAATGCCGGGATTGCTTCGCGGATCGCGGTGATCGCATAGTCGGGCAGGGCGGTACTCAAGTCGCCAAGGCGCACACCCGGCGTGTACGAGGGTTGCACGCTGCCGAATTCAGTCGATGCGCGCGCTGCCAGAAAATCGCCGACCCGTTGTGCGGGGGCCGAGTAGTCGCCGCCGCCCAGCGCGAACGCCTGGCGTTCCCAGTGACGCTGGAAGTCGATGCCGGCGAGCGGCCCACCAGGATAATCGGCGGGGCTGATACCGACGACCAGTCCTGCGTTCGCATTGCGTTCGTTGCGCGAATACTGGCTCATGCCATTGGTGACGACCTGGCCCACTTCCGAAGTCGCCGCGACCACGGTGCCGCCCGGGCACATGCAGAAACTGTAGACCGAGCGGCCATTGCGCGCGTGATGCACAAGCTTGTAGTCGGCCGCACCCAGGATCGGGTCACCAGCGAAATCGCCGAAACGCGCGCGATCGATCAGCGACTGCGGATGTTCGATGCGGAAGCCGATCGAAAATGACTTGGCTTCGACGTGCACGCCGCGACCGTGCAACATGTGGAAGGTGTCGCGTGCGCTGTGACCGACGGCGAGCACGACGTGGTCGCTGATGATTTCCTCACCGCTCGCCAGGCGCACGCCGCGCACCTGGCGATCATCCAGCAGCAGATCGTCGACGCGGGCACTGAAACGGATCTCGCCGCCCAGCGCCTCGATGTCGCCGCGCATCTTCTCGATCATGCTGACCAGCCGAAACGTACCGATATGCGGCTTGCTGACGTAGAGGATTTCATCGGGCGCACCGGCCGCCACGAATTCGTCCAGCACCTTGCGGCCATAGTGCTGCGGGTCCTTGATCTGGCTGTACAGCTTGCCGTCGGAAAAGGTGCCGGCACCGCCTTCACCGAACTGCACGTTGCTCTCGGGGTTGAGCACACCCTTGCGCCACAGGCCCCAGGTGTCTTGCGTGCGTTGGCGCACGTTCTTGCCGCGCTCCAGCACGATCGGTTTGAAACCCATTTGCGCCAGCAGCAGCGCGCAGAAGATGCCGCACGGGCCGAAGCCGACCACCACCGGGCGCAGCGGCAAAGTGGCCAGCCCCGCGCTGGAAGCGCAGCTGCTCAAGCAGTTTGAAGGCCAGCCCCAGATCCGC
>JAYUVY010000108.1:0-27203 GCA_043753835.1 Lysobacterales bacterium | reverse complement strand
GATTCGACAGCACGATCAGCGGCACGCCATGACGCGTTTCCAGATTTGTCAGGGCATTGCGCTTTTCATTGAGCAAGAAATTAGCAACGTCCGCCGGTACATGCACCAATACTTGCGCCGTTTGCGCGCGCATCACTTGCTCTTCTGCCAAGCGTAAGATCGACAGCGCTAAGGACTCGACGCCGCGTATATGCCCGTGCCCTTGGCAGCGCGGGCAGGACATTTCGTGCGCTTCACTCAATGCCGGGCGCATGCGCTGGCGCGACATTTCCATTAGGCCAAAACGCGAAATTTTGCCCAACTGAATGCGTGCGCGATCCAACTTTAGCGCGTCCTTCAAGCGCTCTTCCACTTGCCGCTGATGATTGGTGGATTCCATGTCAATGAAATCGATCACCACTAAGCCGCCGACGTCACGCACGCGCAGTTGGCGGCCAATTTCTTCTGCCGCTTCTAAATTGGTGTTGAAGGCGGTTTCTTCGATGTCGCCGCCCTTGGTGGCCTTGGCGGAGTTGATGTCGATCGACGTCAGCGCTTCAGTCTGGTCGATGACGATGGCACCACCGGACGGCAGACGCACGGTGCGGTCGAAGGCGTTCTCGATCTGGGTTTCGATCTGGAAGCGCGAGAACAGCGGTACCACATCTTTATAAAGCTTCAGCTTGCGCAGCGTCTGCGGCATTACCTGCTGCATGAACTGACGCGCGTCCTCAAAGAGTTCTTCCTGATCGACGAGGATTTCGCCGATGTCGTTGCGCAGGTAATCACGCAAGGCGCGGATGATCAGCTTCGATTCCTGATAGACAAGGAACGGCGCCGGACGGCCCTGGGTCGCGTCAGTGATCGCCTTCCACACCTGCATCAGGTAATCGAGATCCCACTGCAGCTCTTCAGCATCGCGGCCGAGGCCGGCGGTGCGGATGATGAGGCCCATTTCATCGGGCAGATTGAGCTGGTCCAGCGTTTCCTTGAGATTCGCGCGATCATCACCTTCGATGCGACGCGACACGCCGCCGGCACGCGGATTGTTCGGCATCAGCACCAGATAGCGACCGGCCAGACTGATGAACGTGGTCAGTGCCGCGCCCTTGTTGCCGCGTTCTTCCTTGTCCACCTGGACGATGACTTCGCGGCCTTCCTTGAGCAGTTCGCGGATACCGGCCTTGTTGTGATCGACGCCGGGCGTGAAATATTCGCGCCCGATTTCCTTCATCGGCAAAAATCCGTGGCGCTCGCCACCATATTCGACGAAACAGGCTTCGAGGCTAGGTTCGACCCGCGTAATGCGGCCTTTGTAGATATTCGACTTCTTTTGCTCGCGCGACGGGATTTCGACATCGAGGTCAAACAGGTTTTGGCCATCAACGATAGCCACGCGCAACTCTTCCCGCTGAGTCGCGTTGATCAACATACGCTTCATTGTGAATGCTTCCAGCGTTCCTCACGCGGCGCCCGCTTCAGCACTGAATCCCCCTGGTTGCAGCGCGCGGGGCTCTCGCCTCGCCACGCAGCTCGCAATCTCGGGATTCGGCGGCGGTACGCCCGGTCGGACGCAAATAACTACGGTGTTGGTTCGGTCGGCTCCGGCCCGAATCCTGGCCGGTCGGTGGTCGTCACACCGAGGCGGTTGTGCCTTCGCACTGTCCGCAAGAGCCTGCTGCTCGGATACGATGCTCGGGTGCAGGACGTTCTCGTCACTGCATCATTCCCGCCACCCCCTCCGCGGCAGGCGCGATAAACGGCTTCGTCAAGTCATTGATCGAAGCCCGTTTTCGACGCTAATCGCAGCCCGATTCTAGCCACCGATGACCAATCCCGCAAACCCGAGGCTGCCCGTGGCCAATGAAGCCGTTTTGCCGTCGGTGCAAATCCTGACGATTGCCGAAGATCGCGATGGCCAGCGCCTCGACAATTTCCTGTTCAACACCCTCAAAGGTGTGCCGAAAACGCATGTCTACCGGTTGCTCCGCACCGGACAGGTGCGCATCAATGGCAAACGCTGCAAACCGGACACACGCATCGCGATCGGCGACCTGGTGCGCGTGCCGCCCGTACGCGTACCGGAGCCGCGCGACCCCGGCATCGCACCGGAAAAACTGCTCCGCGAAGTCCCGAACTGGATCGTGTTCGAGGATCGGCACTATCTCGTTTTCAACAAGCCGAGCGGGATTGCCGCGCATGGCGGCTCGGGCATCAGCTTCGGCGCGATCGAATTGCTGCGGCAGGCGCGCCCGGAGGAAGCCTTCGAACTGGTGCATCGTCTCGACCGTGACACCAGCGGCGTGCTGGTCTTCGCCAAACGCCGCCCGGCGCTAACTCAGCTGCAAACTGAAATCCGTGAAAATCGCATTCGCAAGCGCTATTTCGCCCTGCTGGCCGGACGTTTGCCGAAGGACAAGATGTTCGTCGACGTCGCACTCGCGAAGAATGTGCTTCAGGGCGGCGAGCGCATGGTCACGATCGACGAGGACGGCAAGCCGTCGCGCAGCACCTTCAAAGTGATCGAACGACTGCGCGATGCGACTTATGTCGAGGTCATCATCGAAACCGGGCGCACGCATCAGATCCGCGTCCATGCCCAGCACTTGGGCCATGCGGTTCTCGGTGATGACAAATACGGCGACAATGCCGCCAATCAGTCCGCGAAAAAAACCTTCGGACTGAAGCGGCTGTTCCTGCATGCCGCCGAGTTCGGCTTCCGCGTTGGCGAACCAGCGCGCGACTACCTGTTCCAGGCACCGCTGGCGCCGGAACTGGCGACGGTCCTGGCCGCGTGGTCTCGGGATTGAGCAACGCGGCCAGCGACGGCCGCCCCATGTGCTGGCGGTTCCGATCCGGCCGCAACCCATAGCAATATCTGGGTGTCGAGCAATAGTTTCATTGCGCGATTCCGAACAGGCCCTCGATATCGTGTTGGCCCATCTCGTTGAAATCGTCGGGCACGTTGATTTCGCCCTGCAGGAAGCCAATCCGCTTGATTTTCGCAGGGACCGGTAAATCGACCGCTATAACCTTCACCAACGGCTTGCCGGCTCGGGCGATGATGAATGACTCGCCTTTCGCAGCGCGCTCGACGAGCCTCGACAGGTGAGTCTTTGCTTCGTGCATGTTGACCGCTTTCACCACGCACGCTCCTGTCGACTAACCCTGCTTAGTCTGGTGATCAATTGCCTGTGGCGCAAGTGCGCCGGCCTGGTGCTCAGTGCGCCGCCCCGCCGCCGAGCGCCTCGACCTTGGCCGCGCAGATGAAATCGTTTTCCGACAAGCCGCCGACGTCATGGGTGTTGAACCGGATCAGGCAGTGGCCGTAGCCGATTTCCATGTCCGGATGATGATCCTCGGCATGCGCGATGTAGGCGATCGCGTTGACGAAAGCCATCGTGCGGTGAAAGTCCGGAAAACGAAAATCCTTGCTGATGAAGGCGTTGTCGTCGGAAATCGCCCAACCCGGAAGTAGCAGCAAGGTTTGCGTGGCTTCATTGCGGCTCAGCGCGTGCTCGGCACCTTTCCTCGGCTTGCAATGGGCGGCGGCGAGCGTCGCGATGGACTTGCTCATGTCGAATTCCCTGTCTTGTGGCGGCGATGCGCGGCACCATATCGCCTTGGCAGAAACCGTCAAGCCTTCCAAGACCGAGCACACCCCATGATTTCCATCTCTGAATCCGCGCAAACCCATTTCCGCCGCATCATCGAAGGCCAGGGCATCGATGGCATGGGCATCCGCCTGGCGGCCGTGCATCCGGGCACGGCGAAAGCCGATTGTCGCCTCGAATTCTGTGAGCCAACCGATCTGAACGGGCGCGAATGGATGCTCGCCTGCAACGGCTTCAACCTGTACGTCGAAGACGGCAGCACGCAATGGCTGGACGCGGCCGAGATCGATTTCGTCAGCAATGCAACCGGCGGCCAGCTCACCATCCGCGCGCCGCACATCAAGGGCAAGGTGCCGGGTGCGGACGCCAGCCTCGTCGAGCGCGTGCGCCATGTGCTCGAAAGCGAGGTCAACCCGATGCTCGCCGCCCACGGTGGGCGCGTTAGTCTGGTCGACGTCGATGACGAGGGCTGGGTGGTGTTGAAGTTCGGCGGCGGCTGTCATGGTTGCGGCATGGTTGAAGTGACGGTGCGCGACGGCATCGAACAAACCCTGAAACAGCGCCTGCCGGAAATAAAAGGTGTCCGGGACGTGACCGACCACGCCAGCGGCGATGCTCCTTTCATCAAGCGTTGATCGCATCTGCACACCGGCATCCGGTGTGACCTGTCAGGTTTTGGCCACTGCGCAGGTCTGTGCGCCTGAGAGGTGACCCCATGGCCAACAAGCCCTACGACGACATTCGCGCATCGCAGATCACGCCCGAGACGGTCTACAAGGATCGCCGTCGACTCATGCAGGGCATGGCGACGGCCGCGGCGGTCGCCTTGGTCGGCTGCGATCAAGCCGCCGAGGCGAAACTCGACAGTGCGGCAGCAACTCCGCCCAAACCGCAGATTCCGGGCATCAAGGCCTGGGCGGGCAGCGTCAAAGATGCACGCACCAGCTTCCGCGACGCCAGCGAGCACAACAATTTCTACGAGTTCGGCACCGGCAAGTCGGACCCCGCACGCAAGTCCTCCGCATTCAAGCCGAGGCCGTGGCGCGTCGAGATCGCCGGCGAAGCCGAGGTCACCGGCTCATTCGATCTCGATGACTTGCTGAAAGGCGTCACGCTCGAGGAACGCGTCTACCGACTGCGTTGCGTCGAGGCCTGGTCGATGGTGATTCCCTGGGTCGGATTTCCGCTGTCCACATTGCTGGCGCGATTCAAGCCCACCTCGAAGGCGAAATATGTGGCGTTCACCACCATCGAACGCCCCGAGCAGATGCCCGGTCAGCGCTGGGATGTGCTGGATTGGCCGTATCGCGAAGGCCTGCGCATCGATGAAGCGATGCACCCGCTGACGCTGTTCGCGGTCGGCATGTACGGCCGCTGGTTGCCGAACCAGAATGGCGCACCGTTGCGTCTGGTAGTGCCGTGGAAATACGGCTTCAAGAGCATCAAGTCGATCGTACGCATCGAGTTCCGCGAAACCCAGCCCTACACCAGCTGGAACGACATGGCCCCGGACGAGTACGGTTTCTATGCGAACGTGAATCCCCAAGTCGACCACCCGCGCTGGAGCCAGGCCTCCGAGCGTCGCATTGCCGAAGGCGTGACCGTGTTCAACTCGCGCATTCCCACCCTGCCGTTCAACGGCTACGCGGATCAGGTCGGCGGGCTTTATCGTGATCTGGATCTGGCGAAGTTTTTTTGATGGTCGCGCGTATCAGCGTGGTCAAGATCGCACTGTTTCTGATCGCGCTGCTGCCCGCAGCCATCCTCGTCTGGCAGACGTTTTTCGGGGACCTCGGACCAGATCCGGTCGCGCATATCGTGCATGAAACAGGCAGCTGGACGCTGCGTTTCCTTCTCATCACGCTCGCAGTCACGCCGCTGCGAAAGCTGAGCGGCTGGAATGTGTTGATCCGCT
Source organism: Lysobacterales bacterium (assembly GCA_043753835.1). Taxonomy (GTDB): domain Bacteria; phylum Pseudomonadota; class Gammaproteobacteria; order Xanthomonadales; family Ahniellaceae; genus JADKHK01. The sequence continues at coordinate 21,695 of JAYUVY010000108.1, read as the reverse complement.
TTCGTCGCATGCTCGGACTTTACGCATTCTTCTACGCGACCCTGCACTTCTCGAGCTATCTGTTGCTCGACCTCGGCGCATACTGGTCGCAGCTGCTGACCGACATCGTCAAGCGGCCATACATCACCGTCGGTTTCACCGCGTGGTTGCTGCTGGTTCCGCTCGCGATCACATCGACCAACGCGATGATGCGCCGGCTCGGCAAGCGCTGGCAGACGCTGCATCGTTTGAGCTACGTCATCGCCGCGCTCGGTGTGCTGCATTTCATCTGGCTGGTGAAAGCGGATCTGACCGAGCCACTGATTTACGCCGGAATACTCGCGGTGTTGCTGCTCGCTCGCTGGTTCAAACTCAAACCGCTGTTCAACGCCCGAACTTGAGCAAGGCGGCCACGCCGATTGCGATCAGTGCACCAACGACGATCAGCAACCAGGGACTGCCCTGCTTGGACGTGACTGGTGTGTCGGCCGCCGCGTCGGAGACATCCGAACGCGCGGCGTCAGGACGTATCGCCTGCATCGTCTGGGTCACTTCGGTCCGCACTTTTTCGCCGCTGATTTCCGATACATCGAGACCCGCCGGACGTATCGGCGTACCCGGTGCCTCGATCAGAAAACGGTTGCGATCGAAGGCCAGCTGGTCACCGGTGAACAGCACCGCGTCACGCACCTGAACGCCATTCACGTAGGTCCCGTTGGAAGAACCGAGATCACGCAGCCAAATGCCCGCCGGGGTGACTTCAACCATGGCATGGCGGCGCGACATCTCGGCTTCGTCGAGTACCAGATCGCAATCATTGCCGCGTCCGATCACAAGCCTGCCGGCGACCGGAATGACCTTGCCGAAGTAAGGGCCGGAGACACCGCGCAACACGGCTTTCGGTGGCGACATGCGATACCGCGTTTCACTGGTGACTTCTGACATGGTTTCTTCGACTGGACTCTTTGGTGGTACGCGGCTGGTGACATTGGCGTCGGTGTCCGGCTTGACCGCCAACAGCACGTTGCCGATGCTGATGACGTCACCGAAACGGACTATGGCCATTTCGCGCACCGGACGCGCATTGACGTGAGTGGCGCCGATGCCCTCGCGCACGATCAGGGTCAACCCGCGGCGATCAAGCAGCAGGCTGGCGTGGATCGGGAACACGCCCTCGCCCTTCAAGGCGATGCCATTGGACGCAGCACAACCCAGCGCGGTTTCACCCTCGCGGAGGATCAAGTCCTGTTGCTCGCCGTGCGGAAAATGGAGCCGCATACACCGCCGTTATTGGAAACTGTCAGAAATGTAACACAGCGCCAAGCATGCCCTCACTGGCTGCTTGCTCACCAGTGACCGTTGAGCTCCAGCATGAAGCGGTCAACGTCCTCGCGTACGCCGTCGCGGTTTTCGCGAAACATCAGGAACTGCACGTTCCAGGTCTCATCAATGCCGTAGCCAGCCCATACTGACTGGCCTTTGGCGAAGCTGTGGAACCACCAATCGTCGTCGTTGAACGCGGCCATCGCCGCATCGCGCTGGATGCGTTGCGCCGAATAACCATATTCCCAGCCCATCGGCTGCAACTTGTCGCCGATGACGGCGCTGACGCGCCCAGCTTCGTTGAGGTCGTCGGCACCGAGATTGCGCGCAACGTCGACGCGCAGTCTGACCGGCCAGTTGGCAACTGTTGTATGCAGGCCGGCTTGCAGGTCGACGATTTCATAGTCGCTGAGCAACACGCCGGTGACGCGCCGATTGGTGCGCGAAAGGCCTTGCTGGGTCAATTTCTCGAGGTCGGAAAAATCCAGGTAGGCCAATTGCACATCGCCGCCGAAGTCGGTGCCTTCGCGCACAAACCAACCAGCCTGAAATGCGGCGATACGCGATTCGTCATCGTATAGATGCGTGCCGGCGAAATAACCGGCCGTGAACGCCAGGCGATCAAAGTCTCCGGTCGCGATGTTGTGTGACACGCTGGCCCCGATCGGTCGCAGGTCGGTGTCCCAGAGCAGCGGCGTCAACGACAGCGGCAACGCGGTTCGACCGACCAGAAGATTCGTGTTCTCGGACGCGTTCCAACGCAAGTACAACTCATCGAGATTGACGCTATCGCTGCGTTCGTTGTCGTTGTTGCGGCGGTTGTCGCGATTGGTGTCGCTGCCGAGTGCGCCCTCCAGCGCGATGCCGAATTCGAGTTGATCGAACATTCGGCGCGCGCCAATGCGGGCACGCAGCCGAACCCGCTCCAGGTCATCGCGCGCAGGCAAGTCCTGTACGTGATCGACGCGCAGCTTGGTGTCGCCGTACCAGGACCAGACGCTGCTGTTTTCATCGTTGGCCGATGCCGCACCCGCGGCCAGACTCAACATCAATGCGGAACACACCATCCCCAGTTTCATCGCCGTCTCCCCAGTCGTGATCAAGCTCGCAGCTGCGCCAGGGCAGCCCCCACATCATTGATGCTCTGAAACCGATCTTCCGCGCGACGCGCGATGCAACGCAAGATCACCGCTTCGAGATCAACCGGGATTTCCGGCCAGTATTCCGAAGGCTTGATCGGTGCCTGCTGCATCTGCGCCATGTAGATCTCCATGGTGTTGCTGCCGGTGAACGGCAATTTGCCGCAGAACATTTCGCACAACAGCACACCGCTGGCATAAATGTCGGCACGATGATCGACTTCATCGCCCGCAAGTTGCTCTGGCGCGGCGTAATGCGGCGTACCGACGAACATGCCCTGTTGGGTATGACCGGGTTCGGAACGGCGGATCGGACGCGCGATGCCGAAGTCCATCAACTTGGCATTGCCGCTCGATTCCAGGATCAGATTCTCTGGCTTGATATCGCGATGCAGCACACCGACTTCGTGCGCTGCCCCGAGACCCGCGCACAATTGTTTGGCGATACGCAATCCGGCCGAGAACGGAATGCGTCCAGCCTGTTTGATCAGATATCTCAAGGTCATGCCGCGCACGTATTCCATCGAGATGTAGGGACGACCATCGGAGTCGCCAAAGTCGAAGGTGCGCAGCACGTTGGGATGGGTGATCTTGCGCGCCAGCTTGATTTCACTTTTGAGCCGATCGAGCTGCTCGGCGTCCATCAAGCCGGCACCACGCAGCATCTTGATCGCGACCACGTCGTCCAGTTCGAGATCGCGCGCCTTGTAAACGACACCCATGCCGCCGGCACCCAGTTCCGACAGGATTTCGTAACGCCCGGCAAACACGCTGCCAAATATGATGTCCGGGGTATTGCCGCGTTTGGTGACCGGCAAACCCACCGACGGCGTGACCACGGTCGAATAGTCGCCACTGCTCGCGGGCGTCGCCGGTGCAAGTGTTTCGAGTTGATCGAGCATCGGCAGATCCATGACCGGGAACGCGCGGCCGCTGACGAGCCCGGTGGATGCCCGAACTTCGCAGCCGGTGATTTGCGTCACCTGTTCGATCATCGGCTTGGCGATGACCAGTTGGCCGTCGCTCGATTCCGACAAAAGTCGGTCTAGCTGGTACAAGGCGCCGCCAGCCGAGACCGGTGCTGTGGCATTGCCGATCATCATCACGCCCTCGACCACATCACCCTCGTGCAGCGCGATGGCGAGCGATGACGACAGCGCATCCGGCATACCGGAATCACGGCGCAGATATCGTGCCGTGCGCAAGGCGCGTTCCAGCGGCTTGTCGCCGGAGAAACCAAGTACTGCGCGGAAGCCGTTGAACGACAACACGTGCGCCATCGCCAATCTTGTCGCGACATCAATCGCCTGGGTGAACTGGGACACGCCATTGGCCAAACGCTCGGCCTGATCGCGCGGCACGGCTTTGGCGAGCGCACGGCAGTCGACGCCCAGCATCACGCGCGTCGCGAATTCCGGCGCACGGGTCATTGAGGGCGAGCTGTCGCCGGACGTCGCCATCATGCCGCTGCGCGATTTCTCGGCGGCCGGCTCGGGCAGGAAGCGCGACAGGTTGGTGACATAGCCTTCGATATCTGACTTCTCGCGCAAATCCGACAGCAAACGGTCGAAGGCGTGCGACAGACGCGCCAGTTCATCATTGCCGGCAATGCCGAGACGCGTTTGGTAATTGCCGTCCGCAGCTTGTTCCGCGGCAGTCGCCATCAAACGCACCGGACGCAGCACCACACGTGCGAGCAGGTAGGACAACGGCAACGCGGCCAGCAACGACCCGATGCCGGTGGCAAGGACAAGATTCAGGATGCGCTGGAAGCCGGCATAAGCGCGGTCGCGCGAACTCAGCAGGACCGTCGCACCGAGCGCACCGCCGGCATCGGCGTCGACCGGACCAATGCGGCCGATCCAGTCGCGGCCACCAATGCTCAGTGACAGCCGATCCATCGACTTCGCCGCAGTGATCGACTGCTTGATGTCCGCGTTCGCACCGACGAATTTCGCCACTTCGTCCGCTGCGCCCGTCTCCAGACTGGTCGCGCTGACCAGCACCTGATCGTTGTCGAGGAACACGTAAGCGACATCGGCACCGCTGAGCTTGCTGATGTTGGTCGCGAACTCGCTGTCGACCTCTTCTGCCAGCACCAGAAATCCGAGCAGGTCTTCACCGCGCAGGATCGGCACGATGGCGGCTTGCAACAATCGGTTGCCCTGTCGCCACGGTCCGGCAATTGGCGTCGCCTCGCTGATGGCCGACGCCAGGAAGATGTCGCCGGACAGGTTCTGTTCGATCGCCTCAACTTCGTCGGTTCGCGCCAACACACCGCCACTGGCATCAAGGAAGATGCCGAGATCGAAGCCGTATTGCTCCTTGCGTTCACTCAGCAGATCGGAAAGCGAAGACGTTCCGCCACTGAATTCGCCAAGCCCGAGATCGACGTCCATCGAACTTTCGAAATACTGCACTACCGCCGGATCGTTGGCGATGAACTGGACCAGATTTTGCACATTCTGCAACTGCCCCTGTTTGGCATTGCGCTGCACGCTGGAACTGTTGTCGAGCGTGCGCCGCACGCTCTCTTCGGCGATGCGGCGGCCCTGCACGTAGGTGATCGCCACGGCGGCACCGACGGCCAAGGTGATCAGCGTCGCGCACACCAGAAAAATCTGGGCGCCAAGCGGCAAGCGGAAGCCAGGCTTAGTAGTTGGCATTGGGCGTCCTTGCATAGGGCTTGCCGAACTTGTTGGTGTGCGCCGGAACACGGCGTTTATTGAGGTCGAGCTTCAGGTCGATGGTGCTGTTCTTGCTGATCGTCACCGTTTGCTTCAACGGCGCACCGCGGTCATGGAACACCACCAGTTCACCCTCGCCCTCGGGCAAGTCGGCAAGCCGGAATTTTCCAACACCGTCGGCCCGCGTATAAAACGGCGTGTCCAACACCAGGATGAAACCGAACATCGAGTGGTGGACATTGCAATAGACCCGCACCAGTCCGGGCTGGTCGAACAACTGTGCCTTGCCTTCGCCGCGACCGTATTGACCGGTATCGAAGGCGTTCTCGGCCGAAGTCGAGAACGCGTTGTGCAAGATTGGGTCCTCGTTCGGGAAGCGCACGGTGTCGCCTGCGGTGATCGCCAACACGCGCGGCACGAATTGCTTGCGCCGCGTCACCATGATCGAGGACTCGCCGGGCGGCAGCGGCATCGGCGCCTTCGGTCGGAAATAGATCACCGCCTCGGAAGCTTCGGCGGCGCGCAGCGGCTGACCATTGGCAAACAGCTTCAGGCTGCCATTCAACTCGGCCGCCTGCGTCCATGCGGCGCCGAGCAGCAGGGTCAGGGCGAATCGACTACGCATCTCGTCTTGCTCCCGAAATCATTGGCTTCTGGCATGATCTTAGCGCAGCACCTTTCCCATACCACCGACTTTCGACAGGGTTTGTCCATGGCGAGCATTTCGATTTCCCGCAAGCACCAGAAGACGATGGCAGAGGCGCGTACGGCGGTCGACCGCGTGGCCCAAGGCATCGCCCAGAAGTTTTCCGTCACCCATGAATGGGACGGCGACACCCTGCATTTTTCGCGACCCGGCGTCGACGGCCGCATCGCTCTGGGCAAGGGCACGGTAAAAGTCGAAGCGACCCTCGGCTTCCTGCTGATGGTGATCAAGAGCTCGGTCGAAGACGAGATTGAACGCTATCTGGAAAAAGAGTTCGGCTGATTATTTGACCGTCAACTGGAATCCGAACGGGTCCGGGTGCGCCTCAAGCAGGCGTTTCATGGCGCGTTGTTCGCCAATCGTGATCGTCTGCAGGAACTCGTCGGCGCGCCCCATGGCGCGAAAAGCCGAAAAGCCGCGTTCGAGGAACGCCTGCAATTCGCCGAAACCGGCGCCGCGCGCAGGTCCGCGGGCCAGTTTCAACACGCCGAGCACGAAGGGTTTGCGGACAATCGCTTCAAGTTCGCGGCCAACGCCGCCGATCAGGTCGATCTGTCGCGCGCGTGCGCCGAAGTCACCGCTGCGTCGATAGGCCTCGGCATAACGATCGACGTCGATCCGCCCATCCGGCAAATGTTCGACCAGGCCGAGATCGCAACGCACCGAGATCAGATCCAGCTCCAGCGCATCGGCTAACGACGCCAGAACCCCGGTGGGCAGCCAGCGCAGCATCGTCGGCAACACGCGGGCCAGATCGCGGTCTCGCCAACTGGCATCGGCCGCGCCGTAGAGATCACTGAGGAAAAATTCTGCGGCCGCACCAAAGCGCGCATGTCCGCGTAGTACACCGAAACTCTGGCCGAGGCGCTGACTCTGCCATTCGCGCAGTCGCGGCAACTGCGGCAACCGATTACGCGGCTCGACCGCTGGATGTCGCGCATCACGCAGTTCGTGCAACAACGTGTGCAGGCGGTCGGCGATGGCTGTCATTTACTTTTTGTGCTCCGCGCGGACGCAATCGTCCGATGTAAACGATGATCTTGGTCGTAGGCGGCGCCGCGACGCGCTCCGCTAGAATCCAATTTGCCCGACATCAAATGGATCCGCAATGCTGATTGTTCAACCCTCGGCGAAATCTGCGCGCAGTCGCAAATCATCACGGTCTGGCGAGGCGTCAAAGATCGGTTTGGCCATTGCCGGTGGCGGACCGATCGGTGGAATGTACGAGCTCGGTGCGCTGCGCGCGATGGACGAAGCGCTGGACGGCCTCGATATGACGAATTTCGACGTTTACGTCGGCGTCAGTTCCGGGGCTTTTCTGGCGGCTGGTTTGGCCAATCGCATGGACACCGCGGAAATGTGCCGGGTGTTCCTGACCAATGTCACGGACCAGGAACGTTTCCGCCCGGAAATTTTCCTGCGCCCGGCGTTCGGCGAATACGGGAAGCGGCTGGCTGCGATTCCGCGCACCCTGCTCGGCTGGATCGGTGACCTCGCAACGCACCCGCTGGACACGAATTTCACCGACGTATTCGGGCGCCTCGGTGCGCTGATCCCGACCGGGCTGTTCGACAACGACGAAATCGAACAATTTCTGCGCAATCTCTTCGAAGCGCATGGCCGCACCAATGATTTCCGCGAACTGAGTCGCAAGCTCTATGTCATCGGCGTGGAACTCGATACCGGCAGCACCGTTCGCTTTGGCAGTCCTGGTTTCGATCACATCCCGATCTCGCGCGCGATCCAGGCCAGCTCGGCCCTGCCGGGTCTGTATCCCCCGGTCGAGATCGAAGGCAAGTTCTATGTCGACGGCGCGCTGCGGCGCACGCTGCATGCGTCGGTCGCGCTCGATGCCGGCGCCGACCTGGTGCTTGGCATCAACCCGCTGGTGCCCTTCGATGCCGCGTTGGCGGCCGTCAACCAGCGCAAAATGCCGAAGAATCTGACCGACAACGGCCTGCCGGCAGTGTTGTCGCAAACCTTCCGCACCTTGCTCAAGTCGCGCATGCAGGTCGGGCTCGACAAATATCATTCGCAATACGAGAACGCCGATCTGATGGTGTTCGAGCCGAGCGCCGACGACGTCGACATGTTCTTCACCAACCCCTTCAGCTACAGCATGCGCCAACTCGTGGCCGAACACGCGCATCGCGCCACGCTCGACGACCTGGCCGCACGCTACGACGAAGTCGCGCCGATTTTTGCGCGCCATGGCATCACCTTGCGGCGCGACGTGATCGATGATCCGGAACGCAATCTGATGGCTGGTCTCGGCGAGCGCACGCGACGCACCAATGTCACCGCGCGCCTGCGCCATGCCCTCGACGATCTCGATCGCGCGATCCAGCAACGCGGCAAGCGCTGATCGCGCGATTTTGCGCATAGTGTGATTATTCTAGGGGTGGCTCTGATGATGCCGCCCATGCGCCGGCTTTATGCCGACAAGATTCAACACAGTGGAGGGAACACATGAGCAAGCCGAAATTCAAATCGAAGAGTGCGCCGTCGGCCGCGGCCGATGCATCGAGCAAGACCAGCGCCTTGATGGAGTCCGCCCAGCACGCATGGGCTGCCGGCATGGGTGCGCTGACGCGCGCGCAGGGCCAGGGCGGCAAATTATTCGAGAATCTGGTGAAGGAAGGTCTGTCGATCGAGCAGAAGACCCGCAAGTTCGCAACCGGCAAGGTCGATGAAGTCCGTGATGTCGTCGAGACCAAGGTGGAAAAAGTGAAAGAACGCGCGTCCGACACCTGGGACAAGCTCGAGAAGGTCTTCGAAGACCGCGTTTCGCGCGCCCTGTCCAAGCTCGGCGTTCCTGGCCGTGACGAAATGGAAGCACTCGTGACCCGTGTCGAAGAACTGAGCAAGGCGGTGAAGAAGTTGCATCCGCGCGAAGCGGCACCGGCGGCGAAGAGGGCACCAGCCAAGACCGCGGCAAAGCCTGCCGCCAAGAAGGCCGCCAAGTCGTCGAAGTCGTCCAAGTAAAAAAGGCGCCATGCGCCTGATCGCATAGCCCGTCAGCCTGAATCAAAACCGCAGATCCCTCCCCTACGGCCGGCTGGCGGGCTTCTTCTGGTGATCACCACAACGCCGCGGCGACAAACCGCGGCGTTGTCGTTTTTGCACTTACCAATGCACGCCGCGCATCACCGCCGCAAAGGCGATCTGTTCGCTCGACGGCTTCTCGTCGCGTCCCTTCATGCCCTTCGCCGCAGCCGAATCCGGGAACAGGTTGAAGGCGGTATTGAGCACCAATTCATAGGCCTTGGGCGCGATCGCGTTCACGGTCGCGGCGAAGATACCGAGACGTGTGGCGACACGACTGGGCCGCTCGATGATCGCCTTGACGATCAGATCCGCCGCCTCTTCCGGTGACAGCGTCGGCACGCTGTCATACATCTTCGTCGGCGCGATCATCGGTGTCCGCACCAGCGGCATGTTGATCGTCGTGAAAGCGATACCGCTATCCGAGAATTCCGCTTGCGCGCAGCGCGAGAATGCATCGAGCGCCGCTTTCGACGCCACATAAGCCGAGAATCGCGGCGAATTCGCGAGCACGCCGATCGACGAGATATTGATGATGTGACCGCGCTTCTTGGCCGTCATGCCGGGCAGGAAGCCCATGATCAGGCGCAGACTGCCGTAATAATTCAACTCGATGGTGCGGGTGAAATCGTGGAAGCGGTCATAGCTCAGCGCCACCGAGCGACGGATCGAGCGCCCGGCATTATTGATCAGGATGTCGACGCCGCCATGGTCCTTGATGACATTGGCGACGAGGTCATTGCAGCTCTTCTCGTCGGTCAGGTCCGCCGAGTAGGTGAAGCACACGCCGCCCGCCTTCTCGACTTCGAGCTTGGCGTTGTTCAACTCTTCCTGACCGCGGGCGACAATCACGATCTTCGCCTTCGTCGCCGCAAGCTTCATCGCCGCTGCAAGGCCAATGCCGGACGAACCACCGGTAATCATCACGACCTTGTTCTTGACCTTGCCTTCAAGCGAGCGGTCGATGAACAAATCCGGATCCAGGTGCCGTTCCCAGTAGTCCCACAGACGCCAGGCGTAACTTTCCAGCGGCTGCAGCTTGATCTTCGAGCCGCGCAGCGCACGTTCGGTTTCGCGATTGTCGTAACGCGTGGGCTGGTTGATGTAATTCAGCGCCTCGCGCGGGATACCGAGGTCCTTCAGCACGGCGCTGGTGAATCGCTTGATCGGCGGCAGATTGGCGACCGCACTGCGCACCATCGGCGGAATCACCGCAAACATGCGTGCGTCCAGACGCATCGTCATTTCCGGCGCATGCGCGGCGCGGGCAAAGGTGTTCAGCAATTCGCCAACGCGCAGCGGTTCCGGATCGACCAACTGGAAGCAGTGTCCATCGAGACCAGTCTTGTGCGCGATGTGATCCATCGCGTTGACGACGTAGTCGACCGGCACGACGTTGACGCGGGCACCTTCGATACCGACTGTCGGCATCCACGACGGCAGCATTTCGCGCATGCGTTTCAGCAGGCGGAAGAAATAGTAGGGACCGTCGATCTTGTCGATTTCACCCGTCTTGGAGTTGCCGATGACGATCGCCGGTCGATAGATGCGGAATGGCGTCTTGCTGCCATTGCGGACCAGACCTTCGGACTCGTGCTTGGTGCGGTAATACGGATGGTCGAGACCTTCGGCCTCGTCAAACATGTCTTCCTTGAACACGCCCGGATAGCGCCCGGCGGCAGCAATCGAACTGACATGATGGAAACAACCCGCTTTGATCGCTTCAGCCAACTGCATCGCATGACGCGTGCCTTCGACATTGACCTGGTGATTGGTTTCGTCATCGGCTTCGACGTCGTAAATCGCCGCCAGATGGAAGTAGTGCTTGATCTTGCCCTGCAGCAATTTCTGACTGGCTGGCGTGATCCCGAGCTTTGGCTTGGTCAGATCACCGATGATCGGGACGATCGCGCCTTTCTCGGCACCGAGCTTCTCGATCTGCGCTTCGAACTTTTCCAGCGAACTCTTGCGCACCAAAGCGTAGATCTTGCCGCGACGCTTGAGCAGGTTTTCAAGCAGATGGCGGCCGATGAAGCCTGTCGCTCCGGTCACGAAATACGTCATGTTGCTTCCCTCAGGTTGGGGCAGCGCACGGTGGGTGCGCTGCGATCAAGGCATGCCTGCGCGACACGCGGCCGCGGCTGGCCAAAGATAGCCCTGCCCTCGTCGCTTTCCTAGCCCTCGCGCATATTCGCCACGCGTTGACCGCCTCGGGAAACGCGTGCTAAAAACTGTGTGGTGATCGTTTCCTTCAACGCACCGGAGCAACACCATGGCCGACCTCAAGCAGCAATTCGAAGATGCCGCGAAGAAAGCATTGAACCTGAAAGACCGGCCCGACAACGACACCATGCTCAAGATGTATGCGCTCTACAAGCAGGGTTCGCAGGGCGATGTCAGCGGCGACAAGCCCGGATTCTTCGATTTTGTCGGCGTCGCCAAATACGAGGCGTGGGCGAAACTGGCCGGCACCGATCTCGAAAAGGCACAAAAGTTGTACGTTGACCTCGTCAAGAAGCTCGCTGGCTGAGCCGGACGAATCTCGCCGTGGCCCCGAAAACGCGCGAGCGCATCCTCGACACCAGCCTGGTCATGTTCAACGACCGCGGCGAACCGAATGTCACCACCAACCACATCGCCGACGAACTGGAAATCAGCCCCGGCAATCTGTACTACCACTTCCGCAACAAGGACGACATCGTCGAACATCTGTTTGCGCGCTACGAGGAAAAGATCGATCGCGTGATGGTGTCGCCGGACGAACGTCTGCCGAATCTCGAAGACATCTGGCTGCAGCTGCATCTCGCGTTCGAGACGATGTGGGAATTCCGCTTCGTGTACCGCGACCTCGTCGACATCACCAGCCGCAACCGCAAGCTGCGCATGCATTTCGGGCGCATCCTGAAACGCGCGACCGAGAACGCCGTGGCGGTATTGAAGGGTCTGTGCGAGGCTGAAATCATGCGCGCCAGCCGCGCCGAGATCGAAGCCACCTCGACCAACGTGATCCTCATCATGACGTTCTGGATGAGTTTCAATTCGGTGCGCGGCATTCCCAGCGAAAAAGGTGCGGAGGACCTGACCCAGGGCATCTTCCAGGTGATGATGCTGATCGCACCATTCCTGCGCGACGCCGAACGCCTGCACCTGAACAAGCTGGCCGAGGCCTACCGCAAATAAAAAATCCCCGGCCTTGCGACCGGGGATCATCGATGCATCCGTGCATCAACAGCGCATTGGGCGACTCAGCGCGTAGCGCGACGGACGCTGCCCTTGATTTCCTTGTTCAGCTCGGACACACGCGCCAGCAGTTCCTGCACGTCGCCCTTCGAGGGCACGCCGAAACGGCCGAGCACGGCGCCAACGCGCTCGCTGATCGCGGTTTCAACGGCGCTGACGTTCTTCATCGCCTTGGCGCGGATCGGGTTGATGTAGCTCACGACCTGCTTGCGCACATTGTTGGTGAACTTGCGGGCGTCGGTATTCGTGGTCTTGACGAGCTTCTTGGTACGCGCCTTGTAGCCTTCGCCTTCAGCGACGAGTGCGTCGATCGCCTTCTGGCCCTGCTTCTGAACCAGCGACACGGCGCCGAGGCTCGCAAGCACAAACTTGCGGGTGGCATCGTTGGCAGCGACAACCTGGCTCGGCTTCCTGGATTTGACTTGGGTACGCATCGACATTCTCCGGTTGAACAATCGCGTCACGCTGTGGCCACGTCGACCACTGACTCGCGCTTCGCTTCGAGATGCATGTTCGGTGCCGACGCTAGAACATTCACACTACGGCGCTTGTCGCGGCGCGGGCTTTGGAAGATGCTTCAACGATTCGAGGGAGGACATCATGGCAACGAAGAAATGGGCAGCATTCACGCACGCCAGCAAAAGCTTCGACTATCGCGGCGACAAATTGCACAAGGCATGGCCGAGTTTGCATGCCGGCGATCAGGAGCCCTTTCCGGACGACGAGCGCGTCCAGCGCCTGCTGAAAGCCAACAGCAAACTCGGCAAGGCCAAGGACGCCGCAGCGATCGCCAAACAGTTGCAGGACGGATGGGCGGCTTACCACCTCGGTGAATTCCAGTCCGCCTACGAAATCGGTGAATCGCTGGGACTGATCGGTGCGACGCTCGCGAACAAGGCCATGGGCATCCATGCGGTGTATCTGGTCGAAGATGAAAAGGAAAAATTGAAACGCTTCGAAGCCGTGGCCAGTCACGCGGATGCAGCCATTGCCGCCTTGCCGTCCGAGACCAACAGCCACTACTTCCGCGCTTTCGGCCTGGGCCGTTACAGCCAGATGATTTCGATCGCCAAGGCGCTATCGCAAGGCCTCGCCGGCAAGGTCAAGGAAAGTCTCGATGCGACCCTGAAGCTCGCGCCGAAACACGCCGAGGCGCAGACCGCACTCGGCGTCTACCACGCCGAGATCGTCGGCAAGGTCGGCAGCATGATCGCCGGGCTGACCTATGGCGCGAAAGCAGCTTCGTCGGAAGAACACTGCAAGCTCGCAATCAAGTTGACGCCGGACGCGCCGATTGCGTTGATCGAATATGGCAATGCGTTGATGCTGCTCTACGGCAACAAGAAGGAAGACGAAGCTGCGGCCCTCTATCTCAAGGCGACCAAGCTCAAACCCCGGGACGCGATGGAAGCGCTCGATATCGCCTACGCCAAATCACAGATGGAGTGATGATGAACATTCGCGCGTACGCCGCCGCTGCGGCCACCGGATCGTTGACCCGCTTCGATTACGAACCCGGCGAATTGCGTCCGGATCATGTCGAAGTCGCCGTCGAACACTGCGGCATTTGTCATTCCGATCTCTCGGTCATCCGCAACGAATGGCGCAATGCGACCTATCCGGTCGTGGCGGGACATGAGGCAGTCGGCAAGGTGGTCGCACTCGGATCAGCGGTCACGTCCCTGCGCATCGGTCAGCGCGTCGGCGTCAGCTGGTTCTCGAACAGTTGCGGTCAATGCCGCGCCTGTATCGCCGGCGACACGCACCTCTGTCCGAACGGCGAATTCACCATCCTCGGTCGCCATGGTGGCTTTGCCGATCGCGTCCGCGTCGGGGCGCGCTGGGCCCTGCCCTTGCCGGACGCACTCGACGCGACGACCGCGGGACCCTTGTTCTGCGGCGGCATCACGGTGTTCTCACCGATCGTCGAATTCAACGTGAAACCGACCGATCGAGTCGGCGTGCTCGGCATCGGCGGGCTCGGTCATCTTGCGGTGCAATTTCTGAATCGCTGGGGCTGCGAAGTGTTCGCCTTCACCCGACGCATGGACAACGCGCCCGAGATCAAGTCACTCGGCGCGCACCATGTGGTCTCCGGCGACGACCGCGAACGCATGAAATCACTCAAGGGCTCGCTCGACTTCCTGCTGGTCACGCTGAACGTTGCCCAGGACTGGAATGCCTGGCTGTCCTTGCTGGCGCCACGCGGTCGCATGCATGTCGTCGGTGCCGTGCTCGAACCGATGGCGATCCCGGCGTTCGCCTTGCTGCCGGGTCAAAAACAGGTCTCGGGCTCACCGATGGGACGTCCGTCCACGCTCGCGAGCATGCTCGACTTCTCGGCGCGACATCAGATCAAACCGGTGGTTGAACGCTTCCCGATGTCGCGCGTGAACGAGGCGCTGGCGCATCTTGAATCCGGCAAGGCGCGGTTCCGCGTCGTGCTCGACAACGACTTCAGCTGAATCGGCTTCGACGACGGGTCATTGCTCGAAGCTGTCGCTGAACAGCAGGACATCGCTCAGCGACGTGTGCTCGAAGTCTGACGACACCGCTGTATTGAAATTGCTGTCGCCGGAGTAACTCGCGCTCAGGATTTGTATACCCGCCGTCGCGAAGACCAGATCGCAGGACGTGGCCGGCAGCGCGATGCTGCAACCCGCCGAATTGCTGGCGGTCACGAGCACGCTGCCGGTCGGCGTGCCTGAGCCAGGCGCGATGATTTGGAGGTTGACCGTCACCGTGGTCGGAAGATCACCCGGATGCGGATCCGGGGCATCGGAAACGTCGATCGACACACTGCCCGGCAGAACGAGATGCGTGTTCAGGCCGACGCTGCCGAGATTGGCGTCGTCGCCGGCATACACCGCCGAGAGATCGTGCGTGCCGCTGCTCAACTTGTTGGTCAAAACACTGGCATACCCGCTCGAATCCAGCGGCAGCGTCGTTATCCAGTCGTCGCCATCGCGAAACGTGATCTTCCCTGACGGGGGCAGACCATCGCCGACCACGAGGGCGCTGATCTCGATGGTCTCGCCATAAATACTCGGACTCACCGTTGTCAGCGTTGTCGCGGTCGCGATGCGCGTCTTGAACTTGCGGACGCCACTGAAAACGCCATGGCCACAGGCAACACCTTGCGGCGCGACGCGCCAGTAATACGTGGTGTTCAACGCCAATGGCGCCACAACGAGGTGCTCGCTCGCCGCAGCCTGCGTGCTGTAGACGATGTTTGCAAAGGCGGCGTCGGTTGCAATCTGCAGTTGATATCCACTCGCACCCGGCAGCGATGACCAGGTCAGCATCGGCGTGGTGGCAACGAAGGCATTCATGGCGGGTGCGATCAGGTCGATATGGCCGTTCGCGACATCGACGCGAATCTGCAGCTGCTTGGAGATCGCACCCGCTCTACCGATCACGTTGAATACATGGCTACCGGCCGCGAGTGCCGAATCGTTGATCGTCAGGCTGCCGTTCGACGCCGCTGGCGGCATCAGGCTGGCAGGCGTGAAGCTGCCGCTCATACCCGCCGGCACCGTATCGAACGCCAAATCCACGGCGTTGGCGAAACCGTTGCGGGCCAATACATCGACGCTCACCGCAATAGTGGACGGCAATGCCGTGACACACAGCGACTGGCGCAACTGCGCCGAATTCAGCATGAACTGCGGCGCATTGCAGTTGTCGTGAGCAAAGGCACCGATACGCGTTGCCCAGTTGCTGGCGGTGACGTGGGTGGCATCGACATGTTCACCGGTGAACCAGAACGTACAGCCGTCAACGGGATCGATATTCAACGCGTGGTAGTCGCCCCAGCGGTTGCCCGACTGGGAACCGGAAGCCGGCTGTTGCAGGATCGACTCGCCGCTGGTCATCACCTGCGCCGGATCGCCATCGCGGCGGCCGATGTAGCGCAACCCGGCCGACACATTGTCGGATTCCGGCAAGCCATGTGAACTGGCGTCGCGCACCGCGCTGTAGGCGAGCGCGATATTGCCGACCTTGTCCGACGCGATCGCGCCCATCCAGCGATCGATGAAATCGCCCATCGCCACGGTACCTTCCTGGTACAGCTGCCAAGGCTGCAGCGTTCCCGCCGTGCGGCGCAATTCAAACCAACGCACGCCGCCGGTGTCCTGGCCATCCGTGTCGGTCACCATGTTGCCGACCAGTTGTTCGAAAACGCCGAATGACCGGTAAGCCAGACGGAACATCACCGGCTCGCGCAGCGAGTCGATGCGCTGCCCGGATGGCTGCGGAAACACGTTGAAAGTGGCAAGTCCATTCAGATCGGAACTGAACTCGGTGATGGGAATCTGGACGGGACCGGTGAGCGTCGAATTGGCCGGGGTGGCCCAATCGACGCGGACCTCGAAGAGCTCCAGAAAATCGCGTGTCGGCTGATTGCTGCCCGAATTGTGTACCTCATCGTCGCGATGGCGGATGAAGACACCGGGCGCACCCGGCGGCGGCGCATCGGCACCGTCGAGATCGGCCGGCTGCAACACCTGGAACGAGAATCCAGCGAGCGGCGCGGCAGTGAATCGTTGTACCGACATCGGCAATCCGGCGAGCATGCGTTGACGGTCAAACGCATACATCGGCACGTTGCCATTTTCATTGCTGCCGACGTAGTACGCATCTGGCCACACGCCGTATTTCGGATAGTCCGGAAAATTCGGCGCGGTAAAGGCGTAGCGCGTCCAGGTTTGCGCCAAGGTCGGATCGGCCAGTTCGCTGATATAGAAACAAAGCGCGTTGCCGACCTGCGTGAACTCGGTGAACAGCCAGCGCCCAGCCGCTTCGTCGAACAGCACGACGGGATCGCCCAGACCCGACGCGCACGGCGTGCCCGCCGCCAGCGAATCCATGGCGATCGGACCTGCGACCAGATTGCCGGCCTTGTCGTAAATCCGAAATTGCGATCCGCCCGCCGCGTTGGCCGCCTGGACGTAGTGCGTGGTGCCAATGTCGCCGGTCGGGTCCGGTGGTGACACGGCACTGAAGTTCGCGCCGGCGATGTTGATCGTCGGCGTCAAAAATGTGTCCGGCACCAAGACGCGGTGTTGATTGCGCTGCAGTGCCGCCAGCGGATCGGCGGGATCAGGCTGGGCAATCGCGATTGGCTGCGTAACCGCATCGCCGAAAACGCGACGCGGAATTTCGCGGATCGGATCACCCGGCCGCCATTGGGGCGCGAGTGGCAATGCCGCGAGCGAAAGAAACACGACGTCCGGCGCGATTGATGCACTGACCCACTCGGCGCCGACAGTTGTTGGCGGCAAAGTTGGCGACGCCGATTGCTGCGCACCTGCGACGAAGCTCAAGCCCGCACCGACCATCAACGCGGCCACCCGTTTGCCCCTCCGATGCCAATGACGATCCTTCATGCCCAGTTGAATCCAATGCTGACGCGTGTGCGCCATCGCGCATGGTAGTGGCTGTCGCTGCGCGATCGACCCCGCCAACGCGCCATCGATCTGCCTCACCTGAACCGCAGCGTTTGCGCTAGAGCGGCCGCTCTAGGCGCGCCGTCCACCATGCCGCTCAATGCGAACAGGCGCGTCGGAATATTTCGGCACGCACGCGCGATATTGGTCCTTTACATGAATCTTGCCACCCTGTTGATGATTGCGAGCTGGTTGCCGGCACCGCTGGCTGACCAAACCTGCCTCGCCAGCACGCTCTACCTTGAAGCCCGTGATCAACCGGTACTCGGTCAGATCGCCGTCGCCGAAGTGGCGCTGCGCCGTCAGCAGTCAATGCTTGAGGATGAGGGCTTGTGCGCCATCCTGCTGCGACCAGGGCAGTTCGCGTTGAGCACGGTGTCTCCGCGCTTCCGCTTCAAGAGTCTCGATGCGTGGAATCGCGCCTGGCTGATTGCCGGAACGACCATGACGCGCTGGACCGTGGAAGGCGATCGGCTCAGTGTCGTCCCGACTGCCGATCATTTTTACGCCTACCAACGCGTCACGCCGACTTGGGCCGCCAGTGGCGAACGTCTGGCGCTGATCGGGGACCACGCTTTTTATCGTTTGGTGCCCTGATCATCGTTGGCGAGGATGGCCTGCTCGCGGATAACGACACGGCCGCTCACGGACGCGATCCGCAACATTGGCGCATGGACGCTGCCTGACTGCGCCCACGCGAGCTGCGTGCATCCTTGTTGATCGAGGGAACGATTGGCATTTTCGAGATCGCTGTCGAGCACGCCACAGGTGCGCGCCGTAACGCTCATCGGCACGTCGCTCAATACGTTGGCGCTGATATTTGCAGCGGTCTGGAGCGTTGATTCATGTCCGTGCAGTGTGTCGCGCTGAGACGCATGTATATTGCCGGTGGCGCTGGTCAGCAGCATCGGACCTTTCGCAGCAACATGGATATCACCGCTCGCGGTGGTCGCGACGACCCCATTTTTTGCACCGTTGACTTCGATGCCGCCCGACGTGGTGCGCAGGATCAGCTTGCGATCAACCGGCAGCCACAGCGCCACATCGGCACGCCCGTCCGAGGTCGACCATTCACGCTCGGCGCTCTGGCCGGCGAACCCGACCGCCAGTTGCAGGCGCGACCCCTGTTCGCTGGCAACGACGGTCGCAGCGCCAGCTGACTGCGTCAGACACTGCACGACGGCATGAACTTCAATGCGATCCGTTGGACCAGAACGCACGAACACGCTGCCCACGGACTGCGTGATATCGATCGTGTCGATGTTCGCCGCAACCGCAATACTGATGTCGCTGCGCTCCCATTCACCGCCCGGCGATTCGCACGGCGCCAGTGTCGTTGTCCGCGGACGCGTGGCCGTACACGCCGTCATCAGTGCGACGACTATCGCCATCAGCAGCACCCGCATCAGCACTCCCCGAGTATTCAAGGCATCTCCAATCCGGATCATGCTACGTGTCCATCGTGATGACCAACCAGCGCCGTCACCTTAGCGTGGCGCGGCGATAACGCGTTCAGTTACAGCGCGTCCAGTTACAACGTGTCCAGTTACAATCGGCGCCCCATTTTCCGGAGCCCAACATGCAACTTTCGCAGACCAAGGCCGTCATCACCGGCGGCGCTTCCGGCCTCGGCCTGGCCGTGGCACGTCATCTGGTTGCGCATGGTGCTGCGGTCACACTGCTCGACGTCAATGCCGACAAGGGCGATGCCGTCGCCGCGGAACTTGGCGCGCAGGCGCGCTTTCGCAAACTCGATGTGACCTCGGAAGCCGATGCGGTAGCGGCCATGGCCGATGCGCAAACTGCGATGGGCGGACTCAATGTTGCGATCAGCTGCGCCGGTATTCTCGGCGCCGGTCGCGTGCTCGGGCGCGACGCACCGATGCCGCTGTCGCAGTTCGAAACCACGGTACGCGTCAATCTGATCGGCTCGTTCAATATCGCCAAGGCCGCAGCAAATTTGATGCAACACAACGCGCCGGGCGAAGACGGCGAGCGCGGCGTAATCATCAACACGGCGTCAATCGCCGCGTTCGAAGGCCAGATCGGCCAGGCGGCCTACTCCGCTTCGAAAGGCGGCGTCGTCTCGATGGCCTTGCCGATGGCACGCGAGTTTTCGCGCTTCGGCGTGCGCGTGATGACGGTGGCACCGGGGGTGTTCCATACGCCGATGGTCGATGGCATGCCGCCCGCGGTGTACGACTCGTTGTGCGCGCAGGTGCCCTACCCGTCGCGTCTCGGCAAGCCGGACGAATTCGCCGACGCCGTCGCCTTCATCCTGCAGAATCGCTATCTCAATGGCAGCGTCATCCGCGTCGATGGCGCGATCCGCCTGCAACCCAAATAATTCACTCGTACAAACCGCAAGGAACCCCGATGAAAGCCCATGAAATGAAGCGCGGCACTGTGGTCGAACACGAAGGCCGTATCTGGCAGATCAAGGATGTCGAACGCAGTTCGCCGACCGGCCGCGGCGGCAACACGACGTTTCGCTTCGCGATGTATTCGGTGCCGGGCGACGTGAAACTCGACCTCAGCCTGCGCGCCGACGACGACCTGCCGGAAGTGGAACTGACCCGGCGCGCAGTCACTTTTTCCTATATGGACGGCGATGCCTTCGTGTTCCTCGATGTCGAGGACTACACGCCGTACACGCTCGATCCCGCCCTCGTCGGCGAGAACGCCGGATACATCACCGAAGGGCTGGAAGAGTGCTACGTGCGTCTGCTCGACGAGTCGCCCGTCGGACTCGCGTTGCCGCCGAATGTCATCCTGCAAGTCGCTGAAACCGCACCGGAACTGCGCGGTGCCACCGCCACCAAGCGCCCGAAGCCGGCCAAGCTCAACACCGGCATCGAGATCATGGTGCCGGAATACGTCGTCAATGGCGAAAAGATCCTCGTCAGCACCACGACAGGCGAGTTCGCCGGCCGCGCCTGATCGCCCAAAGACCAGAATCACCCCGGAACATCATGATTCGTCTGGGGTGACCTTCTTGCATCAGTTGGCTGGCACTGGCGCCCGCGGATACGGGATACGGATCGGCGCAGTCTCGAAACCATCGCGAAACAGGTAGTCGGGCCCCACGACGTCCGTCGTTGTCGCCGTGTTGTTACCGGTGAAGTTGTCAACATACGGGGCATTCACACTGATCGTGGCGACGGTGACGATGTCTTGGCCTTCGCTGCCCGCAGCTACGTCTGCACTGATCCAGTACGTCACACCCGTGCCGCCATTGAGACTGATGGTCTGCGACGGCGCCCCGGTACCATTGGCTGTGCAGGCCGCTCCGGCATCAGCCACGCAGATCCAGGCAATGTTCGTCAGGATCGGCGGCAGACTCAGTTCGAACTGCGCCGCCGCCACATCGACACCCGCGGTCAGATTGTCGATCGAGACTTCGTAGGTGATGCGTTCGCCCGGTCCGATCGGTGCGCTCAACAAGGTACTGCTGATCGCCAGATCCGCAGTCGCATTGACGAAGTTCGCGGTCACACTGAGATTGGCCGTGACGTTCGTGTCGGTGCGCGGATTCGCGGTCGAAGTGTCGCTCCATGCGACAAAGCGGAATCCAGGATTCGGCACGGCGGTGACGGCCGAGCCATTCGCACCGTGGTTCACGGTCTGCGGCGTCGTGCCGGTGATCGTGCCGTTCGTGCCGGCGGTGTAAGTCAGCGTGTAGGTCCTGATCGAGAATGTCGCGGTCACGCTGATGTTCGCGGTGACATTGCTGTCGGTACGCGACGCGGTCAGTACACCATCACTCCAGCTGACGAACTGGTAGCCGACGTTGGGCACGGCCGTGACGGCCGAGCCATTCGCACCGTGGTCCACGGTCTGCGGCGTCGTGCCAGTGATCGTGCCGTTCGTGCCGGCGGTGTAGGTCAGCGTGTAGGTTCTGATCGAGAATGTCGCGGTCACGCTGATGTTCGCGGTGACATTGCTGTCGGTACGCGACGCGGTCAGTACACCGTCGCTCCAGCTGACGAACTGATAGCCGACGTTGGGCACAGCGGTGACGGCCGACCCATTCGCACCGTGGTTCACGGTTTGCGGCGTCGTGCCGGTGATGGTGCCGTTCGTGCCGGCGGTGTAGGTCAGCGTGTAGGTCCTGATCGCGAATGTC
>JAYUVY010000107.1:0-27293 GCA_043753835.1 Lysobacterales bacterium | reverse complement strand
TCGTAAATCGCGGCACCGGTCGCGCGCGGAAGCGCGCTCCTACAGGTTCGGGCGTCGATTGAATCGCTGATCGAGCGCCAGCAACCACGCCCGCGCTGGCGTCCACGCGATCAGCGCACCGGCGACGACACCGGCGGCGTTGGCATAGACATCGCGGATATCGGCACGGCGCAGGCCGCTCTGGTGTTGCAGGAATTCGATCGCGATGCCCATCAGCAGCAGACCGAAGGCGGCGCGCGACCATTCCACTTTCGCATCACGCAGCTGCACGGCAAAGGCCATCAACAGGAAGTACGCGCTGAAATGCAGCAGCTTGTCGTTGTGCATCAGGTCGACGTCGGGCAGGCGCGATGTCGGCAACAGCGAACCGGCGAACACGCCGATGATCATCAACACGAACAAGCCCCGCCACAGACGCGGCTGCGCAAACGCACGCAGGCTCACAGGCGCCGGCTCTGGTCGTAGGCGGTGAATGCCACCGGCACGGCATCGACACCGC
Source organism: Lysobacterales bacterium (assembly GCA_043753835.1). Taxonomy (GTDB): domain Bacteria; phylum Pseudomonadota; class Gammaproteobacteria; order Xanthomonadales; family Ahniellaceae; genus JADKHK01. The sequence goes on along the minus strand of JAYUVY010000107.1, from coordinate 26,794 downwards.
GCGCGAAGCACATCACCTTGAAGCGTTCGCCCATTTCACCGGGCAGGGTCAGGTGCTTCACTTCCTGCGTCAACCGATAGCGTTCGATTTCGCTGAGATCAACCGCTTCTTCGACCATGTCGAGGATGCCGGCTTCGATCAGAAAACTCGCCTGCGCGTTGAACCCAGCCAGCGGTAGTCGCGCCTGCGTGCCAGCCAGTGCGAGCGCGGTGAAATCGACGAAGCTGGTGATGTCCTGCAGACCGGGCCAACGCAGCGCGTCGCCATGCGCACGATGGTGGTAGTGACAAATCAGGGTGCCGTCGTCGCGCTGCGGCAGGTAGTACTCGCGACGCGGATAGCCGTAGTCGACAAAGACCGCGAGCCCCGACTGCAGCTGTCCGCACACGGCATCGATCCACCACGGCAGTTGCGGCAACACCTCGGAGCGATAACCGTCCGGCAGCGGGTGGCCGAGATCGGCCTGCAGCGCCTGCACGGCGCTGATCAGCATGGTGTCGGGCTCGCGCTCGGTTTCGATGAAGCGCTGTTCCTGATCGAGACCGACGCAAAGTTCACGCACTTCGCCGTCGCGCATCACGAAGCGGTGCACTGGCAATGCATCGATCACTTCATTCGCGAACAACACGCCGCGCCATGCCTCCTCGGGCGGCGTGTCCGGCCATTCGATGCGATCCATCAGATGCGGCACTTTGGCAAGCAAGGTCGCGTGCTGGCGCGCACGCAATTCGGCACTGCGATCGAGAATTTGATAACGACGCGGCAGACTGCCGAGGCGCTCCCATTCCAGCAAGGCCGCAGCGGCAAAAGCACCGCTGCCGCCACCGACTTCGAGGAAATCGGCATCGTCGCCAGCGCGCAACACCGGCGCGGTCGCACGCGCGACTGAACGTGCGAACAGGCTGCCGAGCTCGGGTGCGGTGATGAAATCGCCGGCGGCACCGAACTTGGTCTTGCCGGCGCTGTAGTAGCCGAGGCCGGGCGCATACAGGGCGAGTTCCATGAAGTGCCAGAATGGAATGGCGCCATGTTGCTTGATGTCGGCGCGGATCAGGGCGACGAGTGCGGCGCTGTGCGCGAGTTCGTCGGCGCTGGGTGCGGGAAAGGCACTGGTGTCGAATTGCGGCAGCAAACAGAACTCCGGATCAAGGCGCGGCATCGCACTCAATCGACCGACGGCGCACAATCGGCCAACACATGATGCAGGAGCATAACCGATGACCGATTCCGGGCGGCCACTGGCAGTCATCACGGGCGCGGCAAAACGCGTGGGGGCAGTCATCGCGGAAACCTTGTTCGAGGCGGGCTACGACCTTGCGCTGAGTTACCGTCACGCCGAGGCCGAAGCGATGGCTTTGCGCGCACGATTCGAGGCAAAACGCGCGCAATCGTGCCTGGTGTTGCCGCTCGATCTTGCCGATACCGCCGCCTTGCCAAGTTTCATCGCGCAGGTGCACGCGCGTTTCGGGCGCATCGACGCATTGATCAACAACGCGTCGAGCTTCTATCCGACGCCGGTCGGGTCTGCGACCGAAACACAGTGGGACGACCTGTTCGCGGCCAATGCCAAGGCACCGTTCTTTCTGGCGCAAGCCGCCGCACCGCATCTCGCCGCGCGCGGTGGCGCCATCGTCAATCTGGTCGACATCTATGGCGAACGCCCACTGCAGAAACATCCGATCTACAGCATGGCCAAGGCCGCGCTCGGCATGATGACCATGGCGTTGGCGCAAGAACTGGCCCCCGCCGTGCGCGTCAATGGCATCGCCCCGGGTGCGGTGATGTGGCCGGCTGCGGGCAAGGCCTCAGCGGAACAGGTCGCGTTGTTGGCGCGCACCCCGTTGGCGCGCGCCGGCACGCCCGAAGATATCGCCCGCACCGTGCTGTTCCTGCTGCGCGACGCGCCCTACATCACCGGCCAGATCATTCGCGTCGATGGTGGGCGCGCGCTCAGCATCTGAACTCAGCCGCCGCTGCGCACCAGCAGCGACTTCGCGATCGCGCCGTGCACCTGGCCGAGGCCGCGCGCCAGATGCAGCATCGCGAACAGCAACACGACGCCGGCGACAAACAGCAACGGCAGCGCGATCGCCGGCGGCAGCGATGCCAGCCCGAACTGCAGGCCTTCGATACTCACCCCGCGATGCAGCCAGCCCATGCCCGCGAACAGGTACAGCAACGGCGCCGCGATGAAGGCGAGCGCGACGCTGAGCCCGGTCACGGCAAGCGTGAAGTAGACGATGCCGAGCGGCAGCATGATGAACAGGTACAGAATCGTCGACCAGGTGCGCACGTCGGTGAACATGTCCTTGATGCGCGCCATCCAGCCGATACTGCGGTCCGAATACAGCGGACGTCGCGGCATGCGTGTACCGAGCATGGTTTCGACGATGCGTCCCTCGACCAGCGACAGCAGGCGCGTCATGCCGAGGAACAGCACGAAAAACGGGATGCCGATGATCAGCACCGAGACGCCAATACTCAGGCTCAGGCCGGTGCTGACGAAAGTGAAATAGAAGATGCCGGTGGCGAGCGACAGCAGCATGTAGAACAGGGAACCATAGGTGCGCGCATCGGCGGCGACGCCGAAGAAGCGACCGAGCATGGACTGGCGTGGCGTGGCTTTCGGCGGTTCGATCGCGCGCCGCACCTTGTATTCGGTGTCGCGGTAGATCGATGCCACTTCATCCGGCGCGCCGTAGCTGCTGGCGACCTTTGCGATCACTTCGGCTTCCGACCGGCCGGCCTGTTCGGCCAACTCGGAACGCAGGAATTCCTCGGCGTCGTAGAGCGCGTCCTGCACCAGGGCCGGGTCGGCACCGGCCAGCGCCGCGCGCAGCGCGTCCAGGTAGGCGTCAATGGTGGTGGGCAGGTTGTTCATGAGATCTCCGCGGGCGTTGAGGCAGGAACGGGGGGGTCAACAGGATTCGGATCGGTCTGGGTCGGCTCGACCAGGGTTTGATCAACAAAGTCTCTGGTGGCGCGCCAAGACTCGGCCCAAGCACGTTGCACTTCGCGGCCGAGCGCGGTGATCTGGTAGTAGCGCCGAGGTGGTCCGGAGACCGATGGTTCGACTTCGCTCTCGGCGAGCCCGGAACCTTCGAGATTGCGCAGCACCGGATACAACGCGCTCTGCTTGCCGGCGATCACGCCTTCGCTGGCGTCTTCCAGCTGTTTCGCGATCTGGTAGCCGTACATCGGTCGATCGGCTCGCGCCAGCACCGTCAGCAGCACCAGCGAGACGGTCCCGGCAGCGAGTTCTTTCTGGAATTTCTTGAGGAACACTTCGGTATCAGTCATCGCACCTTACTCCAGTGGTCGCAGTATAACGATGTTCGTCATACTGTGAACATGACTGATGGGATAGGTGGGTTGCCGTCAGCGCGCGAACCAGGGCTTTGGGTCGAGTGGTTTGCCCTGATGGCGCAGCTCGAAATACAGGCCAGGCTGGGCCGCGCCGCCGCTGGTGCCGGTGGTGGCGATCGCGGTGCCGGCTTCAACCCAGTCACCCACATCCTTGAGCAGGGCCTCGTTCTGTGCGTAAAGACTGAGGTAGCCGTCGCCGTGATCGAGGATCACCAGCAAGCCGAAGCCCTTGAGCCAGTCCGCGAACGCGACGCGGCCATGGGCGACGGCGCGCACCTCGTCGCCGGCCTGGGTCGCGAGCAGCCAGCCTTCGCTGGTGCGACCGGTACCGATTTCGGCGCCGAAGGCGACGCTGACGGCGGCCGCGTGCGGGCGCTTGAGCCGGCCACGCAGACTGGCGAAGGGTAGTGCGGCATCGAGTTGCTTGGGAATGTCGGCGAAGATGTCGCGCAATTCCTCGAGCAGGCGCAGCAAGTCCTGTTCGTCGCGACCGAGCGCCGCGAGTCGGGTCTGGCCTTCCTGCAGCTGTGCGTCGACCTCGGCCAAGATCAACTCACGACGTGACCGCTCGGCATCGAGTTTCGTCGAAGCCGCCGCGGCGTCCGCTTGCTCGGCGACGAGCTTGGCGCGTGCTTCGACAATCATCCGCTCGATTTCAGCGACCGCCGCGAGATGCGCGACCAGGCGTTGCACCTGCTGCAGTCGATCGCGCTGCAGATAGCGGTAATAGGCGAGCGCGCGACCACTGTCACTGATGCGATCCCGCGCCAGCAACGCCTTCAAGGATTCACCGCGACCGATGGCGTAAACCGAGCGCAACATCTTCGCCAGTGTTTCGCGGCTGTTGTGCAGCGTCGTATTGAGCGCGACGCGTTCTGCCTCGCGCGCAGCCAATGCCGCATTCTGCAACTCGATGCCGGCCTGCAAGGCGCGCAGGCGGCGTGCAGTCACACCGATGTCGGTTTCGATCTTGCGCAGATCAGCGACGCCCTCGTCGCGTTGCGCATTGACGGCGGCATGATCCGCAGCCAGCTTGGCGATGTCTGCCCGCAGCAGCTCAAGCTTGGCGGCGGCCTCGGCTTCGCGTTGTGCGATCGGTGTCGCCAGCAACTGGCTGACGCCGAACAGCGCGATCCAGGCCAGTCGCCGCACTCAGTGCGCTCCGACCAGCAGCGACTGTCCGGTCATTTCCGTCGGTTTTTCCAGCGCGAGCAGATCAAGAATCGTCGGTGCCAGATCGCACAGGGAACCGCTACGCAGTGGCGTGTTGCGACCCACCAGCACCAGCGGCACCGGTCCGACCGTGTGCTGGGTATGCGGCTCGCCGGTGTCCGGATCGCGCATCAATTCCAGATTGCCATGGTCCGCAGTGACCAGCATGGCGCCGTCCACATCCTCGATCGCGCTGCGGATGGCGCCGAGCGCGACATCGACCGCTTCCGCGGCCTTGATCGCCGCCGCGAAGATGCCGGTGTGCCCGACCATGTCCGGATTCGCGATATTGCAGACGATCAGGTCGAACACGTTGCTGCGGATTGCCGCGGTCAGCTTGTCCGTCAGTTCTGGACAACTCATTTCCGGCTGCAAGTCATAGGTGGCGACGCGTGGCGAGGGAATCAGGATGCGTTCCTCGCCGGGAAACGCGTCTTCGCGACCGCCGTTGAGGAAGAAAGTGACGTGCGCATATTTTTCGGTTTCGGCGATGCGCAATTGCTTCAGGCCGTGCGCCGCGATCACTTCCGGCAAGGTATTGGCCATGCTCTGCGGTGGATAGACCACGGCACTGACCGGCAAGTCGGCGGCGTATTCGGTCAGCGTGACGTAGGCACTCAAATCGATTTTGCGCGGTCGCGCGAAGCCGTCGAAATCTTCGCGCACAAAGGCGCGCGTCAGTTCTCGGGCGCGATCGGCGCGGAAGTTCAGGAACACCACGGCATCGCCATCTTCAAATTTCGCGCCGCCGGCAATCACCGTCGGTTTCACGAACTCGTCGTTCTCGCCGCGCGCATAGGACGCCTCCAGTGCCGCCGGCGCATCGGCCGCATGATGTTCGGCTTCGCCTTCGGTGATCGCGCGATAGGCGGGCGCGACGCGTTCCCAGCGATTGTCGCGATCCATCGCGTAGTAGCGGCCGATGACGCTGGCGATGCGCGCATTGCCATGGGCGCGGCAGGCGGCATCGAGCTTCCGCAGCGAATCACCAGCACTCTTCGGCGGCGTGTCGCGACCATCGGTAAACGCATGCACCGCGACCGACGTGACACCGGCGGCAGCGGCCGCAGCGAGAAACGCGAGCACATGATCCTCATGCGCATGCACGCCACCAGGTGAGATCAGGGCGAACACGTGCAGCGTGCTTTTTCGCTGCTTCACGGTATCGAACAGCGACTGGAACGCCGGATGGCGGCCGAAGCTGCCGTCACGAATCGCCTGGTCGATGCGTGTGAGTTCCTGATAGACGACGCGTCCGGCACCGATATTCATGTGCCCGACTTCGGAGTTGCCCATCTGCCCGTCGGGCAAACCGACATGCACCCCGTGGGTGTTGATCAGGGTATGCGGGCAGTGGGCGAGCATGCGCCGCCAGTGCGGCACATTCGCCTGGGCAATCGCATTCCATTCGGTTTCCACGCGATGGCCCCAGCCGTCGAGGATCAGCAGCAGGACAGGTTTCGGTGCGGTCACGCCATTCCCTTGCAAGACTTGGATCACCCATTCTAACGGGCCGTCGCCCATGACCTTCGACAGGGCTATAAACCCGCGGCGAATCCCGCGCATCAGAGTCCGGGCATCCCAACTCGGAGCTTCCCATGCGCAAACTTCCGCTCGTCGTCCTGATCGCCACCTTCGTTGCCGGTTCTGCCCTTGCCAGCGGCCCCGAAGCTGCAGGCCACGCCCGCCATGACCATGGCGATATCAGCAAGGTCAATCGCAGCATCAGCATCGACGACGGCGAAAGCGCCGGCGATGTCGAAACCGTCAATGGCTCGATCACCATCGGTGCCGACGCCGTGATCGAGAGCGCTGAAACCGTGAATGGTTCGGTGCGCATCGGCGCGAATGGCCAGGCCGAGTCGCTGAGCACGGTCAACGGCAGCATCACCGTCGGCAGCAAGACCGTCATCGCCGACGGCATCGAAACTGTCAATGGCGCGATCGAACTCGGCGACGATGCGGCGAGCCTCGGCAAGATCGAAACCGTGAACGGACGCATTGAACTCGGTGCCCGCGCGCAGGCCAACGACGGCATCGAGCTGGTCAATGGCGGCGTCGAACTCAAGCAGGCCGCGCGCGTCACCGGTGACATCGTGGTGCGCAAGCCCACCGGCCACGGCTGGTTCAACAGCAAGAACAAGCCGCCGCGCATCATTCTCGGTGCCGACTCGGTGGTGAACGGCAACCTGGTGTTCGAACAGGAAGTCGAACTGTACGTGCACACCTCGGCCAAGATCAGCGGCAAACAGAACGGTCCGCTGGTCGGCGGCAAGGTGAATGCCTTCAGCGGGGCCGCACCGGTGCTTTAAGCGGATCCGGCAACGGGCGCGCCTTGAGCGCACCCGTTGCATTGTGTTTCGTCATCAAGGGTTGCGCGGGCCTCGTGGCTGTCTAGACTGCCGCGACAGAACGAAGGACAACCGGATGATGGACCGCAAGCGCGAAATGGCCCTGATGAACTGGGCCCGCGGCGCACTCAATGACAACCAGATCAAGCTCACGCCAGCTTCCAGCGACGCGAGTTTCCGCAGCTACTACCGCCTCAGCAGCCGCGACAGCACGTTCATCGTGATGGACGCGCCGCCGGACAAGGAAGACATCGCGCCCTGGCTCGACGTGCATGCGCGGCTGCGCAAGGCCAACCTCAATGCGCCCGAGCTGGTCGCGATCGAGCGCACCCAGGGCTTCATCCTGATGGCCGATCTCGGTGACCGCTCGTACCTGTCGCAATTGAACGACAGCACGGTCGACGAACTCTACCGTGACGCTTTGAACGCGCTCCACGGCATGCAGACGCGCATCAACTGCGACGGTCTCGAGACCTATCATTACGGCAAGCTTGTCGCCGAGATGGAACTGTTCCCGGAATGGTTCCTGCAACGCCATCTCGGCCTGCAGCCGAACTGCGCCGGCTGGGACACGATCGAACATGCGTTTTCGGTGCTGACCGCGTCCGCGCTTGAGCAGCCGCAAGTGTTCGTGCATCGTGACTTCCACAGCCGCAACCTGATGCGCACCGCGATCGGCAATCCCGGCATCATCGATTTCCAGGACGCGGTGAAAGGGCCGATCACCTACGACCTGGTCTCGTTGTTGCGCGACTGCTACATCGAATGGCCGAAGGAACGCGTGCTGGCCTTGATCAACACCTATCGCGACCGGCTGGTGCAGGGTGGTCTCGTCGCCCAAAACGAGCTGCGCTGGAAGCGCTGGTTCGATCTGATGGGTGTGCAGCGCCACCTGAAAGTGCTCGGCATCTTCTGCCGGCTGTACTACCGCGACGGCAAGCCGCAGTATCTGAATGATCTGAAATTGGTACTCAAGTACACGCTCGATGTCGCCACCGTGAACCGCGACCTCAAACCGTTTGGCGAGTGGCTCGCCAAGGTGACTGCGGGCATCGATCTGGCGCAGCCGCGCGACTGAACAATCGCAGCGCACAACGCCGCGCCTTTGCGGCAAGCTGCTGCTTGGCCTGTGCTAGCGTTTGCGCTCGTCGCCCTATGGATACCGTGCCCGATGAGCATCGACGTTGAGACGCAAGGCCATGTGCTGAGCATCGGCATTCGCCGTGCTGAGAAGATGAATGCGCTGTCGCGGGCGATGTTCCATCAGATCGGCGCGGCACTGATGCGTCTTGAGAACGATCCGGCCTTGCGCGTCGGCCTGGTCTGGGCTGAGGGCGTGCATTTCACCTCGGGCATCGACCTGATCGACTGGCAGGATGCGTTTGCTGCCGGTGAGCCCTACCCACCTCAGGCCGGCGAACTCGATATGTTCGGGCTGATCGGCGCGCGTCTGCGCAAGCCGCTGGTGATGGCGGTGCAAGGTCGTTGCTACACCTGGGGCTGGGAGTGGCTGCTGAACTGCGACGTGCGCGTGGCCGCGACCGACACCCGCTTCGCGATGCTGGAAGTGACGCGCGGGTTCTATGCCTGCGGCGGCGCAACCCTGCGCCTGCCGCGCGAGATCGGCTGGGCGAACGCGCAGCGCTATCTGTTGACCGGTGATGAACTGAATGCCGCCGAGGCACATCGTCTCGGCATGGTCAGCGAACTGGTCGAACCGGGCACGCAACGCGAGCGCGCCCTCGCCTTGGCCGAACGCATCGCCGCGGCGGCACCGCTCGGTGTACAGGGTTCCTTGCAATCGGCGCGCAACGCGTATCTTCATGGCGAAGCCAGCGAGATGGCCGAGATGTATCCGCGCCTCGCCGGCATCATGCGCAGCGACGACGTGCAGGAAGGCGTGCGCAGTTTCGTCGAGCGCCGGCCTGCCGTATTCCAGGGTCGCTGAGTCGAAGCTGCGATGCGCGCGCTGATTTTCGCGGCCGGCCTCGGCGAACGCATGCGGCCGCTCACGCTGACGACCCCGAAGCCGCTGCTCGCGGTCGGTGGTAAACCACTGATCGTCTGGCATATCGAGCGACTGGCCGCAGCGGGTATTCGCGACATCGTCATCAATACCGCGTGGCTGGCGCAGCGTTTTCCGGAACTGCTCGGTGACGGCAGCGCCTGGGGCGTTCTCCTGCACTACAGCTACGAGGGCGAGGTGCCACTGGAAACCGGCGGCGGCATGCTGCACGCCCTGCCCCTGCTCGGCGATGCGCCCTTCATCGCGATCAATGGCGATATCTGGAGCACGCACCCGCTCGTCGATTTGCCCAGCGAACCCGCGGGGCTGGCGCATTGCGTGCTGATCCCCTTGCCGGCGTTCCGGCAACCCGGCGCTTTCGAGCTGGCGGCGTCGCCCTTGCTGGGTAACGATGCCGCGGCGCACACGTTGGCCGGCATCGGCGTGTACCGACCAGCCTTGCTGCGCGACTGCGCGCCCGGCAAGTTCTCGGTCGCGCCACTGCTCACGGCGGCGGCAAAGAGCGGCCAAATGAGCGTCGAAGTGCACCATGGCGACTGGGAAGATGTCGGTACCCCGGAGCGTCTTGCCCTGCTCGATCAACGACTTGGTGCGGCATTGCAGCAAGACAATGGCGTCACGAACCGTTAAAAAGCCGGGCGCAATGTGAATCGCGTCACAAATTTGCAACGGTTACGGACATGGACGCGTAACCGGGCGGCAATAGAACGCGATAGCGTGCGCGCCACTCAACCGGGGGAAGTCCATGTTCGTTTCGACGCGTTTGCGCGCGAATGTACTCGCGCTGTGCCTGACTGCGGCCTTTTCGGCGCAGGCCGCTCGTCCAGTCAGTCTGGACCATCATGAATTCGAAGCCTCGATCCACGCGCCCTACGTCGGCGAAAAATCGGCAGCGCGCGAATTCACGCTGTACTTCAGCTACATGGACGCGCGCGACCCGTCGACGGTGGCGTGGAAACTGGAATTGCTGACCCAGGACGGCGCACGCGCGCTGCGCACCTGGCATGGCGAGGAACGACTGTTCCAGAAGCAGATTGAAACCATGGTGCCTTGGGACGGTCGCGACCTCGACAAGCGCGCGCTCGCCGACGGCTTCTACAAGGTACGCCTAACTGCCACGGCCGGCGACCCGACCACGCATCGTTCGCGTGCGAACACGCTTGGCAAGCGCGTCGACCTCGCGCTCGCCAGTGATGGCGCCGAGTCGCATGTGCAGGAATGGGATGTCCGCGTCGGCACCATGCCGAAAATCGCGATGCCCGCTTTCAACGCGCTGCCGACCGCGAGCAGCAGCAAGTCCGCCGCCGCGACCGCGTCGCTGCCCTACACCGTCTATTTCGGCAACCTGCACGGCCAGAGCAATGACTCCGACGGCGGCGGCAACGTCGCAACATGCACCTCGTCGCAAGGCGCGCAGACCGGCCAGTACGGCCCGGCCGATGCCTTTACCTATGCGCGTGGCCGTGGCCTCGACTTCATGCTCGAGTCCGAGCACAACCATTATTTCGACGGTTCGTCGAGCACGAATACGTCGGCCAGTCCGACCACGGCAATCAATCGTTATGCCGCCGGTCGCACTGCGGCCGCAAGCTCGAATTCCGCGAACCCGAATTTCCTCGCGCTGTACGGCATGGAATGGGGCGTGATCAGCGGCGGTGGGCATTTGAACATCGTCAATCCGAACTTGTTGCTGTCCTGGGAATACAACAGCTCGAACCAGTTGCTCGGCGATGTCTTCGTGGCCAAGAACGACTACGCGAACCTGTACACGACGATGAAGGCGCGCGGCTGGGTCGGCCAGTTCAACCACCCGAGCACCAGCGACCAGTTCAAGATCGGCACGACGGTGATGGGTTATCACGTCGATGGCGATGAAGTGATGGTTGCAGCCGAAATCATGAATACCTCGGCCTTCAGCAACAACACCACGGAAACCGAAACCGGTCGCAGCACCTACGGCGGCGCGTTCGACAAGCTGCTGGAGAACGGCTTCCATGTCGCGCCGACGACCAACCAGGACAACCATTGCGCCAATTGGGGCGCGAGCTACACCAATCGCACCGGTGTGCTGCTGCCGACCGGCACGCCGCTGACCGAAGCGAATTTTGTCGCTGCCATGAAGGCGCGGCGCGTGTACGCGTCGATGGACAAGAATTCGCAGCTGATCACCACCGCGAACGGCAATGTAATGGGCAGCCGCATCAACAACTCGGGCGTGCTGAATCTGGTCGCGAACTTCGCGAACAGCGCCGGCCGTAGCGTCTCGCAGGTGCAGTGGTATCGCGGCGTGCCCAAGCGCGGCGGCACCGTCACCCTGCTCGCATCGACGGCCACGACCAGCCTGACGCCGACCACCGGCGAGCACTTCTTCTACGCCAAGGTGACCCAGGACGACGGCAAGATCCTGTGGTCGGCCCCGATCTGGGTGACCCAAGGCGCCGGCGGCGGTGACACCACGGCCCCGACGGTCAGTGCCTCCGTGACCGGCACCAGCGGCACGATCACGCTGAACGCCACGGCCGCGGACAACGTCGGCGTGACCAGCGTCGAGTTCTTCATCGACGGCGTGTCGCGCGGGTCGGATACCACTGCGCCGTACAGCCTCGGATTCAACTCGGCAACGCTGAGCAATGGCACGCACTCGCTCACAGCGCGCGCCAGCGATGCCGCCGCCAATGCGACGACGTCGACCGCAGCCAGCTTCTCGATCAGCAACACCACGCCGGATACGACGGCGCCGACGGTCAGCGCATCGGAATCCGGCAGCAGCGGCACGATTACGCTGAATGCGACGGCATCCGACAATGTGGGTGTCACCAGTGTCGAGTTCTTCATCGACGGCGTGTCGCGCGGTTCGGACACAACCTCGCCCTACAGCCTCAGCTTCAACTCGACCACGTTGACCAACGCCACCCACGCGCTCACCGCGCGCGCCAGCGATGCCGCCGGCAACGCCACGACGTCGACCGCGGTGAACTTCACGATCAGCAATGTCGCCGCCAGCATCGAGCAGATCAAGAACCCGGGCTTCGAATCAGGCAGCACGAACTGGACGGCGACCAGCGGCGTCATCACCAACGACGCCTCCTTCGTCGCCCGCGGCGGCACCTGGAAAGCCTGGCTGAACGGTTATGGCACGACGCACACCGACAGCGCCTACCAGACCATCACCATCCCCTCAGCCGCAACGCAGGCGACACTGACCTTCTGGCTCGATGTCGCCACCGACGAGACCACGACCACCACCGTCTTTGACACGATGAAGGCGCAAGTGCGCAACAGCTCGAACACGGTGCTGGCCACGCTCGCGACCTATTCGAATCTCAATGCCGCCGGCGGCTACAGCCAGAAGAGCTTCGATCTGCTGGCGTACAAAGGCCAGACCATCCGCGTCTACTTCGAAGGCATCGAAGGCTCGCAGGTCGCGACCTCGTTCGTGGTCGACGATGTGAGCGTGATCACCCGATAAGGCGTCGGCAACGCCGCAAGGCGTGCTGTTCAAACTTCGCATGGCCGGGCCGCTGCAGGGCGCCCGGCCATTTTTTTTACGCCGACTCGGGCTATTCGAAGTTGTTGGCGAACACCGCGTTGGCGCTGAACCCGCCCGCTTCGGCGAGCACGGCGACGTTCATCTTGAGAATGCCGCCGCCCATCTCGAGCACATTGCTGATCGTCGCCGGCACATCGTTCGTGCGGTGATAGCCGGGATAGGCGTCGTAGTCGTATTCGATCACCAGCAGCGACGGCACGCTGCGGTTGATGAACGGCATGTGGTCGGAGCCGAATGGATTGGTCGACGTATGCGGCACCAGTTCGCTCGCATAGTCGGCCACCGCGCTCTGGAACGGCGGGAAGACCGTCGAGAGGGCTGACGAGGTCTCCAGCAACACGTCGAGCTGGCTGTTCGCCGAATAGCCGATCATGTCCATGATCAGCGCGAGCTTGATGTTGCCAAGCTGGCCCGCGGTCTGCAGCGACTGCGCGTAGGCGGTGCTGCCGATCAGGCCCTGTTCCTCACCCGAAAAGCAAATGAACACCATCGTCCGATTCGGTGGAAAGCGCGTGAACACTTCGGCCATTTCAACGACGGCCGCACAACCGGAGGCATTGTCTTCGGCACCGGGCGCGGCGGTCGCGTTGGACGCGTTCGACTGGATCGAGTCGTAATGCGCGCCGACGATGATCCACTCGTTCGGCAAGGTTGTGCCAGTCAAGGTTCCGATCACATTGACCTGAGGCAGCGCCACAGTGCCCGACATCGAGAACGCATGTGTGGATACTTGCAAGCCGAGGCCATTGAATTTCGCCAGCAGCCAATCGCGTGCATTGGCGATATCGACATGGCGACTGGAGCGGTCAAAGGTTGCGAGATGTTCGAGCACGCCAAACCATCGATCGCGGTCAATTGCGTCGACGCGCTGCTGGATGTCCGGGTTGATGGCGCGCTTGGCGAGTTCCAAAGTGCCGCGCGCGCGCCAGTTCTGGGCGATGCTGCGGTTCGGCACCACCGGCCGCCACTCGGACACTTCCGGCAAGCGATAAGGCAACAGCGTCGCCGGGGCACGCACCAGCGCGTAACGGCCGGCGCGCGCGATCGCGGGCAACGGCATGCTCGGATGAATGGCACAACCGCGCGCCTGCAGGGCGAGATCATCGGGCTTGATCCAGCCGAGGTCGTCGAGCACGCGCCGACCCGCGATCAGTTCGGGCAATGCCGTCGCCGGTGCGGCAACAAGCAGCCGATCATCGAGCTCCAGCCACCAGCCGCCGCGTTCCTCGATATGCCGGGTGTAGGCATCGAGTTCGAATTGCGGCTGCGCGTCGAGCGCGACCACATTCGCCGGCAACGGCAACGCCGTTGTCAAACCCATCTGCAGACCGAGGGCGAGTGCAGGCAACATCAGGGGCTCACCTTTGCTGCGAAACGCCTCACTCGAAGCCGTTCATGAACAAGGCCACCGAGGCCGCTGTGCCAGTGCCGGTCAACGCGATGCTGTTCGGTGCGGCGAGCGAATTGCTGGGGATCGAGATCGACCCGGCCCTGGCGCCGAGTGAGGCCGGCGCAAAGCTTGCACTGAACGTGCAATTCGCACCCGCAGCGACGAGCGCGCCCGAACAGGTGTTGGCGCTCAACACAAACTCGGCGCTGACGGTGAGCGTGCCAATGCTCAGGTTGGCATCGCCGCTGTTGGTCAGCGTGAACGGGAATGCAGCGCTGGTGCTGCCGGTGCCCTGATTGCCGAAATCATGCGCGGTATTGGTGAGCGTGTAGGCGGGAGCGTTGTCTGCGGTCACCGGGGTGTTCTCGACGAAGTACTCGTGGTTGTCGGCGTTCATGGTGGCGTTCGCCGGATTCGAGATTGCAAGGCTCATCGCGCCAGATTGCCCATAGACGAAGTCGTTAGTTCCGCCAAGGATGGTGAAATGGCTCAACTCGTGGATCAGCGTGCCGGCCTTCGAGTCGGTGCCGGTGGGCGGCGCGCCCCAGAACGCGTTGCACAGGTAGATGTTGTAGGGCTGGTTCGCGTAGACATAGGCGTAATAGCTGTCGGTGCAAGTGCAGTCGAAGTGCACCGCGGCGTTGTCGGCGGCGTTGCTGATCAACGCATAGTGGTTCTTCACATTGGCCCAGCGGCTGCCATTGAAGACCCCGAACCACTTCACATAGCGCGCACCGACGCGGTTGTTGTTGAAGAAGGTCGTCGCGTCGGCGGCATAGGTGCTGGCATTGGTGCGCGCCTGATTCAGTGCCGTCTGGCGTGATGCATCACAGCCATTGAATGTGGTCGATCCGCCGAACACGATCGCCGGTACCGGAGTCGCAGTCTCGCCCCGACCGGCCACATCCACGACCAGAGCATTCGAGAGAAGTCGGTTCGACGGACCCGCCAGGTCGCCGAAAGCACTGTCGTAGGTGATCACGTAGCTGCCGCTGTCCGTGAAGGCGTAATAGCGCGACAGGTCCACTTCGTATGCCAGTCTTTGCCCGGCCGACACAGTGAGATAGTCCTGCGCGGTCGGTGCGGAACGTTTGACGTGCTTGCCAAGGTAAAGCGCCGGCACGCCGTCCAGTGTGACGTCGAACAGTGACTCCTCGAGACCCTTGGCCGGGGTCTGCCACGCGAGTACGCGCAGTGTGCTTGCGGTGGGATTGGTCAGTGTCACGCGCACGACAACATTGGTCGACGCGGCGAAGCGGGTCGCATCCGTCGACAGCGATACCTGCAACCCGGACGCGGCGACCGCGCTGGCTGACGCCAAGCCCAGCATCGATGCGGTGGCCACTCGGGTGATCCATGCGGCGATCAGGCTGGACGCTTTGCGCTTGAGATTCATGGCGAACTCCGATTTGGCGATTGGATCAACGGCGAGTGCGGGAAATGAAAACGGCCCTCAGTTTGCGAAGAGGGCCGTTGGATTTGATCGATGCTCGCCAACCGCGCGAAGTTCAGCTGCGGCGAAAATCGTCGCCTAGCGGAAGCGGAACAAGGATCCGCTGGCCGCAGTGGCACCTGCATAGCCGTCGCGGTCGCGGCGGCGGCGCATGCGATCCTGCAGCTCCTGGCGGCGTTCTTCGGTCCAGTCGGCACGATCCATCGTGGCCGGATCGAGGCCGCGACCTTCCGCTTCGTTCTTGCGGAACGAGCAGAAGTCTTCGTAGGCTTCAAGTTCGTGCTTCAGTTCGCGCACGCAGAGTTCGATCATGATCGCGTCGTCGAGGTAGCCGACGACTGGCACGTTGTCCGGAATCACGTCCTTCGGGTCGGCGAAGTAGGTCAGTGCGGTCAGCACACGCGCCTTGTCCTCGTGCGGCAGGCCCCAACCGGCGTCGTGCACCATGTTGATCAAGCTTTCGAGCTTGGCCAGGCGCTCGGAGATGAATTCCGGCGCATTGCTCGAATGCGCATCAACGAGCAGCTGGCGCGCGGCTTCGGTGATTTCGTGTGAATCCTTGCTGCCGGCGGCCATGTGCGCGCGCTTGAGCACTTCCTGGAAATGGTCGAGATCGTTGTCAGACAGTTCGATGTTGATCGAAAGACCCATGGCAAATCCTCGCTGAGAATCGCGCCAGACTAGCCAGCGGCTGTGGCAAGGTCAATGCGCCGTATGGCGTGGCTCAGGGTGGACGCAGTTGACTACAGGATCGGCGACAGGCCGACGCCGAACGCGGTCAGGATGCGCGTGTAGATGCCCTTGGCGGCCAGGTCGACTTCCGGAAAATCACCGACGCGCACATAGCACTGGTGAAACATCGGATCATTGGTGCGTACCGGTTGGCATTCCTGGCGCAATTCGTAACTTGTCGCATAGCGCCACAACCAGAGGTCGAAGATCGGCAGGCGCTCGCTGACGGCCTCGATGCCCTGGTTGATCGGCGTCAGCACGCCGCGGTCGGGCTTCTTCGCGACCACCCAACTCTGGTCCGGCGCCATGTCGCGCGCAATGGCTTGTTTCAACAACGTCGCGAACGCCACATCACGCACGATGACGCCATTTTCGCTGTTCAGGCCTTCGGAGCGCGGATCGAAATTGTGCGAGCCGATCAGGCTGATGCGGCCGTCGACCACGATTTCCTTCGCATGCAGGCCACGTCGCACCAGGTCGCGGCGCAGCGGCACCGCCTTGCGCGTGCGGATCTTCATCGCCGAGCGCAGCAGGCCCGGCGGCTTCGGCGCATTCAACGCCGCTTCGCTGCGCCCCGGATAGGGCTTGAACTCGAAGATCTCGAAGCCGAGCTTGTCCAGATAGTGACGCCGACGCTTGTGCGAGATTGCGTAAACCGGAAATGCGTCGGTCGCCGCCAGACTGTTGGTGGAGACGATCACGCGCAACTCGGGATGATCGCGGCGCAAGGTGCGAAACGTCTGCCGTGCTGCATCGGACAGCAGCAGATAGGGCGTCTGCAGCACGATCTCGTGCTCGGCGTCGGCAATGACCTGTGCGATCGATCTGGTGAGGTCATCGTGTTCAGCGGTCTCCGAGACATTGGGTTTGTCCGGCGGGTCGGAAAAGTAGTCCACTTTCGCCACCGTCAGCGCCTGGTCGACCAGGGCGGATTTCAGGTAGGCCGGATCAGCGGCCAGCGCCAACATATGCGTCACCCGTTCGGCATGTTGCAACACCGGCGCGGCCAGCGCCGGCGGGTCGCTGCCGGCTTTGACGATCCGCTGAGCGACGTCCTTGAGTTGATGCAGGGCCAGTGTCTTCGGGTGCGACCAGAATGCGTCGAACGAGCGGCGTATCGCGTGGCCGATGTTGCCGTACAGCAGCACGTCGCGGTCGTGATAGTTGTACTCGCTGCCGAAACCGAAATAGCGTTCTTCGATGTTGCGGCCGCCAACGATGGCAAAGCGGCCGTCGACCAGCAACAGCTTGTTGTGGCTGCGTTGATTGAAGCGGAAGAAGCAGCAGAGGATGCCGGCTGCGAACTCCAGCGGCTCGGTCTTGGCTTCGCCAAACGTCGGGTTGTACATGCGGAAGCTGAAGTTTGCGTGCTCGAGCGCAAGACGTGCGAGAAAGCGGCGGTTGTCGAGCGAGAACAACTGGTCGGTGAGCACCCGCACCTTGACGCCGCGGCGAGCCGCCGCGAGCAGCTCGCCGAGCACGACGACGCCAACGTCGTCATCGGCAAAAATGAACGTCTGCAATTCGATCGACTCGCGTGCCGCGCGGATCAGATGCACGCGCGCCACCAGCGCAGCTTCAGGATCGCTGAGCAAGATCGCGCCATGCGCTTCGCCGTGGGCACGCCGTTCGGCGTCGGCATACAACGGCGACGCGATCGCGCAATGGTCGTCGCGGTCGCAGTTGCTCGCCGTTGGCTGGCTCGCAGTGACCAGCGCCTGCGCCTGGCGCAGCGTCTCGCGGTGGCCGGCGCAGGCGGCGAGAAGGAACAGGAGCAGCACAACGCAGGCGCGCGCCGCGGTGTTCACTGGATCGGCAGCATGTTCAGGTCGAGCGCGACGCCGATGCGATCACCAAGCGTCAAGCGCCGTGACTTCATGCCGAACTCGCGCCGCGAAAGCTCGCCGCTGGCCTGGACGCGACACGGTTGGTCGGTGAAGGTGCAGTCACTCGGGGCCAGCGTGAATTGCACCGGACGAATGATGCCGCGCACTCGCAATTGGCCGGTGATCACGCCGCCGCGCTGCAGGCGTTTGAGCGGCAATTTGATGGCGTGAAAGCGCAGTTCCGGATGCGCGTCGGCGGCGAAAAATTCGTCCGACAACGCCCATTCGCGATAGCTGTCGCGGCCCATTTTGAGCGTCGCCAGAGTCACGCGCACGTCGATCTCGGCCTTTTCCTTGGCGGTCGCGATCGTTCCTTCCGCCTGCGCGCTGCCGCGAATCGAAATGAAGCCGATGGCGCGCAGCTGGAACTCGATCGTCGAATTGGCGGGGTCGAGCTGATAGCTCACATCGGCAGCCCAGGTCGTCAACGGCAACAGCAACAGCAACAGCAGCAGGGCGAACTTGGTGCCCACGCGACGAGCGCCGATCAGGGTGCCCAGAACGCGCGCAACTGCCCCTTGCCGGGTTCAACCAGGCCGTCGGCGACATCGATGACCGCAAGCGATGCCGTGCCCATGCCGCGATGCGCCTGCGAGCGGCCATCGACGAGCAGCGCCACGAATTCCTCGACGCCGGGGTTGTGCCCGACGACGAGCACGGTCTCGGTCGGCTCGGTGGCATTGAAGACGTCGAGCAGATCGCCCGGCGTGGCTTCGTAGATGCGCGCATTGAAGCCGACGCTGTCGCCGAGACGATCGGCGACGATCTGCGCCGTCGCTTCGGCACGCACCGCTGGCGAAGACAGGATGCGCGGTACGCGGCCGTTCAACATCTGCGCCAGTGCATCGGCGGCGCGCTTGGCCTCGTCGCGACCGCGATCGGACAACTCGCGCGAGGCATCATTGCCGTCGCTGCTTTGCGCTTCGGCGTGGGCGTGGCGCAGGACAATCCAGTGTCGAATCATGGGCTCGGGCTCGGTGGCGGGGTCAGCATCTGGATCGGCAGGGCGTTGCGATTCCAACTGCCGCCGAGTGGCGCCGGCAAGCTGATCGCGCTGTTGAGCATACCCGTAGTCTGCGACTGGTAGCTGCGCGTGAGGTTGCCCGCAGGCAGCGCGAACGACCCGAAGTCCTCGAAGTTCGGGCAGTACGGGCAATGCACCAGGTACACATTCTGCGCGAGGGTGTTGCCAGCGCTGTTGAACGCTTCGCTCAAGGCCCAACGCGGTTCGTTGGCAGCATCGTAGATGTAGCTGACGATGCCGGTGGCGTCCTGGTTGTTGATGCGATGTTCGTCGATGACCAGTCCCCAGCCCGACTCCGAGGGGGCGTACCAGCCGCCGGAATGATTTGGATTCGGTACCGCGGTCGGTGAGAACAATCGCACCAGCTTGTCGCCGGACCAGCGTCCGCCGATCTCATAGGTGTTGATGTACACAGCGTCGTCGTCGCCGCGGGTGAACTGCGAACTGCCGACGACCGCCACTGCCGTCGTGAACGGCGACACCGAGGTGCGCGTCACCTTCTGGATGGCCGCCGTGGCCTGCGCATAGGCCGGGTTCCAGCTGCCATTGACGAGATACCAGACCGGTGTGCGATCGGCCTTGCCGGTGAACCAGGCCGAGGTGATCGCGTTGCCAATGTTGAACAGGTTCTGGCCGTTGCCGCCGCGCGTCGGGTTCAGATACATCCCGCCCGGCTGCGGCGCACTGCCGTAGCCCTGCACCTGGGCCGCACACTGGGTGGCCACCTGACAGTTGCCGCTGGCCGGCATGCTCACGTCGAGGACTTTGGTCGGCGCGAAGCTGTAGGCGAAGTCGTCGACACTGCCGAGATAGCTGACGGTGGCGCGGGTACCGCAGGCTGCGGTCGGGCTGACATAGGCGCGCACTGTGCTGTCACGCATGGCCGCCACGGCCAGATTGCCGAGGTCGGCCGCCGGTGAAATCACGTGTACTGGCGAGCTGACGAGGCCACCGGGCAGCGCCGTCGGATGGAAGAAACAGGTGGCGGTATTCGCCGGCGCCGAATTGGCAACATCGCAGGTGTAGTCGAAGCGGACGCTTTCGCTGCTGTTCTGCAAGCCGATCACGGCCGTTGCGCCGGCGACGCTGTCTGCCGTCAGATACTGGTAGACGATTTCAAAGCTTTCGTCGTAGAGCACGGCCTGGAAGACGTTGTTGCCGGCACCGCCATTGGTCCCGAAGCGCTCGAGATTGCGCCATTCGAACACCGTGCAGCCCTGACTGGCATTGCCGACATCCGACGGGCGCGGGCAGCTGACGAAGCGCGCGTGCTTGAGACTGCCGCCGGCCTGCACCACGAGGTCGTCATGCAACACCTGCAGGCGACCATCGATCACGCCCTGATGCTGATCGACACCGCAGACGCCCCTGAAGTCGTCGCCGCCGTCCGCACCATTGGTCGACAGATAACCATTCGTCGACATCATCAAGCTGCTGATGTTCTGGTCGTAGAACTTGAAGGGCGTGCTGCCACCAACGGCAAGATTGGCGACAAAGCCTTCATCGCTGGCGCTGGTACCGGCACTGACATGCGGGCCACGGGTCAAGGTCAATGAGCTTGCACTGGTCATGTCAATCGCTTGCACGCGACAGGCCGGCGAGGTGGCACTGGCCAGCGCGCGATAGCCGAAAGTGTCGCTGCGCACTGGACCGCTGCCGATCGCCGCGACGCTGCCGCCGGTGAACACCGCGAAGCCGTCGTTGACCGCATCGTCGCCGGTGTTGGTGACGCGCACCGGCACGTTCCAGATTTCGCCGGGCTCGACATTGGCGTCGCCGTCGCCGCAACTTTGCGTTGCCGCGCCATTGGTCGCTGCGGCCAGCACCGGCGCGCGCACGTTCAAGGTCAGCGTGCCGCTGCCGACACATTGGCTGGCGTCGGTCGCCGTGACTTTCACCGTCGTGCCGGTGCGTTCCGGATAGCGCGGCGCCAGGGTATTGCTGCCGGTCACGCCGCTGACGCGACGATCTTCAATGCCGTCATTGTCGACATCCCAGGACAACGTGTATGGCCCGGTTCCGCCGCTGATGTTCGCGCTCAGGCTGACCGGGCCGTCGGCGTTCGGATTGGCCGTGTTCAGGCTGAGCGCCACGGTCGGCGGCGTGCAGGTGCCGAGGCCGTCAAGTGTCGTCGCGCCGGTGCTGCCGGGATCGAGCCACGTGCGCACGTTGCTGCTCCCCGGACCGCCGCCTTCCCAGGCGTAGTTCAGGCGGCCGAAGAAGTCCTCCAGATTGTTGCCGCAAGCCGCCGTTCCACCCGAAAGCACACCGATCAGACGCTTCTGCGCGTTCATCAGGCCAGAACCCGACGAACCCTGTTCGGTGGTGCCCACGTCCCAGTCATTGATGCGCCAATGATGCGAGCCGAGCACGCTATTGCTGTTGAGCTGGACGTTCGACTCGACCAGCGGATCGTTCTCGAAACTGATGCGCTTTTCATGGCCCAGCGGGTGGTGCACGACGGCGCCGCTCGCCGAGACATTGGTGGTGCGATCCCAGCCGTACCAGAAGGGATCGACCCCTTGCGGAATGGCCGAATTCAACTCGACGAGGGTGGTGTCGGAATCGCGATTGGTCGAGCGCAAGGTGGCGCCGCCGGTCTGGGTGATCGAAACCGAGACCGGGGTTTGCTGACCATTGTCGCTGCTGCCGACAGTGCGACAGATCGGGCTTTCGTACTTCCAGTAAACGACAATCGTGTTCGCCGCCGACTGGTCACCGACACCGGTCGTGTCGTTGAAGCAGTGCGAGGCGCTGATGAAGTAACGCTTGCGATCCTGCGCGGTGTTGTTGATCAGCTGCCCGCTGCACAGGCCGCCGCCGATCGAGTAGCGCCCGACGGCATTGATCTGGCTGCGATGGTTGTCGCCCTGCGGGCAGACGCTGTCGACATTGCAGGTGCCCGACTTTGCAAAGGGCGAGATCCCGCTTTCGATATGACGGTACGCCTGCTGCACGCTGTGGATCTGCAATTCGAGTTCGTCGCGGCGTGCCTTCGGCACCAGCACTTCGAGGTAGGCGATGTCGCCGGGCACATACGGTGTCCAGAATTCGCGCGACTGCGGATTGTCGGCAGCGGTGTAGGGGCCGCGCCGCACCTGCGCCTTGGCATCGGTCAACCAGACTTCCGCGCCTTCGGGAAGATGGAAGGGCTTCAGCGCTAGATCGATCGACACCGCACCCGGTGCGTCGATGCGCGCGCGCCAAAGCACGAATTCGGCATCGACATCGGTCCAGCGCCCGATCGCATCCCTGTCGGACGCGAGCGCATCGACCGCAACCTTGTGCATGATCGCGTAGCGTAGCGGCCGTCCCTTCTCGGCACTGGCGTCCTCGGCCAGCGCTTTTTCGGCATTCAGCAGCGGCGTTTGCAGCGAGCGCGCACCCGGATCAATCGGCAAATTGAAGCGCTTGCTCGGCAACTCGGTGGCGAGCGCGAGCAACGGGAAAGACAAGGCAGCGAGCAACAATCCGCGAATGCATACGTTCATCGATGTCTCCGGCAACAATGGGCCAAGCATACAACTCGGTCGCCGCCCAACCGTGATGCGCCGCGACGGACGCGCCGGGAGTGCGTCGCCGTTCAGCCTGGCGTGCGCAGCACACGCCCGATCGCGTCCTGCCAGCCGACATACAGACTGGCGCGCTGCGTCGCCGGCATCTGCACCGCGAAGCGTTGTTCGCAGCCCCACTGCGTCGCAATCTGCGCGAGCGAAGTGAACACACCGGCACCGAGTCCGGCCATATACGCGGCGCCAAGGGCCGTGGTCTCGATCACGACCGGTCGGTCGACCGGTACGCCGAGGATGTCGGCCAGCGACTGCGCGAACCAGTTGTTCGCGGCCATGCCGCCATCGATGCGCAAGGTGCAGGCGCTGGTTGCGCCATCGCGACGCATCGCTTCGAGCAGGTCGCGCGTCTGGAAACACACCGACTGCAATCCGGCGGTGACGATCTCGCCGATGCCGGTGTCGCGGGTCAAACCGAAGATCGCGCCGCGTGCATGCGGGTCCCAGTGCGGCGCGCCGAGACCGGTGAAGGCCGGCACCAGATAGACGCCGCCGCTGCCGGCGCCACGCATCGCGATGGTCTCGGTCTGCGCGGCGTTCTCGATCAATTTGAGGCCATCGCGCAACCACTGCACGGCCGCGCCGGCGACGAAGATGCTGCCCTCGATCGCATAGGTCACGACGCCATCGATACGATAGGCGACGGTGCTGAGCAGGCGGTTGTGCGAGCGCGCGATCTCAGTGCCGGTATTCATC
The DNA here is from genome assembly GCA_043753835.1 of Lysobacterales bacterium. Lineage (GTDB taxonomy): Bacteria > Pseudomonadota > Gammaproteobacteria > Xanthomonadales > Ahniellaceae > JADKHK01. The sequence continues at coordinate 3,539 of JAYUVY010000107.1, read as the reverse complement.
ACCAGAAAACAGCCGGTGCCATACGTGCTCTTGCTCATGCCCGGCGCGAAACAGGCCTGGCCGACCAGCGCCGCCTGCTGGTCGCCGAGCACGCCGTGGATCGGGATCGCGGCGCCAAAGCATGCGGCGTCGGTGTCACCGTAGTGCGCATTCGAGTCGCGCACTTCCGGCAACAGAGTGCCCGGCACACCGAACACCGCGAGCAGGTCGTCGTCCCAGCCCTGTGTGGCGATATCGAACAACAAGGTGCGCGACGCATTCGTGGCATCGGTCGCGTGTGTGCGTCCGCCGGTGAGTTGCCACAGCAACCAGCTGTCGATGGTGCCGAAACACAACCGGCCGGCGACCGCATCGACGCGCGCACCGGGCACGGCGTCGAGCAGCCAGGCGATCTTGGTCGCGGAAAAATATGGATCGAGCAACAAGCCGGTCTTTGCGCCGATCGCCGGCTCGTGCCCGGCTTCGCGCAGACGCTCGCAGACATCGGCGGTGCGCCGGTCCTGCCAGACAATCGCGTGATGGATCGGTCGCCCCGTTGCGCGCGACCAGATCACCGTGGTTTCGCGCTGGTTGGCAATGCCGATCGCAGCGACTTGCGTCGCCACCAGTCCCGACTGCGCCAAAGCGGCGCGACAGGTCGCCAATACGGCCGCCCAGATCTCGTCGGCATCCTGTTCCACCCAGCCGGGCTGGGGATAGAACAACGCGAATTCCTGCTGCGCGCTGGCAACAATGCGGCCCTGTGCATCAAAGACGATCGCGCGCACGCTGGTCGTGCCGGCGTCGATGGCGAGCAGGAAAGTTGAGGTCATGATGCTCCCGGGGCGACCACGATGCAGTCGTTGGAGGTTATCGCAGCGCGCTCGCGGATCAATCTCTGCATCAGACGAAAAGGACGCGGCCACTCACAAATGCTGAAAAAACGCCGGTGCGTTTTGCCACTGGTTGTTCATGCCGTCGACGTAGGTGATCGGGATCTGTGACAGCGTTTCTTCGGAGATGCCCTCGAGGCAACCGAGGTTGACGCCGTACATCTTGCCGATCGGGATGTCGTTGCCGACGCCAAAGGCGCGCACACCGCAGTGCTTGCAGAAGAAGTGTTGATTCTTGCGGGTGTTGAACAGGTACTCGGTGAGTTCACTTTCACCGGCCAGCAAGCGGAATTCGCCTTCCCGCGCCACCGCGGGCCAGAAGCGGGTACGCAACTGCCTGGAAAGGTTTTGAGCATGCGGGCTCTCGCATCGTCGGCTTTCGCCGACCGGATTATTCGAAGCTGTCCTTGAAAAAAACGCCCAATGGCGGCCCCGTGTAGGTGAGGCGACTGATGGTCGATCTGTAGGTACTGTTGCTGCTTGTCTTGAAACCGCCGCCGACCAATACACGCCCGCTCGGGTCGATCGTGGAAGCGGCTGGTCGATTGTCGCCGGCATCACCGAAACCGCCGCTCGCTGTCCAGACATAGACACTGTTGCTCGGACCAACACCGCCCCAGTTGCTGCTGGGTGCGAACGTCGGGCCGAAGCGTTGCGCGAAGAAGAACTCCTCGTTCGGGCCGGAAGTACCGGTCAGCACGATATTGCCATTGCTGGCAACGGGATCCTGCCAGTGCACGCCGCCAATGTAGACGTTGCCGCCAAAGGCACCTTGCGTCGTCCGCTCGGCCAGCCAGTTGCCGGCGCTGTCGAACTTCTGCAAGTAACCGAGCGTTTCACCGGTTCCCGGCGTGGTGCCGGCGGTCACCAGTTCGCCATCGTCGTTGATCGACATGGCATCCAGCGAATCGCTGAGCGCCGGCACGTCGCTTCCGTAAAAAATCACGCGACGTCCGCTATGGACGCCGGTATAGCTGCCCATGAAGTTGCAAGCACCGGGGCAGAAGCCGAAATCCGGAACACCGGCATTGGTGAATTTGGCGAGGCCGATGCGGGTGACGTTCAAGTTGCCGTCCAGGGCCGAACCGCCGATGGTGATGCGGCCATCACTACCGATCACCACGGCACGCGCAGCATCGGAGCGAAGCGTGGCACCCAGATCAAAGAGAACCACTTCCTTGCCGTCGCCGCTGAAGGTGTTGTCGAGTGTGCCATTGGTGAGCAAACGGATGATGCCGAAATCGGTGTCGCCAGCCGTTGCACGTTGCACCTGACCGACGACAACGATGCGATTGAGGGCATCGATCGCGACGGCATTGGCGTAGTCGTTGTGGCTGCCGCCGAGTTCGAACGCGATATCGGCCACGCCGTCGCCACTGAAACTCGTATCTGGCGCACCGTCGGGGAGCAGGCGCACCACGCGAAAGTCGTAGTTGCCGCCCACAAAATACACGGAGCCCACGACGACGATCCGGCCGAGGCTGTCGATCGCCGCGCCGCCGATCTGCGAGAAACTGATATTGGCCGGCGCGCCGAAGCCGGCAATGAACGCGCCGGCATCGTTGAACAACTTCAGGCCGATGGTGTCGGGACCGCTCGCGTTGTTGTTGATGTCGACATCGTGATCGTGGGTCACCGCGACCGAACCACCGCCCGGGCGCGGCAGGTGCGCAAGCGTCTTGGTGAAATAGCTCGGTGAATTGTTGTATCGCCCGCCTAATCCGAAAGCGGGGTCGAGCGCGGTGTCATCCGCGCTCACGGTTTGCGCGACAGCAGTCAGGATCAGCAGAAGCGGAAGGCGCGTCATATTTCCCCCAAAATCGATTAAACGATTTGACGGGAATCTACACCCGGCAGCGAACCATGACTGCACCTCACATATTTTGTCGATGCACTACGCAACACAGCGGCCTCGGTCAACACTCGCTTTGGACGGCGCGCAGATCGTAAACAAGCGCGCCACAGGTTTGCAGGACGGGTTCGCCGCGTATGATCCGCGAGCCGAACACGCCGCAGATGTTCTGCGGCGGATGTCGCACTCATTCATCCATTGGGGAATGTCCATGAAGTCAATTTTTCTTGCGTCGATCGCGTTTGCCGCCGGCCTGCTTGTCGCCCATCCGGCCATGGCCGAACGCATGGCGTATCCGTCGCCGGACAATGCCAGTTTCGTGATCGACCATCCGTCCAATTGGAAAATGGAGCCGGGCGAAAGCATTGGTGATTACGTCACCTTGACCGGACCGACCGGCGTGGTCGTGCAGCTGCGCACGATTCCGGGCAGCGAATCGGCGCTCGATGACGCGATCGAGGAAAACCGGAAGTATCTCAACGAGACGTTCTCCGACGTGTCCCTGGAAGAGCCGGAAACCTCGAAACATCGCGGCATGGATATGCTGTCCGTGGTCGGTGCGGGCATCGACGAAAACGGTGAAGCGGTCGGTTTCTCGATCGCGTTCTTCCAGCTGGCGGACGGCAACATCGCCGAACTTTGGTTCGCGGTTGTGGCCGGTGACGATGCCGGTGCCGATGCCGCCGGCAAGGTGCTCGATTCCCTGCGTTCGCCCTGACCTGAAATAACCGCACGCCTCCGTCCTGAGGCGGAGGCGTGTCGGCCCGGCGTGTTCGATACTCCGAAGTTGCGCCATCGTTCCGATGGCGCACCAC
>JAYUVY010000106.1:0-9218 GCA_043753835.1 Lysobacterales bacterium | reverse complement strand
TCCCCGTGCATGCGGACGTGCCGCATCAGGACGTCATTTTCCTCGACGAAACCGACCCGATCTCGTCGCCGATGAAAGCCAAGGGCGTGGGCGAACTGGGCCTGTGCGGGGTCGGCGCCGCCATCGCCAACGCGATTCACAACGCCACCGGCATCCGCGTGCGCGAGTATCCGATCACTTTGGACAAATTATTGTCGCGGTTACCCGACGTGGCGTGATCGCGGATCGGGCGGTGCGCACTGCGGGGTCAGGTTCACTTCGGAAGAAGTGAACCTGACCCCGTGGTTCCTCGTAGCGTAGCTGCGGAAACACCACCGCATGCCCAACGCTATCTGGCCAGGACGATATCGGCCATCGCATCGAGCCTTCGTTTGACCTCCGGCCATTGCGGCAGATGCGCGCCCAACAGGCGGTAGAACGGCTTGCCGTGATGGTGGTGCCGGAGATGGCACAGCTCGTGCAGGATCACGTAATCGATGCAGTCGCGCGGTGCGCGAACGAGATCCACGTTCAGCGTGATTCTGCCGTGCGGCGAACAGCTGCCCCACTGCCGTTTCATCGTCCGCAGCGTGACGGGTGGTGCCTGCTTCACCCAGCGCAGACCGATCGATATCGCCTGCATCCGCGCCGACAGCACCTCCCGCGCACGTCCGCGATACCACGCCTCCAGCAATCCGCGCACGAGGGCCGGCGTCGGCACATCGCCAGCATCCACTTCGATGTAGCCGCCACGCATGCGCACGCGCGACGATGCTCCGTCCGGCGTCCTGTCCGCTGTTGTCCGGTCGCTGCAAACTTTCAAGCGATAGCGGCGACCAAGGTAATGCAGGGTTTCGCCGCTGACGTATTCCCTGGCCACCAACGGTTCTCGACGGCTGCGGGCATCGGTTCGATGGCGATGGATCCATGCCACGCGCCGCATCAGCGCCGCGCGCACCTCTGCAGCGGAGGCGCTGGCAGGCGCGTCGGCCAATACGCGGCCATCGGCTTCGACATGGATCGCGATGCTGCCGCCCGCCCGCGCTGGCCGACGTCGAACGAGGCATCGAATCCGGTCCTGCCCATACGGCAGAAACACCACGTAATCGCCGCCACCGTTGGCGACGCACGTGTTCGTGTTCATGCGCGACCCAATCCGATCCGCACGATCCGGATGACCTCGGCAATCACTTCGCGCGCGTGATCCATGCCGATGTCCGCATACAGTTCAGGCAGCAGGCGTTGGCTGATCGCGGATTCGATGCCCTGCGGGCTCAGCGAGTTCTCCGCCACGGCATCGCGCACGGCGCGGTCGATCGTGAATGCGCGGGCCACCATCTGCGCGCGCGTTTCGCCAGTCAATGCATCGAACGATGCGTCGCCCAATACCATCCGGATGACACCGTAATACGCCTGTGCCTGCCGGTTGTCGCTGAAGCCGTTCGGAATGCCGGGTGTCTCGTGCGCCTGAAGCTGCTGCTCGAAATCCTTGAACAGCGCGTATTGCTTCAGCGGATGGTCGAACATCGCTTCCGCTTCGGCAATCGCCTGTTTCAGCAGCTCGCCGAACACTTTCTGCGCGTACGGGTCGGTCGCCAGCGCCTGCTCGATGGTCTTGCGCACGCGGGTGCGGATGATGTCGGTTTCGTTGCGGGTTTTCTCTTCGGTCCAGGTGCTGGTCTGCTCCGGCTGCCCGAACTGATGCACCAGATAGACGCCCTCGGGCTCGCGCACTTCCTTGCCGATGACCTGTTTGTCCACCAATCGCTGGATCTGGGCTTCGTAGACGCTGTAATCGACGGTCTCCATGGCATCGCGGCGTGCAGTCTGGCGCAGCTCGCTGAAGAAGCGCAGATCGTGTTTGTAGCGGGCAATCAGCGCTTCGCCAAAACTGCGGTCCTCGAAGAAACTGCGTGAGCACAGCGCGGTCTGCAGGCACAGGCCGAACGCGGTCAACGCAGCATAGAACTCGTCGCGCAGTGCTTGGCGCTCGTCGTATTCGCCGCCTTCGCCGTCGTCGACGAAACGCGGGCTCAGTACCTGCCGGAATTGTTCGCGGTCGGTGGTGCTGGTCAGGTCCGCGAAGAACGACCACAGCCGTTCGTGCAATGCCGGCAGGCGTTTGTATTCGGTACCGAACGCGCGATACAGGCCATCGAGATCGGCGATATCGAACCCGCCCTGGGTGCGCTGCTCAAGATCCTGATACGCGCGTACCGCCGTATCCAGCGCATCCAGAATGCCGCGATAGTCCACCAGCACGCCGTGGCGCTTGGCGTCGTGCAGGCGGTTCACCCGCGCCACCGCCTGGATGAGGTTGTGGCCGTTCAGCGGCTTGTCGATGTACAGCACCGCATTGCGCGGTTCGTCGAAGCCGGTCAGCAGCTTGTCCACCACGATCAGCAGATCGGGGTCGGCGTCGCTGCCGAAATCCTGCAGCACCTGTTTCTCGTAGTCTTCCGGGTCGATGCGCGGATCGAGGATGGTCTGCTTCCACCACTTCTGCACGTCCGGCAGCGTGTCCTCGTCCACCTCGCGGTTGCCTTCGCGGGTGTCCGGCGCGGACATGATCACGGCGCTGGTGACCAACCCGGTCTCGTCGAGCGCGCGCTTGTAGCGGATGGCGTCCAGCTTGCTGTCGGTGGCGACCTGTCCTTTCAGGCCGTTGCCCAACTGTTTGAAATTGCTGTCGAAATGGGCGGCGATGTCCCAGGCGATCAGTTCGATGCGGTTGGCGGCGCCGTAGATGGCCCGCTTGCTGGCATATTTCTTTTTCAGGTCGGCGCTCTGCGCCTCGGACAGGCCTGCGGTGATCTTGTCGAACCAGCGGCTCACGGCGGCTTCGTTCACGTCAAGCTCGGGCACGCGCTGCTCGTACAGCAGCGGTGCGACGGTCTCGTCTTCGACCGCGCGCTGCATGCTGTAGGCGTGCACGATCGGGCCGAATTTGTTCGCGGTTTTCTCGTTCTTCAGCAGCGGCGTGCCGGTGAAGGCCAGATAGGCCGCGTTCGGCAGCGCCCTGCGCATGCGTTCGTGGGTTTCGCCGCCGTGGCTGCGGTGGCCTTCATCCACCAGAACGATCAAGTCCGCGGAGTCGTTGCGGCATTCCGGCAGCTTGGACGCGGTGGTGAACTTCTGCACCAGCGAGAAGGTGATGCGCTCGCTGCCGTGGCCGATGCGCCGGGCCAGATCGCGCCCGGTGGTGGCTTTGCTGCGCTCGCCATCTTTTCGCGTAGCGATGGCCGAACCGAACGCGCCGCCGCTGGCGAAATTTCGCGACAGCTGGGTTTCCAGGTCGATGCGGTCGGTCACCACGATCACCCGGCATGCCTTCAGCGCCTCGTCCAGCAGCAGCGCCTTGCTGAGGAAGACCATGGTGAAGCTTTTGCCCGAACCGGTGGTGTGCCACAACACGCCGCCTTCGCGCCCGCCGTCAGGGCGGAACTGGCGGATGCGCGCCAGCAGCGCACGGATGCCGAAGAACTGCGGGTAGCGCGCCACCACTTTGCCCACCTTGCGGTCGAACAGCACGAAGCCGCGCAGAAATTCCAGCAGCCGCGCCGGGGTCAGCAAGCCGATCAACAGCGCGTCCTGTTCGTTCGCGAGCATCGGTTGCGCCCACAACGCCTCGCAGTGCTGGCGCAGCGCCTCCGGTTTGTCGCGCAGCAGGGCCGCGCGCTCGTCGATGGGCAGCACGCGGTTCTTGACCGCCAGCAACTGCGCCGCGTCCCACTCTTCTTCACGCCAGCGCGACCAGAACTTGTCCTGGGTGTGCGTGGTGCCGTAGCGACCGTCGGTGGCGCTGATCGCCAGCAGCAGCTGCGCGTAGGCATACAGCTGCGGGATTTCGTCCGGGCGCTGATTGCGCAGATGCTGGCTGATGGCTTCATCGGTAGCGCTTTTGCCGATGCGTCCGCTGCCCGCCAGCTCCGCGCGTTTGGCTTCGATCACCACCAGCGGCAGGCCGTTGACGTAGGCGACGATGTCCGGGCGACGGTCGTGGGTGCCGTGGGTGGACAGCAGCTCGCATTCTTCGGTCACGTCCCAGAAATTGGCGGCCGGGTCGGCCCAGTCGATGATGGCGATGGTGGGCTGGTGTTTCTTGCCGTCGGGCATGAACTCGGTGACGGTGATCCCGAAGGCCAGCTTGGCGTACAGGCGTTCGTTGGCGGCCAGCAGGCCCTCGCCCAGCGGCAGCGCAGTCAACTCGCGCAGGATCTGGTCGATGGCACTGGGCGACAGCGGATACGAGGTGCCCTTGTAGTCGAAGCGGCGCACCTGCAGCGCCGCGATCAACCTCGGCCGCAGCAACACCTCGCGTTTGCTGCCGCGCAGCGCCAGGCATTCGGCCGGCGACAGATAGCGCCAGCCCAGATTCGCCAGCAGATGCAGCGCCGGCAGCTGCGCGCCGGCACGTTCACGGGTGTCGGGCGCGGCAGGGTTCATGGTCGCTTGTCCTTGGCGATGGGTGTCTTGGCGCTGGCTTTCCTGGCGGCGGGTGTTTTGACGCTGGCTTTTGCGGAGGTTGTCTTTTGCACCTTCACCGCAGCATCCGCGAGCCGCACGCGGCGTTTGCCGGTGAGGAGCTGTTGCATCAAGGCTTGTTTTTCCTTGCGAAGCGCTTCGATCTGGAGGGCGATCGAGCGCTCTTCCGCCTCTGCTGTATTGAGGATGCGCGCGATACGTCTCTGCTCTTCGATGTTCGGCACATGCAGGCGCAACTTGAAGAAGTCGCCCACGCCGACATTCAGCAACCCATGGTTGCGAGCGCCTTCCTGGGCGATGCCGGTGAGCTGTTCGTTGAGCATGCCGGCCTCGAAATAATGCCGAAAGAAATCGAGGTCAGCGGCTTTTTCGTCTCGTATCCGAAAACAGAGATAAAGACTGGAGACAACGCCCGCTGGATATTTCTGCAGCGGCTTGATCGCCCCCATCGGATAGCCTGCAGAATAGCTCTTGTTGTACGCAAATTCGCCCTTGTGCAGCAGCGTGTAGCCAGCGAGATTCTCACTCGCGACGCTCTTGTTGAAATAGTCGCGCTGGCTGATCAGCCCATGCTCACCGGAAATCGTCAGCACATTGGTTTCTCCGACGGAATTCTTTCGGATGACACGCTCGAAGACATCATCGAAATCATGAAACGACCATGCCGCATGCGCCATTTGGCGTCGATGCTGATGAAGAAACGAGCGGCGAATCAAGAACTGCTTCTGCAACCGACGATTGGCAAAAAGCCGCTCGGATGCAGCGATTGACCTTTCCCATACATCAAGCAATCTACAAACGCGAAGCTGCTCTTCCGGGGGCGGCAGCCAGAGCTCAAGCTCTTCAAGACTAGCTTTCGTGAGCTTGTAACGTGCCACGCCTTGGCGCGACAGCACGGACGTAAGGTCTCGATGCATGAACCAGTAGTAGAACCATTTGGCCACGCAGAATCCAGAATTTCCTATCACATGAGCATGATTGTTGACATTTGCCTTACCGCTAAAAAACAAAGTCATTTCACGGTCACGGAATTTCAGGAAATGATCGCCATCTTCACCCACAAGAGCGAACTCTCCATCTAACCTATAGTGGTCGATATTGCCAAGCACGCCAGTAGGACCAAAGTAGGGATAGGGACCTTTCATCGAGTCACGTTCTTCAGTGCTCAACGGTAGCCGTAGATTATTTTTGATCGCGCAGGCATCTCCGACCGTAGATCGTACCCAATCCTCAGGAAGCATCTTTGCCTCCCTTACGGCTACCTTTTTCCACCGTCTCCAACGCCCGAATATCCTCCGCATCCGCCGCCAAGGCCTCGGTCTTGCGCCGCTTGGCATCGAATTCGGCATAGCGCTCGTGCGCGACCTGCTGCATCCGCTCGCGGCTGACCGTGCCGGCATTGGTCAGCAGCGGCCGCTCATTGAATTCGACGAAGCGGTCCACGTACGCGCGCCAGTCGTCCATGCGCAGATCCTTGCGCTGGCTGGCGCGGTCCACGGCGTAGTCCAGAAACATGGTGGCGATGCGGTTGAGGGATGCGACTTCCTCCTGCGCCAGATAGTTCTTGGCGACGATGACATCGGTCTTGCGCACGCGCCCGCCGCTGAAGTGGTTCAGCGCCATGTTCGGCTGGTCTGGGTCCGCGCGCGCCACCACGATCTCCGCAGCGGTCTTGCCGGTCACGGCGTACAGCATCTTGTTCTGCACGGTGGCGAAGAACTGGTCGGTGTCGGCGGGGTTATCGCGGTAGTCAACCGACAGCGCGAACAGGTCGCGGATCTGCTGGTAGTAGCGCTTCTCGGAGGTGCGTATCTCGCGGATACGTTCCAGCAGCTCGTCGAAGTAATCCCAGCCGACCGGATCCTTCAGTCGCACATCGTCCAGCACGAAGCCCTTGATGAGGTATTCCTTGAGGTGGGCGGTGGCCCACTGGCGGAACTGGGTGCCGCGCGGCGATTTCACCCGGTAGCCGATGGCCAGGATCATGTCCAGGCTGCAGCTCTGCAGCGCACGCCGCACCCGGCGCTGGCCCTCGTTTTGAACTGTCAAGTATTCCTTGACAGTTGCCGGCGCCAACTCGCCATCGGCCAGTATGTTCTTGATATGCAAGCTGATGTTCTGCTTGCTGGTCTGGAACAGTTCGGCCAGCTCCAGCTGGCTGAGCCAGACGCTGCCGCCATCGGCACGCAGAAAAAAGCGGGCCGCGCCGTCATCGGTGGCGTACAGGACCAGCTCGCCCTGGATCGCGCCCGGGTCCGATGCCTCCGCCGCAGTGGCGCGTTGCAGACGTTTGGACAGTGGGCCGTCGCGCTTACTCATAGCCCAACTCCTTCAGATACCCCGCCATCTGCACCTCCAACTTCGCCAGTTCGGCCTTCAGCTGCTCGCGCTCGCGGCGCACGGCCATCAGGTCGATCTCTTCTTCTTCCTCGAAGGTGTCGACGTAGCGCGGGATGTTGAGGTTGTAGTCGTTCTCGGCGATCTCCGCCGGGCTGGCCAGATAGGCGTATTTGTCGACACTGCTGTGGGCCTGGACTGTATCGAGAATGCGCTGCAGGTCGGACTCGCGCAGCGAGTTCTGGTTCTTGCCGTCCTGATAGCCACGACTGGCGTCGATGAACAACACCTTGTCGTCGGCCTTCTTCCTGCGGAAGACCAGCACCGCTGCGGGAATGCCGGTGCCGTAGAAGAGTTTCTCCGGCAGGCCGATGACCACATCCAGCAGGTTTTCGTCGATCAGCTGCTGGCGCAGCCGGCCCTCGGCAGCACCACGGAACAGCACGCCGTGCGGCACCACCACGGCCATGCGGCCGGTGCGCGGCTTCATGGTTTCGATCATGTGCAGGATGAAAGCGTAATCGCCCTTGGTGCGCGGCGGCAGACCCCGGCGGAAGCGGCCATGCGGGTCGGCGTCGGCGCTGTCGTGGCCCCACTTCTCGAGCGAAAACGGCGGATTGGCGACGACGATGTCGAAATGTTTCAGCGTCCCCGGCTTGGGTGCGCGACTGCTCGCCCCTTTCTTCGCACCGCGCGCAGCTTCGAAGATATTCGAACGTTCTTCGCCTTCCAGCAATTTCGGGTTGCGGATGGTATCGCCCCACTCGATGCGATGGTTGTCCTCGCCATGCAGGAACATGTTCATCTTCGCCAGCGCCCAGGTGCTGCCGATGGCTTCCTGACCGTACAGCGCATATTTGCGGGAGCCGCTGCCTTCGCGGATCAATCGGCCGCACTTCATCAGCAGCGATCCGGAGCCGCAGGTGGGGTCGCAGATCTCGTCGCCTTCCTTGGGCTGCATCAGCCGCGCCATCAGCGTGGAGACTTCCGGTGGCGTGTAGAACTCGCCGGCTTTCTTGCCGCTGCTGGACGCGAAGTTCTTGATCAGGAACTCATAGGCGTTGCCGATGATATCGAGCTGACCGATGCGGCTGGGCCGCAGGTCGAGCACGGGCTTGGCGAAGTCTTCCAACAGATGCCGCAGCAGATCGTTCTTCTGTTGCTCTTCGCCGAGCTTGTTGGCGTTGAAGCTGATGTCCTGGAACACATCGCGAAGCTTGCCGATGTTGGCGTCTTCGATGGCGTGCAGGGCCTTGTCGATGCGCTCGCCATTGCCTGGCGCGTGGCGCTGGTCGTGCAAAGCGTAGAAGTTTGCGCTGGGCGGCAATACGAAGCGCTCGGTCTTGAGCATGTCTTCGATCAGCTCACGGTTGTCGCCGTACTTTTTCTTATATGTGTCCGCATGGTCCTGCCACACATCGGAGACGTATTTCAGGAACAGCATGGTCAGCACGTAATCCTTGTAGGTTTCCGGCGCAACGGTGCCGCGGAAGGTGTCGCAGGCGGCCCAGACCGCGGCGTTGATGGTGTCCTGGGCGATATCGGTGGTACTCATGGGCAGGTTCCGGGAAATATGGGGCGAGCAGGTCAGCCGAGCAGGTGCTCGGCGATGGCCGTGAGTTGGGCCGTTCGGTTGTCGATGAGTGCGTGCAGCGCGCTGCGTTCCGCGCGGGCGGTACGGTCGAGTGCGACCACCGCATGCTGGCGTTCGATCAGCGGGATGCGGATCTCGATCTGTTCCAGCACCGCCCGGCGAATGCTGAGCTGGTGACTGCCTTCGGCCAACTGCATCAGCGTGCGCTGCGCGGGCGGCTGGTTGAGCTGCCAAGCGAGAAAAGCGGGCAACAGGCGTTCGGCACCCCGTACCCGGATCAGATACAGATGCGGCGATGCCAGCGTGCGCGGCGGCGGGTCGACGATGAGCGCGGCGTAAGGGCTGGCGCCACGGGAGACGAACAGGATGTCGCCGGCTTGCAGCCAATCGGAGGGCTTGCGCCCAGCGATCTCGGTAGTGAGCAGATCGTCACCCGAACGAAGGCCGTCGCGCGACAGATCCTTCATCTGCACCACCCGGACACTGCCGGCCGGCATTTCGGGGATCGCGCCGCGGAACGGATAGCCCTGACGGACATCCGCGACCTCACTCAGCAGCTTTTTATATGCATCATTCGACATGACGCACAACTTAGGCCTGCGTTTTGGCGGTGTCAACCTTTTTATGCATCAACCGCAATGATGCTATTTTTTTCGTTTGGGCTGAGTGGAGTCTCTTCTACGGGCCCGCTTACTCCACCGTCACCGACTTCGCCAGATTGCGCGGCTTGTCCACATCCGTACCGCGCGCCAGCGCCGCGTGATACGCCAGCAACTGCACCGGGATCGCATGCACGATCGGCGACAGCAGGCCGACATGGCGC
>JAYUVY010000105.1:0-70733 GCA_043753835.1 Lysobacterales bacterium | reverse complement strand
CACCCTGCGCGGCCAGTTCCTGTCGACCGCCAAGGTCGTCAACGGCATGGTCGAGCAGCTCGGCCTGTTCGCCGCCGAGGTGACCCGCGTGGCGCGCGAGGTCGGCACCGAGGGCAAGCTCGGTGGCCAGGCCCAGGTGCCCGGGGTCGCCGGCACGTGGAAGGACCTGACCGACAACGTCAACTCGATGGCGTCGAACCTGACCGGCCAGGTCCGCAACATCGCCGAGGTCACGACCGCGGTCGCGCGCGGCGATCTGTCCCGCAAGATCACGGTCGAGGTCAAGGGCGAGTTCCTCGCGCTGAAGAACACGATGAACACCATGGTCGACCAGCTCAACGGCTTCGCCTCGGAAGTGACGCGTGTCGCGCGCGAGGTCGGTACCGAGGGCAAGCTCGGCGGTCAGGCGCAGGTACCCGGCGTGGCCGGTACCTGGAAGGACCTGACCGACAACGTCAACTCGATGGCGAACAACCTGACCAGCCAGGTGCGCAACATCGCCGACGTGACGACCGCAGTCGCCCGCGGCGACCTGTCGCGCAAGATCACCGTCGAGGTGAAGGGCGAAATCCTCGAGCTGAAGAACACCATCAACACCATGGTCGACCAGCTCAACGGCTTCGCCTCGGAAGTGACGCGCGTGGCGCGCGAAGTGGGCACCGAAGGCAAGCTCGGCGGTCAGGCCGTCGTGCTCGGCGTCGCCGGCACCTGGAAAGACCTGACCGACAACGTCAACTTCATGGCCTCGAACCTGACCGGACAAGTGCGCAACATCGCCGAGGTCGCGACCGCGATCGCTAGAGGCGACTTGTCTTCGAAGATCACCGTCGAAGTGAGGGGCGAAATTCTCGCGTTGAAGAACACGATGAACACGATGGTCGATCAGCTCAACGGTTTCGCCTCGGAAGTGACGCGCGTGGCGCGCGAAGTCGGCACCGAAGGCAAGCTCGGTGGTCAGGCGCAGGTCGCGGGTGTCGGTGGCACCTGGAAGGACCTCACCGACAACGTCAACTCGATGGCATCGAACCTGACCAGCCAGGTGCGCAACATCGCCGAAGTGACGATCGCGGTCGCAAATGGCGACCTCTCGAAGAAGATCGGCGTCGACGTGCGCGGCGAAATCCTCGAGCTGAAGGAAACCATCAACACCATGGTCGACCAGTTGCGCTCGTTCGCCGCAGAAGTGAGCCGCGTCGCACGCGAGGTCGGCACCGAAGGCAAGCTCGGCGGCCAGGCGCAGGTGCCCGGCGTCGCTGGCACCTGGAAGGACCTCACCGACAACGTCAACTCGATGGCCTCGAACCTGACTGGTCAGGTCCGCAACATCGCCGATGTCGCGACCGCGATCGCCCGCGGCGACCTCAATCGCAAGATCACCGTCGATGTGAAGGGCGAGATCCTGCAGCTCAAGGAAACGGTCAACACCATGGTCGACCAGCTGTCCGCGTTCGCGTCGGAAGTGACGCGCGTCGCGCGCGAAGTCGGCACCGAAGGCAAGCTCGGCGGTCAGGCCGTCGTGCTCGGCGTCGCCGGCACGTGGAAAGACCTGACCGACAACGTCAATTCGATGGCCTCGAACCTGACCGGCCAAGTGCGCGACATCGCCGAGGTCACGATCGCGGTGGCGAATGGCGACTTGTCGAAGAAGATCACCGCCGACGTACGTGGCGAAATGCTGCAGCTGAAAGAGACGATCAACACGATGGTCGAACAGCTGCGTTCGTTCGCGTCGGAAGTGACGCGTGTCGCGCGCGAGGTCGGCACCGAAGGCCGGCTCGGCGTGCAAGCGGTCGTGCCCGGCGTGGCCGGCACCTGGAAAGACCTGACCGACTCGGTCAACACCATGGGTGCGAATCTGACGGCGCAGGTGCGCAACATCGCCGAGGTGACGACTGCGGTCGCCCGAGGCGACCTGAACCGCAAGATCACGGCGGACGTGAAGGGCGAGATCCTCGAACTGAAAGACACCATCAACACCATGGTCGATCAGCTGAACTCATTCGCCGGCGAAGTGACCCGCGTCGCGCGCGAAGTCGGCACCGAAGGCAAGCTCGGCGGCCAGGCGCAAGTCGCCGGCGTCGGCGGCACCTGGAAGGACCTGACCGACAACGTGAACTTCATGGCCTCGAACCTGACCGAGCAGGTGCGCGGCATCGTCAAGGTGGTGACCGCGGTCGCAGACGGCAACCTGCGCCAGAAGCTCACCGTGCAGGCGAAGGGCGAAGTCGCCGCGCTCGCGGAAACGATCAACAACATGACCGACACGCTCGCGACATTTGCCGACCAGGTGAGCAATGTCGCGCGCGAAGTCGGTGTCGACGGACGGCTCGGCGGCCAGGCGAACGTGCCCGGTGCTGCCGGCACCTGGAAGGACCTGACCGGCAACGTCAACCTGTTGGCCGCGAACCTGACGACCCAGGTGCGCGCGATCGCCGAAGTCGCGACCGCAGTGACCAAGGGCGACCTGACGCGGTCGATCCAGGTCGATGCGAAGGGCGAAGTCGCGGAACTGAAAGACAATATCAACACGATGATTTCCAACTTGCGCGAAACCACCGAAAGCAACCGCGAGCAGGACTGGCTGAAAACGAACCTGGCCAAGTTCAGCGGCATGCTGCAGGGCCAGCGCGAACTGAAGACCGTGGGGCAGATGCTGTTGACCGAACTCGCGCCGCTGGTCAATGCGTATCAGGGCACGATCTATCATCTGGTTGGCCACAAGGGTGACTTCCAGCTCAAGCAACTGTCGAGTTATGCGCACAGCGGAAAAGCACCACTGAAAGAAACCGTGCATCTCGGCGAAGGGCTCGTCGGCCAGTGCGCAGTCGAGAAGAAGCGCATCCTGCTCAACGACGTGCCGCCGGATTTCATCAAGATTTCATCGAGCCTCGGCAAGGCGCAGCAAGTCAGCATCATCGTGCTGCCGGTACTGTTCGAGGGACAGACCAAGGCGGTCATCGAACTCGCCACGCTGCAGAAATTCAGCGCCGGATCGCTCGCCTTCCTCGAATTGCTGACGCAAAGCATCGGCGCGGTGTTCAACACGATCGAAGCGACGATGCGCACCGAGGGTCTGTTGACGCAATCGCAGCAGCTGACGACCGAATTGCAGTCGCGCCAGAGCGAACTGCAGCAGACGAACGAGGAACTCGGCACCAAGGCGAAACTGCTCGCCGAACAGAATGCCGAGGTCGAACGCAAGAACACCGAAGTCGAACTCGCCCGCCATGCGCTCGAAGCCAAGGCTTCGGAACTGGCACTGACGTCGAAATACAAGTCCGAATTCCTCGCGAACATGTCGCACGAATTGCGCACGCCGCTGAATTCGATCCTGATCCTCAGCCAGCAGATGGCCGGCAACTCGACCGGCAATCTCACCGACAAGCAGGTCGAGTTCTCGCGCAACATCAACTCGTCCGGCTCGGACTTGCTGCACCTGATCAACGACATTCTCGACCTGTCCAAGATCGAGTCCGGCACAGTCACCGTCGAGATCGAGGAAATTCCGTTCGCCAATCTGCGCGATACCATCGACCGCAACTTCCGCCATGTCGCCGAGGCGAAAAACCTGCCGTTTCGCGTGCATTTCTCGGAAGGCTTGCCGCGTTCGATGGACAGCGACCCGAAGCGCCTGCAGCAGATCATCAAGAACCTGCTGTCGAACGCGGTCAAGTTCACTGCGCTCGGCCATGTCGAGGTGCGCGTCAGTCTGGCGACCCATGGCTGGAACCCGGATCATCCGATGCTCAGCAAGGCCGACCGCGTCATCGCCTTCGCAGTCGAGGACACCGGCATCGGCGTTGCGCCCGAAAAGCAGCGCCTGATCTTCGAGGCATTTCAGCAAGCCGACGCCGGCACCTCGCGCAAATACGGCGGCACCGGACTCGGTCTCGCGATCAGCCGCGAACTCGCGCTGCTGCTCGGCGGCGAAATCAAGCTCGTCAGCGTGCGCGGCCAAGGCAGCACATTCACGCTGTACCTGCCGCTGCGTTATTCAGGCGCCGACAGCATGCGTGCGGCGGGTGTCGGCTCCGGCGAGATGACGCGTGCGCTGGCCCTGCTGCCGGTCGCGCGCGAAGAACGGATCGCGGACGACCGCGACACGATCAAGGAAGGCGATTTTGTCCTGCTGATCATCGAAGACGACCCGCACTACGCGCGCGTGCTGCTCGGACTGGCACGCGAGCGCTCGTTCAAGGGCATCATCGCCAACAACGGCAGCAGCGGCCTGTCGCTCGCGCGGCAGGTGCGTCCCAGTGCGATCCTGCTCGATGTGTACCTGCCCGACCTGCTTGGCTGGGCGGTGCTGAACCAGCTCAAGCTCGACCCGATCACACGGCATATCCCGGTGCAGATCATCAGTGTCGAGGAAGGACGCCAGCACGGGCTCGCACAAGGCGCGTTCGCCTATCTGGTCAAGGCACCGACGACCGATGGCGTCGAAGCGGCACTGGATCGCATCAAGGCGTTCACCGGCCTGCCGATCAAGCGGCTGCTGGTCGTCGAGGACAATGACATCGAGCGACTGGCGATCGTCGAACTGCTCGGCAACGAGGACATCGAACTGGTCGCGGTCGGGACTGGCGGCGAGGCGATGACGGCAATGCGAGCGCGGCCGTTTCAGTGCGTCGTGCTCGATCTGCGCCTGCCCGACATGAGCGGCTTCGACCTGCTTGAGCAGATGCACGCCGAGCCCGGTCTGATGGAGGTACCAGTGATCGTCTTCACCGGCAAGGAACTGAGCGCAGAGGACGAGGCACGGCTCAAGACCATGGCGAAGCGCATCGTGATCAAGGACGTGCAGTCCCCGGCGCGTCTACTCGATGAGACGGCGCTGTTCCTGCATCGCGTCGTGACCAGGTTGGCACCTGAGAAGCAGATCATGCTCGAACGACTGCAGCGATCCAGCGAAATTCTGCGTGGGCGCAAGGTGCTGGTCGTCGATGACGATGCGCGCAATATTTTCGCGCTGACGACACTGCTGGAGAACCAGGAGATGAATGTGATCAGCACGACCAATGGCCGTCAGGCGATCGACATCATGCGCAGCACGACCGACCTCAGCATCGTGCTGATGGACATCATGATGCCGGACATGGATGGCTATGAAACGATGCGCGAAATCCGCCAATCGCCCGAGTTCCGCACCCTGCCCATCCTCGCGCTGACCGCCAAGGCGATGAAGGGCGACCGTGAGAAATGCCTGGACGCCGGCGCCAGCGACTACATCGCGAAGCCGGTCAACACCGACCAGTTGCTGTCCCTGATGCGCGTCTGGCTGTGCCGATGAATATCAAACCGGACGTGGATCAGGCCACGTTTGCGGGGCCTCCGCCGGCGCCGACCGAGGCGCAGTTCAACGCCGCGCGCGGCGGACCGATCAACATCCTGATTGTTGACGACGAGTCGAAAAACCTGACCGTACTGGAAACCGTCCTCGACGACCCGGCCTATCGGCTGGTGCGCGCCGAATCGGCAGACCAGGCGTTGTTGGCGCTCGTCGCAGAAGAATTCGCGCTGCTGATCCTCGACATCCGCATGCCCGGGATGACCGGACTCGAACTTGCGCGCATGGTCCGCGAGCGCAAGAAGACTTCCATTGTGCCGATCATCTTCCTGACCGCCTACTACAACGAGGACCAGCACGCACTCGATGGCTACGCGGCCGGCGCTGTCGACTATCTGCAGAAGCCGGTGAACCGCAACGTGCTGCGCTCCAAGGTCGCGGTGTTCGCGGAACTGCATCGCGGCAACCGCATCCTGGTGGCCGAAGTCGCGGCGCGACGGCATGCCGAGGAGCAATTGCGCGAGCTGAACCGCACGCTCGAAGCGCGCGTCGACGACCAGACGAAGGCGGTGCGTGCGACCGAGGCGCAGTTGCGCGCGATGCTGAACGCACTGCCAGCTGCCGTGTATGCGACCGATGCCGACGGACACGTGACCCACTTCAATCCGGCGACGATCGAGTTGTCCGGCCGCGTCCCGCAACTGGGTGTCGACCGCTGGTCTCCGACGTCGAAACTGTTTGCGACCGACGGCACGCCGCTGCCGCACGGGGAATGCCCCATGGCGGTGGCACTGCGCGAGGGTCGCGTGATTCGCGGCATGGAGATCATCGTCGAGCGTCCCGACGGTACCCGCATCTGGGTCACGCCGTATCCGACGCCGTTGCGCGACGAGGACGGACGCATCATCGGCGGTATCAACATGCTCGTCGACATCACCGCATCCAAACAGGCCCAGACCGAACTGACCGCCGCAATGCACCTCGCGGAAAAAGCGAACATCGCAAAGTCGGAATTTCTCTCGAGCATGAGCCATGAACTGCGCACGCCGTTGAGCGCGATACTCGGCTTCGCGCAATTGATGGAGTCGGCCGCACCGCCACCGACACCGCAGCAGATGCGCAGCATCGAACAGATCCTGCGCTCGGGCTGGCACCTGCTCGCCCTGATCAACGAGATCCTCGATCTCGCGCTGGTCGAATCGGGCAGGCTCGCGCTGTCGGTCGAGCCGCTGGCCCTGCACGACGTGATACTCGAATGCCAGGACATGGTCGAGGCGCAGGCGCAGAAACGCGGCATCGAACTGGTGTTCCCGAAGCTCGACTCAGCCTGTTTCGTCAATGCCGACCGCACGCGGATCAAGCAGGTGCTGATCAACTTGCTGTCGAACGCGATCAAGTACAACCGGCCGAACGGCCGCGTCGTGCTCGAATACAGCATGCCGATGAAAAGTCGCGTCCGCATTTCGATCCGCGACAGCGGCGCCGGATTGCGGCCCGAGCAGATCGCGCTGCTGTTCCAGCAGTTCAATCGGCTCGGTCAGGAGAACAGCGTTGAAGAGGGCACCGGCATCGGACTTGTCGTGTGCAAGCGCCTGATCGAAATGATGGGCGGCGCGATCGGCGTCGAGAGCACACCGGACGTCGGCAGCCATTTCTGGGTCGAACTCGATCTGACCGGCGAGCGCCTGACGGCGCCCGAAACGCGCGATTTCGCGCTTTCTTGCCCGAAGCTGACGCCTGAGCGCGTGCCGCCTCGCACCCTGCTCTATGTCGAGGACAATCCGGCAAACCTGATGCTGGTCGAGGAACTCGTCGCGCGGCGACCGGACTTGCACCTGATCTCCACGACCGACGGCCTGCGCGGCATCGAACTCGCACGCAGCGCGCATCCCGAAGTGATCCTGATGGATATCAACTTGCCCGGCATCAGCGGCCTCGTGGCGCTGACGATTCTGCGCGAAGACGCGTCGACCGCGCACATTCCGGTCGTCGCCTTGAGTGCAAATGCGATGCCACACGACATCGAGAGAGGTCTCGATGCCGGCTTCTTCCGTTACCTGACCAAACCCATCAAGGTCAACAAATTCATGGAGACGCTGGACATCGCGCTCCAATACGCAGCGTCGCATCCGGCGCGTCTGCACCCAGGAGAAACACCATGAAGTTCAATTCTGCCGAAATTCTGCAAGCGCGCATCCTGATCGTCGATGATCAGGAAGCCAATCTCACCCTGCTGCAGCAACTGCTGGCCGAAGCCGGCTACACCAACGTCAGCGCAACGATGAATCCCGCTGAAGTTTGCGCACGGCATCGCAAGCAGCCCTTCGATCTGATCCTGCTCGACCTGCAGATGCCGGTGATGGACGGCTTCCAGGTGATGGAGAGCCTGAAGTCGAGTCTCGTTGACAGCTACCTGCCGGTGATCGTGCTGACCGCACAGCCCGGCCACAAATTGCGCGCGCTGCAAGCCGGGGCGAAGGATTTCATCAGCAAACCCTTCGATCTGGTCGAAGTGAAAACGCGCATTCACAACATGCTCGAAGTGCGCCTGCTGTACAAAAAACTCGAGCATTACAATCAGGAACTGCAGGCGGCAGTGGCCGAACGCACCGCCGAGTTGCGCGAGAGCGAGGCGCGTTACCGCAGCCTTACCGAGCTTGCTTCCGACTGGTACTGGGAGCAGGACGAAAACGATCAATTCACCAAGGTTTCCGGCCCGGTGCTGGAGATGCTCGGTCTGCGCGTCGACGCCCTGACCGGTGACGGCAGCATGCGCGCCGTGGCCGGCTGGAACGAGGCCGAGCGCAGCGAGTTGCTCGACACCATCGCCGCCCGCAAGCCCTTCATCGATCTGCCGTTGAGTCGTGTCCATGGCGACGGCCATGTCCAGCAATTTCGGGTCAGCGGCGAGCCGATGTTCAACCGCACTGCGCGCTTTGTCGGTTATCGCGGCATTGGCGTCGACTGCACCGCACGGAGCTGACATGTCGCCTGCCGCAACGCTTACGACCGTCCACGCCGATTCACCGCGCCAGAATCATTTGCTGGCAGCGTTGCCGGACGCTGAATTCGAGCGCCTCAAGGCGCATCTCGAACGGGTGCCGATGCGCCTCGGCGACATGATCTACGAGCCCGATGGCCAGCTGCAGTACGCGTATTTTCCGACCACCGCCATCGTGTCGCTGCATTACGTCATGGCCAGCGGTGCATCGGCTGAATCGGCCGGTGTCGGCAACGAGGGCATCGTCGGCGTGCCGCTGTACATGGGCGGCAACTCCACGCCGAGTTCGGCGGTGGTGCAGACCGCCGGTGAGGCCTGGCGGCTCGACCGCGCCGTGCTCAAGGAGGAGTTCCAGCGTGGCGGCATCTTCCAGCGCATCCTGTTGCGCTACGCGCAGGCGCTGATGACGCAGATGATGCAGTCAGCCGCCTGCAACCGTCACCACACGGTGGAACAACAACTGTGCCGCTGGCTGTTGCTGACGCTGGATCGGGTCCAGTCGGCGGATCTGATCATGACCCAGGACCTGGTCGCGAGCATGCTCGGGGTGCGCCGCGAAAGTGTGACCGAAGCGGCCGGCAGGCTGCAGGACGCCAGCTGCATTCGTTATCGCCGCGGACACATCGCCGTGCTCGATCGCGGCGCGCTCGAAAAGCGCGTGTGTGAATGTTATGCGGTGGTCAAGCAAGAGTTGAACCGGTTGCTCGACGACGTGCGCTGACGGCAATCGCGAAACCGTCGGTGCGGTGCCGAACCGAACGGTCATGTTGCTTGGGCAACAATGCCGCTCCAGCGCCTGCGTGGCGACAATCGTCGGCGCTGCGGCGCGCATACGGCGGGATCCATGGCCACGATTGACCCAACAAGCGATGACGCGAAACCCGCGGGATCGGATGGCTTCAACGAGTACCGCCGGCAGGAGACCTTGCTGAAGACGGGCGCACTTCAGGACGCGATTTTCAACAGCGCCAACTTCTCCAGCATCGCCACCGACGCCAATGGCGTCATCCAGATCTTCAACGTCGGTGCCGAGCGCATGCTCGGCTACACCGCAGCCGAAGTGACCAACAAGATCACGCCCGCCGATATTTCCGACCCGGGTGAAGTGATTGCCCGTGCCGAGGCGCTGAGCCTGGAGCTCGGCACGCCGATCACCCCCGGCTTCGAGGCGCTGGTGTTCAAGGCGTCGCGCGGCATCGAGGACATCTACGAGCTGACCTATATCCGCAAGGACGGCAGCCGCTTTGCCGCGATCGTCTCGGTCACCGCGCTGCGCGACGCCCAGGACCTGATCATCGGCTATCTGCTGATCGGCACCGACAACACTGCGCGCAAGCAAGCCGAAGCAGCATTGCTCAAGGCCGGCGCGCTGCAGAGCGCGATCTTCAACAGCGCAAACTTCTCCAGCATCGCGACCGACGCCCGCGGTGTGATCCAGATCTTCAATGTCGGCGCCGAGCGCATGCTTGGCTACACCGCAGCCGACGTGACCAACAAGATCACCCCGGCCGATATCTCCGACCCGGGCGAAGTGATCGCCCGCGCGAAGGCCTTGAGCCTCGAACTCGGCACGTCGATCACGCCCGGCTTCGAGGCGCTGGTGTTCAAGGCGTCGCGCGGCATCGAGGACATCTACGAGCTGACCTATATCCGCAAGGACGGCAGCCGCTTCCCGGCGATCGTCTCGGTGACTGCGCTGCGCGACGCCCAGGGCATGATCATCGGCTACCTGCTGATCGGCACCGACAACACTGCGCGCAAGCAAGCCGAGGCGGCCTTGCTCAAGGCCGGCGCGCTGCAGAGCGCGATCTTCAACAGCGCGAACTTCTCCAGCATCGCCACCGATGCGAAAGGCGTGATCCAGATTTTCAACGTCGGCGCCGAGCGCATGCTCGGCTACACCGCCGCCGAAGTGATGAACAAGATCACCCCGGCCGATATTTCCGATCCCGGTGAAGTGATCGCACGCGCCAAGGCCTTGAGCCTGGAGCTCGGCACGCCGATCACGCCCGGCTTCGAGGCGCTGGTATTCAAGGCCTCGCGCGGCATCGAGGACATCTACGAGCTGACCTATATCCGCAAGGACGGCAGCCGCTTTGCCGCGATCGTCTCGGTCACCGCGCTGCGCGATGCCCAGGGCACGATCATCGGCTACCTGCTGATCGGCACCGACAACACTGCGCGCAAGCAGGTCGAAGCGGCGCAGGCCTTGCTCGACCAGCGCCTGCGCGACCAGCAGTTCTATACGCGTTCGCTGATCGAGTCGAACATCGACGCACTGATGACCACGGATCCGCAGGGCATCATCTCGGATGTGAACCAGCAGATGATCGCACTCACCGGGCGCACCCGTGACGAACTGATCGGCGCGCCGTGCAAGAACTTCTTCACCGATCCGATACGCGCCGATGCCGCGATCAAGCGTGTACTGACCGAGAACAAGGTCAGCAACTACGAACTCACGGTGCGTGCCCAGAACGGCGATGAAACCGTGGTCTCGTACAACGCGGCCACTTTTCATGACCGTGACCGCAAGCTGCAGGGCGTGTTCGCTGCGGCGCGCGACGTCACCGAGCGCAAGCGCTTCGAGCGTGCATTGCAGGAAAAGAACCTCGAACTGGAACATGCCAGCCGCATGAAGTCGGAATTCCTCGCGACCATGTCGCACGAATTGCGCACACCGCTGAACGCCATCATCGGCTTCTCGGAAGCGCTCAAGGACGGGCTGATGGGCCAGATGAGCAACGTCCAGCACGAATACATCGGCGACATCTTCACCAGCGGCCAGCACCTGCTGTCGCTGATCAACGACATCCTCGATCTGTCCAAGGTCGAGGCCGGCATGATGGCGCTGGAGCTTGAGGCGGTCGATGTCAGCACCATGCTCGCGAACAGCCTGTCGATCGTGCGCGAGAAGGCGGCGGCACAGCGCATTCATCTCGAACTGGATGCCAGCGACGACCTCGGCGTGACCCATCTGGATATTCGCAAGACCAAGCAGATTGTCTACAACCTGCTGGCGAATGCGGTGAAATTCAGTTCGCATGGCGGCCGCGTGACGCTGCGCGCACGGTGCGTCACCCGGGCTGCAGTCGGTCATGTTTCGGACACCTGGCCGGTGCATGGTTTTGCCCTCGCCGACAATGACTTCCAGTCGTTTCTCGAAATCTGCGTCAGCGACCACGGCATCGGCATCTCGCAGCCGAACCTGCAGAAGCTGTTCCTTGCCTTCAGCCAGATCGACAGCAGCCTGGCGCGCAAATTCGAGGGCACCGGGCTCGGCCTGGCGATGGTCAAACAACTCGCCGAACTGCACGGCGGCACGGTTGCGGTGGCGAGCGCAGAAGGCGAAGGCGCCTGCTTCGTCGCCTGGGTACCGGTGCGTACACTGGCGCAGGCGACCAGTAACGCCGCGGCAACGCTTGGCGCTGCCGTCGACGCCGGCGATGACCGCGGCGAGCGCTACGCCCTGCTGGTCGAGGACGACGACCAGACGGCGGACTTCGTCAGTCTGCTGCTCGCAGGTGAGGGCTTCGCCGTGCTGCGTGCCGCCAGTGCCGAAGCCGCGCTACGCATGGCCCCGCAACACGCGTTGAGCCTGATCACCCTCGATCTGGAACTGCCCGGCAGCGACAGTTGGGACCTGATCCTGCGCATCCGCGATGACGACAGCCTGGCCCAGGTGCCGATGGTGATGATTTCCGGCGCCGCCGAAAACAATCTGGCGATGAACGGTGGCGCGGCCGCCGTGCTGCAAAAGCCGATCAGCCGCAGTCAGCTCAAGGCATCGCTCGCCCATCTCGGGCTCGAACCGATGCTTGAGCACACGTACAAGGTGCTGGTCGTCGACGACGACCCGAAGGCGGTCGAACTGCTGACCGCATTCCTGCCCTACCCGGCGTATGCGGTGACGCGTGCCTACGGTGGCGCCGAAGCGATTGCGCTCGCGCAGCGCCTGCATCCGCATCTGATCCTGCTCGACCTGATGATGCCCGACGTCAGTGGTTTCGATGTCGTCGAGACGCTACAGCGCGACCCTGACACCGAGGCCATTCCCATCCTCATCGTGACCGCGAAACACATCACCGCCAGCGACCGCGAGATGTTCAACAACAACCCGGAAAAAGTGATTCGTGTCTTCGAAAAGGCGTCGTTCAACAGCGCCCGCTTCCTGAGAGAGGTTCGCCGTGCCCTGCAACCCGCCTGACGTGCTGTTCTGATGGCCAGCGTTCTCGTCATCGAAGACAACCCCGCGAACATGCGTCTCGCTTGTCTGCTGTTGCGCCACGCCGCACATACGGTGTTGTGCGCGGTCGACGCCGAGTCCGGGCTGTTGCTCGCGCGCACGGCCCAACCCGATCTGATCCTGATGGATATCCAGCTACCGGACATGGACGGCCTGACCGCCACCGCGCTGCTCAAGCAGGACGCGCTGACGGCCGCCATTCCGGTCATCGCACTGACCGCGCTGGCGATGAAGTCGGACCAGGAAAATTGTCATGCCGCAGGTTGCGACGGTTATATCGCCAAGCCCCTGCGGTATCAGGAATTGTATGCGGCGATCAATGCCTTGCTGCCGGACATGGCCGCGCCCGATGGCGACGTCGCATCCAGTCCGCTGCCGCCGGCCCGGCAGCCGTCACCGGCCATCGCGGACGCCACCGATATCGCTGCGCTGCCACGCGATCCGCGCCTGATCCTCGTCGCCGAAGACAATCCCATCAACCAGAAACTGATCCTGCGGCAACTGGCCCTGCTCGGATTTGCCGCCAATGTCGCCAGCAATGGCCAGCTCGCCCTCGCCCACTGGCAGTCCGGGCACTATGCGTTGTTGCTGACCGATCTGCAGATGCCGGAAATGAACGGCTACGCCTTGAGCTCGGCGATCCGGGCGCAGGAACAGGGCGGGCGGCGCATGCCGATTCTGGCCCTGACCGCGAACATGCGCGAGAACGAGATCTTCCGCTGTCGCGCTGCCGGCATGGACGATTGCCTGAGCAAGCCACTTGGCCTTGGCGAACTCAAGTCGAGTCTCGCGACGTGGTTGCCGGGTAGCGCCGAAGCGATGCCCGAATTGCACCGCAAAGACACCGCCGCCGCGCTTGCACCGACCGTCGACATCGGCGTACTCGAAGCCGCGGTGGGACGCGATGCCGGCGTGATCCAGGGATTCCTCGGTGAATTTCGCAGCACGCTCGGCAACCATGCGGTAGCACTCATCGAGGCCTGCAACAGCGGCGACGCGCAGGGCAGCGCCATGCATGCGCACAACCTCAAGTCGTCGGCGCGCGCCGTCGGTGCGAATGCCCTCGGTAACCTGTGCGACCGCATCGAAGCGGCCGGCCGTGCCGGACATCTTGAAACCCTGAGCGCGCTGGTGCCGATGTTCGAGCAGGAAGTCGACACCGTAGACGCGTTTCTCGCCGACCTCGCCCCACCCTACGCCACCCCGACGCGACCCGACTGAGCGCTGCGACGATGGCCCGGCCAGCGCTCCGAATCCTGTTGCTCGACGACGAGCCGTTCATGTTGCACTTGTTGACGCACATGCTCGGCGAACTCGGCCATACCGCCGTGCAAAGCTGCGACACCGGCAACGCCGCATTGGCCGCCGTTGACAGTGCGGACGCACCGAACCTGATCCTGCTCGACCTGAACATGCCGCAGATGGACGGCGTCGAGTTCGTGCGCAGACTGGTCGAACACCACTACCACGGCAGTCTGATCCTGGTCAGCGGTGAAGACGAACGCACGTTGCAGATGGCCGAACGACTGGTGCTCGCGCATCACATCCCGGTGCTTGGGCATCTGAACAAACCGGTGTCTGCGAGCGCGCTCGCCGCTGTGCTGGGCAAGTGGCAGCCGCCACAACCAGTCAAAGCGCTGCCGCGTCGATGTTACGGCGTGGACGAGTTGTCCGCGGCGATCGCCAACGATGAGCTCGTACTCCACTATCAGCCGAAAGTGGCGCTGGCCGACGGTGCTGTCGTCGGCGTCGAAGCGCTGGTGCGCTGGCGTCACCCGCGCGACGACCTGGTCTCACCCGAACATTTCATCGGTCTCGCCGAGCGCCATGGCCTGATCGATGCACTGACCCGGGTGGTGGTGAGCGCCGCACTGGCGCAGACCAGCGCGTGGCAACGGGCCGGTTTGAAGTTGCGCATGTCGATCAACATATCGATGCGCAATCTCGCTTCGGTCGACTTCGTCGATTTCATCGTCGCCGCGGCCGAAGCTGCCGGTGTTGCCGCCAACGACATCGTGCTCGAAGTGACCGAGAGTTGCCTGATCCACGACCAACGCGCACCGCTCGAGATCCTGACGCGCCTGCGCCTCAAACGTTTTCTTCTGTCGATCGACGATTTCGGCACCGGTCACTCGTCGCTGACGCAAGTAAACGACATTCCGTTTGACGAACTCAAGATCGATCGCAGCTTCGTGCATGGCGCGACGCATAACGAAACCGCGCGGGCGATGATGCACGCGAGCCTCGGCCTCGGTCGACAACTCGGCATGGAAGTCGTCGCCGAAGGCGTTGAAGACCGCGACGACTGGCAACTGGTGCGCGCGATGGGCTGTGATCTGGCACAAGGCCACTACATCGCGGCAGCGATGCCGGCCGCAGAGTTGCCCATGTGGATCGGCGCGTGGCATGCACGCGCCGCCTCGTTCAAGCCGGATCTTTCTGACGCGTCGCGCTGACGCCGCCGAGCACCGACAGGCCGAGCAGGATGATGCTGCCGACGATGATCCATTGCTGCGGCACCTGCATCAGCACCGCGCCGTAGATCAGGCCTGCAAGAAAGATGACGACACCGACGATATAGATCAGGAAGGACATGGCGATGCTCCGGCAAAGGGTGATGTCGGCGCGGCCGATTCGAGCGCCACGCACGCTGCGCGAAGCCGTACACAGGATGATCGGCCGCCGCGCTGCTGTCGGTGCGCTCTCGCACACCGCGCCGAACCCGCTTTCAGGCGACTGCGGTGGCCAGCGATGGTGCGGCTTCGATCTCCAGCGACCGTATCAGCCACGCACGCAGGAGCTTGTTCACGCGTTCGGGCTGCGACAAGGTCGACAGGTGCCCGCATTCATCCACGATCACGCAGCGTGAACCGGCAATCGCCGCGTGCATTTCCTGGTGCATCGGCAAGGGCGTGATCACGTCTTCGCGGCCACACAGCACCAGGGTCGGACAACGGATCGCGGCGAGGGACGGAAGACTGTCGATGCGCCCGAGGATCGCGCGCTGCTGACGCAGGAAGGTGTCCTTGCCGAGCGCAAGCGCCATCGATGTGATCAGCGCCATCAGTCCGGGATCGGCCAACTGGGCCGGATGGACCAGCTTGTGCAGCATTTCGCTGATGACGACGGGGTACTGGGTCTCGGCCAACTGCATCAGGCGCTGGCGACCCTCTGCAGACTGCGCGCTGTCGGGACGCGCACTGGTATCCAGCAGGGCCAGCCCGATCACGCGTTCGGGGGCTTGGCGCATGATCTCGAGCGCGACGTAGCCGCCCATGGACAGCCCCGCCAGAGCGAATCGCGGTGCCGGGGCCTTCGCGAGTGCGGCACTGGCCAGCGCGGCAATGCTGTCGGCCCCGGTCAGATCGGCAACGGTGACCTGCGCGAGATCGGCGAGGGCACGCGCCTGCGGTTGCCACAGCCGCGCGTCGGTGACGAGGCCAGGCAGCAGATACAGATGCGGCAATACGTTGTCGGCCATGGCGTCAGTCCGGGTTCTGAGTCGTGGATTTTGGACGCGCGGCGCTCACGCGCCAGATGATGTTGCCGACGTCGTCGGCCACCAGGAGCGCGCCTGATCGGTCGACGACGACACCCACGGGCCGGCCCATGGCGCGACCGTCGCTGTCGAGAAAGCCGGTGAGCACATCAACGGGCGCGGCGGCGGTGGGCACGCCATCAGCAAACGCCACGAACACGACCTTGTAGCCGCTGTGCGGCTTGCGATTCCACGAGCCATGCTCGCCGATGAACATGCCGTCGGCATAGCCTGCGGGCAGTGTGTTGCCGGCGGAGTGCACCAGGCCAAGCGGTGCGACATGTGAGCCCAGCGCATAGTCCGGCACCCGCGCATTCGCGACCAGATCGGGTCGCGGTGGGCTGATGCGCGCATCGACATGATCGCCGTAGTAACTGTAGGGCCAGCCGTAAAAACCGCCGTCGCGCACTGAGGTCAGATAGTCGGGCACGAGGTCATTGCCGAGTTCGTCGCGCTCGTTGACTACCGTCCACAACACGTTGCTGCCGGGCGTCCATGCCATGCCGTTGGGATTGCGCAGGCCAGAGGCGAAGATGCGATGCGCCCCGGATTCAATATCGACTTCCCAGATCGCCGCGCGTCCGGCTTCGACCGCCATGCCACGCTCACCGACATTGCTGTTCGAACCGATGCTGACATAAAGCTTCTTGCCGTCGCGATCGGCGATGATGTTTTTAGTCCAATGGTGATTGATGTCACCCGCGGGCAGGTCGGTCAGCTTGGTGCCGGCTGCATCGATACGCGTCGCTCCGGTGCTATAGGGAAAGCGCAGCACGGCGTCTGAATTCGCGACGTACAAATCATCGCCGACCAGGGTCATGCCGAATGGCGAGTTCAAGTCATCGAGCAACACGCTACGCACATCGGCAACGCCGTCGGCGTCGCTGTCGCGCAGCAGGGTGATGCGATTGGCACTCGCCACGGCCGCACCGGCACGCTGCATGGCGCGACGCATGAACCAGCCGCGGATACCGCCGTTGTCGTCGGGTTTCGGCGGCGCATTGGTTTCGGCGACCAGCACGTCGCCATTGGGCAACACATGCAGCCAGCGCGGATGATCAAGCCCGCGCGCGAACGCATTGACGTTCATGCCGGGCGCCGGCGTTGGTGCCGCATCCGCAGGCCAACCGACCGCCTCGGCAATGTTGACCGTCGGGATCAGGCGCTTCGTCGGGGCGGGCAACACCGGATGTGTGCCGGTACCGGCGTCCTCCGGCAATGTCGCCATTTCGCTGCACGCAGCGAGCAGCCCGGCGGTCACGACGATGGTCGCGCGCAGTCTCATCGTCCGCATCGACGTCGCCATCGCCCGGATTCACTCGAAACCATCGAGAAATATCGGGTCCGGCGGCGGGACGACTTGCGGCAAGGCGGCGAGGCTTTGTCGAAACTGCGTACCGATGCGACTGAACGAACCACCGATCAACACATTGGCGTTCGCATCGATCGCCACGGCGCTGACATAGGAACCGCTGATATCCGGGGCCCAGAACGGGTCCAGCGTGCCGCTACCGAGCGTCGACAGCTTGGCGGTGCGGTCACGAACCTGGCCGTCGATGGTGATGAAGCCGCCCGCAACAAAGATCGTGTCGGTGCCGCTGAGTGCCATGGATTCGACTTCGCCGTCGGCGACCGGCGCCCAACTCGCATCAACGACCGCCGGACTGGCGATACTCACCTTGGCGAGGCCGGCACGGGCGACACCGCCGATGCTGGCGAAGCCACCGCCCAGATACATCGCGCCGTTCTCGAAGACCATGCTGCGCGTGAATTTGTTGGCGTCGAGGTTGGCGACCCAGCCCGGATCAGCATTGCCGCTCACCGCATCGAGCTTCGCCAAGCCCATGCGTGCGCCACCGTTGATCACATTGAAAAAGCCGCTCGCGAACACACTGCCGTCGGGTGCGACCACCAGTTTGTTGACGGTATCGTCGGCACCGGTGGCGCCACCCCAGGTGGGAAAGAGCGCGCCGGTGGTGCCGGAAAGCTTGGCGATACGGTCGCGCAAGTTGCCGGCGATCTCGGCGAATGAGCCGCCAACATAGACCGAACCATCACTGGCCACGGCCACCGTGCGCACGCCGCCCGCGGAAGCCGGGTTCCAGGCGAGGTCGAGTACACCCGTGGCCGCGGTCGCAAACTTTGCAATGCTCGGTCGCAGCGTGGCATTGGCATTCAGAAACGTGCCGGTCGCGTAGACGTTGGCAGCGGTCGCGTCGAGTTGCAGCGCGCGTACCGGACCGTCGGTCCCGGCGCTGAAGTCGGGGTCGAGCAAGCCGGCCGAAGTCAGTTTGAACAGGTTGCGGCGCGGCGCGGCGCCGACAAACGAGAAGTCGCCGCCAACGAGCATGCTGCCGTCGTTCAAACGGGCGAACGCCAACACCGCGCCCGGACTCATCACATCGATCGCGGCGAGCGTGGTGCCACTGGCATTGAGCGCAGCAAAACCGAGGCGAACGTCGCCATTGATGTCGGTGAACTGCGAACCACCGACATACACCCTGCTGCCATCGAAGGTTTCAATCACGTTGACGGCCGCGTTGATCACCGGAGCGAAATTCGGATCCAGTGCGCCATCCAGCGTCGCCAGGCGCGCCAGCGCGAATCGCGGCATGGCGTCGATGGTGGTGAACGAGCCGGCGACATAGATGCGGTCTGCGTAAAGCGCGAGCGAGAACACGTCGCCGCCCGCAATCACCGGCCCAAAGTTCATATCCGCGATCGCCGTCATCGTGTCCACGCGCGCAATCCGCGCATGCGGTTGACTGGCAAAGGTGGTGAATTTGCCACCGGCATAGAGCTTGTTCGCGCCATCGAGTTGCAGGCTGGTGACGACGCCATCGGCACCCGGGTCCCAGCTTTGGTCCACGGCACCGACGACGCTGCCCGCGACCTTCGCGATCGATGCCCGCGGCGTCGAGCCGATGACATTGAAGTCACCCGCGACATAAAGGAAGTCGGCAGCGGCGTCGTAAGCCAGCGCTTTGACCGAACCACCGACATTCGGATCCCAGGACAGATCCGGCACGCCGTTCCCGGCCAACGCGACCTTGGCCAGGCGACCACGCGACTCACCGGCCATCATGGTGAATGTGCCACCGGCAAAAAGCGCCCCGCTACTGCCCTGGATGACCAGTGCGTCGACCGAGTCGTTGGCGCCGGGATTCCAGTTGGGATCGAGCGTGCCGAACGCGTTCGCGCCGAGTTTCGCAATGCGCTCACGCGCCTGTCCGGCAATCTCGGTGAAGAAGCCACCGACGAAGATGTTGCCATTGGCATCGATGGCGATCGCGTTGACGCTGCTGTTGGTGCCGGGGTTGAAGTCGGGATCAAGCGTGCGATCGGCGAGCAGACGCGCGAGATTGCGCCGCGGCACGCCGTTGACCTCGGAAAAATTGCCGCCGAACACAACCGTGCCGTTGGCACCTTCAGCGATGGCGTTGACCGAACCATTCGTCCACAACGCCAAGTTCGGCAATGCCAAGGGTTCGGGCTGTTGTGCAGCGGCGATGCCCGGCACGCACAGCGCGGCGAAGAGCAACGACGGTGCTATCTGGCGCAATGCGGCGCAAATTCGTTCGATCAAGCTGGGCATGCAATGGGTCCTGAGTAGGTACGGACCTGTGCGGCATGGGCGAGCCACGGGTGCAGGTCATCGCGAAGTTAGCGATGACAAGCGGCCCTGTCGGTGCGGCAACGAACCCTTTAGTCGAACCATGGCTGACGCTCCCGGCTATTGGCGTGCAACGGCGTGTACGTCGCGAGACGCTGCATCGGGCACTATGTGTGGCAGCGCACCGAGCGGCGTTTACGACACGCTGATACACTCGTTCATAGATGTTCTGGTCAATCGCTACACTTCATGCGTGTTGCCCGCACTTCGACAATTTGCCGTCGCCACCATTGGGGAATGCCATGAACCACACGAACACCGCGCTATTCTCATGTCAGTTTGGTTCGCAGCCTGTGCGTGCTGGAACGCGCATCCGCAGCAGCCTCGTATTCGCCGCGCTGATCTGCGTCGCGTCGCTGGCGTCGGCACAGACCGTGCCCTTGGGTACGGCCACGCCATTTGCGGTACTCGGCGCGTCCGCGGTGACGAATACTGGCCCGACCGTCGTCACCGGCGAACTCGGCATCTCGCCGAACGGCTCGAGTTCGGTCACGGGCTTTCCGCCCGGGTCGGTCGTTGGTGCGACGCATTTCGCCGACGCCGTCGCGCTGAGTGCACAAAACGACACCACGACCGCCTACAACACGCTCGCTGGCCGCGCTTGCGGCACCACGATCTCGGCCGATCTCGGCGGCAGCACGCTGACGCCCGGCGTCTATTGCTCAGGATCGACTATGGGCTTGACCGGGGCGCTCACACTCAATGCCCAGGGCGATCCCGATGCCGTGTTCGTGTTCCAGCTCGGCAGCGCGCTGACCACAGCCAGTGGCGCTTCGGTGAACATCATCAACGGCGGCCAGGCCTGCAACGTGTTCTGGCAGGTCGGCAGTTCGGCGACGCTCGGCACCGGCACCAGCTTCGCCGGCAACATCCTCGCCCTGGTCAGCATCACCATGAACACCGGCGCCAATCTGAGCGGCCGCGCACTGGCGCGAACCGGTGCAGTGACGCTCGACGACAGCGACGTGACCGTGTGCAGCCTGCAAGGTGGCAGCACCCTGCCGACGCTCGAAAAGTCCTTCAGCCCGACCACGATCAACGAGAACGGGATTTCGACGCTGACGATCACGCTGGGCAATCCGAACGCCTCGGTCGCGACATTGTCGTCGGCGCTGGTCGACACCTTGCCGACCGGCGTCGTCATCGCCCCGCTCGCGAATGTCGCGACGACCTGCGGTGGTGCCGCGGTCCCGGTCGCAGTCGCCGGCGCGTCCACGGTGACCTTGCCGGCCGGTGCGACGATTCCGGCGAACGGCCTGTGCACAGTGACTGTGAACGTGACCGCCGCCGTCTTCGGCACCTATGTCAACACCTTGCCAATCGGCGCGCTGGTCACCAGCAACGGCAACAACCCGGCGCCAGCGGTCGCCACCCTGAATGTGTTGCGGGTATTTACGCCGCAGGCACCGATCCCGCTGTTGTCGCCATGGTCGATGCTGCTGCTGCTCGGCGTGCTCGGTGGCGCCGGTCTGATCGCGATGCGACTGCGCGCCAGCTAGAGCCAGTACGCGCCGATGCGGGCAATCCGCTCCTTGATGCGCATCAGCAATGAACGGCGCCGCCAACGCGGCGCCGTGATCTCTTCGGAGGCCGCCACGTCCGCACGGAAGTCGGTCTCCATGCGCGCGGCGAATTCCTGCCCGAGCACCACGGCGTTGATTTCGTCGTTGTGCAGGAAACTGCGCCAATCCAGATTGGTCGAGCCCACCGTAGACCAGACCCCATCGATGCACGCGGTTTTCGCGTGCATCAGGCCACCGCCGCGCTCGTGAAGCTTGACGCCCGCACGCAGCAACCGGGCGTAGTACGACCGTCCGAGATGGAAGGCGAGCCCGGAATCAGTGTGGCTCGGCAACACCAGGCGCACTTCGACGCCGCGTGCGGCCGCATCGGTGAGCGCCTTGAGCAATTGCCGGTCGGGTGCGAAGTAGGCAACCGTCAGATGCACGGTCGATTCGGCATGGCGGATCGCCGAAATCAGGGTGAGATAGATCAGGCTCTTCGGTTCGTCCGGCGTGCTGCCGATGGCGCGCACGATCTCATTGCCCTGCGCAGTGAGTACCGGAAAGTATTGCCGAATTGGCAGCGCATCGGCACGCTGACGTGACCAGGTCTGCAGGAACAGCTTCTGGAATTCGGCCACCACCGGGCCTTCAATGCGGATGTGTGTGTCGCGCCAGCCGCTTGCGGCATCGGGCATCGTGGCCCCGGTCGTGCGCGCACTGCCACCCGTTGGTCCGCTCGAATAGGTGTCGCTGATATTGATGCCGCCAGTGAAGGCGACGCGGCCATCGACGATCAACTGCTTGCGGTGGTCACGTTGGTTGATGCGCCATGCCTTGCGCGGGCGCAGTAGCGGATTAAGCGGATTGAATTCGAGCACGCGCACGCCGCCAGCACGCAGCCGGTCAAAGAACGCGGCGGGTGTCGTGATGCTGCCGAAGCTGTCGTGGATGATGTTGACCTGCACACCGGCCGCTTGGCGTTCCAGCAACAGGTCGGCGAACTGTCGCCCGGCCACATCATCATCGAAAATGTAGGTTTCCAGGTTGATGTGATCGCGTGCGTTGCGGATGTCGGCGAACATCGCCGCATAGGTTTCCGGGCCGTCTTGCAGCAGGGTCAGCTTGTTGCCGAGTACCAACGGACTGCCGACGTTGACCGCCTGTTCGTAAGCGAGGTGTTTGGCGAGCACGTCGGACGCGCCCTGTGCGCCTTCAAGCTGATCGAGGATGCGTTCGCCGCGTCCACTCGAAACCGGTCCCGTTGCACTTTCGAACTCGACTTGCGCCGAATGCGGCTTGGCCATCTCGCGGTCGACGTCGGGCAGACTGGCGCAGGCCTGGACCAGCAGCGTCGCCGACAGCACAAGAACTTGTCTGGTCCGCCCCGATGCGGCGGCCCCGGAAACCGGAATCCCGCACAGCTTGCGCTGCACGGGATCGGTTCGATGCATGCATGCAGCCATGGCTGGCTGCGCCATGGTCTAGTTGGACGTGGTCGCCGGGTTCGAGATGATCACCTCGACGCGGCGATTCTGGGTGCGACCGGTGTCCGTGTCATTGCTGGCGACCGGTTGGGTTTCACCCTTGCCGGACGCGACCAGTCGACTGGAGCCGACACCGCGGGAGACGAGGAAGGCCTGCACCGAATTGGCACGGCGCAACGACAGATTGAGGTTGGCATTGTCGTCACCGACATTGTCGGTATGGCCTTCGATCATCACCGTACGGTCGCCGTATTGGTCGAGGAAGATCGCGAGCTTGCCGAGGTTCGACGGCACGCCGCCATTGAGTTCGGCACGTCCGGTGGCGAACAACACGTCGCCCAGGGTGACCACCAGGCCGCGCTCGGTTTCCCGCGCACTCAATGCCGTGATCTGACGTTGCAGTTCATCGGCACGCTGGCGTTCGGCGCGGGTGTCCATGCGTGCGGCATCGGTTTCATTGCGTGCACTGGCGGCGTCGGCGCGCGCCGCACCGGCCTGTTGCTGCGCGCGTTCGGCGTCGAGGCTGGCAATGTTGGCATCACCGCGCGCGACATCGGCGTCCATGCGCGCTTCGTCGGCGCGGCCTTTTGCGGCCATGCTGTCGGTTTGCGCGACATCGGTTTCACTGCGTGCGATGTCGGCGTCGATGCGCGCGAATTCGGTTTGCCTGCGCGCCGTTTCGGTGTCGCTACGCGCGGCATCGGTGGCATTGCGCGCATCAACGGCGTCAGCGCGGGCGATGCTGGCGTCGCGGTGGGCGTTGTCGGCTTCACGGGTGCGGGCGTCGAGTCGCGCGGCGTTGCGTTCGTCCTTGAGCCCTTCGCGTTGATCTTCCGACCAACGGCCTTGGGCCTGTGCCCAGGCGATGTCGACCTTGCGGTCGGCGATCACCACCAGATGGCGTCCGAGTTCACGGTCGCGCGTCGGCACTTCGGCAGCGCGCACGGCGATGTCGGCTTCCTTGATCGCCAGCGGGGCGCGCGACGCGAGTTGCGGATTGCCCTGCAGTTCGCTCAGCTTGTTGCGCGCCGACTGGGCGCCATCAGGCTTGGTCATGGACGGGCCACACGCCGCCAGCACCAGTGATGCAAGTGCGATGGTGCCAACTTGCGCGATGTTGCGGATTGGGGTGCTCATTGCGGCGATCCTTCATTGCGTTTCATTTCCACTTCCAGGGCGTCGGTGCTTTCCTGCATGTCGGCATTGACCTCGGCGGCCTTGCGCGCCTCGGCCTTGGCGAATGCCAGCTCCGCGGAAGCACGCGACTCATGCGCCAGGCGTTCGGCTTCCAGCATTTCTTCGCGTTCGACTGAGCTGCGCGCGGCCGCGAGCTTGAGGCGGGCATCGCGCAGTTCCGGCGAGGTGTCGGATTGGATGCGCGCTTGCTCGGCATGCGCAATCGCAAGCTCAGCCGCCTGCAGCGCTTCGCTCGGCGGATCCGGAACACTGGCACAGCCGCCGAGCGCCAGCAGCGCGGACGCGCCGATGGCCACACGCAGCGACGCCGCGTGCTGCAGGATCGTCTTGGAAATGGTTCTGGTCATGGTCATGCCGATTCCTCGTGGCCGTGGCAGCAAGAGTGCTGTGCACAGAGCCCCAGCATGCCCGACGCGGCAGACGCTGTCGGTGTGTTGGCGCTCTTAACGCAGCGCTCAACGCAGCGCGTAGACGCGGTCGTTGCGGATGAGTACGCGGTCACCGACACGCAGGCCAGGATTCTGCAGCTGGGTGACTTGTCCGTAGCGACCGTCGTCAAGACGCACGTCGATGCGATAGCCGCTCTGCTGGTCACGCTGGTTCTTCTCGACCTGGTGACCGATCACGCCGCCGGCAATGGCGCCCGCCGCAGTAGCCGCAGTTCGGCCGTCACCAGAACCGACGGTATTGCCGAGGGCGCCGCCGATGATCGCACCGAGCACGGTGCCGCCACCGACGCGCTTGTCGTCCACCCACACCTGTTCGATGCGGTCGATGCGTCCACAGTCGTCGCAGCGCTTCTCGCGGTAACCGCCGTCGTCGCGTTCGCTTCGCTGATAGTCGCCATCGGGGTAGCGCGACTGCGCATAGCGTGGTTCGGTGACGCAACCGGCGAGTGTCATGGCAAACGCTGCGGCGATGCCGGCTTTCATAAATATGTTGTACATGGCTTTCTCCAGATCAGTGCAGTCGAGCACGTTGGAGAAGCTTGAACTTCGGCAGCACCGACGTCGGTACGCCGGCACACCTTGTGCACCGGCGCCGAGCTCAGTCGTCGACGCGATGTTCGCCGGCGATGACTTCGCCGAGATCAAAGCCCGAACCGTCGTCGATCAACCAGGTGTAATCGGCGTAGGTATTGTCGGCCGCGAAAGTGGTCTTCGCCGCCATCAGCCGCACGCTACGCAAACACAACTCGCGCGCACCGGCATACTGCTCGCGCATGCGGAACCAGACCTGCGCTTCCTTGCCGAGCTTGATCGCATAGCAGTCGAGCAGCAGCTCGGTCTCGCCGGGATAGCTCATCTCGTTGACCCACGCTGCGCGATCGTGAACCGGATCGTATTTCGGGGCCTCGACAAACTTGCGGAAGCTGAAACTGGCTTCGCCCGCAGCCATCGCCTGGCTGCTGAGTTTCGAGGTCGCCTCGCCTTTGCGGTATTCCAGATCGGAGTCATCGACGCCCTTGGCGCTGACATGCCCCAACTGCTCGGCATAGACCTCGACGTACCAGATGGTATCGAGCTGCGCGATGTCGACGCGCTCGTGCACCAGCCAACCGATGACACCGAGTCCGGGGAAATGCTTGGTGCCGGACAAGGCTTCGCGCAAGGGCGCAGCTTCGACGAAACGCCAGTGCGCCGGCACCACGAGTTCGGCACCGGTGTCGGAGAGCAGGAGCTTGCCCTGATGCTGTTTCAGCTTGGCGGCACGCTGCGGCCAACTGGCGATCATCTCGGCGGCATTGGCGGCATTGGCTTCACTCTGCTGCTGGAATTCGGTCACCTTTTTTTCATACGCCGTCGCCGACGCCTGGCGCGTACTTTCGTCGGCATAACCCCAGAACCACACGGCGATCACCAGACCGACCACGGGAATGGTGATGTCGAACTCGGAACCACGATTCTTGTAAGCAAAATAACCGAGCGGCAACAGCGCGGCATAAGCGACCAGATTCTGCCCGGTGGCGCTTGCGAGGCCAATGCCGATCAGCGGCAACGCGGCGACGACGAGTCCGCGCCACAAGGCCAGCCGTGCCGCAGTAATCCCGGCCCAACCGGAAAGCGCCAACAGCGCGATCGAAGCGATCATCAACATGCGTGCACCTCAGATGCGTTCGAGTTTGGCAATCGCGGTTTTCTTCAGCGTCATCAACGCCGCGCCACCCCGCTGTTGCACGTTCAACTGCAATTCGTTGCCCTTCACAGCCTTGACTTCGCCCTGCCAGCTGACGCCGTTGTAGGTGCGCAATTTCACCCAGTAGCCGACCAGTTTCGAAAGGTCCTCGAACACGATCGGTCCGACTGCCGGCAGGTCCGGTGGCGGCGCGGCTTCTTCGACGACTGGCGCGACCTCGGTCACCACCTCGGCCACCGGCGCGATGACTTCGCCCGGCACCACCGGCAATCCGGTGAGCGGATCGATCAGCGGTTGCCCGTCTGGCCCGAGGCCCTGCAGCGCGAGTTCATCGATTTCGGCCTGGGTCGGTCCGTAGCGTTCGCGGACGATTTCCTCGACACGCTTTTCGTCTTCATCGGGCGATTGCGCGCAGGCGGCAAACGGCGCGGCGACCAGCGGCAACAAGATCATCAGTAATGGCAGCATCAGGCGCATATGCCTTCCCCAGTGAATCGATGCCGATAGGCTAGCGCAGGATGGCGACGCTGCGCATGCCGGGTCGCTCAGTGCCGGGGCGCTCAGTCGATGTCGTCGCCGATCCAGCGCGACAATTCGTGCTTGATGCTGTGGCCATAACGATTGAGCCAGTCGCGCTGCTGCTCGAAATCCGGATCCGCAGCGGCGACGCGCGCCCAGAAGCGCGGGCCGTGATTGCGCACCCAAAGGTGTGCCATCTCGTGCACCACGACGTATTCCAGTGCTTCCGGCGGTGCCAGCATCAAGGACAGATCGAGGTTCATGCGCCCTTCGCCGCTGAGGCTGCCCCAAAGTGTGCGCATCGGCTGGAAACGCAGGGCGCTCGGCTGCTTGCCGATCTTCAACGCGTAATACGCCGACAGCCGCGCGACTTCGCGGCGCATCTCGCGCAACAGAAAAGCGCGCATGGCGCGCTGGCTGATGCGCAGGCAATCGTCATGCCCCAGATCAAGCGAAAAATCGAAACGACCGGGTGCCACTGCGATGCGCGGAAACCGATCCTGATGCCACAACACCGGCAACTGCACGCCGCGAAAGGTAAAGGTTTCGGCACGCCCGGGCACCGGCGGTGCCAGCTTGCGCCCGGTCAATTCCAGTTCGCGCAGCTTCTTCTGCAACCAACCGACGTGCTCGCGCAGGAAGGCGCGCAGCGTGGCCGGATGTGTGCCCTCGGGCGCGGAAACGCGCGGCCCGCCGGCGCCGACGCTGAGCGACATGCGCCGCGCACGCGGATGGGTATGCGCGCGCACGCGGATCATGCGGCCATTGGGCGCTTCCAGTTCGACGATGTCAGACGGGGACTGCGGCATGCTCCTTCACTCTTTGAAGCCAGCTACTGTCGGCGCCACGACCTCAAGCGGTTTGCGGTCGCGGTACACCAAACAGGGTCTCGATCCTAGCGAGCAATCGCGCCACTTCGCCACTCATCAGCACAAATCGTGCATCGAGCTCGGCCTTGGCCGAATCGCGGTCGCCTTTTTCCATTTGTTCAACAGTGATATCGAGCAGTTTGAACTTGCGCACGGTCAGGGTGTCGTCGAGCACGAAGCGCATCCGCTCCTCGAACGTCAGCGCGATCTGGGTGACCTGCTTGCCGCTGCTCAGGTGCTCGCGCATTTCGTCGGCGGCCAGATCCTGGCGTCGGCAGCGCACGATCGCGCCACGATCGGCCGGGTCCTTGAGCTCGCATTCGTCGCCGAGCGCAAAGCCGTCCGGCAGCTTGCCGTCGATCATCCACTCGGTCATCAGCGCCCGTGGCGATTCCTCAGGCTCAAGGCCCACTGCCGGGAAGCTGCCGATGGCATTGCGCAAGGCCGAGACGAAGCCTTCGGCGGCCTTGCGCGACGAGGAGTCGACGACCAGCCAGCCATTTTCGAGATCGAGATAGCCGCCAAGCCGGCTCGGGCGCGCGAGTGCGCGCGGCATCAACTCGGTCAGCGCCTCGTCCTTGAGCTTGCGCCGTTCGCGGTTTCCGACCGGTGTTCCGCGTTGCTTTTCCAGTACCTCAACCTTGTCGGCGATGTGCTGGTTGATGATCGCGCCCGGCAGGATCTTGTCCTCACCGCCCAGCGCCAGCAACGCGTGCTTGCCGTGCTCGATCGCGAACATCGCCTCGCCGCGGCCATACGGCGACACCCAGCCGCGGGTCTGCATTTCCAGCGCGCCGCAGGGGCGCAATTCGTGTTCGGCGAGTTGCGCGTCGAGCTTCTTGAAGCGTGCCTCAATGCCGGCGGGGAAGCGGAACAGGGTGAGATTGCGAAAAAACATGGATCATTCTCCGAAAACGGGGCTGCGCCGTCACAGGACGGCGGTGGCGGCAGATCGAGGCATTCAGGCTTCGAGGATTTCGAGGCCGCTGGACGGCGGCGGCATCGATTGAGGTAACGGTTGCGGTGTGGCGGGTTCGCCGGCAAGCCAGTCGCGAGCGTCGGGACGGGCACCGGTCACGGTGCCGAGCGCGACGAAATCATAGCGTTCCCGGTCGGCGAGATGCGACAGGCGGACGTCGGTCAGCGCCCGGAACAGGCTTTCGCCGCGCCCGGGTGATGCTCGCTCCCATTGCGCCAACATCGCCTTGATCACCTTGCGTTCCAGATTGTCCTGCGAACCGCACAGATTGCAGGGCATGACCGGGAATTGCTTGGCGGCGGCGTATTCGGCGATATCGGCCTCGGCGCAGTAGGCGAGCGGCCGGATGACGATGTGCTGGCCGTCGTCGGAACGCAGTTTTGGCGGCATCGCCGACAGCTTGGCGTGGTGGAACAGGTTCAGGAACAGGGTCTCGACGATGTCGTCGCGATGGTGGCCGAGCGCGATCTTGGTGAAACCTGCCGCGGTCGCGTGTGTGTACAGCGCGCCACGACGCAGCCGCGAACACAGGGCACACATGGTCTTGCCTGCCGGCACCACGCGCTTCACGACCGAGTAGGTGTCCTGTTCGAGGATGGTGAAGGGCACACCGACCGCGCGCAGGTGGTTCGGCAGCACTTCGGGCGAGTAACCGGGCTGTTTCTGGTCCAGATGCACCGCGACGAGTTCGAAGCGCACGGGCGCCTTCACTTGCAGTTGCAGCAGCACATCGAGCAGCGTGTAACTGTCCTTCCCACCCGACAGGCAGACCATCACTCTGTCGCCGTCTTCGATCATGTTGAAGTCGGCGATCGCCTGCCCGACGCTGCTGCGCAAGCGCTTGCGCAGCTTGTTGAAGGCGATATCGGGTTTGCGGACGTGATCGGGACGCATCGCCGGGCTGCCATCGGGGGAAGCCGAGTTTAGCGGCGGCGACGCGTTCTCGCGCGTCGGGCTGCGGGCTACACTGCGCGCTCACTGCCAGTGCGCGCCATGACCGAATTCCTCGATCCCGCCTTCGTCGCCCGTCGCCTGGTCGAGCTGCGCACCGAGCATCGCGATCTCGATGTCGCGATCGCGAGCCTTGCCGAGCACTCGAGCGCCGACGAAACCCAGTTGCGGCGCCTGAAAAAACGCAAGCTGCGCATCAAGGACATGATCATCTACTACGAAAACAAGATGATCCCGGACGAACCGGCGTGATCGGCGCACTTACTCGAAGCTGTTCTGGAAGATCGCCGGTGACGGCGGTACGCCGTTGTAGGTGAGGCGACTGACGGTCATGCTGTAAGGGTCACTGAGCTGACCGACCTTGAAGGAACCGCCGACCAGAACGCGCCCGCCCGGATCGATCGCCGATTTCGCGGGACGATTGTCGCCGACATCGCCGAAGCCGCCGCTCGCGGCCCAGGCATACACGCTGTTGGACGGGCCGAGCGTGCCCCAGTTGATGCTCGCGGTCAGGGATCCGTCAAAGCGCTGTGCGAAGAAGAATTCCTCGTTCGGTCCGACGCTGCCGGTCAGGATCACATTGCTGTTCGCGACCGCCGGATTGGCCCAGTGCACGCCGCCGATCCAGACCTTGCCGCCGGCGCCGAACCCGCCTTGGGTCGACACTTCCGCAACCCAATTGCCGGCGGTATCGAAAGTCTGCAGATAGCCAAGAGTTTCGCCGCTGCCCGGGGTGGTGCCGGCGGTCAGCAGCTGTCCGGCACTGTTGATGGACATGGCATCAAGGGAGTCACTGACCGCCGGCACATCATTGCCGTAGAAAATCACGCGGCGGCCGCTGTGGATCGCGCCGTAGCTGCCCTGGTACGTGCAGGAGCCGGGGCAGAAAGAAACATCGAGGGCGCCAGCGGCGGTGAGACGGGCGAGCCCGATGCGCGACACGCCAAGCGCGCCGTCGATCGCGATGCCGCCGATGGTGATGCGGCCATCATTGCCGACGACGACGGCGATTGCCGAATCAATTCGGACGGTCGCCGCGAGATCAAACAGGATGACGCGCTTGCCACCGCCGTTGAAGTTCGGGTCGAGCGTGCCATCGCTGAGCAGGCGGGCGCTGCCATAGTCGGTGTCGTCGGCGGTCGTGCGTTGCACCTGGCCGACGACGACGATGCGATCCTGGGCGTCGATCGCCACCGCATTCGCATAATCGCCATTGTTGCCGCCGAGATTGAATGGGATATCGACGATGCCGTCGCCGCTGAAGCTTGTGTCTGCGGTACCGTCGGTAAGAATGCGCACGACACGGAAATCATGGTTGGCCCCGGCAATCCGTACCGAGCCGACGACAACGATGCGACCCAGGCTGTCGATCGCCGCGCCACCGACGGTGTCGAAATAAAGTGTAGGCGGCACCGTCAGTGGCGATAGGGCGACACCTGCGTCGGTAAAACGGAAGAGCCCGAGGCAGTCGAAGACGTCGCATTCACCAGACATCGCCACCCGCCGATAGTTGGCGACTGCGACCGAGCCACCCGCCGGCCGCGGCAGATGCGCCAGTGTCTTGAGATGCGCGGAAGAGACAAGACTCTGGTTGTAACGTCCGGCAGTCCCAAAAGCGCTGTCGAGTGCGGTGCTGTCGGCGCGCGCGATGAATGCGGTCGAACCAAGCACGGCGACGAAAAGCGGTGCGAAAAGCGAAGCGCGCATATGGATTTCCTCAATGCCGCAATGGCAATTACGGGATGAAACGACATCGGGCAC
Source organism: Lysobacterales bacterium (assembly GCA_043753835.1). Lineage (GTDB taxonomy): Bacteria > Pseudomonadota > Gammaproteobacteria > Xanthomonadales > Ahniellaceae > JADKHK01. Next base: position 39,587 of record JAYUVY010000105.1, on the reverse strand, counting down.
GAAACCCTGACATCGCCGAATTAGGACAGACGCGACAGCACCTGGCGCGCCAAGGTTTCGAAGCGCGCGCGCACATCGGCATTGCCCACATCGGCCTTGTCGACGCTGAGATGCAGGACATGGTCGCCGCGATGCACCAGCAATCCGCCCGGCAGATCGACCCACGCGGCGCCATCGCCGAGCCCGGCTACTGCGGTGCCGCCACGCCCCCATTCCTCGAAATACGCTTGCGCGCTGGACCAGCGACTGACGGTTTTGATCAGGCGTTCGCTGCTGATGAACTTGATCGACAAGCCGTTGTAGACGTCCTGGGGATCGAGAAACACGCAGTCGACGCTGTGCAACGATTCGTCGTCGATGACGTCGAGCTTGGCGATATGGCCACCGACCACGGCGCTGACCTCGTCGAATTCGACGAGCGCACACAGCGGATGCGTCGCGACACTCGCCGCAGCGGCAGCGACCACGGCATTCGCGACATCCGCAGGCGTCGCCTGCACGCCGGCGTCGTTGTTCGAGCCGCCACAGGCAACGAGTGTGGTGACGGCCAAGGTGCAAAGCAGCAGACGATATGCGGACATGACGGGATTCCAGGCTGGGGCCGAGGTGGCCGGTTCGCGCATGGAAACGTCGTATCGCCGGAAAGCCTGACATCCGATGAATTCCCTTCTCCCACCGGGATAAAGGTGCCCGAAGGGCGGATGAGGGGCTCTCTCCTTGCAGTCTTCGCGCACGCAATTCAGGAAGTAATTCGGCCCGATTAGGAAAGTTCGCGAACGTGTTCGACGGTGATGACCTCGTCGCGATTCGGCGCCAGTGCGAACCGACCCTGCAACGGGGCCGCTGCTGTGCTGTGTGCCGCAGAGCGAAGCGTCGCATCTCCGATCAAGCGTGAGACCGCCTCGCCCAACGTGATCTTGTGCCGCCGGGCGTGGCCATGTGCCGCGAGCAAGGCGTCCTCGGACAAATTCAATGTGGTTCGCATTTTTCGCCTCTGCTCAACGCGGGCACTGATCGGGAAACTCACCGTAACCCCAAAAGAGCAAGAACGCATCAATTGACTTCACCGAGTATCGTCGGAGTTCAACCTGCAGAACGCGGAACACGATGTGCCGTGACCAGCGGATGGGCGACACCAACCGCACGTTCGAGCGTCGCGAGCGCCGCCATCGGCACCGGCTGTCGGTCCAACCGCGCCTGCCACAACAACAGCAGGGCCGGATCCATGCCCTCGCCGCGAATTGCGTCACCCGCGGTTTCGATCGCGGCGCGCGCCAGGCGTTCGGCGTAGGCCGAGTTGCCGCGACGATCGAAGATTTCGGCCAGCATCAGCAACGCGCGCACGGCGTTGCGCCGCGGCAAAGCGCCGGCCTTGGCGTTGTTCGGCAACAGCGTCAGCACTTCGGTCAGCGTGGCTTCGTTCGGGGTGAGTTGCAGCGCCAGCACGCGCTCGAAGCCGGCAACCGCTGCTGCGAGTGGCGGCAAATGTGCGAGCCCATCACCGATGCGGTCGAGTTCGCGGCGTGCATTGGCCGGGTCGCCGGCGTAATAGCGGGTATCGATGGTTGCCAGTCGCGTGCGCAGGCATTCGTGACTGGCTTCGCCGGTGCTGTCGCACATCAGTCGGATCGCGCGTTCCACCTGGATCAGCGCGGCTTCGGGCGCGGCGAGCAAGGCCAGCAACTTGGCATAGGTTCCCTTGCGCGCGGACCGCGCCGGCGGCGATTCGGTGGTCGCGTCGGCGGCGTCGATGGCTTCGATCGCGGCACGCGCAGCGAGCAATTGGCCGCTGAGAAACAAGGCGTTTGCGCGATTCATGGCATTGATGCGCGCCGCCAGATTGGCGCTGACGCCGGCACCGTGCCAGATACCTTCGGCTTGATCGGACAATTCGACGGCACCTTCGAGTTCGCCCGCCAGCAACAAGGTGGTCGCGCCGCTGCCGATCAATTGACCACGCGCCAGCGCCGAGGCATCCGTCGCCGCAAGGGCACGCGCCGAGGCTTCGCGCGCGGCCACGACGGCTGTCACGAGATCCCCGCGCGAACGCGCCAACTGCGCGCGCGCCATCTGCAGTTCTGCGGGCAGGATGCCGCCGCCGCGTTGCTCCGGCGTCATCGCCAGCTCGGCGCGCTCGATCGCGACTTCGGCTTCATCGAGCTTGCCGAGACGGATCGCTGCGAAGGCACGATAGGCGGCGGCACTCGCTTGTACGCGACCAGGTTTGCCCGCGAGCGCCGGTTCAAGTTGATCGAGCAGTTCGACGACGCGTTGCCATTCGTCGCGTTGCGCGAACAGATCGACGAGCGCAAGGCGCAACGCCGTCTGCATGTCGCTGTCGCCGAACGTACCGAGCAAATGCTCGTCACCGGCGAGCGCCAGCAATTGCTCCGGTGCGATCGACTCGCCGCTTTCAGTGGCGCGATTCAGCACCGCAATGAAGTGCTCGCGCAACGTTTCCTGACGTCGCGCGTCGTCGAGCGCGGCGTCGCGTTCGTGTTGCAACGAGGTTGCGAGCGTGGTCGCACGCAGCGATTCGCGTTGCGCCGTCTGCGCCTGCTGGATGCTGAAGATGGTGGTGGCGAGCAAGGTCAGCGCCACGACAACCGTCGCCGCCACCGCCAGACGATGGCGACGCAGAAACTTCGCACTGCGGTAAGTGAACGCATCCGGCCTCGCTTCGATCGGCAATCCGGCAAGATGGCGTTCGAGGTCGCGCTTCAAGGCTGCCGCAGACGCGTAGCGGCGCGCCGGCTCGGCTTGCAGGCAAGTCAGAGCGATGGTGTCCAGATCGCCGCGCAAGGCCGTCACGCGCCGATGTTCGCCGCCCGCGCGCGCCAACGCCCGCGATGGCGACTCGACGTCGGTATCGGTCGTGGCGGTGACGAGTCCAGACAGCGCACCCGACTTGAAGGGCCGGCGTCCGGTCAACAGCTCGAACAGGATGACGCCGAGCGCATAGATGTCGGTCGCGGTGCTGACCGCCTGACCGCTGACCTGCTCGGGCGCGGCGTAATCGGGCGTGAAGGCACGATGCTCGGTGCGAGTGACCTCGTGCGTGCCGGGATCGGCTTCGTCCTGCAACAACTTGGCGATGCCGAAGTCGAGCAACTTCACGTCGCCCTGCGCATCGACCAGAATATTTGCCGGCTTCAAATCACGATGCAGCACCAGATTCTGATGTGCGAATTGCACCGCGTCGCAGACCTGCATGAACAGCTGCAGTCGCGCTGGCAATGGCAGTGCCAGCCGTTCGACATGTTGCAAGACGGTCGCGCCCTCGACCAGTTCCATCGCATACCAGGGCTGACCATCATCACTGACACCGCCATCGAGAAAGCGTGCGATGTGCGGATGCTGCAAGCGCACCAGGATCTGCCGCTCACGCGCAAAGCGGCGCAGCGCCAGCGTGTTGTCGGGATCGGCGACGCGCAGCAACTTCAGCGCCACCGTTTGCGTGAATCCGCCTTCGTTGCGCTCGGCACGATAGACCGCACCCATGCCACCACGCCCGAGCAAGGCATCGATCCGGTAGGGCCCGATCTGCCGACCGATGCGCGGGTCGCTGGCGAATTCGCCGGCCTGGGCATGATCGGCAAGTGAACGATCAAGCGGCCCGGCGGCGTCGGCATTGAGGGCGAGCAGACGATCGACTTCCGCATGCAAGGCGGCGTCGCCCACACACTGCGCAGTGACCCACGCGGCACGATCGGTTGCCGTCACGTCGAGCGCTTCGCGCATCAGGTGCAGGGCACGCATGCGTTGCGTCTGGTCAAGCGATGGCGCACTCATGCGTTGGCGCCGCCGTAGCGGATCAGGTCGTCATGGATCAACGCGCGCGCCGCGCGCCAGTCGCGAAACAGCGTGCGCTCGGTGACTTTCAGCACACGGCTCATTTCGGGAAAACTCAGGCCACCAAAAAAATGCAGTTCGACCACCTGCGCGAGGCGCGGATCGGCCTGTTCGAGACGCTGCAGGCTCTGTTCGAGCGCGAGCACATCGAGACTGGTTTCCGGCGCGGCCAGTGCGCCTTCGGTCAGGGTCACCACCTGCAATCCACCGCCGCGCTTGTCACGGCCACGTGCGCGCGCAGTGTCGACCAGCACCTGACGCATCGCGCGGCTTGCCAGATTCAACAGGTGCTGCTCGTCGACGACTTGCGATTGCGCGAGCTTGAGATAGGCCTCGTGCACCAGACCGGTGGTCTGCAGCGTCGCGCCACCGGCCGCCAGTTGCCGATGCGCGATGCGCTTCAACTCGACATAGAGCCGATCGAACAACAGTGCGGCATCGGCGTCCGAACTGCCGTCGGCCATGCTCAGGCCGACTGCGGTGGCGGGGTGATCTCGCTGCGATCGGGCGTACCGGCGAGCTTGAGGATCGAGTGGCGCAGCTCGCGGCTCAGGATCAGTTTCGAGTCCTGGGCCATGGTCGCGAGATCTTCGCCGAACGCGAGTTTGGCGTTGCCATCCAGCCACAACACGCGGCGTTCACGCATGGTCGCGATGAAACCCTTGAACAGCGTCTTGTCGAAGAACTCGGGCGCCGCCTGCGTATGTAGCAGCGACAGCCGCTGGGCCGTCAGTTGGCATTGATTCTCGAGTTCACTGGTCGACAACACGCCCGGGCCGCTCTTGCCGAGAAGCGCGAGTGCGATGTAGTAGCGCTCGAACGCCTGCAACAGCGAATTCGCAATCGCGCGCAACTGATAGGCCTCGTCGGTCTGACCGATACGCCGGCGCAGATGCTTGCCGTCATCCTCAATCTCGAGCAAACCTTCCTGTGCGAACTGCTCGATCATCGCGTCGATGCGGCTCACCCATTCGTCTTCAGTCCAGGGCAGGAACAACTCGCCCTGGATGAACGGATAGATGAAGCGGCCGAGCCGATGCACGGTGGTGCGCTGCAGGCGGCGGTTGTTGAGGAAACAGCACGCGACCCAGGCCGGCGTCGCAAACAGGTGCAGCACGTTGTTGCGAAAGTAGCTCAACAGCACCGCCTGGTCGCCGGTGCTTTGCAGCACGTCGCCGAGTGGATGCTTGATGCGCTGGATGACGCCGAGTTTCTCGCCGTAAGCGACGACCCCGGCGGCATCGAGCTCGGTCATCGTCACACGGTCCGAATACGGCACCGCGGTGACCAGGCGCTGGCTCAAGCTGAGCTGACGCAACAGGTCGTCTTCGGCCATCGCATGTTTCGGCGTACCGAGCAGCGCGGCAGCGATGAGGTTGACCGGGTTCACATCGGCCGCACGATTGATATTGACGAGAATGCGCTCGGCCAGCGTCGCGACCGCAGCACCGAACCATTCCGGCTTCTCGTCACGTGCACTCGCGCGCCAGTCGGTCACGGTGTCATCGAGCAATTGCGACAGGTACACCGGTTCGCCGAAACTCACGGTGACCTTGCCATAACGTTCGCGCAGCAGCTTGAGCGACTTGATCAGGCCGAAGATCGATTCTTTTTCCTTCACCTGGCCGGACAGCTCGCCGATGTAGGACTTGCCTTCGAGGACACGTTCGTAGCCGATGTAGACCGGCTGGAACACCACTGGGCGGCGCGATTCGCGCAGGTAGCTTTTCACCGTCATCGCCAGCATGCCGGCGCGCGGTTCAAGCAGGCGGCCGGTACGCGACCGCCCACCTTCGATGAAATATTCCATCGACACGCCGCGCTGGAACAGCTGCGTGACGTACTCCGAAAACACTGCCGAATACAGCGCATTGGCGCGGAAACTGCGGCGCAGGAAAAACGCGCCACCCTTGCGCAACAGCGAACCGAGTACCGGCAGATTCAGGTTCACGCCGGCGGCAATATGCGGCGGCACGATGCCGTTCGAATACAACAGGTAAGAGAGCAGCAGATAGTCGATATGGCTGCGATGGCTCGGCACATAGATCACTTCGTGCCCGGGCGCGGCCTGCTTGAGTGTGTCGAAATGGTGGGTGCGGATACCGTCGTACAGCCGGTTCCAGAACGCGGTCAGCAGGAACGAGGCTGAACGCACGGCCGGGTGTGAATAGTCGGCGGCGATTTCCCAGGCGAAGGAGCGCGCGCGGCCTTCAGCCTGCTCGATGGTGATGCGCTCCTTGCTCGCAAGCGCTGCGACCGCGGTACGCACGCCCTCGGCGTTCATCGCCGCGTCGATCACCGTGCGCCGATGCGACAGGTCCGGCCCGATGACGGCCGCACGCAGGCGCCGGAAATGCGCGCGCATGACGCGACTGGCCTTGCGCACCGTCCGTTCGGCGTCGAGACCTTCGGACACCACTTCGCGCAGGCTCACCGGCGGGCTGAAATGGACGATGGTGTCGCGCCCGTTCAGCAGCAGCGACAACAGTCGTCGGAAACGACCGACGACTGCCCAGTTTTCCGAAAACAACACGCGGAACCAGCCGGATTCGCGCTGCGGCGCGCGGCCGACGAAGATCGACACCGGGACGACGTCGATGTCCAGACTGGCATTGCCCTGAACCGCGCGGATGACTTGCGCCAGCCCTTCGGAATGGGTGCGCTGGCGTGGCCGCCGGAACAGCCAGCCTTCACGCCGCGACAGCGCCAGCACAGCGCGCGATTTCGGCAGATGGCCGCCGGGCATCGGCAACAACGGCGCCGGCAGTCCCTGCGCGCGGCAAGCCTCTTCGAGGATGATCGAATTGATTGCGCCGTAGCGTTCCAGCAGGTACACGACCGGCCGCTCGCCGTGCAGGATGGTGCCGGCATTCGCTGGCTCGGTGCGTAGACCAAGCCAGGGGCGGATCAGAGCGCCAAGCAGCTTCCAGCGCCACGGACCGCGCAAGCCGGCGGCGTGACGCGTGGGCTCAGACATGGATACGGTGTGCATCGTGACGATGATGAAGCAACGTGACGATCAACCCTGCGCCGGAGCGTCGCCTTCCAGTGCGACTTCCGGGGCGACTTCCGGCTTGGCCAATTCCTTCTTCATGTTCTCGACCGATTCCTTGCTGAACCAGCGGCCGTCGAGTTTGACCAATTCGGTTTCGAAGGTCAGCGGCGTCGCGAACATGGCATAGCTGACTTTGACTTTGGCACTGTCGCCGGATTCGTTCACGAGTTCGGTCTTGACCGTTTCGAGCACGTCGTCAACCTTGAAGCCGTAGGTCGCGAAGATGTTCTTGGCGGCCACAAACAGCACGTCGCCGCGCTTCACGGCTTCATCGAAACTGAGCGCGCGCATCTCATCCAGCGTCGCCAGCTTGAGGTCGCGCGCGGCCTGGCAGACATGGCCGATGACCGTTCGAGCGCGTTCGGTGTCGGCAAACTCGGCGGTTTCCGCCCACTTTGCGAATGCGTCGACGGAGGCCAGCGCCTGCGTCTTCTGATCGGCGTTCAGGTCTTCACGCTGCTGGATGCCGGCCGCCAACAAGCCACGACCCATGCCGACATACATCGGCATTTGCATCGCCGCGGTTTCCTTGAACTTGACCAGCTCCGGTTCAAGCTTGGCGTAGATCTCGGCTTCGGCACCGGGCTTGGTCAGGTCGGTCATCATCTCTGCAAAACTGGTGCGATCCTCGTCGGTCACCGGCTCGGCCATCTTCGCCTGCCACTGAGTGCGCGCCTGAGCCATGAGACTCGGCGGAATCGATGCCAGTACGGCGCTCGAAAGCTGGCCGGCACGCAGCGCATCGACCTGGGCCTGTACCGCAGTTGCTGGCGAATGCGACGCAGCCGCCATCTTCGCGGTTGGGGCCGTCGCATCTTCACCCTGACAAGCAGAGAGCGTGGCGACAGCAATCAAGACGACGGCAATCAGAACAGGCGGCAGCGAGCGTTTCATGGGGCGTCCTGAATTCATTGGGGGGCGAGCATGTTGGGCACATGGCCTCGGCTTGGCAAGTCCCGACCCCGCAAAAAAAATCAGATGGCCCTTGCGGACCATCTGATTGAACCGGCGTTCGCCGGAGGGGGAAGCTTGGGCGCCTTGTTGGTTCTTGTCGTCGTTATTCTGTACAACTCACGACGCAAGAATAACTTGCATCCCAAAGCTAATGCAATACTTGAGTATTATGTGTTTATTGTGTTGATTTATATCACTTATTTTCTATCGGCAACGGATTCTGCCACCAATCGACGTTGCGCATGCTCATGGCCTTCTTGAGGCGGCGACGCTCCAGCTCGACACCGTAGGTCGGGCTAGGCGCATCGTTTTCGATGTTGGTGAGCACTTCTTCCCACGAGCCGTACATCGGGTTCGGCAGCATCAGCCAGCGTTCGCCCCACCAACTGGTATGCGCCTTCGTGATTTGATCGCGTTCGTCGAGCGAGACATAGACGCCGTCGGCGAAGTCACCCAGATTGTCGCCAAGCACGAGAATTACGCGATGCGTGCTGCCGACCGTCTTGCGGCGCGAACCTTTGGATTTTTCATCCTTGCGCGTCAGCACATGCGTCGCGCAGGAACGCAGCGGCAACTTGGCTTGGATCAGGTTGTTGCAAGTCTCGGACTTCTCCGGGTCACGGCGGTTGGTGATGTAGAAAATCTCGACACCTTGGGCGTCGGCTGCGGTCAGGAACTCGAGCGCACCGGCAAGCGGCAGGGCCTCACGTTGCGCCACCCAGGCGTTCCAACGCTCATCGAACAGCTTGCGCGCATCTGCGGGCGACACTTTCTGGTCGATCGGATTGCGGATGATGTCGGCATTGAACGGTGAACTGTCGAGGATGGTCTCGTCGATGTCGGTAATGATCGCGAGCGGGGCGTTCGCCGGCAGGGTGCTGCGTTCGGCCGGATCCAACGCATTGAGGGTCGAATCCGCCTTGCCGGCTGCGACGCTGCGAGCGGCCTGATTGAAAGCCTGCAGCGCGAGCGCGTCATACTCGGCGGCGGTTTGCGACCAGATCACCGCATTCAGATTGTCGTGCTTCGCTTCGGTGAGCGAACCCGGCGGCGCAGCGCGCGGGATGTCGGCCAGATCGTCCGGCGCGTTATTCGATTTCGGTGCCTGCGACGCGCAGGCAGACAACGCGGCAATGGCAACCACGAAAACGCTTCGATGGACTAAACGCATGCAAATCTCCTTGGGACAATATGTTCGAATGGTAACGCGGGGACGGACTGGGCGCGCCATCAGCCCACCCCTTTCAACATTTCGGCGAGCCGCGCCAGATGCGCCCCGGCGCGTTCACGCTTTTCGGCGCGGTCGCGCTCCGGATCGTCGCCCTCACGCACCACATCGGCAGCCGGGAGTTCTTCCAGGAAGCGACTCGGCTTCTGCGCCAGCTGTTCGCCGTAGCGTTGTTTATGTGCCGCGTGGCTCAGTACCAGCGTTTCCTTGGCGCGGGTGATCGCGACATAAAACAAGCGTCGTTCCTCGTCGAGCCGGCCTTCATTGATCGCGCCCTCGTGCGGCAAGGTGCCGTCTTCCAGCCCGACCAGCCAGACGTGGCGGAACTCGAGTCCCTTCGCGGCATGCAAGGTCGACAGTCGCACCGAATTGCCACTGTCGTCGCGTTCGAGGTTGCCAAGCAGCGCCAGCTGCGCGGCCAGATCACTGAGCGCGTCGCGCTTCTTGCTGTTGTGGCGCAGGAACTCGATCAGCTCCTTCAGATTTTCGTGGCGACGCGCGCGCACCGCCGGGTCCTTGGTGGTCGCTTCCAGATGCGCGCTGTAGCCCGATTCGGTGATCAGTTGGGTGCACAGGTCGGCGGCATCCAGCGTCGTCGCCGCCATGCGCCAGCGGCGGATCTGCTCGGCGAAATTCGCCAGCGCGGCTGCTGGCCGCGCCGACAGCTGCTTGTGCACCTCGCTCGATTCCGCCGCACGCGCCATCGACAGACCGCGCGCACCAGCGATTTGCGCCAACTTTTCGAGCGTGCCGGTGCCGATGTCGCGTTTCGGTGTCTGCACGATGCGCAGATAGGCGCTGTCGTCGTCCGGATTGACCAGCACGCGCAAGTAGCCGATCAGATCGCGGACTTCGGCGCGATCGAAAAACGCCGTGCCGCCGGAGACGTGATACGGCACGCGCAACATGCGCAGCGCCTGCTCGAACGCGCGCGACTGGAAGTTGCCGCGATACAGGATCGCGAAGTCGCTCCACGGCGCCTTGCGGCTCTGCTGCACATGCGCGATCTCGGCGGCGACGCGCTCGGCTTCATGCGTTTCATCGCGGCACTTCAGGATGCGCAGCGGCTCGCCCTCGCCGAGCGCGCTCCACAGCTTTTTCTCGAACAAATGCGGGTTGTTCGCGATCACCGCATTCGCGGCGCGCAGGATGCGGCCACTGCAACGGTAGTTCTGCTCCAGCTTGACCAGACGCAGACGCGGATAGTCGCGCGCCAGCTCGTTCAAGTTCTCGGGATTCGCGCCGCGCCAGGCGTAGATCGACTGGTCGTCGTCGCCGACCGCGGTGAAGTGGCCACGTTCGCCGACCAGATGCTTGAGCAGCCGATACTGCGCGCGATTGGTGTCCTGGTATTCGTCGACCAGCAGATAGGACAACTTCTGCTGCCAGCGCGCGCGCACTTCCGCGTTCTGCGTGAACAGGCGCTCGGGCAGGAAGATCAAATCGTCGAAGTCGACGGCGTTGAAATTGCGCAGGCGCCGGGTGTAGGCCGCATACAACTCGGCCGCCTGCAGTTCGCGCGGCGAACGCGCGGCCTTGAGTGCTTCGTCGGCGTCGAGCCCCGCGTCCTTGGCCTTGCCGATCAGGCCGCGCAGCAGGTCCAGGGCATCCGGCTTCAGCCCAGCGGGCGCCAGGTCCTTGACCAGGGCGAAGGCGTCGTCGGCATCGAGAATCGAGAAACCGCGACGCAGACCAACCGCTGCCGTCTCCTGCTGCAGGATGCGCAAACCGAGCGCGTGAAAAGTACTCACCTGCAAAGTTTCGGCGGCATCACGCGAGATCAGCTTGCCGACGCGCTCGCGCATCTCCTTCGCCGCCTTGTTGGTAAAGGTGATCGCCGCAACGGCACCGGGTTGGTGGCCGATGCGCAACAGATGCGCGATCTTTTCAGTGATCACCCGGGTCTTGCCGGAACCGGCGCCCGCAAGCACGAGCAAGGGGCCATCGCAGTGGGCGACGGCGTCGCGTTGGGCAGGATTGAGGCTCATGGATGACTCGGGGACGGCCGTGGATTCTAGTGGAAGGCGCGCGCGCCGGTGATCGGCGACGGCGTGATCGACGACGCCGCTGCTAGAGTGCGCGCCCCGTTTTGTCGACCGGTGCCGGTTCCGCGATGGCCAAGCTCTACTTCTATTATTCGGCGATGAATGCCGGCAAGACCACAACCCTGCTGCAGTCGGCGCACAACTATCGCGAGCGCGGCATGCGCACGCTGATCCTGACGCCCAAGCTCGACGACCGCTACGGAGCCGGCGTGGTGCAGTCGCGCATCGGCCTGAAAGCGAGCGCGGTGATTTTTGAGCGCGGTGACGACCTGCTGGCAATGGTGATGAGCGATATCGACAAGCTTGGCGCGCTGCATTGCCTGCTCGTTGATGAGTCGCAATTTCTGAGCAAGGCGCAGGTGTGGCAACTGACCGATGTCGTCGACACGTTGAATATCCCAACCCTCGCCTACGGCCTGCGCACCGACTTCCAGGGCGAATTGTTCGAGGGCAGCCAGTACCTGCTGGCCTGGGCTGATTCGATTACCGAGATCAAGACCATCTGCCACACCGGCCGCAAGGCAACCATGGTGGTGCGCGTCGATGAACATGGGCGCGCGCTGACCCAGGGCGCGCAGGTCGAGATCGGCGGCAACGAGCGCTATGTCTCGGTGTCGCGCGCCGAGTTCAAGCGCGTGTTTCGCGGTGAGGCCGAGATTCCACTGAAGCAGGCCGAATTGCCACTCGGCGTCTGAAGCATTCCAGTTGGAGAAGCGAATTGGAGAAAGTGATGTTGAAGGTCGGATTTGTCGGACTGGGCGCCATGGGTTGGTCGATGGCCGGGCATCTGCATCGCGCCGGGATGCTGGTCGCAGTCGCGAATCGCACGCATGCGAAGGCCGAGCGCTTCGCGGCGGAATTCGCGGGCGTCAACGCCGTCGCCAATATCGACACGCTCGCCGCGCTGTGCGATGTCGTCGTCAGCAGTGTCACCGCCGATGCCGATGTGCTTGCGCTGGCACAGGCGCTCGCCACGCAGGCGAAACCCGGCTTCGTGCTGGTCGATACGTCGACGATCGCTTCGACCAGCGCGCAACGCGCGGCCGAGACGTTGCATAAGGTCGGCGCGGCCTTCATCGATGCGCCGGTGTCTGGCGGCGTCGAAGGCGCGAAGAACGGCAAACTGTCGGTGATGGCCGGCGGCGATGCTGCCGTGCTTGAGCGTGTGCGCGCCGTGATCGAAACCTTCGCCGCGAGAATCACCCTGATGGGCGCGGTCGGCGCCGGCCAGAACACCAAGGCGGTGAACCAGGTACTCGTCGCCGGCATCGCGCAAGCGGTGTGCGAAGGACTTGCGCTCGGCGAAGCACTCGGACTCGATCCGGAAAAACTGCTGCCGACGCTCGGCGCCGGTGCCGCCGCGAATTGGTTCATGGACAAGCGCGGCGCGACCATGCTGCGCAGTGAATTCGCGCCCGGCTTCAAGCTCGGCCTGCTGCACAAGGACTTGAACATCGTGCGCGAACTCGCGCTCGCCGCCGGCGTCAATCACGACATCGTCGACCTGTCGCTGGCCAACTACGCGGCATTGATGGCCGCAGGTCACCACGACGAAGACACCTCGGCCTTGATCCGCCTGAAGCGCGCGACGCTCGACTGAACCTGCACCCGGCTGTGCGACGGAGCGCACGTTGCAATTTGTGAGAGTCGCTAGACTCGGGAAATTGCTTCGGCCGAACGCTGCGGCACAGTATGGGAGCAATGCCATGTCGTCGCGTCTACGATTTACCTTGATTCTCGCTGGGCTCGCGGGCGCGATTGCCGCTACGGCACAGACCGTACCCGCCGACTTGACCCTCACCGCGTTGAATTTGCCCGGCGTGTCACAACCGATCGCGTTTGCGCAGCCCAACGATGGCACGGGCAGAATGTTCGTGGTCTCGCGTTTGGGCAACATCTACATCTATCGCCTCAACACTGGCACCGTGGACGCCACACCATTGCTCGCGGTTCCGGTGAGTACTTCCAGCGAGCAGGGACTCCTGGGGCTCGCGCTGCATCCCGATTTCGCAACCAACGGTCGCCTCTACGTTCAGCACACGCGTGCGGCGGGTGGCAGCAACATCGGCACCTTCGCCGACCAACTCACGGTGGAGTACACCGCCTCGCCCGCGACAGCCGACGTCGTCGATCCGCTGACGCGGCGCGTTTTGGTGACCATCGGCGACATGGCAGCGAACCACAATGGCGGTGACGTGCATTTCGGACCCGACGGCTATCTATACATTTCCATGGGCGACGGCGGTCCGCAAAGCAATCCGCACGGTTTCGCGCAGTGTCTGTGGCGCAAACCCGCGGACTTCACGCCAGCAAACTGCACCACCGGAACGCCGCCCAACTACGCCCTGCTGGGCAAGATTCTGCGCATCGATGTCGATGGCACCACGGCCAATGCCGGCGCCGAAATGTGCGGCACGACGACTGGCCAGACTGCCCAGTACCGAATTCCCGCGGACAACCCGCACGTCGGCACGGCGAACACGTGCGACGAGATCTATCACACCGGCATGCGCAATCCGTTTCGTTTCAGCTTCGACCGCGAGAGCGGCGACATGCTGGTCGGCGACGTGGGTCAGGGCACTTGGGAAGAAGTCGATCTGATCCCGGCGGGCGTGGGTCCGCAGAATCTGGGCTGGAGCAGTTGCGAGGGACGCCAGGCCTTTCCGGGAGGTGCAGTGGGATCGTGCGCCTTCGGGATGTTGCCCATCCTCGACTACAACCACGGTGCCGTGGCGCCCGCATCCGGCAAATGCTCAATCACTGGCGGCTATCGTTATCGGGGGCCGATCAACGCGTTCCGCGGCATGATCGTGTACGCCGACTACTGCTCGCGGGAAATCTTCTTCGGCAAGCCCGATGTGGCCGCGCCGTCCGGCTTCAGCGCAACGCGTTGGGCCACGGGCCCGATAACGCCGATCCTCGCAGCAGCCAACCCGATCAGCTTTGGCGAGGATGTCGATGGCAACCTTTATATGGCGACTCAGACCGGAGGCGCGTTCCGTTTCACCAGCGCTACGGGCACCGACACGGTTTTTCGCGACGGCTTCGAATAACCCACTCACATCTTTGTGACATGCGTATGACACCCATCTTGCCGATGGGTGAATTCGCGCGTACTTTCGGTTTCGCAGGCCGCGTTTGGCCGTGGAGATCGAACGTGAAGAAGCAATGGGCCATCGGTTTTTTCGCAGCATTGATCAGCTTTGGCGCCAGCGCCGAAACCGTCACCACCGTCGTGCCCTGCGCCGATTCGCCGCAACCTGGCATCAGCGTGGCTGCGAAACCACTGAAGCATGAAGTCGCGAATCCGTGGCGCTATCCGGCGCAGGCGCGACGCAATCGTGAACAGGGCACGGTGACCCTCAAACTCGTACTCGATGACCGCGGCAGCGCCGAGCGCGTGTCGCTCGTCAAGGGCAGCGGCTCCAGCCTGCTCGACCGTTCCGCGAGCAAGGCCGCAAAAAGCGTCCGCTTCTGTGCGCTGCAGGGTGATGCGCCAGTGACCAGCGGCGTTGCCGTTGTCAACGTCACCTATTCGCTGACGCAGGCGGTTGCGCAACTTTGATACCGGCTTTGTGTAGGAGCGCGCTTGCGCGCGATGCTTTTGCCGCACGTCGGGACCAGAACATCGCGCGCAAGCGCGCTCCTACGACAGCATTTATTGCGCCGCACTCTCACGCAACGCGATCGCCGAGATGCCGTTCGATTCCAGCGTGCGTTTGGCACCGTCGACTTCGCGCAGGTCGGCATAAGGACCGACGCGCACCCGGAAATACTCGACGCCATTGATGTTGACGCCGAGCACCGACACCGGCGCGCCGACACCCATCAAGGTCAGCTTCGCCTTCAAGGCGTCGGCGTCTGCCGTCGAGCGAAATGAACCGGCCTGCAACACGTAACGCTGCGCGCCATTCGCCGCCGGCGTGACCGGCGTCGCCGGTGCCGGCGTTGCTGCGGCTGACTTCACTTCGGCGTCCGGTACCACGACTTCCATTTCCGGCAGCACGCTGTAGAAATCGTATTTCGGCTTCTCATCCGGCGGCGTGGTCGCGGTCGCCGATGTGGCGGGTTTGGCGGCTACTGCGTCCTGCGCGCGCAGTTGCGGCGCCCATTCCTTCATCAACACGAGTGCGGAGAGCCCGAGCCCGGCGAACAGGCCGCCGAGAAACCAGATCCACCACGGAATCTGCCGGCCGATGGCACCGCCCTTCATCGTCGCTTGCGAGGTGCGCTTCGCCATCACATCGTCTCCGGCGCATGCACGCCGAGCAGGCCGAGGCCACGCGCGAGGACGCTACGAACAGCGTCTGCGAGCGCCATGCGCGCGCAGCGCTGTGCGGCATCGTCGACCAGAAAATGATGGTCGTTGTAAAACGCGTTGTAGCGCGCGGCCAATTCGCGTAGCGCGGCGCAGATCAGATGCGGCGAACGAATGTCGACGGCACCGCACACATCTTCCGGGAAGCGGTCGAGTTGTTCGAGCACGGCATGCGCCTGCGGCTCGGACAGCTGATCCAGCGACGCGCGCGCGGTGGCTTCGTCGTAGGGCAAAGCCTTTTCGACGGCCTTGCGGAACAGACCGCAAATGCGCGCGTGCGTGTACTGCAGATAGTGCACCGGATTGTCGAGCGTCTGCGACCTAGCCAGATCCAGATCGAAGTCCAGGTGCTGCTCGTGGCTGCGCATGACGTAGAAGAAGCGCGCGGCATCGACACCGACTTCACGGCGCAGATCACGCAGGGTGACGAACTGGCCGGCGCGCGTCGACATCTGCACACGCTGCCCGCCTTCAAACAGGATGGCAAATTGCACCAGCTTCACTTCGACGCGTTCCGGGTCGATGCCGAAGCCGAGTGCCGCCGCTTTCAGGCGCGCGACGTAGCCATGATGATCGGCACCGAGCACGTAGATCGCACGATCAAAGCCGCGCTCGAACTTGTTCAGCAGATAGGCGATGTCCGACGCGAAGTACGTGGTCGCGCCGTTCTCGCGGATGACGACACGGTCCTTCTCGTCGCCAAAGGTCGTCGCACGAAACCACCAGGCGCCGTCCTTTTCGTACATGTGGCCCTTGTCCTTGAGCAGCTGCACGGCGTGTGCGACTGCGCCGCTCGTCGTCAACGAACGCTCGGAGAACCAGTGGTCGTAGCTGACACGGAATTCGCCGAGGTCGTCCTTGATGTCGTCGAGACAGGTCTTCAGGCCGGCATCGAACAGACGGCGATACAGCGCAACACCGAGCAGCTGGCGCGCACGCACGATCAGCGCATCGACATGTGTTTCCTTGTCGCCACCCTGGCCTTCGTCTGGCGGAATGTCGGCGAACACCTTGGCTGCGGCGTGATGCAGGCCGGCGCCATGGGCGAGACGCAGGTCGCGCGCGACGCCGTAGACGTAGTCGCCCTTGTAGCCATTGTCCGGGAAGCGAATGGTTTCGCCGCCGAGTTCGAGATACCGCAGCCACACGGAAATCGACAGAATGTCCATCTGCCGGCCGGCGTCATTGACGTAGTACTCGCGGCTGACCTTGTAGCCGCCGGCTTCGAGCAGGTTCGCGAGCGTCGAACCATAAGCTGCGCCACGGCCATGGCCGACATGCAGCGGACCGTTCGGATTTGCGGAGACGAATTCGACTTGCAGCGATTCGCGCGAATTCACCGGCGCGAAGCCGAAGCGCGGATCATCCAGCACGCGGACGAGCACCTGCTGGATGGTCGCGTCGCTCAGGAAAAAGTTCAGAAACCCGGGGCCAGCGATCTCGACTTTCGCGAGCGCCGGATGAGCCGGCATCGCCGCCAACAGTTGTTCCGCGATCTCGCGTGGTTTGCGCTGCAGCGGTTTCGCGAGCTGCATCGCGATGTTGCAGGCGAGGTCGCCGAACTCCTTGGCACGGGTGCGTTCGAACGTGATCGCGGGCATCGTTTCCAGCGTGACGCGACCATCGGCCACCAGGCGATTGAGCGCGTCGCGCACGAGTCCAGCAAGGATTTCTTTCACGGAACGCTTCCGATCAGGTTCGAGGGCCGCGTAGTGTAGTCGCGGCGCAGCATTGCCGACACAAGGCTTTGCGCGGGCGCTGGACGCATCGCCGATCGCCTGTGGATAACTCTGTGTGTAGACGGCTGCAGATGGCGTCGCCACGTCGGGAGCAGAAGCCCAATCGGGCTGCAAGCATCTCGTGAGGCATTCGTTTTAATTGTTTATAAACATCATGTTGCGAGATATTTGTAATTTACTTCGCAACTTTGCGCGCTAAGCCCATCAGCCTCGGGCGCTCTGTGGGTAAACCCAGCTGACACATTGCTGCAGCATGACCGTCATGGACGCGTCACCGCCTCGACCTAGTTTGCACGGTCTGTGCGCGTTGCTCGCACCCCGTCCTCAGTCTTTGCCGGAAGCCCCAGATGAAAAATGCCCACCCGCTGCGACCCAAAGTCGCTCTGCTGCCGCTGTTGATCGCCACGATTCTTGCCCAGGGTCCTGCTGCGGCGCAGGACACCGCGCCCGCTGCAGAACCAGTCGTCGAAGACACGACATCCACGGTGCCGCCGGCGACGACTGACGCGCCTGATGCCGATGGCGACACCACCGAACTTGGCGGCGTCGAAGTCGAAGGCACCTATAACGAAGGCGGCCAGGAGTTGTACACCGACGAACGCCGCACCACTGCGGCCGTCACCGAAGCGGTGAGCGCCGAACAGATTGCGCGCACTGGCGATGCCGACGCCGCGACCACGCTGAAGCGTGTCACTGGCCTGTCCGTGGTCGACGGCAAATACGTGTTCGTGCGCGGACTCGGCGACCGCTATTCCAGCGTGCTGTTGAATGGTGCGCAGATTCCGAGCCCGGACCCGACACGTCGCGTCATTCCGCTGGACCTGTTTCCCAATGAATTGCTGGAAGGTGTGGTCATCCAGAAGTCCTACAGCGCCGATCTGCCGGGAGAATTCGGTGGCGGCACCATTCAATTGCGTACGCGCGGCGTACCGGCTGGCTTTGTTGCGAAGCTCGGCCTCGGTCTCGGATACGACAGCGGTGCGACTTTCGATGACGGACTCGGTTATGTCGGCGGCAATCGTGACTGGAGCGGCTTCGATGACGGCGCACGCGCGTTGCCCGACACACTGGCCGACGCGATTGCCGATGGCACCATCCTGCGACCGCAGTCTCCGACCAATCCAGGCGGCTTCACACCGACGCAGCTCGAAGGTTTCGGTGAAGCGCTCGCCGCACAGGGCTTTGCCGTCGACAGCGATCGGTCGCTGAAGCCGAACGCCAATTTGAGTGGCGCGGTCGGCAACAGTTTCGCGCTGGGAGACGTCACCATCGGCGTGCTCGGCGCGGTGCGTTACGCCCACAACAACGACCACTTCGACGAAATCCGCAACAGCTATGGCGTGCTTGGCGACGGCAGCCTGGTGCAGGCGAGCGGGCTGGACGTTGCGCGTACGGTCGAGAACACCGACCTGTCGAGCTTCTTTTCAATCGGCGCAGACTTGAACGAACAGCACCGCATCAAGAACACCACCATGTTGCTGCGTTCGAGCGAGGACGAGACCCAGATCACCGAAGGTTTTACCGAAGATCCGGGTGACGTGTCGCGCTTCTACCAGCTCGAATGGATCGAGAACGCGTTGCTCGCGAGCCAGTTCAGTGGCGAACACCGTTTCCCGTCGGCTCGCGATCTCGCGCTGAACTGGCAGTTGACGCTGGCCGAGGCCTCGCGCGAATCGCCGAACACGCGCAATTACCGCTACGACCGCAACAACGCCAGCGAGCCTTTCCAGTTCTCGCGCCGCTCCGACAGCAATTCGAGCGTATTCGCGGATCTGCAGGACAGCAGCGAGGACTTCAGCTTCGCCTTCAAGCTGCCATTGATGCTGAACGATGAGGCCTATCTCGATCTGAGCGCAGGCGCGGGATTGTTGCGTCGTGACCGCGAGTCGGAAATCCGCCGCTTCGAATTCGGCGCGATCGGGCCACTCGCGAACGATCCCGATGTCATCGCCGGTACGACACCGGACGCAGTGTTCACACCTATCACGATCGGTGCCAACGGCTTTCAGCTGCGCGAAGTGACCCGCGGCACCGACAACTACACCGCCGATCAGGACCTGGACGCGCTGTTCATTTCCGCCGACCTGAACTGGAAGAGCGCCTATCGCTTCACGCTCGGCTTGCGTCACGAGTCCAACGACCAGCAGGTCAGTACGTTTGCGTTGGGCGGCAGCAATGCCGTGCCCGTGGTCGCCGCGATCAACAGCGACGACTTGCTGCCGAGCGCCGCATTCACCTGGCTGTATTCCGACGACGCGCAGTGGCGCGTGAACTACAGCGAGACGTTGTCGCGCCCTGAATTCCGCGAGCTGTCGACCGCACCGTTCACCGACCCGCTGCTCGATCTGGAAACCATCGGCAACCCGGATCTGCAGCCCACCGCAATCAAACATCTCGACCTGCGCTGGGAGTACTACTTCTCCTACAGCGAATCATTTTCAGCAGCGCTGTTCGCGAAAGAATTCAGCGATCCGATCGAAAAAATCCAGGTGCCCGGCACCGGCAGTCTGTTGTCGCTGGCGAATGCCGATTCGGCCACCAACCGCGGCATCGAACTCGACTACTTCCGCGGCCTCGGCTTTCTCGGTGAACGCTTCGAGCCGTTCTACGCTGCCGCGAACTACGCCTGGATCGACTCGGAAATCGAACTCGGCGATGCCAACGACATCCAGACCAATGACACCCGTGCGCTGCAAGGGCAGTCACCGTACGTGGCCAATCTGCAACTCGGCTATCGCACGGCCGACAACGATCTCGAAGGCACGCTGCTGTACAACGTGTTCGGCAGGCGTATTTCGCAAGTCGGCATCTTTGGCGCACCGGACATCTACGAACAGGACTTCCACGCGCTCGACTTCAACCTGCGCAAGCAGCTCGATGCCGAATGGACGTTCAAGCTGCGCCTGCGCAACCTGCTCGACCCGAAGGTGTCATTCACCCAAGGTGACGAGATCACGCGCGAATTCCGCCGCGGTCGCGAACTCGGGCTGACGCTCGAGTGGCGACCGCAGGACTGATCAGCGCGAAATCGGTCAGAGCAGCATCACTTCGCAGCGAATTTCTTTGCGAAGAAGTCGCCCGCGTTCCAGCGTGGGCGCTCCTTCGCATTGGCGACGCGCTGCGCGATCAAAGCGTTCAACGCCGCCAGCTGCGCTGCCGTCGGATAGTGGATCGCCTGGTTCGCGTCGTCGCTCGGGAAGTGATAGTGCTTGTTCAGGAAGTCGTCGAGCGTGGCCAGTCCGTCGAAATCACCGTGGTGACCCTTCACGCCCCCATTGAGATAGACAGCTGGAATCCCGGCACGAATGAAGGCGTATTGATCGCTACGCACGAAAACGGTTTCTTCCGGCTTCTGATCCGGTGACAAGTTGACGCCGATCTCGCGAGCGGCCTGTTCGACGACGGACTGCAAGCTCGAATGCTCGATGCCGATCGGCACGACGTCGCTGAGCGCACCAAGGATCACCGGCATGTCCATGTTCACGTTGGCGATGATGCCGGACTTGTCGACCGGCGGTGCGGCAACGAAATGGAAGGCGCCGAGCAATCCCTTTTCCTCGCCGGTGAAGGCGACGAACAGCACCGAGCGCTTCAGCTGTACGTCCGCCGCAACCATCGCACGCGCAGCTTCGAGCATGATCGATACGCCGAGGGCATTATCGAGCGCGCCGTTGTAGATGGCATCGCCGTTGATCGGCGCACCGATGCCGAGATGGTCGAGGTGCGCGGTCAGCACCAGATGTTCAGCGGCCAACGCTGCATCTGTTCCGGCCAGGCGCCCGACGACATTGAAGCTTTCGGCGGGTTGCACCACGGTCACTTGCGACAGCGTCGCGGTACCCGGCAGATCGAACGACTTCAAGCGATTCTCACGCAGCATCGTGAACACCTCATCGGCGCTGTGCGCAGACCCGGCAAAAAGTTGCTCGGCGAGCATGGCCCGCATCGACACGCGCACCCGCAAGCCTGGAAAATCCTCGATCGGCTTGCCGGCGGCGTCGCGCAGACGCATGCCGGCATTGGCCCAGTTCTTGGCACCCAGCGCCCACGGTCGCTTCTCTTCGTCTTTCGGATCGCGCAATCCGATCACGCCGATCGCACCGCGCGCTTCCAGCAACCGCGACTTCTCGACCCGCGAAGCGTGGAACGCGCGCTCGTCGACCGGGAAATTCGATGGCGCATTCGCGAACATCAGCACGATCTTGCCGCGCACGTCGACACCGGCGAAATCGTCATGGCCGAGCTCCGGCGCGTGCACGGCCTGACCAATGAACACCAGAGGCGCAGTGATCGTGCTGCTCGGTTCGGAGAAGTTGGACTGCGGCAGGTAGTCGTCTTCGAACACGAATTCGGTGGTGTTGCCATCGCGGGTGATGGCGAAGCGCGCACCCTCGCGCTGCACCTGGCCGCGCAGCAGCGGCACCGGCTGGAGATAGCTGTCGCCGGCCGCGGGATTCAGTCCGAGTTTGCGGAATTCGCTGGCGACGTAGTACGCGGCGAGGTCGTAGCCGCGTGTGCCGGTTTCGCGACCCTCGAGCAGGTCATCGGCGAGAAAACGCACGTCGGCTTCGATGCGCGCAGCGGCAGCCGAAGTCGCATCAGCGGCGACTGGCACGGTCGATTGCGGCGGATCCGGCGTGCACGCGGCGAGTGCCGTCACACCGAGGACAAGAAAGATGATGCGCAAGACCATGGCGTACTCCGAACCTGAGGACGGCCGACGCTAACAGTGTCGACTGAACGCGTCCTCACGCACGGGACGAAGCGTGTGCGTCAGTCCATCAACGGCAGCATGACCCGCAACAGTTGGCCGGTCTCTGGCGCACTGGCGGCGATACTGTCGATCTCACCACCCGCATGCACGATGGTTTCACGCAGCAGGCCCATTCCGAGACGCCGCGTGCTGGCATCGCGGCCGCTCGAAAGCGTCGGGCGCTGGCGTTCCAGCAGCAGTTGCCGCATCGCACCGTCGTGGTCGGAGAGCGTGAGCACGGCCTGGCCGGCTTCGGCACGCAGCAACACGTCGATACGGCTGTCGGCCGGATTCAGGCGGATGGTGTGGTCGAGCAATTCGGTACAGACGTGTAGCAGAGCATCGGCACTGCCGGCTACACAGAGCGCTGGCGCGATCGTGACCATGAGCCGCTGTTGGCGTTGGCTTGCACGCGGCTCGACATCGTCGACAACCGCCTGGACCAGAGCCGAGACGTCGACGCGTGGCAGTGTCGCCGAGTCGTCGCGTTCATGCTGCGCCGAAGCACGCATGCGCAGCACGATCTGCATCAGGTCGCTGGCATTGCGCGCGATGGCAGCGAGCGGCCGCGACAGGTCCGGATGCGTGGTCAGCAGGCGTTCGGCGGCACCGCGGATCTCGACCAGCGGTGCCTGCAGGTCTTCGCCAGCCAGGGCCAGCAGACGCTGATTCAGATCGGCGGCGCGGCGCGCACGCCGGCGCTCCTGTTCGGCATTCTCGAATGCTTCGCGCAAGGCAATCTGCTGGGTGCGCAAGGTTTCCGCACGCAGGCGCCGTTCGCGTGCGATCCAGACCAGCAGCACAATCGCGATCAGCGCCGCGATGGCCGCACCTGCAGCACTGCGCAACAACAGCCGATTGCGCGCCAGCTCTGCGCCTTGCTTGGCCTCGCGTTCGCGCGACAGCGCCAGATCGCTCTCCTGGCGCTGGTTCTGATAACGCGCACGCACCACCGCGATGCGCTCGTCATCGCGCGCGGCGCGCAGGCGCGCTTCGGTCTTCTCGATCTCGGCCAGCAGGGCCAGCGCGCCGACCGCGTCTTGGCGTTCGGCCAGCACTTCCGCGAGCAAGCGCTTGGCGCGCAACTGCCGCTCGGGCTCCTCGCGGTCACTGTTGACGATGGCGGCGCGCGCTTCGCGCTCGGCATTCGTCAGGGCATATTCGCGCGCTTCGCCGTCGAGGCTCTTGGCGCGCAGCAGCCAGACTTCGGCGCGCGCGCGCAGAGCCGCGGCAATGCCCAGCGCATGTTCGAGTTCGCGCGCGATCGCCTCGCCTTGCTGGATATCGGAGAGCGCCGGGTCAAAGCGTCCGGCACGGGCCTTGGCGATGCCGCGATTGACCAGTGCGAGGCCCTGACCGATGCGGTCGTCGTCGCGTGCGTGCGCGGCAATCGCCTGGTCGAGCAGTTCGATCGCCTGCTCCGTAGCGCCCGATTCGAGCGACAGATCGGCGAGATTGTTGAGCACTGCGCCGACACCCTTGTCGATGCCATTGGCACGTTTGCTCTCCAGCGCACGCTGATAGTGCTCGCGGGCCCGCGTCTGATCGCCAAGGTTGTCGAGCGTATTGCCGAGATTGATCAGAACCGCAGACACACGTGCGGTTTCGCCCTGCGCTTCAAAGACCGCGAGCGCTTCGCTCTGCACTTCGAGTGCGTCGGCATAGAGACCGCCAAGATCGAGCGAGATACCAAGATTGGCCAGCGCATTGGCGTAGTTCACCTGCCCCGGCGCGGCGCGCGCGATATCGACCGCGCGTTCGAACTCGATCACCGCCTGGTCATAGCGACCGCGTTGACGTTCGATCGACCCGAGCACAATGTGCGCACCGGCTTCAGCGCCGGCATCCTGATCGCGTTGCGCAATGGCCAGCGCATTCTGGGCCAGTTGTTGTGCCCGGTTCGGATCGCTGCGCAGCAATTCGCGCGCTTCGGCATTCAGACGCGCGGCTTCGCTCGCTGGCACTGCGGCAAATGCGCCGCCAGCCAGACCGATGGCCAGCAAAACGACCAGCAACATGACGATCGCGCGTCCGATGGCTTGCTCGATCTGCATCGCCCTCCCTCGATGGCCGAAGCCGAGCTTAGCCCGAAACTGCCGCCCCGAGCGGTGGGCGGCACACATCAAACAACGTCATCGAACGCTCGTTCGCGGATCAGGCATCGAACAGTTTCAGCAGGTCGTCTGCAGCCAGTGCCGACAACGTCGCCTCGCCGCGTTCGAGCACGCTGTCGGCGATCTCGCGTTTCTTCTGCTTGAGCACATTCATGCGTTCTTCGACGGTGCCGCGGCATTGCATTTCGTAGATGAACACCGGCTTGTCCTGGCCGATGCGATGCGCGCGATCGATTGCCTGCGCCTCCGCCGCCGGATTCCACCACGGGTCGTAGAGGATCACGGTATCGGCGCGCGTCAGGTTCAGACCGACGCCGCCGGCCTTCAGCGAGATCAGGAATACCGGCACCTGCGCGTCCTGGAAGCGCGCGACCTGGATGTCGCGGCGCTTGGTGCTGCCGTCGAGTCGCGCATAGGTGATGCCCTTCTCGATGAGCGCTTCCTGGATCAGATCGAGCATGCGCGTGAACTGCGAGAACACCAGCACCGAGCGGCCTTCGTCGACCAGGGTCGGCAACAAGTCCATCAGCGCATCGAGTTTGGCCGAGGTGATGTCCTCGACCTTGCGGCCAGCCTCGATCAAGCGCGGGTCACAGCAGATCTGGCGGAGCTTCAGCAGCGCGTCGAGGATGGTGATCTGCGAGGCACCGAAGCCATGCGCACTCAGCGCTTCTCGCACCCGCGCCTCCATCTGCACGCGCACTGTTTCGTACAGATCGCGCTGCGCGCCTTCGAGCTCGACCGGATGCACGATGAGCGTGCGTGCCGGCAGGTCCTTGGCCACTTCCGACTTGCGTCGGCGCAGCAGAAACGGCGCGATGCGCTTGCGCAGACGCTCGCTGGCGTCAAGGTCGCGCTCGCGTTCAATCGGCTGGCGAAAACGCGTGCGAAACTGTTCGTTGGTACCGAGCAAGCCCGGAAATGCGAGATCGAACTGTGCTTTCAATTCACCGAGGTGGTTTTCCACCGGCGTGCCAGTCAGGCACAGCCGGCGTGCGGTATCGAGCTGCGCGGCCGCGCCGTGACTGCGGCTCGCCGCATTTTTCAGCCATTGCGCCTCGTCGAATACGGCGAGCGTGAATCGCTGCAGCTTCAACTGTTCGATGTCGCGCCACAGCAGTGCGTAGCTGGTGACGACGACGTCGGCCGCAGACAGCACCGGGAAATGATCGTGGCGCTCGGCGCCGGCGAGCACGATGACGTTCAGATCCGGCGCGAAGCGTTCGGTTTCGGCGCGCCAGTTGTCGACAACACTGGTCGGACACAGCACCAGCACCGGCGATGTCAGTTCGCCTTGCTGCTTCAGGGCCAGCACATGTGCGAGCACCTGCACGGTCTTGCCGAGACCCATGTCGTCGGCGAGCACGCCGCCGAATTGGAAGTGATGCAGGAACCCAAGCCAGGCCAGACCTTCCTGCTGATAAGGGCGCAACTCGGCGCGGAAACCGGGCGGTGGCGGGCAAGCCTCAATGCCGCGGAATGCACGCACGCGGTTCATGAAATCGGCCGCTTCCGGGCTCGGCATGAATCGCCAGTCCGGTGCCGGATCGAGTGCCGCGATGCGTGCCCTCGGCAGACCGAGTTTGCCGCCCTCGCCGACTTCGAGATCGGCGATCAGGTCGAGCAGCGGCTTGAGGCGATCATTGGCGATGAAGACGCGACGGCCGTCCGGCAAGGTCAGACGCAGGCCTTCCGGGCGCAGCTCTTCCGGTCGCGCCAATGCTTCGAGCAGCACCGGGACGAGATCGACCGGCTGACCATCGACTTCAATGCCGAGGCGCAGCGAGAACCAGTCATTGCCTTCGCTGTCGACGGCGAGCGCGAGTTCGCCGATTTCCGGTTCCAGCGCGATCGGGAATTCGTCGGCCGAGCGCAGTTCGATGCGACTCGCCGCCGCATCTCGGCGCAGGTCGCTGACCCAGCGCGACAACTCCGCATCTTTCAGGCGACCGCTCCAGTACCAGTGCTCGGCCTGGGTGCCAAACCCATGAATGGTGCCGGGGCGGAAACCGTGGCGGCGCAGGAAGTCACTGGCGCGGGCCTCAGTGAGCTTGTCGCGGGCGAGCGCGTGCACACGACCGTCTTCGCCGCGCCAGCGCAATTCCGACGCGGCATCGCCAGCGCGCACTTCGATCTGACCGTAACGGAAGCCGAGGTGCGCGGTCGCCTGTGTCAGCAGATCCGGGCGATTCATGTACGGCGCACCGCCGATCAGCACGATCGCGGTCGGCACCACCGGCATGGCGTCGACGATCGTCAGCGCCTGCGGTTTCGGCAAATCCAGCGCCGGAAACAGACGGTCCAGCGCGCGATGGGCGGATTCGATCTCGTCCGGCTGCACTGCCGGCATCGCCGCGATCGCGGCGATGGTGTCGACCGGCACGTCGCTGGTGATGGCACCGATTTCGCCGCTCTGGTCATCGAGATAGAGACGGTAGTGGGCATTGGCGATCGGCAGTGCCGGTGGCTGTACCTGCAGCGCCAGCACCTGGCTGCCATTTGCGGCGACTTGCCAGGCCGCCGTCATCGCGCGCGCATCGCCTGGTAGCAAGGGCAGACCGTTGACGCTCTCGAAGCGTATCGGCACACCGAGACTGAACAACTGGCCGATCAGGGCGTCGACGCCGGCATCGAAAAACAGCCATGGCTCCTCATCCAGGTATTCGACGCCATCGAACGCCATCAAGGCGAGTGCGGCGAGCCGCTCCGGCATCGACCAGGCGTGCAGGGTCTGCAAGATGCGCGGCGCGCTCAGATCGATCTTGCGCACATGCGCAAACCGGCCGTTCTTGCCGGTGCGTGCGCGCACCGGACGCAGCAGTACGCGGCTTTGACGCGCTTCGCGCAACAGCACCAGCAACTGCGTCGCGTCTCGCGCTTCGACGCCCGGCACCGACAATTGGCCGCTGCTCGCGAGCGCATGCCAGCGCGATGGCGGTTCGACACGTGCGACCGCTGCATTCGGCCGCAGCATGGGCACCGCTGCCGGGCGCGCCAGATAATGGATCAGCGCCGCGACATGTTTGCAGTCGATCGCGACCGGGCAACTGCATTCGCCGAGCACCGGCTGGAGGTCGCCATCATCGTCGCCGAGGAACACCCGGGTCGTGTACAGATTGCCGCGGCTGCCGCGCACCGTGGCCTGAACCGCGTCCAGATCGCGCTCGTCGATGCGGGTCACGGCCCCGGTCGCGGCCAGTTGCTGGCCGCGCAGCCACGCCGGACCGAAGGATTCGGTCAGCAGTTCCAGCTGTTGGTCGATGGCTTGGATCAGATGCATGGCGGCAGACACAGGACTGCCCATCTTCGCAGACGCCGCCGTGAATTACACGATGACATCGCGTCCATTAGCATCGGCGTATTGAACAGGAGCAAGCGATGACTGATCCAGCCGCCAAAATCACCCGCGAGCAGGCCGAGGCCGCCGTCCGCACCCTACTGAGTTATGCCGGTGAAGACCCGTTGCGCGAAGGCCTGCTCGACACGCCGCGGCGTGTCGTCGACGCCTACGGCGACTGGTTCAGCGGCTATGCGCTGGACCCCGAGGAATACATGAAGCGGACATTCGAGGAAGTCGCCGGCTATGACGAGATGATCGTGCTGCGCGACATCGAATACGAAAGCCATTGCGAGCACCACATGGCGCCGATCATCGGCAAGGCGCACATCGGCTACATCCCGGACGGCGCGGTGGTCGGCATTTCCAAACTCGCGCGCGTTGTAGAAGCTTATGCGCGGCGCTTCCAGGTCCAGGAAAAAATGACGGCACAGATCGCGCGCTGCATCGAGGAAGTGTTGAAACCGCGCGGCGTCGGCGTGGTCGTGGTCGGCGCGCACGAGTGCATGACGACGCGCGGCATCCACAAGCGCGGCGTCAGCATGGTCACCTCGAAAATGCTCGGCAGTTTCCGCGACGACGCCCGCACCCGCGCCGAGTTCCTGAATTTCATCGATATGGGGCCGGGGCGGTAATGCGATATAAGTCGGCGATTTCCGACTTTATTGAACATCGTCCGGATTGCGAGTAGAAAGTCGGCGAAGAGCGACTTTTGTTCGCGCAGAGTCCCTGTTCATGAAGAAGTTGGAAATCAGCAACTTTTCAGACCATCCACGGCGACATGCTCGCGGCGGCGACGACGTGGCGCTGTTGGCGCTGGCGGCTGATCTGCGACAGGCAAGAATCGGTGCCGGACTGACCCAGAACCAACTTTCGCTCGCTGCCGGCATCAGTCGCGACACCATCATCGCGCTCGAGTCAGGTCGCGCCGGCGTAGCACTCGGCAAGGCAACCCTTTTGCTGCGTGCACTCGGCATGACCCTGCAACTGGTGCCGCGACGATGAGGCTGCAGGTCTGGCACGAAGGCGAACGCGTCGGCATGCTCTCCGCCGCCGGGCGGCTGCTCGACTTTGCCTATGCGCCCGAATGGTTGCTGCGCCCCGCGGCGTTTCCGCTCTCGCCGCGCTTGCCAACGAGCACGCGCGAACATCGTGGTGACGAGGTGTTGTTCTTCTTCGCCAATCTGCTGCCCGAGGGTGCGGTACTCGACACCCTGTGCCGACTGCAGCGCCTACCCCGAGGCGATGTGTTTCGACTGCTGCAGGCGTTCGGTCGCGAATGCGCAGGGGCGTTTGAGCTACTGCCGGAAGACGCCGGTCCGGGCGATCACGCCGCACATTATTTGCCCTATGACGACGCGGCGATCCACGCCGACTTCGCCGACGCGCAGCATGACGTGCCGCTGCTGCATCGTCATGGTGAATTGCGCCTGTCTCTGGCCGGAGCGCAGAACAAGCTCCCCGTCTACATGCGCGACGACGCACTATTTCTGCCCGCCGCCGGTGCCGCTTCGACTCACATATTGAAACCTGCGCTGCCGTTGCGGTATCCGCATTCAGTCGAGAACGAAGCGCTGTGCCTGCGCCTCGCTGCTGCCGTCGGGTTACCGACCGCAAACGTCTCGATGCGACTGCTGCCCGTGCCGATGTTGCTGGTCGAACGCTACGACCGCCGTATCGAGCTCGGGCGCGTGCGGCGCCTGCACCAACTCGACTTCTGTCAGTTGAGCGGTGTGTTGCCCGACCAGAAGTACCAGGCCGATGGCGGGCCGGGTTTTGCCGAACTTTTTGCCACAGTCGATACGCACAGCGTCTTGCCAGCGCGTGATCGTCTGCAACTGGTCGACTGGCTGTTGTTCAACTTCCTGATCGGCAATGCCGATGCGCATGGCAAGAACGCCGCGATGTTGTACGGCGACGATGGTCGGCTGCGCCTTGCACCGGCCTACGACTTGTTGGCCACCGGATACTGGCCGGAACTCTCAACCAAACTGGCGATGGATATCGGTGGCGAAAAGCGCCCGGCGTGGGTGATGGCACGCCATTGGCAGCGTTGTTGCGCAACTGCGAATTTGAATCGAGCACAGTTCAGGCGGCGCGCGACCGCCTTGGCGCACAGTGCGGTTGCAGCGCTTTCTAAGGTGGCGAATGGTTTGCAAATCGACGAGAACAGCGCGATTTACCAGCACCTGTCGCGCACGCTGACGCAACGTGGCGAATGGATTGATCAGCGGCTCGTTGCGGCCGATGCCTAACCCACCACCGCCCGCGCCCGCAACACGGCATCGCGGTTTTCTGTCGCGATGAGTCGAAATGGCGGCGAGATGCGGCGATCCTCGGCGACGGTGTTCCAGAATCGCGTCGCCAGCGTCGCCGCGATGCGCCAGGTGTTGATGTGCTCGGGTGGCGGCAGTGGCGGCGTGAACGCGCGTTCGATCACTTCGCCATGACCGCTCGGCCGATAGCGCATCGGCAGCATGTCGTGACAAGGCGCCAGCTGCCATCCACCACGCGCATCGGGGATGAAAGCGACGTTGCCGAAGTGCATGTCTTCGTTCGCGATCAACGCACCGAACCAGAACCAGAGGCGCAGTTGATTGGCATCGGCCGCGTCGATGCGCTTCCCGGTTTGCAATCGTTCGGCAGCTCGCAGCCAGTCGTCATGGGCTTGATCGAACACCGCCAGCGTGCACAGGCCGCGACGCCCGAATGCACCGACGCGGTCGAAGCGGGTGACTTCGAGCGCGATGCGTTCGCCGGCGATGATCAGCTCGCTGCGCGCGGCGTCGAGCCCGGCCGCGCGCAGGGTTTCGAGCGCGAGGTGTTCGCACACCAGCAGATCGACCCAACGCCGCTTCGATGGCGTATTCGTCGCCCCGGAAAACTTGACCACCACCGGCCGCCAGCTGTGCTCGTCGTCATGCACGCAGGCCGCGAATTTGGCGAATTGTCCGCGCAGCCATGAACCGTCGTCGCCGCGCAGGGCGCGCTCGGCACGTTCGAGGTAATCGGCAGCGCGTGCATCGGCCGCGACTGCAAAAGGTGCCGCGAGCTGGCACCGCTGGGCGCGTTCGAGCATCGCTTCGCCAACGATCAGATCTCCCGGCAAATCGTCGCCATAGGCCAGCAACGCATGCAGTACGACATCGTCCAACCACTGCGCCGGGGACTCCGACACACGCAGTTCCGACGCACGTCGGCGCGCGAACTCACTCCCGGCAAAACCATGCGGGCGCAAATCGGCGAGTAACGGCGGCAGGCGCGGGAAAAGTCCGGTCGCGTGCTCGTCACCTCCGACCAGATCGAGGTGAAACCCCGTGGGCGTGACCGCCTGCAGCCGCCCCGCGCTCTGTGCCCGACCGTCGGCATCGATCCGGTACAGCGGCCAGCTCGATCCGAGCCCACGCACCTCGCGGCTGCGGGCATAGTGGGTGGCGCGCGCGGCACCCAGCTTGAGCACCTGATCGCCGAGCCCGGACAATGCGCGTGATACGGTCGGTTGGCTCGCGCCCGCGGCCCGCGCGAGCAGTTCGCGGGCTGGCAATGGCCCCGTGCGCAGTGCCTCAAGCAGGCGTTGTTCAAGCAGTCGGTCGGATCGCATCGGCAGCCGGTATTGAATGGATAATCCAGATCATAGCGGCGTTACAGTTCAGCATATTCAATGATTTGGCATGACAGTGGATCAGCACGTGAATAGATATTCCGGAGATTCTCCCGCGCTGGACGCGCTCCGCACGGTATTCGGCTACGGCCAATTCCGCGGTCCGCAGGCGGCCATTGTCGAGCACGTGATCGCGGGCGGCGACGCGCTGGTGCTGATGCCCACCGGCGGCGGCAAGTCGCTGTGTTACCAGATCCCGGCCCTGGTCCGATCCGGCTGCGCGGTCGTGGTCTCGCCCCTGATCGCGCTGATGCAAGACCAGGTCGATGCCCTGAACCAGCTCGGCGTGCGCGCCGCTTTCCTGAATTCGACCCTGGAGGCGCGAGCTGCGTTTGAAGTGGAAGCGCGTTTCGCTTCGGGCGAGCTGGACTTGTTGTACGTCGCCCCCGAACGCCTGCTGATGCCGCGCTGCCTCGACTTGTTCGCGCAGGGTGCAATCGCCCTGTTCGCGATCGACGAAGCCCACTGCGTGTCGCAGTGGGGCCACGATTTCCGCCCCGACTATCGCCAGCTCGGCGTGTTGCACGAACGCTGGCCCGAGGTGCCGCGCATCGCGCTGACCGCGACCGCGGATGAGCGCACTCGCGCCGAGATCATCGAACGCCTCGCGCTCACTGACGCGACCGTGTTCCTGTCCTCGTTCGATCGCCCGAACATCCGTTACCGCGTCACCCAGAAGGACGACAGCCGGCGCCAGCTGCGCGATTTTCTCGACACGCACGGCGACCAGGCCGGCATCGTCTATTGCATGTCGCGCAAGAAAGTGGACGAGACCGCGGCCTATCTGAGCGAACTCGGTCTCGACGCGCTGCCCTATCACGCGGGCATGGACGCCGCGGCGCGTGCCTTGAACCAGCGCCGCTTCCTGCGCGAGGAAGGCGTGGTCATGGTCGCCACCATCGCGTTCGGCATGGGCATCGACAAGCCGGACGTGCGCTTCGTGGTGCACATGGACCTGCCGAAATCGATCGAGGGCTATTACCAGGAGACCGGCCGCGCCGGACGTGATGGCGCCGACTCGGAAGCGCTGCTGATCTTCGGCCTCGGTGACCTGGTGATGTTGCGCCAGTGGATCGAACAGTCCGAGGCCGGTGAGGAACGCAAACGCGTCGAACACCAGCGCCTGAATGCCCTGCTCGGTTATTGCGAAGGCGTCGGTTGCCGACGCACCACCCTGCTCGCCAGCTTCGATGAAGTGCATGCAGGACATTGCGGCAATTGCGACAACTGCTTGAGCCCGCCAAATCGCATCGACGGCAGCGAACTCGCGCGCAAGCTGATGAGCGCGATCTATCGCAGCGGCCAGCGCTTCGGCGCAAAGCACGTCATCGACATCCTGCGCGGCGACGCCAATGCGCGCGTGACCCAATTTGAACACGAGAAACTCTCGACCTTCGGCATCGGCGCCGAACTCAATGCCAAGCAGTGGAGCGCGGTGATTCGGCAACTGCTCGCCGCCGGCCTGATCGATGTCGATGCCAGCGCCTTCGGCTCGTTGAAGTTGAACGAGGCCAGTCGGCGCGTGCTGAAAGGTGAGGAAACCGTGTGGCTGCGTGAGCCGGAGATTCAGAAGCGCGAGCGCAAACGCCGCGGCGCGCCGGCGACCGCGGCGACATCAACCGGCATCGGCCACGATGCCTCTTTCGAACGCCTGCGCATCTGGCGCGCCAGTACCGCAAAGTCGGCTGGCGTGCCGCCTTACGTGATCTTCCACGACGCCACACTCGCGGCGATCGCCAGCGCACGCCCCTCGTCGCTCGATGCGCTCGGCGGCATCAGCGGCATCGGCACCAAGAAGCTCGAACGCTACGGCGAAGACGTGTTGCGCGTGCTGGCGTCGGCCAATTGAGCGACTCAGTTCGACCCGAACCGGCGCTTGCGCGCCCGCCGCCTACCCGACAGACTGCCAAAACAGGGCGTTTGAATTTCCTATTTCTTTTAATTTCCTTTCACTGATCCTTCGCACAGAGTAGGCGCGTTCGCATGTCGAAAGTTTTTCTAAGCACGCAGCTATATGTTCGGATCATGGGACGGGCTGCGGCTCGTCTAACCGTCCTGCTTCTTGTTTGTTTCACGGTTGCGCAAAGCGCGCAGGCGCAAACGCTGACAGTGACCAGAAGTGATGACCGCAATAATCCGAATTGTGCAGCCGGCGATTGCTCACTGCGCGAAGCGCTCACCGCCGCAAATGCTTCTGCCGATGTCAACACGATTCAATTTTCCACTTTGTTTGACACGCCGCAGGTCATCAGCTTGACCAATGGACAGCTCACGATTAGCACGAGTATGTCGATCATCGGCAAAGGGGCGAATCTGACGACGGTTTCCGCCAACGGCGCCCCCCGCGTTATCCATATCGGTGCCGGCACTTCTAATATCACAATTTCCGGTCTGACGATTGCTAATGGCGACACTGGAAACGAATTCGAGGGCGGAGGGATCCGGAACGGAGACGGAGGCAGCAGCACAGTCAACTTGATCGACTGCGCGTTTACCAATAACCGCAGCACAGGTTATGGCAGCGCCATTTACAGAGGCGACGGCGGGACGTGGAACATTATGGGCTGCACCTTCTCCGGAAACAACGCTTTTCAAGGTGCGATTTACATAACGGGTGGTAATACCAACATTACCAACACAACGATTTCCGGCAACAACGCTCGCTCCTCGATAGGTAGCAGCATCGTCAATGGCGGCGGTACTCTGACTATTACCAGTTCGACGATCACCGGAAATACTGGGGCAAGCGGGGCCGGCGTGTACACAACCGGTCCTACAACGGTCAAAAACAGCATCATTGCTGGAAACAGCGGGACGTTGGATATCCAAGGCCTTACCAATAGTGTCAACATCATTTCCGGCGGCTACAACTTCATTGGCAAGTCCGATGGTACCGACGGCTTTACCAACGGCGTCAACAACGATCAGGTAGGCACAGCGGCGTCACCCAAAGACCCTCTGCTTTTGCCGCTGGCGAACAACGGCGGAAAAACCCTGACAAACGCCTTATTGACTGGAAGTCCTGCACTTGATAAGGGGTTTTCATTTGGATCCACCACCGACCAGCGCGGATTTACTCGTCCTGTCGATCTGGCAGCTTATCCAAACGCGCCTGGCGGAGATGGAGCTGACATCGGAGCCTTTGAATCAGGGCAGCCGCTGACCTTTAGTGTTACCCGACCAGACGACCGCAATAATTCGACTTGCGCTGTCGGAGATTGCTCACTGCGCGAAGCGATCACCGCGTCAAACGCCAGTTTCACTCAAAATGTGATTCAATTTTCTGCTTTGTTTGATTCGCCGCAGACCGTTGTATTATCCAACGGCGAGCTTACTATCAGCAGAAGTCTGTCGATCATCGGCAAGGGCGCAAATCTGACCACGATCTCCGGCAACAATGCGAGCCGCGTTTTCCTTATTCCGCAGAGTTTCCTGGCCGTCACCATTTCCGGTCTGACAATCGCCAACGGCAATGGCAGCGGCAGCGATAGCGGCAACGGTGGCGGGCTTAAAAACCTTAGCACGGGCATAGTCAACCTGACCAACTGCGCTTTTACAAACAACACCGCCAGCACGGGATATGGCGGCGGACTGGAAGATCGAAGCCCCGGAGGCGGGTCTTTGAACATTACAGGCTGCACATTTTCTGGCAATAGCGCCAACGAAGGCGGCGCAATCAAGATACAAAGTAATGTGGTCAACGTCACCAACACCACCATTTCCGGCAATACCGGAAACAATTACGGCGGCGGCATTGCCAACTACAGCGGCGCTCTGACGCTTACCAGTTCAACCATCACCGGGAACACTACAGGCGGTGCCGGGAGCGGCGGTGGCCTGGTAAATATCCCCCCCGGTGTAGGGACGGCAACTGTTAAAAACAGCATTATTGCCGGAAACAACGGAGGTAACCCGGACGTCGGCGGCAGTTTCACTTCGAACGGTTATAACTTGATCGGACAATCCGACGGCTCATCGGGTTTTACAGACGGTGTCAACAACGATCAGGTAGGTACGATCCCTTCGCCCATCGACCCTCTGCTTTCCCCGTTGGCAAATAACGGCGGAACAACCATGACACACGACTTGGCAGGTGGAAGCCCCGCAATTGATAAAGGCTCTACAGCTGGTCCCGGAACCGATCAGCGCGGATCGACTCGACCGGTCGATCTGGCAAGCTACGGCAACGCGCCCGGCGGAAACGGCGCCGACATCGGCGCCTTTGAAGCGCAAACCGCTCCCCCACCGGTGCCTGACCTGACTGTGACGAAGACTCACACTGGCAGTTTCATTCAAGGCGATACCGGAAGGACTTATACGATCAGCGTCTCCAACAGTGGCGGTGCATCAACGAGCGGAAGTGTTTCTTTGGTTGACACACTGCCGGCCGGCTTGACGGCAACCGCTATCGCCGGGACCGGTTGGACATGCACGCTTGGAACTTTGAGCTGTACGAGAAGTGATGTATTGGCAGCCTTCTCGAGCTATCCGACGATCACCTTGACCGTCAACGTTGCAGCCAATGCTCCGGCTTTGGTCACGAACATTGCAACCGTTTCGGGTGGCGGCGAGATCAACACGCGAAACAACCAGGCATCCGACGCGACAACCGTTGCAACCTCCGACCTGACGGTTACTAAAACTCATACCGGCAGTTTTATTCAAGGGGACACCGGAAAGACCTATACGATCACCGTCACCAACAGCGGTGTTGCCGCAACGAGCGGAAGTGTTTCAGTGGTTGATACACTGCCTGCCGGATTAACTGCAACAGCTATCGCCGGGACCGGATGGACGTGCACGCTCGGGACATTGAGCTGCACCAGAAGCGATGTGCTTGCCGCCGCGGCGAGCTATCCGGCGATCATATTGACCGTCAATGTTTCCGCCGGTGCACCGGCCTCGGTCACCAACAATGTCGCGGTGTCCGGCGGCGGCGAGAGCAATACCGGAAACAACCAGGCATCCGACCCGACAACAATCGTCACGCTGGCGCTGACAGTCACGAGGATCGACGACCGAAACAATCCTGCCTGCGTGGCAGGCGACTGTTCACTCCGCGAAGCGGTCAATACCGCAAACGCCTCGGCCGATATCAAAGCGATCCAGTTTTCCGCTTTGTTCGACTCGCCGCAGACCATTACATTGACCAATGGCCAGATCGCGATCAACCAAAGCCTGTCGATCGTCGGTAAGGGTGCGAATCTGACCACCGTTTCGGGCGGCAACGCCACACGCATTTTCTTTATCGCTCAGAATTTGTCGAACGTCACGATCTCAGGTCTGACCATGGCAAATGGCAGCGGCGGCGACGGCGCGGGACTGCGAAACCTGAGCACCGGCGTCGTCAACCTGACCAACTGCGCATTCATAAACAATGTGGCCAACTTCGCCTATGGAGGCGGGATCGAAGACCGTAGTCCGGGCGGCGGGTCCTTGAACATTACGGGCTGCACATTTTCGGGCAACGTTGCCAACGAAGGCGGCGCGATCAAGATAGAAAGCAATGTGGTCAACGTCACCAACACCACCATTTCCGGCAACAGCGGAAACAATCATGGCGGCGGCATTGCCAATTACAGCGGTACTCTGACGCTTACCAGTTCAACCATCACCGGGAATACCACAAACGGGGCCGGGAGCGCCGGCGGCTTGGTAAATATCTCCGCAGGGGCAACTTCCACGGTTAGAAACAGCATTATTTCCGGAAACACGGGGCCTAATAATCCTGATGTCAGCGGCAGCTTCGCTTCTGGCGGCTATAACTTTATCGGGAAATCCAATGGCTCGACGGGCTTTACTAACGGGGTCAACAACGATCAGGTAGGTACGATCGCTACTCCCAAAGACCCTCTGGTTTTGCCGCTGGGTAATTACGGCGGTAAAACACGGACGCACGCCTTATCTGTGGGAAGCCCGGCGATCGATAAAGGCTTCCACTTTGGTTCAACGACAGATCAGCGCGGCCTGCTTCGCCCTTTTGACAATCCGGCGATCGCTAATGCCCCAGGAGGCGACGGATCGGACATCGGTGCGTTCGAGTCTCAGCTACTCTTCGGTAACGGATTTGAGGAGTGATCAAGCCGCCGCTTGCCTCGGCCCGCTTGAAAATCCTGTCCTTGAATACGCGGAGACGCCCGATTTGGGCGCGTTATCGAGGGTAGAGAAGGGCGGCTTCCGAGCAGGAAGGCTTCACGAGGGTTGTATGTCCGAAACTGGCCGATTGGGGCCGCGGTTGCCATGAACTCTTTCGCTAAGCGCCGCCCAGCTTTTCGAGGAAACGGATCAGCTGCGCACGCTGGCTCGCGGTGAGCAACCGCAGCAAGGGCAACAGGCGCTGCATCACTTGCGGCATCTTGTCGATGGCGTCCTGGGTGTGGCCCTGCTTCACCTGATCCAACAAAGGATCCACGCGCAAAGATTCGGGCGCCGGCGCCTCCGGCGGCAGTCGTCGTGCCGGTACGCCCTGTGCTGCAGCTGATTCGTGCGGCGGCGACACCGGTGCGGCGTGTGTCGGAACAGCTTCTGTTGGCCGTGGTTGCGGGGCTGTCGATGGTGCTGAAGGCATGGCGGGTCGCATGGGCGCGCTTTCCAGCAGCGCCTGGGAGCGATCCAGTGCTTCCTGCGCGCTCGGCCAATATTCAAGGTCGGCACTCAACGCAGCCGTGCGTAGCGCAATAGGAAGCGGCTCACCATCGACTTCAGGGGGATGCGCGGCAACCTCGGCATGCAGCCGATCAGCCATGCCCGCGACTCCGTCCAACTGCCCACCAGGCAGGGAGATGGCGAAGCCGCCGAGTCCGACACGCGCGGCAGTGTCTTCCTTGCGGATATGTGCGCGAATCAGATTGGACACATGCATCACCAACTGCTCGGCAACAGTCTTGCCGCGCTTGAGGAAAATCGTACGCAGGTCATCGATCTCCAATCGCATCAGGGTCACCGCCTGCTGATGACGACGCGCGTAGGCGATGTCCTGGTGCAGTCGGTCCAGGAAGCCCGGCTTGTTGGCCAACCCGGTCAACGGGTCGAGCGTGGTCTGCGCCTGCAGTTGTTTGGTGATGCGCTGGTAGTTGGCGTGCGCACGGGCGCGTGCCACCAGGTCGATGCTGGAGAACGGTTTGGTGATGAAATCCGTGGCGCCCAAATGGAGGGACTTGAGTCGCGCCGTCTCGCTTTCGTCGGCACCGGTGACCACGATCACCGGCATGCCGTGCAGGCCCGGCTCCGGGGCTGTGCGGATCTTCTGCAGCAACTCGTAGCCGTCGCAGTGCGGCATGTCGAGGTCGGTGAACACCACCTGGATCGCCGAATCGAGTACCAGTATTTCCCAGGCCTCCACGCCATCGACGGCGGTAATCACCTCGAACTCGGCGCCCAACATCTTCAGCGCCGCTTTGAGAATCAGCTTGGAGTCGTCGACGACCAGGACGCGGGTCAAGGTGCCGGGCTTATCGCTCATGCGTCCCTCATCGGCTGGAATGGCTGGCTTGCCCTGCCACGCGGGCCAGGGCGCCGTGCAGGTTCCTCAGTCTAAGCCAAACCCCAGGGTCAGAGCGCCTTTCAAGCGTTGCCAATGTCCGGTGTTGGCCGAACTGCACCAACCCGCAGTCCGGCCAAGACAGTCTGATTCGCTTTACACCTCGGTCTGTTCCGCGAGCTCAAGTGCATCATCCAGCTCAACCCCGAGGTAGCGAACCGTGCTCTCGATCTTGGTGTGCCCAAGCAGCAACTGCACCGCGCGCAGATTGCGCGTTCGCCGATAGATCAGTGCGGCCTTTGTCCGGCGCATCGAGTGAGTCCCGTAGCAGGTGTCATCCAGCCCTATCTCTTGAATCCAGTGATGGACGATTCGGGCGTACTGTCGGGTCGTGAGATGTGGCGAGGCGTGGATGCGACTTTGAAACAGGTAGTCGCCTGTGGCAAGGGTCGAATGCGTGATCCATTCGGAAATCGAGCGACGGGTCTGCTCGGTGATTTCGAACTGCACAGGGCGCTTTGTTTTCTGCTGCATGACGATGGCGCGACTGGCGACGACGGAGCCATGCGTGATGTCCTGCACGCGGAGCTTGACCAGATCACAAGCACGCAACTTCGAGTCAATGGCCAGGTTGAATAACGCCAAGTCGCGTGCGCGGTGCGCGAGTTCAAGACGCACGCGGATCGCATAAATCTCGTGCAGTCGGAGTGGCGCCTTCTGGCCGCCCACTTGCCCTTGTTCCAAGGGACATGGACAGCGGTTTCAATCTTCGTCTTCATGGCCGTCTCCTCGACGGGACGTCCATGATCCTCCTGTTGGCCAGCGAGGCGTTATCGACCCTTTTCGGACATTCGCACGGCGCTTCAATCACGCGTGCTTGCGAGTGATCGCGCCTGCAGCGCCAACTTCGGACGGAGCCCTCCTTGCGCAAGATGCAGACAGCCACTCCAGCGCACGAATATTTCGCTGAGCACCTGCGTCCACTGCGGCGGTGCGGTACGGATCGTGGCCAGCGTCGAAGAACCGCAGACCATCCGGGCCATCCTCGATC
>JAYUVY010000104.1:0-9343 GCA_043753835.1 Lysobacterales bacterium | reverse complement strand
TGGGTTGAGCGCAGCGATACCCAGCATCTTGCGACGTAACTGCTGGGTATCGCTGCGCTCAACCCAGCCACAACTTACGCTACAGCCACCTTCTTCTTCGGTGCCGCTTTCTTGGCCGCAGCTTTCTTGCCCGCAGCCTTTTTTGCCGCCGGCTTCTTCTTCGCCGCAGCTTTCTTCAGCGGTGCCGCCTTGGCGCTTGCAGTCTTCACCGGCGCGGCTTTCTTCGCAGCCACCTTGCGTGGTGCCGCCTTCTTCGCGGCACGACCGAACTTGCCGGTTTTCTTCTTCACTGGTTTGCCGGCGGCGAGCCATTCGACGCACTCCTCGCGCGTCACCGACTTCGGGTCACGGTCCTTGGGAATCTTGCCGTTCTTGGCGCCATCGGTGATGTACGGCCCGTACTTGCCGTTCAGCACCTCGATCGCGCCATCGTCGAAACTGTTGATGATGCGATTGCGGATCTGCTCTTCTTTCTCTTCGATCAAGGTGAGCGCGCGCGCCAGTTCGATGGTGTAAGGGTCGTCCGGTGGCTTGATCGAGCCGTAGGTCGTGCCGTGTTTCACGAACGGCCCGAAGCGCCCGATCGCCGCGCTCACTTCGCGGCCGTCGGCTGCGACGCCGAGCACGCGCGGCAGCTTGAACAACACCAATGCCTCGTCCAGTGTGATCGTGTGCAGGCTTTGTCCAGCGAGCAGCGACGCGAACTTCGGCTTGTCCTCGTCGTCCTTGCTGCCGATCTGCGCGAATGCACCGAAGCGGCCGAGACGTACCGAGATCGGCTTGCCAGTCGCCGGATCATTGCCGAGCACGCGGTTCTGCTTGGCTTCGTCGAGCGACACCGTCTCCATCTTCTCAAGCACCTGGGCCTTGAACGGTGTCCAGAACTTGCGCAGCAACGGCACCCATTCCTCTTCGCCGCGCGACACGGCGTCGAGTTCGTCTTCCATGCGTGCGGTGAATTCGTAGTCGACGTATTGCGCAAAATGGTTCGACAGGAATTTCGCGACCACGCGCCCGACATCACTAGGCCGGAAGCGGCGCGCATCGAGCATCACGTATTCGCGACCGAGCAGGGTCTGGATGATGCTGGCATAGGTCGAAGGACGGCCGATGCCGTATTCCTCGAGCGCCTTGACCAGCGACGCTTCCGAATAACGCGGCGGCGGCTCGGTGAAGTGCTGGTCGGCGAGCACTTGCGCCACCGGAATCAGATCGCCTTCCTTCATCAACGGCAGGCGGCGGCCTTCGTCGTCGTCATCCTCGGTTTTCTGGTCGCGACCTTCCTCGTACACGGCGAGGAAGCCGGGTTCGATCACCGTCGTGCCAGTGGCGCGAAACGCGTGCTTCGACCCGCAGGCGAGGTCAACCGACACGGTTTCCATCAAGGCCGGCGCCATCTGGCAGGCGACGGTTCGCTTCCAGATCAACTCATACAGCTTCAGCTGATCCGGATTGAGATAGGCCGCCACCGATTCCGGCGTGTGCCATGCCGACGTGGGTCGGATTGCTTCATGCGCTTCCTGCGCGTTCTTGGACTTGGTCTTGTAGATGTTCGGTGTTTCCGGCAAGGCCTTCGCGCCGTAACGCTTGGCGATCACTTCGCGCAACTCGGTGACGGCGTCGACGCCGAGGTGCACGGCGTCAGTACGCATGTAGGTGATCAAGCCGACCTGGCCTTCGGCGCCGAGCGCCACGCCTTCATACAAACCCTGCGCCAGGCGCATGGTGCGACTGGTGCCGAAGCCGAGCTTGCGTGCGGCTTCCTGCTGCAGGGTTGAGGTGATGAACGGCGGCGACGGTTTGCGCTGACGCTGCTTGCGCACCACTTCGGCGACTTTCAGCGTACCGTTCGCGGCACGCACGAGTTCCGCACGCGCAGCTTCGGCAGCGACACCATCGCGGAAGGTGAATTGTTCGACCTTGTGGCCGTCATAGCGCAACAGGCGCGCATCGAAAGCTTGCGCGGCATGCGAACACTGCGCCGCGATCGACCAGTATTCCTGGGCAACGAAGGCTTCGATCTCTTCTTCGCGTTGGCAGATCAGGCGCAGCGCCGGCGACTGCACGCGC
The DNA here is from genome assembly GCA_043753835.1 of Lysobacterales bacterium. Lineage (GTDB taxonomy): Bacteria > Pseudomonadota > Gammaproteobacteria > Xanthomonadales > Ahniellaceae > JADKHK01. The sequence continues at coordinate 7,273 of JAYUVY010000104.1, read as the reverse complement.
CCGGCCGACAAACCGGTCTGTACCTTGCGCCACAGCACCGGGCTGAGATTGAAGCCGACGAGATAGTCGAGCGCGCGGCGTGCCTGCTGCGCATTCACCAGATCGATCTGCAGCCGACGCGGATGCGCGACCGCCTCAATGATCGCCTTGGGCGTGATTTCCGAGAACACCACGCGATGCACCTTGCGACCTTCGAGCAAGCCGCGTTCGCGCAGGATCTCGCTGATGTGCCAGCTGATCGCTTCACCCTCGCGATCCAAGTCGGTGGCGAGGTACAGGGAGTCGGCCTGCTTCGCCGCCTTCGCGATCGCCTCGACGTGCTTCTCGTTTTTCTCGATCAGCTCGTAGCGCATCGCGAAGTCGCGCTCGGTGTCGACGGCACCTTCGCGCGGCACCAAATCGCGGACATGACCGTACGAAGCGAGGACGTGGAAGTCCTTGCCGAGGTATTTGTTGATGGTCTTCGCCTTGGCGGGCGATTCCACGATGAGCAGGTTCTTGGCCATAGTTCCAAAGCCGTGCCGGATAGGCGGCACAGCATCCTAAGTTGATGGAAATTCATTGCCGGCTGATGGCAAAAAACCGCCAGAAGCCTCGTGCGCACGCGCGCATGCTTCTTTCAGCCCGCTTCACTCAGTGATTCATGCCGCGCCTAGTGCTGTCAAGCCATGAACGCCGAAAATCAGTTGCGCGCGACCTTCGCGCACAGCAATTCCGACTCCATCCAGGCATAGCCAGCCTCGCGATCCGGGGTGTTGTAGAGCACCAGCAGCACCACCCATTTGATGTCGGCGAGATCGACCGGCGATTGCTCCAATGCCAGTGCGCGCTCGATCACCCGTTCACGCGCGTCGGCATCGAGTACACCGCGACTTTCGAGCGTCATCAGGAAACCGCGGCACTCGGCGTCGAGCTGGTCGATCTCCTCGGGCGCATAGATGCGGATCGGCTGGTTACTCAGCAATCGGGGGGATGGCTGCGCTTCGTCCTGCAATTCGGCGAGCCAGTCGAAGGCCTTGCCGATCTGCATGGCGTCGAAACCGGCGTCGATCAATTCCGACTGCAACGAGTCGCGATCGTGCACGGCGTCGGGTTCACCGAGGAAATAATTGCGGAACAGGTAGACGAGTACCGACAGCACGGATTCCTTCACGGTGCACTCCTCATGTGGGCTGCGGGCAAGGGACTGGATGCCTGTTCGGCATCGGATTTCGAGGGAGTTGGGTGTTGCCGCGCTTCTTGATGCGGTTCGGGTCGGGCTTTGGAAATCCTGATGGATTCAACCAAGCTTCACCGCGCGAGTCGTTGGTAGCGACCGCCGCCGAGATCGGCGACGTGCCCGTCCAGTTCGAGCGACATCAGCATGGAAGAGATCGCGCCCGCGGTCAACCCGGTCGCCGTGACGAGACTGTCAAAGTCGGTCGCAGCAAACCCGATCGCATCGAGCAGCCGACCATTGGCGGCATCGGGTGCCGGTGTATCCGCGCTTGACTGCACTTGTGTCGCGAGACGGGCACGCAGCACGTCGCCAAGTTCATGGCCGATCGGTTGCAGCGCCTCGATGATGTCGCGCGCTTCGGTGACCAGCACGGCACCGTTGCGGATCAGTTGATGGCAACCCCGCGCACGCGGGTCGTGGATCGAACCCGGCACGGCGAACACATCGCGGCCGTATTCCCCGGCCAGTCTTGCAGTAATCAGCGAGCCCGACTTCAACGAGGCTTCGACGACCAGGGTGCCGAGCGTCAGGCCGGCGATGATGCGATTTCGGCGCGGGAAATGCTCCGGCAGAGGCGGCGTGCCGATCGGGAACTCCGAGATCAGCGCACCCTGCGCGACGATGCGTTGCGCCAGCGCACGATGACGCTCGGGATAAACGCGATCGAGGCCGGTGCCGCACACCGCGATCGTGCTGCCGCCGGCGTCGAGACAGGCAACATGCGCCGCGGCATCGATGCCCTCGGCGAGACCGCTGGTGATGACCATGCCGAGACGCGCGAAGTGGGTGGCGAAGTCGCGCGCCGTGTCGCAGCCGGCACGACTGGCGTTGCGACTGCCAACCATCGCGATCTGCGCCCGCCACAGCGCGTTCAAGTCACCTTCGACGAACAGCAGTGGCGGCGCATCGGTCAGGCGCCGCAACATCGGCGGATAGTCGGCATCAGCAAGCGTCAACAAGGTACGAGCGTCGGAGGCTGCCAGCCAATCGAGGTCCGCCATGATCGCGGTGCGCGAACAACGCGCCATCTCGACACAGGTCGCCTCCGGCAATCCCGCATCGCGTAGGGCTGAGCGACTCGCACCCAATGCCGCACGCATGCTGCCAAAGCGCTCGTACAACATCGCCAGGCGCAGATTGCCTAGCCCAGCAGTGCGATGCGCCATCAACCAGGCTTCGCGTTCGTTTGGATCGGAGGTGTTGTCGCGTTTCATCCGTCAAGCGTAGGCCGACACGTGTCGCGATCGCGACCGTCGTTGTCGCATTCCGGCCTCGGAAATTTCGCAAAAAAAACGCGGCCTTGGCCGCGCTTCGGTTTGCGTCAGTCCGAGGGCTGACAGCGCGTTAGCGCCGTTTCTTCTCGCGCAAGGCGCTGACCAGGCCCGGTGTGCGCCAGTGATAGCGCAGCGCATTCACCGCGGCTTTCGGTGAGCCGCTGCCGGAGGCGACGGCGCGTGCGTCGAGGTCGATCGGACCGGCTGACGTTTGCGACAGTGCCAGGTTCAGCGGCTTGGCCTGTTTCTCGACGAGGGTCGCGAACGTGGTTTCGACTTCGGCGAGTTCGCGTTCGATCGCATCAATGCGCTGCAGGTGATAGTCGCCTGGGCGGCCGTCCCAGTTCACGACGGCGGCATAGATCGCGTCCATGTGCTCACGTAGACGTTCCTCGCCGGTGATGGCACCGCCTTCCTTGGTCGCGACGATCTGCTTGCGTACCTCTTCGATCTGCGTGACGAGTGCCAGCAGCTTCGCCTTGAGTTTGTCGCCATCGGGGAGCGCCGAAGCCTTGGCACGCACCTGTTCACGCAGACCGACGATGCGATCGGAGAGATCGGCCATGCGTTCGAACAGCGCATGCACCCGCATGGCCGCCGCGAACTGAAGCTTGCGGTCCTCAGTGTTGTACGTGGCGCGCGCATCCATGCCGATGACGAGCGGCGCTTCGAACACCTGGCCGTTCTTGCTCAGGCGCACGCTGTAGGTGCCGGGCAGCACGGTCGGGCCGTAGGTTGCGGCACCGGCGAGCGTCGCGCCCTGCGGCGTGCGTGGCGGCTTCACGTTCATCGACCAGTACACGCGATTCAGTCCGCGCCGCTTGGACGCCGGCAGGGTGTCGACGACCTTGCCGCTGGCGTCGATGATTTCGAGCTTGAGCTTGCCGAACAGATGCCGCGATTTCTGGTGGTAACTGATCGTCGCGCCGTAGGGCGCGTTCGCGCCAACAAAGGTGGCATCGCCACGCGACCAGCCGCCATAGCCGACGATGCGCTGCACCTGCGGCCGATTCGGCAGGATCGCGAGTTCGCTGTCCATCGCCTTGGCATCGAGATGACGCAGCGGGGTGATGTCGTCGATGATCCAGATGCCGCGACCATGCGTGCCGAGCACGAGATCGTTGTCGCGCGCCTGCACGGCGATATCGCGAACTGCCACCGATGGGAACTTGCCGCCCTTGAACGCCGCCCAGTTCGCGCCGCGATCGATCGAGATCCACAAGCCGAATTCGGTGCCGAGGAAGAGCACATCGGGCTTCACCGAGTCCTCGCGAATGACATGCGCATAGCCACGGACGCCCTGATCCGAGGAAGCAATCCGCGACCACGAGCGACCGAAATCTCGCGTCATGAACACATGCGGTGCGGTATCGCCGAAGGTGTGTCGATCAAATGTGACATACGCGGTCGCGGCATCATGTCGGCTTGCCTCGACCCAGCTCACCCACGAACCCTTGGGCACGCCCGGCACATTGCGCACGGTGTTCGTCCAGGTCTTGCCACCATCGCGGGTAAGCTGGACATTGCCATCATCGGTACCGACCCAGATCACCTGCCCGTCTTTCGGCGATTCGCTGATCGAGTAGATCGTCGTATGCATCTCGGCGGCGGAATTGTCGACGGTGATGCCGCCGGATTTTTCCTGCTGCTGCTTGCTGATGTCATTCGTGGTCAGGTCCGGCGAGATGCGTTCCCAGCTCTGGCCCTGATCACGCGTGCGATGCAGGAACTGCGAGCCGAGATACAGCGTGCCGCGTTCGTTCGGACTCAGATGAATCGGCGCATTCCAGTTGAAGCGCAGCTTCTCCTTGAAGCCTGCTTTGGGCTGGATGTCGCGCTGCTGCAGGGTCTTGCGATTGGCGCGCACGATGCTGCCGCCCTGCGACTCGAAGTACACGTAATTCGGATCGGTCGGATCAGCGAACATCCAGAAGCCATCGCCACCGAGGAAGGGTTCCCACTGTGCGCTCGCGATGCCGCCAGGATAATGCGAAGGCGCGACCCAGCTGGTGTTGTCCTGCAAGCCGCCGTAGACCTGATACGGGTCCTGATCATCGACACTGACGTGATAGAACTGCGAGATCGGCAGGTTGTCGCTCTTCTCCCACAAAGACCCGCCATTCGTGCTGATCCACAGGCCGCCGTCATCCGCACCAACCAGGTGTTTGGTGTTGGCCGGATTGATCCAGAGGTCATGCCAGTCGGCATGCGAACCGCCGCCGGTACCCGAGAAGCTCTTGCCGCCATCTTCCGAGACGATCAGGCCGAGGTTCATCTTGAACACGCGCTCGGCATTCTTCGGGTCGACCACCAGATTCGAGAAATAGAACGGGCGCCAAACCATGAACTGACTGCGGTCGCGCTCTTCCCAGGTGCTGCCGGCATCGGACGAACGGAACAGCGCGCTACGCTTCGACTCGATCGCCGCGTAGACGATCTTCGGGTCGCTCGGTGCAATCGCGAGCGCGATGCGGCCATAGGGCTTGGTCGGGAAGCCCTGGTTCGCATCAGGTTTCAACTCGGTCCAGGTCTTGCCACCGTCACTGCTGCGGCTCACGACGCTGCCGCTGAATGCGGACTCGCTTTCGCCGCCGGAACGGAAGGTCCAACCCTGACGACGGAAGTCCCACAGCGCCGCGAACAGCACCTCAGGTTCGGTCGGATCCATTTCCAGATCCGAGCAGCCGGTCGACAGATTCGCGCCGGCCAGCACCTTGTTCCAGTGCGCGCCGGCGTCGGTGGTCTTGTAGAGGCCGCGCTCGTTCGAGTCGCTCCACAGCTTGCCCGGCACACACGCGTAAACGGTGTTGCCGTCCTTCGGGTGCACGATGATTTTCGAGATGCGTTCACTCTCCGGCAGGCCCATGTGCTGCCAGGTCTCGCCGCCATCGGTGCTGCGATAAACGCCATTGCCGACCGAGACCGAATTGCGCGTCCAGCTTTCACCGGTACCGACCCAAATCGTCTTGTGGTTGGACGGATCGATGGCCACGGCACCGATCGACTGCACCGGCTGATCGTCGAACTTCGGCTCGAAGGTGGTGCCACCGTCGGGCGACTTCCACACGCCGCCGCTGGCCGATCCGACAAAAATCACGGTCTTGCCGTCTTCGACATAGGCATCGATGGCACTGATGCGTCCGCTCATCGCGCTCGAGCCGATATTGCGGATGCCAAGTCCGGAAATGGTGGCGCTGTCGTAGCCGGCATTCGCGTTCGGCATGACGCAGGTCGCGCCCAGCGCGATCGCGATCGGTCCGACCATCCAGAGTCTCTGGTGCATGCGCGTCTTCATGGTTTCATCGCTTCTGGAAAGGCAAACAAGGTGTCGGGCAGTTCGAGATTCGCTTCGGCCTTTTCGATGGTCAAAGTGGCCTTCTGTGTCGAGCCCTTCGCCCCCGAGGCAATCGAAAATGGAAAATAGACGCCGTTGACCCTTTCGTAGTCGCCGAGATCGGTTTCATCCTCGAATTCGGTACCGCGCACGAAACTCTTGTTGACCATACGGATGTCGAGAAAGTAGTCCGGATCGAAATAGAACGTGGCCTCGTTGCCGCTGGCATATGTCACGCGCAGCTTGTGTGCGGCAGTGCCATCGACGTCCTCGGTACCGAGGTACTCGACCTTGTGGCCCTTCTTCGCATAGTCCACGAGCGGCCCTTCGAGATCGGCCTCGACGCGCATGCTCTTGATGTCATCCGCCGACAATTTCTGCGCGTCCTTGCGTCCACCGAAAGGCGAGATCGCCCATGCGTCGACGCCATCGAAGGCACGAATCTGGGTCATGCCCTGAACGGAAAACTCGTTACGCACTTTGCCCTGCGTCTTCAGTTCGGCGATTTCCGCCTCGAACCCGCCGTTCTGGAATTTTCCGGCGAATCGTGTCGACTTGATCGCGCGGATTGCGGCCAAGCCCCCGCGTGCCTCGATATTCTTCGCGATCAGCTCATCCGCGGTCATCGCGCTCGCCGCCAACGGCAAGGTCAACAGCAATCCCATCCACATCCGCAACACCGACATCGTCCACTCCCGCACCCAATAAGTGCGTGGAGCCTAGGCGCGTGGCGGCCGGCGGGCAACGCCGGAAGTCATGTCCGGGGACGAAGCGTTGGTGCGGTGGTATCGGATTGCCCGACACGTTCGGCTTCCGTAGGAGCGGGCCATGCCCGCGACCGTTGACGCCGCGCTGCATGTGAATACGGATAGTCATCGGCCATGATGACCAAACCGGCGCGCACCGGGTTCATCGAGATGTATTGCGCCGCGTCGATGGCCGCATCTTCGGACCGAATCGATCGATCATGAAACGCTTTAGACCACACGGGCCCCGATACGCCGCTCGCCTGATTCGCGACTCGCGCACTTGCAGACTTCAGGCGATTCACAATGCTCTCAATACGATCATGCACGCCAAGGGTGATCAGCCAATGCACGTGGTCGGGCATCAATACCCACGCCAACAGCGTGCAGTCACGCAGAATTGTCGGGTCCAGGAAACACCGACAGGCCGCTTCAGCAGTTTCCCGTGATCGGAACACGGGCTCGCGCCCGCGTGTTGTCGCAGTGACCAGATAAGTCGCGCCGGCGGTCGATACCCGCCCGATGCGTAGCGCTCGGTGTCCGACGGGCAGTTCACGTGTGTCCATGGCGAATCTTTGCGCGCGCAGTTGTGCCGCACATCGGCATGCGGAGGATGTTGCCCTGCGAAATTTCGGAACACCTTGCATCAACCGTAGGAGCGGGCCATGCCCGCGACCGTTGATGCCGCGCGGCTTGCACG
>JAYUVY010000103.1:0-28222 GCA_043753835.1 Lysobacterales bacterium | reverse complement strand
ATTGTCATCAGCCAAGGCAGATCAAATTCACAAGCCGAAATTATAAGTTTCGGGAAAGCCAAGAGCAGAGAAAAGAACATACAAGGCTGGGTTGAGCGTAGCGATACCCAGCCAGTAGGGCGCAATAAGCGCAGCGTATTGCGCCGATGGGTTTGCGCGCTGCCTTTCAACCGGCTTCAAGCACCCGCATCTCGATGTGCAGCCCGGCAGCCGTGGCCATGTTCACGAATGCGTCGAGGCCGAAGAGGTTGATCTTGCCGCGCATGACGGCGCGCGCTCCCGCTGTGTTGCCTCGCGCCTACGCCATCGCGGCGAGGGCGGCGCGGACGCTGAGAATGCGCAGGCCGAGGTAGCTGCCGACCGATAGCAACGGCTGGTCGCCGGTGACGATGGCCTGGGCATGCGCGGCAACGGCGGTGCCGATCACAACGTCGTCGTCGGGGTCGGGGGCGATTCCCACAATGCTTGTCGGTCGGACCAATGAAGTCAGTTCTGCGTAACGATCCACGAGTGGATCGACCGACAATCCGGATGCGGCGATCTTGCGTTCGAACTTGCGGCGCCCGAGGATGTCGGTGAGTTCGGCCAAGAGGGGCGCGCTGGTGAACAGACTGGCGCGTCGGTCGCGGCCAGCCCGGAGCAGCTGTAACGGCAGGCCGCCCCAAAGCAACGCCGAGGCGACAACGTTGGTGTCGAGTACCAGCCGCGTCAACGCGCCGCTTGCGCGCGCCGCTCGGCGCGCATCGAGCGGATTTCCGCGGCTATTTCTTCGGGCGACATCGGTGCTGGATCGTCGATCATCGCCATGCGCTCGATGGCCGCAAACAGCTCATCACCGTGCCGCGCGCGCAGCTGCTCGCGCAACATCCGCTCAAACGTGGCGGACGTCAGCAGCCCGGCGCGCTGCGCTTCCAGAGCAAGTTGGTCGGGCAGGTTGATCTCGATGGTGGTCATGGCGCATTTTTCCTGAAGGGTTACATGACGGCACAGTTCGGCGGCTGGCCTCGTGCTGGAGCATCCGGCGAAGCGGCCGATGCCGTCGTCAGCCGGGCACCAGAGGATAGTCGAAGGCATCGGACACCGGGCTGCGATTCGCGACGACTGTGGCCGGCAACAGGTTGGACTGCGATCGTTGCCCAGAGCATAATGATCATATCGAACGATATGGCCAGAGGGTGCAATGATTACTGAAGTCACGGCGGTGAATTTCCGGCAGAACCTGGGCGAGATGCTCAATCAGGTGCAATTTCGCAACGACAGCATCGTCATCAACAAGGACGGCAAGCCAGTTGCGGCTTTGGTGGATGCCGAGTTGTTTGCGCGCATCCGGCGCATGCGCGAGCGATTCGATGCGTTGAGCGAGCGGATTGCGAATGCGTACGCCGAGGTATCGGCCGATCAAGGCCTGGCCGAGATCGATGCCCTGGTGGCCGAAGAACGGCAGCGCTGATGCCGGGCATGCGCGTGGTGCTGGACACGAATGTGCTCGTGTCCGGACTGGCGTACCCCGGCAGCGTCCCGGGGCGCATCGTCGGTGCCTGGCGTCAGGGTGGCGTCGAGGTCGTGTTGTCGCGCTACATCTTCGATGAGTTGCACCGAGTCTTGCCGCGGCTGTCGCGCATCACGCTAACAGCGACCGAGATTCGCGACCTGCTGGACAGCCTGATGTTCATTGCCGACATTGTCGAACCCGATGCGGACGTCGATGAATCCTTGCGCGACCCCGCCGATCAGCCGGTGCTCGCGACATGGAAAGCGGCAAACGCGCAATACCTGATCACCGGCGACAAGGTCCTGCTCGCAGTTTCCGCGAAGTATCCAGTCATCACGCCCGCTGATTTCTGGGCGCGACACGGGCAGTAGCGGATTGCGGACGTGTGGGTGCTCTTGCGGCCTAGCGCTTCGCCTTCAGCTTCTCGATCACCGCGCGCAGCACCGTTTGCGTTTCCTCGCCGAACCAGGTCGCGGCGAAGTCTTCGGCGGGGAAGCGGGTGGCGTCGCCCATGATCTCCGCGAGATCGCTGCGTGCGAAGCGACGGGTATTGGTCATCGCCAATGGTGGCAAGGCGAGATGCTGGCGGCACCAGTCGAGCGCGCGCGGCACGACACTATCCACCGCGACGACCTCGTCGACGAAACCGATGCGCAGCGCCTCGTCGCTGTCGATCATCGCGCCGGCCACCATCAACCGCTCCGCCCGATGCGCGCCGACGAGGCGACGCAGCGCAAGCTGGATCACTTCCGGCACCATCAGCCCGACCTGCACTTCGTTCAAACCGATGCGGAAGGGCTTGTCGGCATCAGACGAGCGCGCCATCACCCGGTAGTCGCAGAAGATCGACAGGACTGCGCCGCCGGCCGGCGAATGCCCGGTGATCGCCGCGACGACGGGAATCGGGCTGCGTGCAATCGCTGCCATCAGGCCAAAAAAGTTGGACCAGAACGCGATCATTCCTGCGCGGTCGAGCTCGATCAGTTCGACGATGTCGAGGCCACCGGAAAAAATCTTCGGCGCACCGGACAGCACGACAGCGCGAAAACCCTGACCGGCCGCATCCGCGAGCGCTGGGTGCAGCTCGGCCACGAGCGCCGGCGACAGCGCATTGACCGGCGGACGCGCCAGACGCAATTCGAGAATGCGGTCGTGTTCGATACGATCGAGCATGCGGTTCACCAGCTAGGCGGGAAGGGCTCGTATCATAGCCGCCACGAAAATCCGGATGCTCTCGATGCTGCGTGTGCTGTTGCTGTTTGCCCTGCTGTTTACGGCCGTCCACGCGGCCGATTCGTCGCGGTTGCAGATCACGGACGCCTGGATTCGCGCCGCACCGCCCACCGCGAAAGTGATGGCGGGTTATTTGACACTGGTGAACGACAGCGATGTCGAGGTCGTGATCGACAAAGTCGAAAGCCGCGATTTCGGCGCGATCGAGATCCACGAGATGTCGATGCAGGACGGTGTGATGCGTATGCGTCGCGTGGCGAAACTGCGCGTGCCCGCGCATGGCCGCGTCGAACTGAAGCCGGGCGGCCTGCATCTGATGATGTTCCGACCGGTGCGCGCACTTGCTGAAGGCGCGTCGAGCAAAGTCGAATTGCGCGGCAAGGGCGTCACCCGGTCGACCACGTTGATCGTCAAATCGCCGTCGTCCTGATCTCCCGCAACAGCTGTGGTGATCCCTGAACCGGCGCATGTCCGTATGTGGATGAAGAGTCCCAATCGGAGAACCGTCCATGTCCGTCCTGTTCCGTCAATTTTCACGTCATGTTGTTCTTTCCATGATGCTGCTCGCGCTGCCTCTGTACGGACACGCCCAGGTCATCGGTGAAGTGATGTACGGCGACGGTTTTGAGGACGACCCCAGCATTCAGCAGGACCGCGATGTGCTGGAAGCCGCGCACCTGGAGGCGCTACAGAACCTTTTTGCCGGCGCTGGTCCGGCCGTCGCGTTGACGATTACCTACGTCGGCAAAGGACGCAATATCGGCGGCGATGCCTACGAGGCGCCGGTATTGGCGACTGCCTCGGTGCCATCGCCCGATGTCGGCGGCGTGTCGGCGTTCAACCCGGCCACCGGCAACGAATTCCGGATCCAGCTCGCGGCCGGTGATCTCGTCGACATCGAGGCGGAAACCGCGCGTCGTGGCCGCCAGAATCCTGCGGGGCCGAATGGCGGAGCTTCGCCGACCGACGATCCCGATACGCCCGTCCCTGGGTTTGCCCCCAAGGCCTGGAGCAACAACAGCGATAACCGTGTGCTGCGCTCCTCGCTGACGGCCGGCACCACCACGTGGCCATGGCGCGCGATTGCCGAGCACTCGAATCGCTGCACCGGCACCTTGGTCGGCCCGCGTCACATCGTCACCGCCGGGCATTGCCTGTACAACCGGACGTCCAACACCTGGGCGGGCAGTTTCTTCGTCACTCCGGGCCGCGCTGGCGGAAACTGGAGCTATGGCCAATCGCAGTTGCCGTCCGCTGCGTTCACCTGGTACTTCACGCCGTGGCAATGGCGGCAGGCCAACCCTGCGGGCGGATCGGGTCAATATGATTTTGGCATCCTGGTGTTGCCCGATCGGCTCGGTGATCAGACCGGCTGGATGGGCTACGCAGCCTTGGCCAATGCCACGCTGCAGACGGCGCTCGTGTTCAACCGCGGCTTTCCCTGGTGCAATGCCGTCGACCAGAACGGCAACACGCGCATCGACGATGTCGGCGACGATCCAAATTCGGGGCTGACCTGTGTCGATCGGCATCTGTGGGGCGACGCCAGCAGCTGCAGCATCGGCAATTTCCATGATGTCGATGGCACGCAGTGGGCACGCCGTTTCGACCATTCCTGCGACGCGAGCGCGAGTCAAAGCGGTTCGCCGCTGTATACCTACCTCAATGGCGTACCCGCGGTGATCGGCGTACACACCAATTCCCTGTGCGGAAAGACGGTCAATGACGTTCCGTGTCAGCCCAGTAGCGCTCGGCCCCTGCGCGCGACGCGCTTCACGCCCGAGTACCGCGAGTGGATTTCGTACTTCCGCAACTGGAAGCCTTAGACCAGCGCCGCCCGCACATGCGCCGGCAATTCGATCGACTTGCCACTGCGCGGATCCATCCAGACGATCACGCTGTCGCCTTCGGCATACAGAGTGTCCGGTTGGTCGCGGTCGACAATGCGAAAGACTGCGGTGAATGAACTGCGACCGATGCGACCCGCATACATGTCGACCACGAGTTCCGCCGGCCATTCGATCGGACGGCGGAAATTCATGCTCAAGGCCGCGAGGATCGGCGCCGTCTCTGCGCCCTTCCAGTTCGGATGCAGGCTGCGAAACCAGCGGATTCGCGCTTCTTCGATATAGGTCGCATAGACCGCGTTGTTGACGTGGTTGTAGGCGTCCATGTCGCCCCAGCGCACGGTAACGGGTGCACTCACCAGCAGTTTGAGTTCGGGCAGTTTCGGTTCCGTGTTGATCGATGTCGTCATTTCTTGGCTCGTTTGGCCGGCTTGGACTTCGCCTTTGTCGACGATGCTGCGTCCAGCAGTCGCTTCAGGAAATAACCGGTATGGGAATGCGGATGCGCGGCGATCTGTTCCGGGGTGCCGGTTGCGACCAGACGTCCGCCACGCGCACCGCCTTCCGGGCCGAGATCGATGATCCAGTCGGCGGTCTTGATCACGTCGAGATTGTGTTCGATCACCACGACGGTATTGCCGTCGTCGCGCAACCGGTGCAACACGCCGAGCAACTGCGCGACATCGTGGAAGTGCAGGCCGGTCGTCGGTTCATCGAGGATATACAGCGTGCGGCCGGTGTCGCGTTTGGACAATTCGCGCGACAATTTCACGCGCTGCGCTTCGCCGCCGGACAAGGTGGTCGCACTCTGGCCGAGGCGAATGTAAGACAGTCCGACGTCCATCAGCGTCTGCAACTTGCGCGCCAGCACCGGCACTTTCTCGAAGGTCGCGAATGCGTCCTCGACCGTCATTTCGAGCACGTCGCGGATCGAATACCCCTTGAACAGAATCTCCAGCGTCTCGCGGTTGTAGCGCTTGCCGCCGCAGACATCGCAGGGCACATAGACATCGGGCAGGAAGTGCATCTCGACCTTGAGCAAGCCGTCGCCTTGGCAGGCTTCGCAGCGTCCGCCCTTGACGTTGAAGCTGAAGCGTCCGGCGTTGTAGCCGCGTGCGCGTGCTTCCGGTACTTGGGCGAACAGGTCGCGCAGTGGCGTGAACAGGCCGGTATAGGTCGCCGGGTTCGAGCGGGGCGTGCGGCCGATTGGGCTCTGGTCGATGTCGACGACCTTGTCGAACAGTTCCATGCCTTCGACCTTGCCATGCGCTGCGGCTTGTTCCGACGCACCGTTCAGGCGTTCGGCGGCGATCCGAAACAAGGTGTCATTGATCAGCGTCGACTTTCCGGATCCGGACACGCCAGTGACGCAGACGAACAGGCCGGCCGGAATTTCCAGATCGACATGCTGCAGGTTGTTGCCATGGGCATCGCGCACGCACAGCCATTTTTCCGGATCGGCAACGTTGCGCTTGTCGGGAATCGCGATTGACTTGCGGCCGGACAGATAGTCGCCGGTGAGCGAGCGCTTCGCCGCGAGAATGTCTTTCAATTGGCCCTGCGCGACGACTTCACCACCATGCACGCCGGCGCCGGGTCCGATATCGACGAGATGGTCGGCGGCCTGGATCGCTTCCTCGTCGTGTTCGACGACGATGACGGTGTTGCCGAGATCACGCAGCCGCGTCAGCGTCGCCAGCAGACGCTCGTTGTCGCGCTGATGCAGGCCGATCGAGGGCTCGTCGAGCACGTACATCACCCCGACCAGACCGGCACCGATCTGCGAGGCGAGGCGAATACGCTGTGCTTCGCCGCCTGAAAGCGAATCGGCCTTGCGGTCGAGCGTCAGGTAATCGAGTCCGACATCGATCAGGAAGCGTAATCGCTCACGGATCTCCTTGACGATCTTGCCGGCGATCTCGCCGCGCCAGCCTTCCAGTTGCAGGTGTTCGAAAAAGTGCTGGGTCTGTTCGACCGGCAGGGCGGTGATCTGCGGCAGTGAACGTCCGGCCACGAAGACATGGCGCGCAGAGCGGCCGAGGCGTTGTCCCTGGCATTCAGGGCAGGGTCGTTCACTGATGAACTTCGCCAGTTCCTCGCGCACCATCGGTGATTCGGTCTCGCGATAACGCCGTTCGAGATTCGGGATGATGCCTTCAAAGCGATGTTTGCGATTGACCGTCAGGCCACCGCTTTCGCTGGCGTAGCGGAATGCGATTTCGTCATGGCCGCTGCCGCTCAGGACCTTCGTCTGCACCGATTTTTCGAGGTCGCGCCACGGCGTTTCGACGTCGAAGCCGTAGTGCTTGGCGAGCGACTGGATCATCGCGAAGTAGTAGCTGTTGCGTCGGTCCCAACTGCGGATGGCGCCGTTCGCGAGCGACAGTTCCGGGTGCCCGACGACGCGCGCCGGATCGAAGAACTGGCTGACGCCGAGGCCATCGCATTTTGAACAGGCACCAACCGGTGAGTTGAACGAGAACAGCCGCGGTTCCAGTTCGCTCAGCGAGTAGTCGCAGATCGGGCAGCTGAACTTTGACGAGTACAAGGTCTCGTTCGGTGCCTTCGCGTCCATTTCGGCGAGGATGACGATGCCGTCGCCGAGTTTCAGCGCGTTCTCGAAGGATTCGGCCAGGCGTTGCTTCAGGTCGGCCTTCGGCTTGAAGCGGTCAACGACGACTTCGATCGTGTGTTTGTTGCGCAGACCGAGTTTCGGTACTTCGTCGATCTCGTGGATGGTGCCATTCACGCGCACGCGCACGTAACCCTGCGCGCGCAATTGCTCGAACACCTGCAGATGCTCGCCCTTGCGCTCGCGGATGGCCGGGGCGAGCAGCATGTAGCGCTTGTCCGGGTCGAGCGCGAGGGTGGCATCAACCATCTGCGACACCGTCTGCGCCGCCAGCGGCTGGCCGTGGTCCGGGCAATGCGGGGTGCCGGTGCGCGCGTAGAGCAGACGCAGGTAGTCGTAGATCTCGGTAATCGTGCCGACCGTCGAGCGCGGATTGTGCGAGGTCGACTTCTGCTCGATCGAAATCGCCGGCGACAACCCCTCGATGTGGTCGATGTCGGGCTTTTCCATCACCGACAGGAACTGGCGCGCGTAGGCCGACAAGGATTCGACGTAGCGGCGCTGGCCTTCGGCGTAGATGGTGTCAAACGCCAGCGACGACTTGCCCGAGCCGGACAGCCCGGTGATCACGATCAGCTTGTCGCGCGGCAGGTCGAGGTCGATGTTCTTCAGGTTGTGCGTGCGCGCACCGCGCAGGCGAATCATGTCCATCGGTTCAAGCTCGATTGTTGACCAACAAGCCTAGCCGTCGTCACCGGTGCCGGCAATGGAGACTTCGTGACGACGCACGGGCCGGTCATTGCACCTGCAATGCGGCCAGCGGCTGGATGCGGGTGGCGCGTCTGGCCGGTAGCCAGCAGGCGCAACCGGCAATGCCGATGACAATGGCGCTGGTCAGGATCCAGATCGTCGGGTCGCCGGTGCGAACTTGATAGAGCTGGTTGGACATCACGCTCGTCAGCGGCACGCCGATACCGACGCCAAGCACGGCACCGATGGCGATGACGCGGCCACCGCGCGCCATGACCAGGCCGCGGACGCGCGCAGATGATGCCCCCAGGGCCATGCGCACGCCGAATTCTGCGGTGCGTCGACCCACTTCCAGGCTCAGCGTCGCATACAGCCCGAATGCGGCCAGCAACAGCGCGACGACCGCGAACAAGCCGACCAGTTCGAGCAGGGCGAGTCGATTCGCCAGTGTCTTCGCGACCAGTTGTTGCAACGGCGCGTTGAGACTCAGCGTGGCATCGGGCGCGTGCCGATCCAGCGCGACGCGAACAGCATTCGTCAGCGCCGTCGGATCGCTTTCGGTGCGCGTGACCAGGGTGAAAAACGCCGGCGTTTCCGGCATCAGCGAATACAACGCCGGCATCGCGTCGGTTTCATCGAGGGCATTGTGTTTGACCTTCGGCACCACGGCGACGATCGGTGCATCGATGAAGCCACTATTGCTCTCGGCGGCGACACGCACGAACTGACCGATCGGGTTTGAGTCCACGAACCACGTGCGCTCGAAGGCTTCGTCGATCACCACAGCGCGAAAGTTGCCGGCGTCTTCGCGCGAGAAATCGCGTCCGACGGACAGCGGAATGCCCATCGCCTTGAAATAGCCGGGGCTGACAACATAACTGCGCACCTCGCGCTCGCCGTCCGGTACCTGCACACGAGCGATGAAATGCGAGCTGCCGAAGGGCGTCGAATCGGCCACAGCGACTGCAGTCACGCCGGGCAAAGCAACGATTTCGGCACGCAAGCGCGCGTATGCGGCAGCCACACTGGCTTCGTCATGTCCGGCTTCGTTCATGGTGCTCATGTCGACGGCTGAGAGCACGACGCCGTCGGCATCGAATCCGCGCGCTTCATGCACCAGCAACCAGGCGCTGCGGGCCAGCAGACCGGCACTGCCAGCAAGCGCGGTACACAGCGCGACTTGCGCGACCATGAACCTGACGCGCCCGCCGCCCGATGTCGATGTGGCTCGCTCGCGCAGCCCGGAACCCGTGCGCTGGCCACCGCGCAGCGTCGACATCGCCGCCAGCACCATCGCGGTAGCGATGATCAGCGTTGTCGCAATGATCACCAACAGGACCGACCAGTCGACCGTCACGGGTACCGCCAAAGTTTGCGACAGCAAGCCGCGACTGCCGAGCAAATCGAGGCAGGCCGGCGTCAGTGCAAGCCCGAGCAGCATGCCGAGCCCAGCGATCGGCAGCAATTCGAGGCAAACGCCGAGGCACAGATCGGACGCATCGGCACCGATCGCGTTGTAGACGGCAAATTCGCGATGGCGCGCGCTGTAGCGCGAGATCACCAGCCCGGACAGGTTTGCCGCGATCACCACCAACAACAGCAAAGCCGCCAGTTGCAGGATCGACAGCGCTTGGGCGTGACCCGACGCGAATCGTGCGCGCCAGGATCGCGCGTCGCCCGCGAACTTGGCGCCGGAACCGCGCAGGCCTGCGAGCAGTTCGGTGTTGGCGAGCAGCGCGCTCAGGCTCGCCTGCGCTTGCGTCAGCGATGCCTGCGGCGTCAGGCGTGCTGCCACCGTGAACAGACCGAATCCGCCGGCTGCGTCCTGCTCACGCTCCGCTGCGGTCGCGACATACGGAACCCAGGCGTCGACTTCGGCATCCGGATAGCCGAATCCGCGTGGCATCACACCGACGATGGTGTAGTCCTGATCGCCGAGACGTTGTTGCTTTCCGAGTACGTCCGGGTTCGCCGCGAAATGCGTGCGCCAGGCGCGATCCGACAACAGAATGGGCGCAGGTCCGGACGACTCGTCGCTGTCCAAGAACGCGCGACCCAAGGCGGGTTGGGCGCCGAGTACGTCAGTGAAGTCTGCGGTGATGCGCTGCACGTGCCAGTCGCGCCCCTCACCAGGTTTGCGATGGCTGGTCAGTGCGATTGAGCCGACCGCGCCCGAAAACGTCGCAGTGTCCTCGCGTAGCAATCGATATAACGCTCCGGATAATCCGACCTGGATGCCGATGTCGCGCAGGTCCATGCGCAATTCGACCATCTGCTCGCCATGCGCGTAGGGCAGTGGTTTCCACAACACCGTGTAGAGCGCGCTGAACGCGGTCGCATTGGCCAACACCGCGATCGTGACCAGCAGCAGCGCGGACAGCGCGAACCCTGGCGCACGCGAGAACGCTCTGATCATGCCTGCCCTCACGTGCAACTCCTTGCCGTGCCGCAATCAGTCCAGCGACAGCTGTTTCATGGTTTTCTGGTGCCAACCGGACGGATCCGGTTCGAACACGGCACAGCAGGTCAGCGGCTTGGCGTAGATGTGCAGCGAGACGGCCGATTCCACGTCCGACGCATTCTTGATGGTGTGGTACTCGTGCGGTGGGATCAGGCTGCCGGCAGAGCCGGGGCCGGCGACCATGGTGCCGCAGTGTTCGAAGCGGAAAGCGTCGCCGTTTTCCTCGCGCAATTCGTACTGGGCGATTTCCAGGCTGCCCTTGATCACACCTTCGACGCACCACACGCCGGCATGGTCGTGGATCGACGTGCCCTGGCCCGGCCCCCAGGTCATCGCGACGATCGCATAATCGTATTCCTTGCTGCGATACAACTCGCGGCGCGCGTAGTGTTCGCCGCAACAGTCGAAGACTTCGCTCGGCAGTTGCAACTGCTTGTCGCGCATCATCTGGCACAACGAATTGCGCAGTGCCGTCGTGGTTGCCTGACAACTGTCCAAAGCGACTGCCGCGTCGATGGCGGCGATGATCTGTTCGGAACCGGGAAAGCTGGGAATGGACATGGGACTTCTGCCTAAGGGTGCGCGCAGTTTAATCGCGATCGGCGCGCTACAACGAATTCAGGAAGTCGGCGACTGGGGGTGCGAAGCGTTCGAAGTCGACCAGAAAGGCGTCGTGACCCTGGATGCTCGGCAGTGCGTGGTATTCAACGATGGCGCCGCCATTGCGCAGGCCTTCCGCAATCTCGCGTTGCTGTTCAATCGGGAACAGGATGTCGGTGGTGACGCCGATGACGAGTGCGCGCTTCGCCTGCGTGCGTGCCAGCGCGATTTCCACGGCACCGCCGTGGTCGGCCAGATCGAACCAGTCCATCGCGCGCGACAGATAGAGGTAGCTGTTCGGATCGAAGCTGCCGACGAAGCGGTCCGCATGCGCATCAAGATAGGCCTCGACCTCGAATTCGCGCTCGAACGGGCGCGGATCCGGCTCGTTCATGCGCTTGCGCCCGAAGCGGTTGCGCCATTCCGCCGGCGACCGGTAAGTGACCATGCCGAGCTTGCGCGCGATGCGAAAGCCGCTTTCCGGCCAGGCGTCGGCGCTGTAGTTGCCGTTGAGCCAATTCGGATCGCGACGGATCGCTTCGCGCTGCACCGAACGGATGGCGGTCGAGAACGGTAATGAGTGCGGCGCGGTCGAGATCAACAACAGATTCGGTGCCAGTCCCGGGTGCAGCACGGCAAGCGCCAGCGCGGTCATGCCGCCCATCGACGGCCCGATCAAGGCGCGCAGGCGGGTGACACCGAGTGCATCGAGCACGAATTTGGATGTCGCGGCGATGTCTTCGAGCGTCAGTTCCGGGAAACCCAGACGATACGGCTGGCCGCTGGCTGGATCAATCGAAGCCGCGCCGGTCGAGCCCTTGCAACTGCCGAGCGAATTCACGCAGATGACGAAGTGCCGGGCGGTGTCGATGGCCTTGCCGGGGCCGAGCATCGCTTCCCACCAGCCCTGGCTCGGATCGGTGGCGCTGGATGCGGCATGTGCGCCCGGCGACAGACCGGTGAGGATCAGCACCGCATTGCTGCGCGCCGCATTCAATTCGCCCCAGGTTTCATAGGCCAGGCGTGCGCCGTTCAAGGTGCCGCCGCGGCGCAACCGGTAGGGCGAAGGCAGGTCGATGTAGCGGGTCGCGCTCATGCGGGGTCATCTGTCAAAGGTGCGGCAGCTTAGCCGCTGCGCGCGCAGGCACTCAATGCGCGGTGATAATGCCCGATGTTCGGAAATTCCCCGCAGATCGAGAGTTCGCAGACCGGCGTGCACCCGCGCCTGCTCGACGTGCTGCGTCGTCATCGCGAGCACCCATGGCGCGCGCCGCTGCATGCGCCGACGCAGGTGCAATGCCAGCGCTGGCTGACTGACGCGGCTGATCACTCGCGACCGCTACTGCTCGATCTCGGTTGCGGCAATGGCGAAAGCACGCTGCGTCTGGCCGAATTGCATCCGGACGCACACGTGCTCGGCATCGATCAATCCGCCCATCGACTGACGAAACTCGCTCCGGATGGCTATGCCGTGCACGGCGGCGCGACGCTGATGCGCGCCGAGGCGGCGAGTGTGGTGCGCCTGCTAGCTGCGGCGGCGATCCCGGTCCGCACGCTATACCTGCTGTATCCGAATCCGTGGCCGAAACCCGAGCAATTGCAGCGCCGCTGGCACGGGCATCCAGTCTTGCCGGTGTTGCTGGCAATCGCGGAGAGCATCGTGCTGCGGACGAACTGGTCGATCTACGCGGAAGAGTTTGCGCTGACAGTGCGTGCCTGCGGTTTGTCGGCAACGACGCGAATGCTGGACGCGGGGGATGCCGCTTGGACCCCGTTCGAGGCGAAGTACATCGCGTCCGGGCATGCGCGTCATCAGGTCTCGGTGTCACGATGCATGACAAGCGTCAAAACGTTGCCATGACTCACGGCACGGCGGAAACTGTTGCAGACATTGCTAATCTGCCTTCACGTCGCGTTGACGGCGCACTCCGGGGTTTGATCCATGACGCAAGAATTTGAAACGGGCGCAGTTGCTGCGGCCGCACCGATGACGCCACCTGTTGATGCGGATTCGACGGCGCCCGCACTCGCGCCGGTGCGCGAATCCGATCGCATCAGTGTGCTGGACGTGCTGCGCGGCTTCGCGCTGATCGGCATCCTGATGATGAATATCGAGTGGTTCAATCGCTCGATCGCCGTGCTGACCATGCCTGACCTGAGTTTGCGCGACGCTGATCATGCCGCCGGATTTCTGGTCAAGGTGTTTGTCGAAGGCAAGTTCTACAAACTGTTCTCGTTGCTGTTCGGCATGGGCTTTGCGGTGATGCTGCTGCGTGCGGAGCAGGTCGGTCGTCCTTTTTTCGGCTGGTTCTCGCGTCGTGCCGGCGCGTTGTTGCTGATTGGCCTGCTGCACAGCATTTTTCTGTGGACCGGCGACATCCTGCATGACTACGCCATCGGTGCCTTCGGATTGCTCGGCATCCTGTGGCTGCGCCGCGGCGGCAAGGCCGGGTTCGCGCTGCCGGTGTCGGTGATCATGACCTTCGCCAGCGTGCATGCCCTGATCGCGATGGATGCCAAGGTGCTGATCGGCTACGCCGTCATCAGCGGTCTGGTGCCCTTGTTCATCTGGATGCGCGGCCGCGACTGGTGGCGCTTTTTCCGCAATCCGCAATGGCTGCTGCGCATTGCCATCGGCATGTCCATCTTTCCGATCCTGATGATGTCGGCATTCGGTATTGTTGAAGGTGCGCGCCGCGACCCGCAGGACTTGCTTGAGCGATACCAGAAGAGCGAAGTCAAACGCGCCGAACTGACCGCCGCCTGGCCCAAACGCGAAGCCGAAGTGCTGGCCGAGGCACGCAAGATCCCGCCGGGCGAGTTTGGTGAACTTTCGGATGGCGATGAAGACGAAGACGAACAAGCGGACAATAGGGCGACAGTGGAAAAGAAGCCCGATGCCGCGGTTGCGAGCACACCGGTCGAGAACGCCACGTCCAAGGCCGATGGTTTCGAAGCGGAGGTGGTCGCGAAACCCGCGATGACGAAAAGCGCCGCGAAAGACGCCAAGGCAGACGAGCCGGAAAAGACGGCCGCTGAGCGCTGGTTCCAGCGCAAGGAAAACCGCACCAAGGCACAGTTCTGGGAAGTGCAGGCGATGACCAGCCCGAACTACTGGGTGGCGACGCGTTTCCGTTTTGTTGAAACGGTCGAGGGCATGAAGGGCGCGCCGTTCTTCGCGTTGATGCTGCTGATGCCGATCTTCATGCTTGGCTGGTGGCTGGTCGAGACCGGCAAGATCCGCAACCCGGAGCAGCATCTGGTGATGTTCCGTACCTTGGCCTGGGTCGGCTGGCCGTTCGGTCTGGCGTTCTCGGTGTCTTCGACCATCCTGATGTATCAACCGAACTGGATCGAGGGTCGTGGTTCGGACATGCTCGGCGGGCTGCTCGGCTGGTGCGGGCAAGTGCTGCTGTGCGCGGCCTATGTCGGCACCTTTGTGTTGCTGTTGCGCAAGGCGTTCTGGCAGCGGGTGTTGTCGTTCCTCGCGCCTTTGGGACGCATGGCCTTGACCAATTACCTGATGCACTCGCTGGTGTTCTCGACCCTGTTTTACGGTTATGGCGCGGGTTGGTTCGGTGACGTGTCGCGCTTCCCGCAGATGGGTCTGGTGCTGGCGATGATTACCTTTCAGGCGATCTTCTCGCGCTTCTGGCTGTCCCAATTCAACTACGGCCCGATGGAATGGCTGTGGCGCTCGGCCACCTATTTGAAGTGGCAGACGCTGCGCCGAACCCGCGACGCGATGCCGGGAGTCTGAAGCCGTGAGTGCAACCGTCGACGATGTGACTGCCCAAACATTGGAACCCATCGTCGACGCGGCTGAGCCGGTTGCCGCCGCCGACCGCATCAGTGCGCTCGACTACGCGCGTGGTTTTGCGCTGTTCGGCATCGTTCTGATGAATGTCGAATGGTTCGAGCGTCCGATCGCCGGTCTGCTCGACGGCATCGATGGTGGCTATACCGGCATTCATCTGTGGATCGACCGCATCATCGAGTGGTTGATCCAGGGCAAGTTCTACCCATTGTTCTCGCTGCTGTTCGGCATGGGTTTCGCGGTGATGCTGCAACGGGGCGAGGCGCGCTCCGGGGCCGGCGGCTTCACCGCGATCTATACGCGACGATTGCTGGCGTTGCTGGCATTCGGCTTCCTGCACGGCGTGCTGTTTTATCCAGGCGACATCCTGCATGCCTATGCGCTGGCGGGCTTCGCATTGCTGATCGGCTATGGGATTGCGCTTGGCATTGCGCGATTGCGGGGCGGCAAGCGCCTGTCGACACGCTGGCTGTTGATCATTCCGTTGACCTTCCTGCTGGTGTTGCCGGTGGTCGGCAATCTTGCCTTCGCCTTGAGCGAAACGTATGCGCCGGAATCGGAAAAACCAGTCGTCGCCGAGGTTGCGAAGAAGGTCGATGAAGTAGCCGCGAAAAAGGAACCCGAGAAAACCCCGGAGCAGCGACGCGCGGAATGGCGAGCCAAAGGCCAGAAGACCTACGACGATGCGCGCAAGATCTATCAGACCGGGTCGTGGCTTGAAATCACCCGGTTCCGCTACGGCGAACTGATGCGCCAGATGGGCCTGTTCCAGTATTTCGGCAGCCAGGTGCTGATGCTGTTCGTGCTCGGTAGCTGGTTCGTGTTCAGTGGCGTTTTGCGCGATATTCCCGGCCATCTGCCGCTGTTTCGCAAGCTCGCGGCCTACGGGCTCGGGCTCGGCATTCCGCTCGCCGCGATGCCGGAAATTGCCAACTTGATCGACGAGGACGAGGTGCCGTTGGCGCTCTGGGGCGTCTTTGGCGCGGCCGAAAACAGTTCGCACATTCTGCTCTGCGTCGGCTATTTCGCGGCGATGGTGCTGGTGTCGCAGTCGGCCGTTTGGGCGCGCCGATTCGCCTTCCTGCCCGATGTCGGGCGCATGGCCCTCACCAACTACATCCTGCAGTCGGCGATTTTCTCCACGATTTTCTCCGCCTATGGGCTCGGCCTGCACGGACACCTGCAACGCGGCTGGCAGGTGTTGTTGGCGATCGCGTTGTTCGTCGCCCAGGTGCTGTTTTCACGCTGGTGGATGGCGCGTTATCGCTTCGGGCCGCTCGAATGGGTGTGGCGGGCATTGACCTATCTGCACGCGCCGAAGATGCTGCGCTGACTCAGCGCGTCGCCTCGAAGCGGATGCGAAAGCGCGCGCCGCCGAGTTCCGGCGCACGCTCGACGATCAATGTGCCGCGATAGCTGCGCACGATGTCCTGAACGATCGAGAGACCGATGCCATGGCCTTGCACGCGTTCGTCGCCGCGCACACCGCGCATCAGCAGCGCCTCGACCTTGTCTTCGGGAATGCCGGGACCGTCGTCGTCGACGCTGATCTCGAGACCGGGGCGACGGGTGCCGGCCGGATTCAGGCGCACGACATTCAGCACCACACGCTGCCGCGCCCACTTGAACGCGTTTTCGAGCAGATTGCCAAGCAGTTCCAGCAGGTCGCCGGTTTCGCCGTAGAAGCGGGCGCTGGCGTCGATATCGAACTCGCACAACACGCTGCGCGCGGCATAAACCTTTTCCAGCCCGGTGACGATCGCCTCGGCATGCTTCTCGATTTCGATCGGCGCCGCAAACGTGGCATGGCCCGACGCCGCGGCGCGCGCGAGTTGGTAGGCGACGAGTTCGTCCATGCGCCGCACCTGGTCGGCGATGGTTTGTTTGGCGTCGTCTTCGCCGGTATCACTGACCTGGTCAAGTTGGCCACGGATGACGGCAAGCGGTGTTTTCAGACTGTGCGCGAGATCGCCCAGCGTATTTCGGTAGCGCGTGCGCTGCTCGCGCTCGTTGGCGATCACGTCATTGATGCTGCTGGTCAGTGGCGACAATTCGCGCGGATAGCGATCGGGCAGGGCTTCACTTTCGCCGCGTTCGACGCGCGCGAGATCGTTCGCGACCTGGCGCAGTGGCCGCAGGCTCCAGCGCAACATCAGCAGCTGCACCAGCAACAGCACACCCGCAGACGTGCCCAGGTGCACGACCAAGGTGCCGCGAAAGACGTTGATCTGGCGGCGTAGCTCGGCTTCGTGTTCGGCGACGATGAAGGTCATCTTGACCTCACGGCCGTTCGCGATTTCCCAAGCCACGCCGCGGGCGAAGCGATAGACGCCACCCACATTGGTCTCGATCGGACCGTCGAAACGCGTACGGTCGGGTTCGAGTTGCAGGTCGAAGGGCAGATGCCGGCCCAGTGCCGAGGGCGAGCGCCATTCGAAGTCCGGACCGACGACGCCGGCGTACAAGCCCGATTGCGGACGTTCGAAATCGGGATCGGGCGGCACTTCCGGCAGGATCAGCACACCACGCACGCTGACATCCGAGCCCGCCAGATACGACAGCACGTAGCTGTTCAGTCGTTCGCGCATCGCCAGCAGGGCGCTGCGCTTGAAGGCCTGGTCGAGTGCATATCCGGTGGCGCCGAGAAAAGCGGCGAGCGCGAGACTCGCCGCCCACAGCAGTCGCGTCTGCAACGACAGCGCGCGACGCATGGCTTCGTGATCAGTTCGAACGTGGAATGGCGAAGCGGTAACCGCGGCCGCGCACGGTCTCGATCGGCTTCAGGGCATTGTCCGGATCGAGCTTGCGGCGCAGACGACCGATGAACACTTCGAGCACGTTCGAGTCGCGATCGAAATCCTGCTGATAGATGTGTTCGGTCAGATCGGCCTTGGACACCAGTTCGCCGGCATGCAGCATCAGGTATTCGAGCACCTTGTATTCGTAAGTCGTCAGCTCAACGGTGGCGCCGTTGACAGAAACGGTCTGCGCGGTGGTGTCGAGCACGATCGGACCGCATTCCAGCTGCGGACGGCTCCAGCCCGTGGCGCGACGCATCAGCGCATTGATACGCGCCAACAGTTCTTCGACATGGAAGGGTTTGACGAGATAGTCGTCGGCACCGGTTTTCAGGCCTTCGACCTTGTCCTGCCAACTGGCGCGCGCGGTGAGGATGAGGATCGGGTACTTCTGGCCGAGGCCGCGCAGTTTCTCGATCAGCTCAAGGCCGGTCATTTTCGGTAGGCCGAGGTCGATGATGGCGACATCGAATGGCACTTCCTTGCCGAGAAACATCGCTTCTTCGCCGTCACTGGCGGTGTCGACCGCATAACCTTCGCGCTTCAGTCGCGCGGCCAGGGTTTCGCGCAGGGGCGCTTCATCTTCGACGAGCAGGATCCGCATTCACTTCTCTCCTTGGTGATTCTCGGTGCCCGATTCACTGGGCACTTCATCTTGCGATTGCACCACGTCCTGCATTTGCACGACACGCACGCGGCCGTTTGGGGTCAGCAGTTTGACGCGGTACAGGTCGCGGCCGTTGGCTTGCAGACGGTCGGCCGACAATACCTTGCCACCGTGACGACGCTGCGCATCTTCAATGGCCCGGTGCAGGTCGCCGCTGAATTCGCGCGGCATTTCGTAGCGGTCTTGGACGCTGCGGTAACGCGCTTCGCGCGGGTCGACCCGCATTCGCGCGCGCGCGTCATAGCGGCGGTCGGTAGATGCCTCCGGTTGCGTCGGTACCATCGGTCGCGGCGCGTAGCGAGATGTGGCGGCATCGTCTGATCCGTTTGGTCGCTCGATGCGCGGTCGCGTCTGTTGCGCGCAATCGGCCGCGGCCGCAAACGCGGCGAGGCAGACGATGGCAATCAGGCGCGGCAACATCATGGCTCGATCATAGCCCCGGCAATCGCGCCGGGAAACGACCTGCACCATGCGTCATCGGCATTGAATCAGCGCTGAAGCGGCGATGTGCCGTCTTGTAACGCGGTGGCCAGGGCGTCCGCTGCTGGCATCAGGCGCTGTGCTTGCGTCGGTTGCCCAAGCCAGTAGGCGAGCGCCGCAGGCACGGTGACGGGTTGGCCAATCACCGGCTCGACGACGGTTTCGAACTTCGCCGGATGCGCCGTTGCGGCAATCGCCCAGTCACGGTTGTCTCCCATCGCGCGCCGTTCGGCGACGAATCCCGCGGCCGTCGCGGTATGCGGGCAGATGACGGTCTCGAACTCGTCAAGAAACTTGCGCATGCGCGCGAGAATGGCGATGTCGGACACGGACATGCTGTGCAAGTGTGCAGCATCGCTGAAGCCGGCGCGGAGGCGTTCGAGATTGCTCGGCGCACCGACATCCATGGCATTGGCAATCGTCGGCACCGAGGGTTTGGGGTGGTATTCGCCGGTGGCAAAGAAGTCGACCAGCACGCGATTGGCATTGGTCACAATGGCGATGTCACCAATCGGCAAACCCATCGCGCGCGCCCAGATCGCAGCCAGTGCATTGCCAAGATTTCCACTTGGAATCGCGAAATTCAGTGCGTCGCCGCCACGTCGGGCATGGGTGAGCGCAGCTTGGGCGTAATAGCTCATCTGCGGCAACAGGCGGCCGATGCTGATGCTGTTGGCCGAGGTCAGTGGTACCGAGCGGCTCAGTTCAGCGTTCGCGAATGCGGCCTTGACCATCGCCTGACAGTCATCGAACGAGCCGTCGACGGCATAACTTGCGATGTTGTCACCGAAGCAGGACAACAGATGCTTCTGACGCGGTGACACGCCTTGATCGGGAAACAGCACCGCGACCCGGAATCCCTCACGTCGATGAAACGCTCCGCCGACGGCCGAGCCGGTATCGCCGCTGGTTGCGACCAATACCGTCAGCGTCGGATCGTCGGGTTTGTGCAACCGCGACAGGCATGCGGCCAGCACGCGTGCACCGACATCCTTGAACGCGCCGGTCGGACCGTGGAACAGTTCGAGCAGGTGCGTGCGGCCATCCTTCAACGGCTGCAGCGGTGTCTCGAAATTCAGGGCTTCGTCGCAGATGGCGCGCGTCTGCGCTGCTAGCGGCGAATCTGCAAAGAACGGCGTCAGCAATACCGTTGCGACATCGGCCAGCGAATGTGCACCATCGAAGTCGCTGATCGCGAAACGCAACCAGTGCTCCGGCACATACAAGCCGCCATCGCGTGCGAGGCCGCGTTGCAAGGCTTCGACCAGGGTGCAGCGATCGCCGCCGCGGGTGGAGATGACGTTCATGCCTCGATCCTCGCACCGGGTGCATCGACGGGTGAAACATGGGCGTTTGCCGTGAGACCGGCATCCGCAAAAGCTTGCACCGCATCGGCACGTGCGGTCTCGGCGGCGGCACGCGATTCGAACCATCCGAACACACTCGGACCGGCACCAGAGATACTGGCGCCGATCGCACCGTGATCGAGCATCGCCTGCTTCACGGCATGAAAGCCGGGGATCAGATCGGCGCGGCGCGGCTCCACCAATACATCGCGCAGACCTTGACGCAGCAGGCTCAGATCATTGGTGTAAAGGCCAGCCATGAACAAGGCCAAGGCTTCGGACTGCGGCACGAACTCGCCGATCGCGAACGGTGCGCGCAGGCGTTCGCGCGCGACACGGGTCTCGACGACCAGATCCGGATGCACCAGCAGCGTGTGCAAGTCGGCGGGAATCGGCAGACGCAGCAGGCGACCATGCGCCGCGAGCACCAGACCGCCAAGCAGACTGGGTGCGACATTGTCACCATGACGCCCGCCGCTCGCGGCGAATTCGCCTTCCAATGCGTGCGGATACAG
Organism: Lysobacterales bacterium; assembly: GCA_043753835.1. Taxonomy (GTDB): domain Bacteria; phylum Pseudomonadota; class Gammaproteobacteria; order Xanthomonadales; family Ahniellaceae; genus JADKHK01. Next base: position 7,644 of record JAYUVY010000103.1, on the reverse strand, counting down.
CGCTTCGAGCGGCAATGGCTGTTCGAGCAGGGCATTTGCGGCGACCAGTCCGGCGACGGCGGAGGCCGCCGAACCGCCCATGCCCGAGCCAAGCGCGATGCCTTTTTCGATCTCAAGTTCGACACCGAATCCGCTGCCGGTGGCATGCAGCAGCGAGGCTACGGCGCGTGCCGCAGTATTGCGTTCGGCGTCGAGCGGCAGGTCGATCGGCAAGCCGCGGATCGCGGTGACGCGCACGCCCGGCGTTGGCACGCGCGTTGCGATCACGCGATCGCCCGGGCCCGCGAGCGCGTGTCCGATCAGATCGAAGCCGACCGCGCAGTTGCCGACGCTGGCCGGCGCAAAGGCGGTAGCGCAAGCACGATTCAAATGCGGGCGAATCATACGCGCGCGCCGAGATAGGCCGCGACGCGCAACAAGTCGGCGAATACGCCGGCTGCCGTCACTTCCGGACCCGCCCCCGGGCCCTGGACCACAAGCGGATTGCGGTTGTAGCGCGCAGTCGCGAACTGCACGAAGTTGTCGGTGAGTTGGCCATTGGCAAAGGCATGGCTGCGCGGCAGCGACCGCAACCCGACCGCAGCGTGACCCTGCGCATCGAGCGAGGCGACGAAGCGCAGCACATGGTCTTCGGCGCGCGCGGCATCGAGACGTGCCTGCATCGGTGCGTCGAGCATGTCCAGTTGCTGCATGAAGTCATCGACCGATCCGCTCGCCAATGCTGCGGGCACCAGACTGTCGACGGCGACATCCGAGAGTTCCGTCGACAGCCCGAGTTCTCGCGCCAGGATCACCAGTTTGCGGGCGACATCCTTGCCATCGAGGTCGTCTCGCGGATCCGGTTCGGTGTAGCCCAGTTCGCGCGCTTCGCGCACCAGTTGCGAAAACGGTTGCGAGCCGTCGAAACGATTGAACAGAAAGGCGAGCGTGCCCGAGAACATGCCGTCGATGCGTTCGATGCGATCGCCGGTGTCGATCAGGTCGCGCAGCGTGGAAATGATCGGCAGACCGGCGCCGACCGTCGCCTCAAAGCGGAAGCGCGCGCCGCTTTCACGGGCGTTCGCGGCGATCTTGCGATACCGCGCGATCGGTCCGCTGCCGGCCTGCTTGTTCGGGGTGATGATGTGGATACCTCGCGCGAGCCAATCTGCATAACATTCGGCGACGGCGGGCGAAGCCGAGCAGTCGACGATCAGCGCGTGCGGCAGATGGGCCGCGTGCACATGTGCGGCGAACTGCGCGAGATCGCCTTCGCCCGCTTGTGCATACGCGTCGCGCCAGTAGGCGAGGTCGATACCCGGATCGGACAGCGCGAGTTTGCGACTGCCACTGATCGCGCGTACGCGCAGGTCGAGTCCGAAGTCGGCGCGCAGGCGAACAGCGGCATCCTTCAACTGGTCAAGCAGCACCGCACCGACATTGCCGGGACCGATCACGCCGACGGAGATTGTCTGCGCCGACAGATAGAACCCGGCATGCACGGCACGTAGCGCACGTGCGGCGTCGACCGAGTCGATCGCGACCGAGATATTGCGCTCGCTCGCGCCCTGGGCGATGGCGCGCACATTGATACGGCCGCGCCCGAGGTGGTCGAACAATCGCGCGGCGGTGCCCGGATGTCCGGCCATGCCGTCGCCGACCACGGCGAGCACGCTGATCTGCTTGGTCACGGCGATACGTTCGATCAGGCCGCGATCGAGTTCACGCGCAAACGCATCGGCGAGCACGCGTTCGGCGCGGTCGACGTCGCTCTCGCGCACCACGCAGCAGATCGAATGCTCGCTCGATCCCTGCGAAATCATCACCACCGAAATGCTCGCCTGCCGCAGTGCGCCGAAGACGCGCTCGGCGGTGCCTGGCACGCCGATCATGCCGGCGCCTTCGACGTTGAGGATGGCAAGTCCGGCAAACGCGCTGACGCCCTTGACCGGCGGTTCGAGCGAGGGATCGGCGCTGATGCGCGAACCCGGATGGGTCGGGTTGAAGGTGTTGCGGATGAAGATCGGGATGCGCCGTTCGATCGCCGGTGCCATGGTCTGAGGGTGGATGACCTTGGCACCGAAATAAGCCAGTTCGCAGGCTTCGTGATAGCTGAGTTCCGGGATCAGCACGGCTTCCGGCACGGTGCGCGGGTCGGCGCTGTAGACGCCATCGACATCGGTCCAGATGTGGATTTCCGCGGCCTGCGCGAGCGCACCGAAAATCGCACCGGAATAGTCGGAGCCGTTGCGGCCGAGCGTGGTAGCCCGGCCTTCCGCGTCGCGCGCGACAAACCCGGTGACCACATAACGTGGCGACGGATGGCGTTCGCGAAAAGTATCGAACTGCGCTTGGGACTGCGGCCAGTCGACGAGCACGCCGAGTTCTTCCGGACGCACCCGCAGAATGTCGCGCGCGTCGCACCAGACGGCGCCCGTGCCGCGTACATTGAAGTGTTCGGCCAGCAGGCGCGATGACCACACTTCGCCGAGGCCTTGCACCAGATCGAGTGCTTCACGCGAGGGCGTGCCGAGCAGCGCCAGCGCATGCAACACATCGGCGAGGTCGGCGAATTCGCGCTCGAGCCAGGCGACGGTGTCTTCCGCTTTCGCGCCGAGCAGCGCCAGCGCCACGCTCAGATGGCGGGCGCGCAAGATGGCGTGCATGTCGCGCCAGTCCTCGCTGCGGGCGGCGGCGTGGTGCACGAGTGCGATCAGTGCATCGGTGACGCCCTGCATCGCTGAAACCACGACGACCTGTTGTTCGTTGTCGCGTGCTGCGAGCAGGGTGGCGACTTCCGCAATGCGTTCGGCATCACGCATCGACGAGCCGCCAAATTTGTGCGCGATCATGGTTTTGCTGCTCATCAAAATATCTCCGCGACGCAACAGCGCAAGCTGCCGCCGGCTTTCTCGATTTCAGTCAGATCGACACTGCGCACCGTGAATCCGGCGCGCGTCAGGATGTCGCGATTGGTCGTGCTCAATGCAGCTTCGGCGCGCGCGCTCATGAACACGGTGTCGCTGGCGACGGCGATGCAATTGCCGACGAAAGCGGCCTTCTCGTCATCGCTCAACCACAGCACATTCGGCGCGTAACGTTCGGCGATCAGGCGCGGCACGTTCGTATCGGCAAACGAGCCGGCGTGCAGCACCAGCGCGCGTCCGGCGAGCACGCTCATCACGACATTGGTGTGGTATTCGCCGGCGGCCAGTTCGAATACGAGGCTGGTGCGCAGATCGAAAGCTCGGTGCAGCGCCTGCGCGCCGGCGTGATTGAGGCGTTCGGTCAGGCCGAAATATCCGATGCCGGCGGCGCGATCGGGCACCAGCGCGCCGGTGAGTTCGGCGACGATGCCCGGCGCGATCAGCGACTCAAGCGCATAGCCGTGTCGTGCGACGAACCACTCGGGAATATCGCGCCGATCAGCTTCGCGTTGCCGCACCGGGTGCCGCATCGCGCCGATCAGCAATTTGCCGGGCACAGTCGCGAACACATTGTTCGGGAACACCGCGTCCGGTGCATCGGCGAGGCCCGGAAACACCTGGGTCGGCACGACGCGACCGATCGCGTCGACCAGGACGTCGTGTTCAGCGAGAGCGCGACTGCGATCGATTTCGCCTTGCGCCATGTAGGTGTTGTCGGTCGCCGACTCCGCGGCCAAGGCAAAGTGATCGGGACGCACGAAGAATGCGGCACGTGCCGTCGCCGGACGATCCAGCGCATGCGGCAACGCGCGCAGGGCCTCGCGAAAGGCGACAGGATCGCTGTACAGGCCACTGGTCGCGGTCTGTGTCGGGAAGTGGGAAGTCATGGGCGCTACCGGCCGCGGGGAAACGGCGCTCGCCCGATTGTGCGCGAAGCTTGCCGAGACGCCAAGTCTTATGCCACTTCTCTTATGCGGCTTGCAGGCGTAGCGAGTCCACTGCGGCGATGGCCTGTTCGATCAGTTCGAAGCCGGTGCCGCGCCGGTGTGCGCCTTCGCTCAGGACACGCCGGAAGCGCCGCGCGCCGGGCAATCCCTGATACAGCCCGAGGACATGGCGGGTGAAATGGGCAATCGATTCGCCGCGGGCCAGCCGCACAGCGATGAATGGCTGCAATGCGCGCAGTACCGCGGCGCGTTCCGGCAAATCTGCACCGCCATCAAACAATTCGCGCTCGAGTTCAGCGAGCAGATAGGGCTCGTGATAGGCGGCGCGACCGATCATCACGCCGTCGAAGTCGCGGATCGCGTCCCGTGCAGCGTCGCGTGTGGCCACGCCGCCATTCAAAACGATCGTCAGCTGCGGAAATTCTGCACGCAGGCGGCGCACCCGGTCGTAGTTCAGTGGCGGAATTTCGCGGTTTTCCTTGGGGCTCAGGCCCTTCAGCCAGGCCTTGCGCGCGTGCACCATGAATACGTCGCAGCCAGCGCGATGCACGGTGTCGATGAATGCATGCAAGCCGGCATCGTCGTCCTGGTCATCAACACCGATCCGGCATTTCACCGTCACCGGGATTTTCACTGCTGCGCGCATCGCCGAGACGCAATCGCCGACCAGATTCGGTTCGCGCATCAGGCAAGCGCCAAACGCCCCCGACTGCACGCGTTCGCTCGGGCAACCGCAATTGAGATTGATTTCGTCATAGCCGACAGATTCGCCGATGCGCGCGGCCTGGGCCAGTAGCTCGGGTTCGGAGCCGCCGAGTTGCAACGCAATCGCGTGTTCGCTGGCATCAAAGCCGAGCAGGCGCTCGCGATCGCCATGGATGGCGGCATTGGCATGCACCATCTCGGTGTACAGGCGCGCATGCGGCGACAGCAGCCGATGGAAGATCCGACAAGGGCTCGTGGTCCAGTCCATCATCGGCGCGACGCACAGTCGCCAAGCGTTGTGTGATGCGGATGTCGTTGATTCTTCGGCGTTCACAGTTACCTTGCCATACCTGAATCAGTCTCTAGCTACCTGTAAATACCGCCCTCGGTGTACCATTTTCGCACCAGTTGCGCGGGTGGTACATGGCGACATTTCAGAAACGCGGGGAACGTGTGCGGGCGATTGTCCGCACGCATGGCGTCAGCAAGTCTAAGTCATTCGGGACGCTGACGGCGGCGAAGGCTTGGGCCAAGCGTATCGAGGCGGAGGCGGAGTCCGACTTTGCTTCCGGGGTCATCAGATCCAGCAAGACGGTTCGCGACCTGATCGACTGGTACATGGTCGAAGTGAAGCCAACCGCGAGGTGGCGGCGGTCGAAAGAGTCGGCGCTGATGCGCCTGCGCGGCATGCCATGGGCGGAACGGGTCGCGACCGCCATCAAGCCGGGTGACCTGATCGATTTCGCCAGCATCAGGCGCGATCAGGGGGCCGGCCCGTCAACAATCAACCAAGACATCATGTACCTGCGCGTCGTGCTGAAAGCCGGGCGCACAATCGGCGTGGGCGTCGATCTGCGGGTTGTTGAAGACGCGACCACTGACTTACGTCATCGCAAGGCGATCGGAAAGGGGACGAGGCGCAATCGTCGGCCATCTGATGACGAACTGACAAAGCTCCGTGAATACTTCCGGACGCATCACGAAAATATTCCCATGAACGACATCATCGACTTCGCGATTGCCACGACGCGACGGCAGGACGAGATTGTGCGCTTGCAGCGCGACGACCTAGACCGCGCGAAAGGCATCTGGCTATTGCGTGACGTGAAAGACCCGAGGAAGCGCGAGGGCAATCACAAGGCGTTCCGCATCTTGCCTGCTGCTGTTGCCATCGTTGACCGCCAGCCGGTGAACGGGGTATTCGCGTTCAATGCGTCGGGCAAGTACGTGTCCAAGTTGTTCACACACGCATGTGCCGATCTGCGCATCATCGACCTGACGTTTCACGATCTTCGGCACCACGCCATCAGCCTGCTATTCGAGTCGGGATATTCGATTCAGGAAGTGGCGATGTTCTCGCTGCATGAAACCTGGGCGACGTTGCAGCGGTACACGCACCTTCGCCCCGAGGACATCGTTGAGCGCTAGGCCGCTTTCCGCCTGCGGTCGATCCATTCGCCGACATCCGCTGTTGCCCACGATCCTCCCGGTAACGCCTTGGGAAATTCACTGCGACTAATCAGATTCGACAGGGTTTGCGGCGCAACTTTCATCGCGTCCAGCACTTCCCCTCTCGACATCATCGGCCCGTATTTGTCTGCCAACCAGAATTCAGCGCGCATTGTCACCCTCTCCCATTATCGCCATAGCGCACACATACCCAAGTTCAATTCGCGTTCGCGATTCGCGCTGTAGCGTTCTGCAAAGTTCGGCGCAGCGTTGGCGCTCGATGGCCACGGCTTCGAGGATGGCGACATTGTGCGCGCCCATCACTGCGTCTAACGCCATCTGCGCGCGACCTCCCGGCGTGTCCTCGTTAGCGCCGCGACTGCCTTCGTCGTATGCTGCATTCCAGTATTCCTCTAGCGATTGGTTGAACGCGATCGACTCTGCCTCGTCTCTGTTCATTTCGTTACCTCATCGATAGCCGCACGGGCGTTCCATGACGCGACGGCGTGATTACGGGCTGCATCTTTTTTGTCGTGAAAGCCCCTAGCCATGCTCCAGCCGTGCTCTGCGCCGCCCGTAAACCATATGTCGCACTCGCGGCAACCAGCAAAAACCGTTGCTAGGTCCATGCCGGAAGCGCCAGTGCCGTCGCGCGTTCTCCGGACTATCTCGCCGCTTCCGCCGCAAAATGGGCAGGGCAACAATTCGCGATTAATGTGCATTTCCTCACCTGTGCTTTATTCGTCGTTGCAGTCGTGCTATCGATTTAGTCCGACGAAACCGTCGGAGAATGCGTGTTAGACCGCCAGTGACAGTTGTCCGCTGGCCGCCAGCGCGCGAGCTTTGGTGCCTGCGCGCCTCGCGGCGTTGTCGTGTCGGTTGTGGCAGCGTTGGCATAGCGCCGCGAGATTCAGCAAGCTCGATGCCTCTGGTCGGTCGTCAAATACATGTGCGGTCGTCAACACAACAATGCTCCTTGTAATCGGGTGCGGTTCGCCATGCTTTGCGCCGCACCATTCGCACAGACCCTTGGCGCGCACGAAGCGCACAAATCGGCTCCGCAGCTTCCAGTCTTTCGGGTATCGCGCTCGGTTTTCTGGTCGTATCGGCATGGCGTTCTAACCAATCGCTCGTGCAGACCCGCTGCACGCGGTTCGTTCTGTCCGCCCGACCCGCGTGCGGGTTATCGCCAGGCGTTAGCCACCACCGCGCACTACGTGGCCGTCGACATCGAGAAACTGCGTGAGACGATCCGACTGCATCCGCGAGGGTTATCCGTTGCTGGTGAGGTGCTAAAAAATTAGTCCGTCGATTTCGACGGAGAGCAGGTGTTAGCCGTCACCGCATTCAAGCGTCTGACGATCCAACGCCTCAACTCCGGCGACTGCAAGCGCCGCTATCTTGATCAGTCGTTCGCGCACGTCCTCATCGGTCGCGCGGAATTTCGCGATCTGCGACTCTACGAAGTACATCCAATCTGCCGGCGGCTATTCGGTGCCGAACTACGGAGCGACGCCGGGGCCGTGGTCATCGCAGGGCGGCGGCTATTCGTACCCGTCGAGCCGCGAGCTCAAATACGGCATCGAGAAGATCAATCCCGAGGATTCGCTCGATGTCGTGATGAACACGCCGGTCCG
>JAYUVY010000102.1:0-28244 GCA_043753835.1 Lysobacterales bacterium | reverse complement strand
TCGACTACTACCTGCGCAATCGCGGCGGCGAGATCATCGAGGAACTGCCGCTGTACAAGGTCGAGGACAGCCAGGGCTATGTGCATTACCGCAAGGGTTCGTCGGTGATGTATCGCCTGAAGGACGAGATCGGCGCGGACGCGATCAATCTCGCGCTGCGCAACTTCATCGCCAAGACCAGGTATCAGGAAGCGCCCTACACGGTGTCGACCGAATTGCTGGCGGAACTGCGCGCGGTCGCGCCGGCCGATAAACAACAACTGATCACCGACCTTTTCGAACGCATCAGCTTCTACGACAACCGCGCCGAGGAAGTGCGCGCGAAGAAACTTGCGAACGGGAAATATGAAGTGACGATCGACTGGCAGGCCGCGAAGAAGGAATCCGACGGCATCGGCAAGGAAACCGATCGCCCGATCGACGACAACATCGACATCGGCATCTTCGCGCGCAAGGCCGGCACTAAAGAAAGCGACGAGACCGTGCTGTACCTGAAGAAACACCACATCACCGAAGCCCGCGGCAAGTTCACCCTCGTCGTCGACGAACTGCCCTACGACGCCGGCATCGACCCGTACAACAAACTGATCGACCGCGTGTCCAGCGACAACCGCAAGCGGGTGGATATCGAGGGTTGATGGCGAAGGGCGAACCCTCGCAACCTCCCCCTCGCTCCCTTCTGCTAAGTTCGACCGAACCGCCCACTGTGACCACCTATGGAACTGCCATGCCGATCCTGAAGGCTTGGACCGCAAACTTGGCTCTCTGCGCGATGGCCACCGTCACGTGCGCCGATGCTTGGGCCGTTGTGGGCGTCGAGGAACCCATGCATCGCGATGGCTTCGAAGCACGTGAGCCGCAAGCGTTGGTAATTGATGCCGTGAATCGCATCAGCGGGATTCGACTGGCTGTTGCCGAATACTGGGGTGCAACCCTGCAACTTCCAGCCTCGCTTGATGTGTTGGGGATTGACGATCCGTACCCGGCCGGCCCGGCGATGGCGACATGGCAGTCCGGTGTGCTGATCCTGAACTTCGAAGGCGATCTCGCCGGCGAATCGCTCGCCTTCGCGGCTTGGGTGCAGGCCGACGAGCTGCGCTGGGTCTGCGGAAACGCTTCAGCGCCGCTCGAATCGACGCTGCTATCGGGCTCTAGCTCGTCGGCACACACGACCCTATCCGACGCGGTGCTGCCTGATGCCTGCCGCAGTGCGCCGTCACCGACGACGCTGGTCGATGAAGCATGGCTCGCTACGTCTAAGGCGCGCACCGTGGTCGCCGAGTACTGGATGTCTAATGCGCCGCCGGCCGATCTGGCGGAAGTGGGGCTGGACGATCCGCTGCCTGTCGCTCAAGCCCGGCTGCAACTGGTCGACGGCTTGCTTGTTGCCACCTTCGTCGATCCGCTTGCTGGCGAAACACTCGCAATCGCACCGTGGCTGCAAGCCGGCGTTCTACGCTGGGTGTGCGGACACGCACCGGCACCGGTCGATGCGACGCTGCAATCGGGCGCGACGTCGGTGGCGCAAACCAGTCTGCCCGAAGCATCGCTTCCTGAGGCCTGTCGCAGCGATCCGTCACCCGCGACGCAGGTGCTCGATGTGATGCGCGGCATGGCTTCCGCACGTGTGTCGATTGCGGAGTTCTGGATGTCCGGCGGCACGATGCCTGCAATGCTCGCCGAAATAGGGTTGCAGGATCCGCTGCCGGTCGCCCAAGCGCGGCTGCAACTCGACGACGGCGTGCTTGTCGCGACCTTTGTGGGCGATCTCGAAGGCGAGCGCCTCGGTGTCGCGCCGTGGGCGCTGAACGGCACGATGAATTGGGTTTGCGGCCATGCCGAAGCGCCTCAGGGCGCGACCGCACTCGCGTCGGGCACGGCCAGCGCGCAAACCACGCTTGATGTCGCGTTGCTGCCGGAGGGGTGTCGGTAGGCCAATACTGCCTCAGGAATGTTGATCGTCTGCTTTGGGCCGCAAGCGAACGATTGCAGTCCGACAGCCTCAACGTTGGAGATGACTGCCTCCAGCCATTTGCAGAACCGCGCCGATGTGCTTCGATGGCGGCCCCTGCAGTTGCCATCGGAGTTGCCGCATGTTGACCCTCTATTACGCCCCGGCCACGGCCAGCATGTGTGTGCATCAGTTGCTGATCGAACTGGGGGCCGAGCATGAGTTGGTGAAGGTCGATTTGGAGAGCCTTCAGCAGAAATCGCCCGAGTACCTGCGACTGAATCCGAACGGCGTGGTGCCGACGCTGATCATCGACGATGCGCCGATGATCGAGTCGTCGGCGATCCTGATGGTTCTGGCCGAACGCTATCCGCATGCCGGATTTTCACCCGGACCCGATAGCGCGGCGCGGCGTTTCTATCTGCAGTGGTTTTTGCAACTCGCGAACGGACTGCAGCCGGCATTTCGCAACTGGTTCTATCCGGTAGAGCCGGCGGGCGAAGCCGCCGTGGATGCGGTGAAAGCTTCGTCGAAGACGCGCATCGAGGCAGCGTTCGATCAGATCGACGCGCATCTCGCGCAACACGGGCCATATGTCTGCGGCGAGCACATCACGGCCGTCGACTTCTTCCTGTTCATGCTGATGCGCTGGTCGCGCAACATGCCCAAACCGGCCACGGAATGGGCGCATTGCCGCGCGTTCGTGACGCGCATGAAGGCGCGCGAATCGTTCAAGACTCTCTATGAGCGCGAAGGCCTGACCGATTGGGCGTGAGCCACCGTTAACCGAGCAAGGTAGGCTGGGTGGAGCGTAGCGATACCCGGCGTTTTCGGTGGATTGTGCTGGGTATCGCTGCGCTCCACCCAGCCGCTTGCTAGCCCAGGGCCTGTTCGAGGTCGGCGCGCAGGTCGGCGACGTCTTCGACGCCGACCGAGAGACGCACCAGCGCATCGCTGATGCCGAGGGCCTTGCGTTTCTCCGCCGGCACCGAGGCATGGGTCATGATCGCCGGATGGTTGATCAGACTCTCGACGCCGCCGAGCGATTCGGCCAGGCCGAAAATTTCGCAGCGTTCCATCATCTTGCGCGCCGACTTCAAACCGCCCTTGACCACGATCGAGATCATGCCGCCGAAGCCGTCCATCTGCTTCTTCGCGAGCGCGTGCTGCGGATGCGACTTCAATCCCGGATAGCTGACGTGTTCCACTTTCGGGTGCTTCGCGAGCCACGGCGCGAGCGCGCCGGCATTCGCGCAATGTGCCTGCATGCGCAGGTGCAGCGTCTTCAGGCCGCGCAGCGCCAGGAATGAATCGAACGGGCCCTGGATGCTGCCGACGGCATTCTGCAGAAACGTGATCTTTTCCTCGAGTTCGCGGTTGTCGCCGACCACGAGCATGCCGCCGACGATGTCGGAGTGGCCATTCAGATATTTCGTCGCCGAGTGCATGACGATGTCGGCGCCGTATTCGATCGGGCGTTGCAGCATCGGTGAACTGAAGGTGTTGTCGACTGCGAAGATCACACCGTGCTTCTTCGCGAAGGCCGCGACCTTGGCCAGATCGACCAGTTTCAATAGCGGATTGGTCGGCGTCTCCGCCCAGATCATGCGCGTGTTCGGGCGCAGTGCCGCTTTGAGCGCCGCAGTGTCGTTGAGATCGACATAACTGAAATCGAGCGCCGCCGAACGCCGACGCACACGCTCGAACAATCGATAGGTGCCGCCGTACATGTCGTCCATGGCGATGACGTGGCTGCCGCTGTCGAGCGCATCGAGCACGGTCGCGGTGGCGGCCAGGCCCGAGGCGAACGCATAACCCTTGCGACCGCCTTCGAGCGCCGCGACGCAGTCTTCATACGCGAAGCGCGTCGGATTGTGCGAGCGCGAATATTCGAAGCCCTGATGCTCGCCTGGGCTGCGCTGGACATAGGTGCTGGTGGCATAGATCGGCGTCATGACGGCACCGGTGCTCGGATCGGGCTGCTGCCCGGCGTGGATGGCGCGCGTGCCGAGGCCGCGCACGAGTTTGGATTTGGCCATGGGTGACTCCAAAATGGGCGCGTAGCGTAGCGCGCTCGCTAACATGCGCGCATTGATTGCCCGGAAAATCGTCATGCGCCTTGCCGTTCTTCTACTCTGTCTCGTCGCCGCATCGGTGACATTTGCCACGCCGAAGCCGCCGATCGAGGCGACGCCGGAAGCCTACGAACAAGCGCTCGCGAAATTGCCGAAGATCGGATTGGTGCTGGGCGGCGGCGGCGCGCGCGGTGCGGCGCATGTCGGCGTGCTCAAGGTGCTGGAACGCGAGCACATCCCGATCCACGCCATCGCCGGCACCAGCATGGGCTCGATCGTCGGCGGTTTTTACGCCGCCGGCTATTCCGCGGCCGAAATCGAGGCGATCCTCAGCGCCATCGACTGGCAGGATTTCTTCAGCGACGACCCAGCCCGCGCCAAATTGCCGATGCGACGCAAGGACGAAGCCGCGCGCGACCTGACCGATTTCCGTCTCGGTCTGCGCGATGGCAAGTTGATCGCGCCGCGCGGCGTGCTGCAGGCCCAGAAGTTCCTGAACCTGCTGCGGCGCATGTTGATGCCGCACTGGCAGGTCGAGCATTTCGACGATCTGCCGATTCCATTTCGTGCGATCGGTACCGATATCGGCAGCGGCGAGCAGGTCGTGTTCAAGGAAGGCGACCTCGCCCTTGCCATTCGCGCCAGCGTGTCGGTGCCGGGCGTATTCGCGCCGATCCGCGTCAACGGACGCCTGATGGTCGACGGCGGCCTTGTCAACAATGTGCCGGTCGACATCGTCAAGGCGATGGGCGTCGACCGCGTCATCGTCGTCGATGTCAGCGAACCGATGCTTTCGGAAGACAAACTCGGCTCGCCGCTGTCGGTGACGCTGCAGATGATCACGCTGTTGATGAAACAGCGCACCGACCAACTGCTGGCGCAGATGGCTGTCGAAGACGTATTGATCACCCCCAATCTCGGCGACATCGGCAGCGCCGAGTTCGATCGTTCGATCGCCGCCATCGCGCTTGGCGAACAGGCCGCCGAGGCGATGGTCGACAAGCTGCGACCACTGGCCTTGCCGGCCGATGCATTCGCCGCCGTGCGTCTCGCCCAGCGGCGCCCGGAGTTCGAATCGCTGCCGATCGAATTCGTCGAGGTGAGCGCCAGCCGCACGCAAACACCGCGCTTCGTGCACACCGCGTTGCGCGGCCTGGTCGGCATGCCGATGGACCATCCCACCGTCGAGGAATCGGTGGGTACGGCCTATGGCACCGGCCACTACGAACGCATCCTGTACAAGCCGGTGTATCGGGGCAAGGACGTCGGCTTGTTGGTCACGCCGATCGACAAGGGTTGGGGGCCGAATTTCGTCGGCTTTGGGCTGCAGTTGTCGGACGATTTCAACGGCCAGAGCGACTACCAGCTGGCGGCTGAAGCGACCTTTACCGGCCTGTCGGAATTCGGTGCCGAAGCGCGCGTTCGCGCCGACATTGGCCGCGTCGCCGCCTTGTCTGCCGAGTGGTATCAACCCTGGGGCGAGCGCGGTCAGTATTACCTGCGACCGGATTTGCGCTTCGACGCCTACAACCAGCCGATCGCGGTCGACGAAGGCCGCTTCGACTTCCGGATACGACGCGCCATTGCCGGTGCGCGCCTGGGCTGGAACCTCAATCGCACCTGGCGCGTCGAAGGCGGCATCGACTTCGGACACAACCGCGCACAACTACTCTCGGGCAACTTGCCAGGACTGAGCGCGCCGGTGTCCGACGCTGCAAATCTCGCGCTCAGCATCGACCATGACAGCCTCGATGATCTTGGCTTCCCGACCCAGGGCACACGTGGCCGCTTCGAGTTGACGGCATCGCGACCCATCCTCGGCTCGGATGCGAATGGCGAGGTGTTGCGCGCCGACTGGCACCAGGCGCTGTCATTCGACCGCCATCGCCTGCTGCTCGGCGTCGAAGGACAGACGGCGTGGGGCGAACCCGATGGCTTCAATGCGCTGGCCACGCTCGGCGGATTCACCCGACTTTCCGGCTATGGCGACCGCGAACTGGTGGGCGAACACTCGGCTTTGGCCCGCGCCATCTACTTCCGCCGCTTTGGCGACATGTCGCGACTGTTCGCGCTTCCGGCCTATCTCGGCTTCAGCACCGAGGTCGGCAATGTGTGGAATTCGCGCGACGCGGTCAGTGTCGATTCGTTGCTGTATGCGGGCTCGATGTTCGTCGGCATCGACTCGCCACTCGGCCCGATCTTTTTCGGATACGGCGCCGCCGAGGGTGGCGAACAATCGTTCTATCTGAGCTTCGGCGCACTCATGGGCAATCGCCAGTGAGCGCCCCTACTGCACGCGCCGACGCAGGTAATTCAGCAGATCGATACGCGTGATCAGGCCGAGGAAACGCTCGGCCTCGGTCACGATCGCAACGTGGCCCTTGTCGAACACCGGAAGCAAGGCTTCGATCGGCGATTTCACGTCTAGCTTTTCGAGCTTGGTGACCATCGCGGTCGCCACCGGATCGCGGAACTTCGACTCGTCACCGTACACGTGCATCAGCACATCGGATTCATCGACGATACCCACCAACTGCTCGCCTTCCATCACCGGCAACTGCGAAATCTCGTACAGTTTCATGCGTTGATAGGCGACGGTGAGCAGGTCGTTCGGGCCGATCACGACGGTGTCGCGCTGCGAATACGGACGGTTGATCAGATCACGCAGATCGTTGTGCACCGGGCGCGCGAGGAAGCCGTTGTCGAGCATCCAGTAGTCGTTGTACATCTTCGACAGATACTTGTTGCCGGTGTCGCAGACGAAGGCGACGACACGCTTTTTCGTGGTCTGTTCGTGGCAATACTTGAGCGCGGCGGCAAGCAGGGTGCCGGTCGACGAGCCGCCGAGAATGCCTTCTTTCGCCAGCAATTCGCGCCCGGCGAGAAAGCTTTCCTTGTCGCTGATGGCATAGGCCTTCTTGACGCGCGAGAAGTCGCTGATGCTCGGCAGGAAATCTTCGCCGATGCCCTCGACCATCCACGAGCCACTCTTTTCGCTGAGCACGCCCTCGTTGATGTATTGCGCCAGGATCGAACCCACCGGATCAGCGATCACCAACTCCACATTCGGGGCCGCATGTGCGAAGAAGCGCGACAGGCCGGTCATGGTGCCGCTCGATCCGACGCCAAACACGATCGCGTCCATGTCGCCATCCATGTCGGCAAAGATTTCCGGACCGGTAATTTCCTCGTGCGCCTTCGGATTGTCCGGATTGCCGAACTGGTTGATGAAGTAGGCACCGGGGGTTTCACTCGCAATCTGTGCCGCGAGATCCTGATAGTAGGCCGGGTGTCCCTTGGCGACGTCCGAGCGCGTCAGCACCACTTCCGCGCCCATCGCCTTGAGATTGAAAATCTTCTCGCGACTCATCTTGTCCGGCACCACCAGAATGAGCTTGTAGCCCTTCTGTTGCGCGACCAGCGCGAGGCCGATGCCGGTATTGCCGGCCGTACCTTCCACCAGGGTCGCGCCGGGCTTGATGTGACCGGCGCGTTCGGCGCCTTCGATCATCGACAGGCCGATGCGGTCCTTGATCGAGCCGCCGGGATTCGCGCTTTCGAGCTTGAGATACAACTCGCACAGGCCGGTGTCGAGCTTCTGCACCTTCACCATCGGCGTTCGACCGATCAGTTCAAGCACGCTTTGGTGAATGGTCATGGCGCAGTTCTCGTGGAGTTTGAGCGCGCGATGATAGCCGAGGCAACAATGCAAACGGCCGGGGCGATCGCCACCGGCCGCTGCTTGATTCCTGCCGCGCACCCTGGCGCGGCGATGGGTCAGGCCCTGTGCTCCCAGATGTGGGTGAGCTTGTCCTTGGCCCACAATTTTTCTTTCTTCAATCGCACGAGTGTCACGTCGTCGATTGGCAAGACGCCGAGTTCGGCGTCACGAACCTGTTTGTCGAGTTCACGATGCTTGAGGAACAGGCTCCGGAATTCCGGACTCTGGCTCATCATCACTTCGACTTCTCGCTGTTGTGCTTCAAACATCAGCTGACCTCCTCTCAAGGGCGAAGGCGCCGCGACGCGTCACGCAAGCGCAAAGCTGCATGACGTGGGTGCGCGTGGGGGTAATCAGACCCGGATTGCCAGCCACTCTTCCGCACTTCTGCCCAACCCCAAAATGGTGGTCGGCATCGGTTTCCGAAAGACTGTGCGCTGATTGCATCGTCGGGCCTTCCTGCGTGGCCGGACATCGAATCGTTCCAGCACGTGAGCCGAAACTACTCCTTTCGATTTGGTCGGGCAAGCGCCGGAAATTGACCAATTAAATCAAATTGTTATGTGTTAAAACGGGGCTATTTCCCAACCACGATGATTTCCACGCGGCGGTTCCTGGCCTTGCCATTGTCGCTGCTGTTCGAGGCCACCGGAACGGTTTCGCCGCGGCCGATCGCGGCCATTCGCGTGGCGTCGACACCACGTGCGGCCAGAGCAGCCATCACCGCTTCCGCGCGTTGCTGCGACAGCACCTGATTGGCGTTGTCACTGCCGCTGGCGTCGGTGTGGCCTTCGATACGGATGTTGCGGCTGGTATCGCGGTTGACGAACTCGATCACGGTGTCGAGATTGGCGATGGCATCGGCGAGCAATTGCGAACGACCCGGCGCGAACACCGAGTCGCCGAGCGTGATCACGCTGCCGCGTGATTCTTCGCGTGCGGTCAGCGACTGCATCTGCAGACGCAGGCTGTCGGCGGCGGCGACAGCCAGTTCGGTCTCGCGGCGCGCCAGATCGGCTTCGGCAGACTGCGCCTGCGCGACGCGCCGCGATTGATCAGCTTCGGCGCGCGCGGCATCGGCCAATGCTGCGCTCTCGGCACTTTCGGCGCGCGCTGCAACTGCGTCGCTGCGCGCGCGATCCGCTTCTTCGGCGCGTGCCAGCGACTGCAGGCGCAGTTTTTCGGCTTCAAGACGCGACAACTCGGCATCGCGACGGCTTGCTTCCAGCAGGATCTGGTCGCGCTCGCGCTGCAACTGCACAAGACGCCGCTCTTCGCGCACGGCATTGGCCGAGGCGATCGCCCCGTCGAGACGGCGTTCGGCCAGATACGACAGATGCGCCCGGTCTTCGCTGCGTAGCCCCGGAGCCTGCATCTGCGCCAGGATCGAGCGCACGCGTGCGGCTTCGGCCGGCGCCAGCGTGCCGATCTCCAGATCGCGTTCGAAGGCGCGCAGTTCCTGATCGATGCGTTCAAACTCGAGATCACGTTTGGGCGTGCTGCTGCATGCCGTCAGCGCCAGGAGTGACAGCGCTGCGAGCACGTGCAGACCGCGCGTCATGCGCCTTCTCCAAGCAGTTCGGCACGCAATTTTGCATTCTCGCGCGACTGGATCTCGACTTCCGCCCGAAGCTTGGCAACTCGAGTCCGCGCCATCGCCAATTCGGCGTCGGCTTCGGCCTGCGCGGCGAAGCGCGCGGCACGCTTCTCGTCGCCGGCGTCCCGTGCCGCCCGCGCTTGGGCCACACCCTCCTGCGCGAAGCGCAGCTCCACCGGTGCATGTACTTCGGCTTCGGCGGCAAGTGCGCCTTCAAGCAGAGTCGCAGAACGCTCGACGTCGCCACCGGCGATCGGTGCGCTTGCACACCCCGCCAGCATGAGGATTGCGAGAACTGGAAGATGGATTTTCGAACGCGAAAATGTCATAAGTCGCACACATGCTGGTTGCCGAGTATTGTGGAAAGCACAGACGCGGTTTGCAACGGCAATACAACGGCAATCAGACGATACAGGTGAGGCGCTCATGGATATTGGCTACTTCCTGAAATTGATGGCGGAAAAAGGTGCGTCGGACATGTTCCTGACCACCGGCGCACCGGTGAACATCAAGGTCGAGGGCAAACTCTATCCGCTCGGCAACACCGGCTTGCCGGGCGGCATGGTCAAAAAGATCGCCTATTCGCTGATGGACGAGGGGCAAGTCCCTGCATTTGAGCGCGACCTCGAACTCAATATCGCGATCGCCGTGAAGGAAGCGGGGCGCTTCCGTGTGAACGTGTTCAAGCAGCGCGGCGAAGTCGGCATGGTCATCCGCGCCATCAAGAGTGACATCCCGAGCGTTGATACGCTGAAACTGCCGCAGGTGCTGAAAGACCTGATCAACGAACCGCGTGGCCTGATCCTCGTGGTCGGTGCCACCGGTTCCGGCAAATCGACCTCGCTGGCGGCAATGATCGACCATCGCAACTCGACTTCGAGCGGACATATTCTGACGATCGAAGATCCGATCGAATTCCTGCACAGGCACAAGAAGTCGATCGTCAACCAGCGCGAAGTCGGGCTTGATACGCGCAGTTATCACGAGGCGCTCAAGAACGCGATGCGCGAAGCGCCGGACGTGATCCTGATCGGCGAAATCCGCGATCAGGAGACGATGGAAGCGGCGATCGCCTTCTCGGAAACCGGGCATTTGTGCCTGGCCACGCTGCATTCGAACAACGCCGACCAGACGATCGAGCGCATCCTCAATTTCTTCCCGGAGTCGGCGCACAAGAACATTCTGATGAACCTGTCGCTGAACCTGAAGGCCGTGGTGTCGCAA
Source organism: Lysobacterales bacterium (assembly GCA_043753835.1). Lineage (GTDB taxonomy): Bacteria > Pseudomonadota > Gammaproteobacteria > Xanthomonadales > Ahniellaceae > JADKHK01. The sequence continues at coordinate 17,676 of JAYUVY010000102.1, read as the reverse complement.
CGACTGGTGCTCGGCAAGGACGGCAAGCGCATCCCGGCTGTCGAAGTGCTGATCAACACGCCGGTCATCCGCGACATGATGCGCCGCCAGCAGATCCACGAGATCAAGGAAGCGATGGATCGTTCGCTCGAAGACGGCATGCAGACCTTCGATCAGGCGCTGTTCCGCCTGTACAAGGACGGCAAGGTGGAACTTGAAGAAGTGCTCAACAAGGCGGATTCGCGCGATGGCCTGGCACTCAAGATCCGTCTCGCCGAGGGTGGCGGCACCGCCGACCACGATCCTTACGATCCGAACGCTTTTTGATCACATTGCCATTCGCGGTGGATCACCGCGCCTACAGTTGCGGGGCGTCGGCCTGTTTTTCCGGGCACGCCAGATCGAAAGCCGGCAGCGTCAGGCAATGCGCGTTGATGCGCCGGATCGTCGGATAAGGCGCCAAATCGACATCGAAGCGCTGCGCGTTGTAAACCTGCGGGATCAAACAGCAGTCGGCAATTGACGCCAGGTCACCCTCGCAGAAATCGCCGGTCGACGGATTATCGGTGAGCAAGGCCTCAAGCGCTCCGAAGCCGCGCGCGATCCAGGTGCGAACCCAGCGTTCGCGTTCGAGCTGCGGCATGTTGTCTTCGGTTTCCAGATACTGCAGCACGCTCAGGCCGTTCAGCGGTGAAATATCGGTGGCAATCAGATGCGCGAGGCCGCGGGCGCGGGCGCGTTCCCGAGCAGTCGTCGGCAGCAGGTGATGGCCGTCGTACATCTCGTCGAGGTATTCGATGATCGCAAGTGACTGGCGCACGATGCGGCCGCCGTCGATCAGCACCGGCACCTGATCCTGCGGATTCAGATGGTGGAAATCGTCCAGATGCTGCTCACCGCCGTCCTTGATCAGGTTGATCGGCACGACGTCGTACTTGAGCCCCTTCAGGTTCAGCGCGATGCGCACCCGGTATGACGCGCTGGAGCGCCAGTAGCTGTAGAGCCGGATCGAATTGTCCACCTGTGCGTCCCCTGCCTGTACCGGAGTCGAATCTAACTCAGCGCGGCAACCTCAACAACTGCGTTGCTGCTCAACGCACGGCAATCGTCATCCGACGAGCGGCGCCATCTGCTGCTCAATCGCCCCGAAGATGCTGTGTCCGGCGTGATCGAACATTTCGATGCGCACCACGTCGCCGTAGCTCATGAATGGCGTGCTCGGCTTGCCGTCGCGCAGGGTTTCGACCGTGCGCTGTTCGGCGAAGCAGGACGCCCCCAGGTTCGTGTCCTCGTTTGCGACTGTGCCCGAGCCGACGATGGTGCCGGCCGACAGCGGCCGCGTTTTCGCGGCATGTGCAATCAATTGCGCGAAGTTGAACTGCATGTCCACGCCCGCCTCGGGCGCGCCGAACCAGTGGCCATTGACGTGCGTAACCAGCGGCCGATGCAACTTGCTGTCGATCCAGGCTTCGCCCAGTTCGTCCGGTGTGACAAAGACCGGGCTCAGCGCCGAACGCGGCTTGGACTGCAGAAAACCGAAGCCCTTGGCGAGCTCGTCCGGAATCAGGTTGCGCAGGCTGACGTCGTTGATCAGCCCGATCAGCTGGATATGCTGCGCCGCCTGTTCGGCACTGACCGCCATCGGCACATCGTCGGTGATGACCACCACTTCGGCCTCGAGATCGATGCCATAACTTTCGCTCGGCACGATCACCGCATCGCGCGGCCCGAGAAAGCCAGCGCTGGTCGCCTGATACATCAGCGGATCGGTGTAGAACGAGGCCGGAATTTCGGCCCCGCGCGCCTTGCGGACGCGCGCGACGTGCGGCAAATAGGCGCTGCCGTCGACGAATTCATAGGCACGCGGCAATGGTGACGCCAACGCCTGCATGTCCAGCGCGAATGCGCCCGACACATGGCCGTCGTTCAAATCCTCGAATAAGGCATTCAGCCGCGGCGCAAGATTGCTCCAGTCCTCCAACGCCTGCTGCAGCGTGCGCACGATGCCATCGGCGGTCACGGCTTTTGTCAGATCACGACTGACCACGACCAGCGTGCCATCACGACCACCTTGCTTGAGGGATGCGAGTTTCATTTGCGTTACTCCTTCAGATCAACTCGGCAACGTCATGATGCAGAGCTGCCATACCGCGATCAGCGGTCAGCAATCTGGCACCGTTAGCGCGTGCAATATCAGCGAGATAGGCGTCGGTCACTTGGGCATGGCCAATCACTCCGAACCAGCGACCATGAGCGGGTTCAACGTCTTGCTTGAGAAACAAATGCCGCGGCCCGCGTGTGACTGCACTGAGCAGCTCAATTGCGTGATCGATACCGAGTGACCCGCGGAATCGCATCAGGTAGCGCAGCAGCGCGAGCTGCGTGATCGCGCATGTCGCGATCTTTGTCTCGTCCTGCAGCCGATCCAGGGCCGTCCATGCATCGCGATGAATCAGATGCATATCGTCGACGTATGGAATCAGCACGGAGGCATCCAAAAGGACGATCACGCTTCATCGTCCAGGAATTTTTTCACTTCCTCGGGCGTGATCACGCGCGAGCCACCGCTCAAGATCGGTAAACCGGTCTTTGCGTCGATGTTGATTCGATAGTCGCCAGCGGGTTCGCGCACGCCCGGCTGCAAGCCTGAACGCGCCAGCTCAATCAGCATTTCGCCGAGCGTCTTGCCACGCTGCTGGGCCAAAGCCTTGAACAAGGCATGATCTTGGTCCGGGATGTCAATGGTTGTTCGCATCACCGCATCATGATGTTAGTGCATCAATGCGTCAAGCTTGCGGCGAAACAAAATGCTTCTTCAAACCCTGCCAGCACTGAGCATAGTCTTGCTGCAGGTTGGCGGCGGTGAGTGCCTGCGTGGTGGGACTAATGACGAGACCGGTTTCGAACATGAAAGCCATGGTGTTGGCGATCACGTCCGGCTTGCTCAGGTCGGCGGTGCTGGCTTTCTCGAAGGTCGCGGCGTCTGGGCCGTGGCCGCTCATACAGTTGTGCAGCGACGCGCCACCTGGCGCAAAGCCGTCGGCCTTGGCGTCGTAAACACCTTCGATCAGACCCATGAATTCGCACGCGACATTGCGATGGAACCAGGGCGGACGGAAGGTGTCCGCCATCGCCAGAATGCGCGGCGGGAAGATCGCGAAGTCCATGTTCGCTGCACCAGGCACCGCAGTCGGGCTGGTGAGCACGGTGAAGATCGACGGATCGGGGTGATCAAAGCTGATCGAACCGATCGTGTTGAACAGACGCAGATCATATTTGTACGGCGCGTAGTTGCCGTGCCAGCCGACCACGTCGCAGGGCGAATGGCCGATCGCGGCCTGCCACAAGCGTCCCTGGAATTTATGCACCAGTTCGAAGTCGCCTTCGCGGTCTTCATAGGCAGCGACCGGGGTCAGGAAATCGCGCGGACTCGCGAGTCCGTTTGATCCGATCGGCCCGAGATCGGGCAACCGCAAGATCCCACCGAAATTCTCGGCGATGTAACCGCGGGCGTTGGCGTCGAGCAGTTCGACGCGGAAGCGGATGCCGCGCGGGATCACCACGATTTCGAGCGGGCTCGCTTCGATCACGCCCATCTCGGTGATGAAGCGCAGGCGCCCCTGCTGCAGCACGATCAGCAATTCGCCATCGGCATTGCAGAAGTAGCGATCGGTCATCGAGGCATTGGCGACGTAGACATGCACGCCGATGCCGGACATCGACGCCGGGCCGCCATTGCCGGCGATCGTGTACACGCCATCGATGAAATCCGTGGCCTTGGTCGGCAACGGAAACGGCGACCAGCGCAACTGGTTCGGGTCTGCTGCTTGTTCGTCGAAGCGATTGTGAAATGCGCATTCCGCCTGCAACACGAACTTCTGATGCATCGAACCGGGACGGATGCGATACATCCAGCTGCGCCGGTTCTGATGGCGCGGCATGGTGAACGCAGTGCCGGAAATCTGTTCGGCATACAGCCCATGCGCGACGCGTTGCGGCGAATTGCGCCCGACCGGCAAGGTGCCGGCGATCGCTTCGGACGCGAACTCGTTGCCGAAGCCGGATTGGTAGCTGATTGCGCTCATGCTCAGAGCACGCCGCGGCGCATCTGGTCGCGTTCGATCGACTCGAACAGGGCCTGGAAGTTGCCTTCACCGAATCCTTCATTGCCCTTGCGCTGGATGATCTCGAAGAAGATCGGGCCGACCGCGTTCAGCGTGAAGATCTGCAGCAGCTTGCGCTTCTTGGTTTCCGGATCGGCGTCAATCAGGATTTTATTGTTGCGCAGCCGCGGCACATCTTCACCGTGATTTGGAATGCGCTCGTCGATCACGTCGAAGTAAGTGTTCGGCGTGTCCAGAAACTCGATGCCATTGGCACGCATCGTCTCGACGGTTTCGTAGATATTGTCGGTGAAACACGCGATGTGCTGGATACCTTCGCCGTGATACTGGTCGAGGTATTCGTTGATCTGCGAGCGCGGATCGTTCGACTCGTTGAGCGGAATACGCACCATGCCATCCGGCGCGGTCATCGCCTTCGAGACCAGACCAGTCTTCGCACCCTTGATGTCGAAGTAGCGGATCTCGCGGAAGTTGAACAGGCGCTCGTAGTAGTCCGCCCACTTGGCCATGTTGCCGGCATACAGATTGTGCGTCAGGTGGTCGATGAAGGTCAGGCCGTAGCCCTTCGGCATCATCTCGGCGCCTTCGATCCACTCGTAGTCCGGATCGTGGATCGTGCCCTTCTCGTCGTAGCGATCGACGATGTACAACATGCATCCGCCGATGCCCTTGATGACCGGCGCTGCAACCGCTTTCGTCAGCTCCCGCGGCCCGATCTGTTCGGCCCCGTTCTTCAGCGCCTGCACCCGCGCCCATTCCGCCAACTTGTTCACGCGGATCGCGAAACCGCACGCACTGGGGCCGTGCTCGGCAGCGAAGTCGGCGGCGAACGAGTCCGGGTCTTCGTTGATGATGAAGGTGCAATCGCCCTGGCGATAGGTCGTGATCGGGCGCGTCTTGTGCCGTGCGACGGCCGCGAAGCCGAGCTTGCGGAAGTAGTCGTGCAATTGCGCACCCTGCCCGGTGGGCGCGGCGAATTCGACGAACTCGAAGCCGTCGATGCCCATGGGATTGTCGAAAGTGACGCGATCGGCCGCGTTCGTGGGCTGTGCGCTCATGGCATTGCTCCGTTGGGAAGGGTTGGGCGTGCAAGCGGGGCGCGAACGCACCCGGATGGCGGGCACTTTAGTTTCATGTGAAACTAGTTTCAAGCACCGCACGAGCCGACCCTGCAGAATGACTGCGCACAGCACACTCGAACTCGACCGCTTCCTGCCTTATCGGCTGTCGGTGCTGTCGAACACGATCAGCGCCGCGATCGCCGCCGAGTATGAACGGCGTTTTGATCTGTCGGTGACCGAATGGCGGGTTCTGGCGGTGCTCGGTCGTTATGCCGACCTGTCCGCCGTCGAAGTGGCCGAACGCACGGCCATGGACAAGGTCGCGGTCAGTCGCGCGGTCGGGTCGCTGCTAAAGTCCGGTCGTATCAAGCGCAGCGTGCACGACGACGACAAGCGGCGCTCGGTGCTGTCGTTGTCGCTGAAGGGACGGCGGGTGTACGACGAAGTCGCGCCGATGGCGTTGCGCTACGAGCGCGAATTGCTGTCGGTGCTGAACGCCGAGGAACGCGTCTGGCTGGAGCGCATCCTCGCGAAATTCGTCGGCGAAGGCCACGATGCGCTGAAACGCGCGGCGTCGAACGCGCCACGCTGATCTCGGCCGGCACCATCGAAAACGGCGCCCGGAGGCGCCGTTTTACGACCAGGTTTGCGCGGCTTACTTCACGCCATGCATCAATTTCTGGATCAACGGTGCGACCAGGAACAACAGCACGCCACCGACCATCAGAATCCAGAAGCCCTGCGTATAAGCCGTTTGCGCCGATGCGACCGTCATGCCGCCTTCGCCGCTGGCATGGCTCGCGAACAGTCCCGACAGGTTGTTGCCGATGCCGGTCGACAGGAACCAGCCGCCCATGCCGAAACCGACGAGGCGCAACGGTGCCAGCTTGGTCACCATCGACAGCCCAATCGGTGACAGGCACAACTCGCCGATCGACTGGATCCAGTAAACCGCAAACAACGTCCAGAACGGAATTTTCAGCGTCTGTGGGTCGACCAGCGACGACAGCGAATACATCAACAGCAGGAACGCAAGTCCGTTGAAGATGATGCCAAGGCCAAACTTGCGCGGGATAGACGGATTGAGGGTTCCCGCAGAATTGCCAAAGTCGATCCTCGTGGCCCACACGCCCAATAGGAGAATCAGCGCGGCGAGCACCAGAAACACCGTGTTCGACATGAAACCCATGCCGGCCACCTTGTGCATGGCAAGAATCGAAAACGCGGTTGCAGCGAGGCCGACCGCGATGCGTACGATGCGCATGCCGCCGAGTCCGGGTTCGATCTTGGCTAACCTGACCCAGATCCAGGCGATGAGCGGCGCGAGCACGATGATGGCCACGGAATTGACACTCTGGAAATACGCGGTCGGAAAGGTCATGAATCCAAGATCGCGGTTCACGATCTGGTCGGCCAGAAACGTGAATGAGCTGCCCGCTTGCTCAAAGAACATCCAGAACAGGATGTTGAACGCGAAGATGACCAACATTGCGATCACCTTGTCGCGGGCGACCGCGCCATTCTTGACGCCTTCGATGACCAGCATGATCGCGAGCGCGATGAACATCAATGTAAGGATGATCTGCAGCGTCTGCATGCCCAGCAGCCATTGCATCTTATCGCCCCAACTGTTGACCGTCGTTTGCAGCACTTCGTACAGCGGCTTGGATCCCCAAGCCAACATGAGATAAACTACAGGAATGGCAAACGCAGCGCCGACGAAGACCGTAATGATTCGTCCAATCCCACCTTGCCCCTCTGCTGTGTCGCCGATGCCTTTTAATTGCGCCCGACCGATGTAGAACCAGACCAGCGAAATCAACATGCCGATGCCGGAGGCGATGAACACCATCTTGTATGCCGGCATGGCATCCGTACCGAACACCTTTTGAGCGAGCGCCTGCGTGAGGATCGGCGACACCATGGCGCCGAGATTGATGCCCATGTAGAAAATCGTGAAGCCAGAATCGCGGCGCTCGTCACTTGCGGCGTAGATCTTGCCAACGAGGGTGGAGATGATCGGCTTGAACAAGCCGTTGCCGACCACGATGGTCGCGAGGCCGAGTTTGAATACTTCCAGGTTCGGAACCGAAATCAGGAACAGGCCAGCGGCCATGATCACCGCACCGACCAAGATCGAACGCTGATAACCGAGATACTTGTCCGCGACGTAGCCGCCGAAAATCGCCGCAGCGTAAACCAGGGCAAGATATGAGCCGTAGATTACGTTTGCAGGCGCCTGCCCACTGCCTTCGCCGTTGTAGAACTGGGCCACGATGTACAGCACCAGCGCCCAGCGGATGCCGTAGAACGCGAAGCGCTCCCAGAACTCAGCCATGAACAACATCCACAACGGCCGCGGATGGCCCATCAACTGGCCATATTCCGGCGGGGCCGGTTGATCCGGCAGGCTTGCTCCACTCATTGCATTCTCCTCAAGCTGATCTAACACGAACTGATTCAACACGACGGACGCCGTGCAGCGATGTCACACCCGATCCGTCGGGCAAAAAAGTGCGGAAGGTTTAGCGGCCCGGTGGCACCCGGTCAAACAATTCTGGTGGTGCGGTGCAGCAAATCATCTTTGGAAGCAGGAGCGGCGGCAGCCGCGATGCAATTTCGCGATGCCCTTTTCCTCATGTCCCCAACACCGTCCTAACCTCGAACAGCTCCGGGAAGAAGGTGAGCTCCAGCGCCTTCTTGAGAAAGCCGACGCCCGACGAGCCGCCAGTGCCGCGCTTGAAGCCGATCACCCGCTCGACGGTCTTCATGTGTCGGAAACGCCAGGTCTGGAATTGCACCTCGACGTCGACCAGCAGTTCGCACAGGTGGTAGGCCTCCCAGTGCTCGTCGGTGTTCTCGTAGATCGCCTTGAACACGGTGATCAGTTGCGGATGGCGCTGGTAAGGCGCCGACCAATCACGCATCACGCAATCGCGCGGAATGGCATGGCCGCGACGCGCAAGATGGCGCAGGAATTCGTCGTACAGGCTCGGCGCCTCAAGCACCGCGCGCAGTTCGGCGGACGCGCGCTCGTCGTGCGCGAACACGCGCAGCATGTCGGCATTCTTGTTCCCGAGCAGGAATTCGATGGTGCGATATTGCAGCGACTGGAAGCCCGACGCCGGTCCGAGCACATCGCGGAATTCGAGATATTCGCTTGGCGTCAGCGTCTCGAGCACGCTCCACATTTCGGTCAGCTGCTTCTGGATGGCTTTCACCCGCGCCAGGATCTTTTGCACCGGGTCGAGGTTGTCGATAGCAAGGCAACCGATCGCCGCACGCAACTCGTGCACGACGAGTTTCATCCACAACTCGGCCACCTGATGCTGCACGATGAACAGCATCTCGTCGTGATGCGCCGGGTTCGACAACGGCTTCTGCGCCGATAGCAGCGTTGGCAGATCGAGATAACCGTCGTAAGTGAGACGGCTGCGCAGGTCGGTATGGATACCGGCTTCCAGCGCGCGCTTGTTGGTTTCCATTGGGGTTTTCCGGATCGCGGGCCGAGAAGTCTAGCGGTGTCGGAAACAGTCACGGGATTTGGATAGACTGCGCGGCCCCACGCCCTGTTCCAAGCCGTTGCCGGAGATTGTCCATGTCCTCACTCAAATTTCGCCTTGCTTGCGCGCTCTCGGCGCTGGCCACGTTCTCCGCAGCCCACGCCGGCACAACTTGTGTGTCGTTGACGACGCTTGGATCGGGCTACACCCAGAATTTCGACACGCTTTCGAACACTGCCGCGTCGACCACGAACCCATTGACGATCACTGGCTGGTTTCAGAACGAAACCGGTGGCGGTGCTCGTGACAACGAGCAATATGCCGTTGACACCGGCGGCAGCAACACCGGCGACACCTTCAGCTACGGCAGTGCGGCGGCAACCGACCGCGCGCTTGGCGGTCTGCAAAGCGGCACCTTGATCCCCGTTATCGGCGCCTGCTTCACGAACAACACCGGCACCACGGTGGCCTCGTTGGATATCTCGTATACCGGCGAACAATGGCGTATCGCCAATATCGTGGCCGCGCGCGACGACCGCCTTGACTTCCAGTTCAGCACCGACGCATCTTCGTTGACGACCGGTGCGTGGACCGATGTGAACGGTCTCGACTTCACCAACCCGGTGAAGACAGCGGCAGCGGCGAGTGCGCTCGACGGCAACAACGCGACCAACCGGACTTCCGTTTCATCCAGCGTGACCAGCCAGAGCATCGCGAATGGCGCCACGTTCTGGATCCGCTGGAACGACTTGAATGCTTCAGGTGCCGACGACGGTCTCGCCGTCGATGACTTCTCGTTGATCCCCCAAGGTGCAGCGGCCCCTCCGCCGAACCTGTCGATCGACAACGTCAGCCTGAACGAAGGCAATGCCGGCACGACCGCCTTCACCTTTACGGTCAGCCTGGATGCCCCGGCTCCGGTGGGCGGAGTGACTTTCGACATCACGACCGCGAATGACACGGCGATTACAGGCGGCGTGGCGGCTGCGGGTGGCGCCGACTTCGTCGCACAATCGCTGACCAGCCAGACGATTCCGGCAACCCAGCAGTCTTATGCCTTCACCGTCAATGTCAACGGCGACACGGTCTTTGAACCGAACACCCAGCAGTTCTTCGTCAACGTCGCCAATGTCACGGGCGCGACCGTCACCGATGCGCAAGGTCAGGGCACGATCAACGATGACGATTCATTCCCGGCGTTGAGCGCTCCTGCCGCGGCTTCGGGCTTCGAAGGCGACAGCGGCAACACCAACATCGGCATTCTGTATTCGTTGAGCAATAGCGCCGATCAGGACATCACGGTCATCGTCAGCACCGCCGACGGCACGGCGACGCTGGCAAACGTCGATTACCTGCAGTTGTCCAACACGTCGTTCATGATTCTCGCCGGGCAGACTTCGCGCACGTACTTCGCTCAAACCGTCGGCGACGATTTCGTTGAGCCCGACGAGACATTTACGGTCAGTGTCGATAGCTACGACGTAGGCCAGCCTCCCCGCGCACCAGGCGGAATTCAAGTGCCGCCGCCGACCGTCGTCACGATCACCAACGACGATGCCCTGCCATTGGCGTTCCGGATTGACAATGTCACCGTCACCGAAACCGACGCGGCTGGACTCACCGCCGACTTCACGGTGACCCTGGCGACGGTCATGCCGCCGCGTGCGCCGGATGGCACGACAATCGCGTCCGTGCAATACACCACCGTCGCCGGCACGGCATCGGCGGCTGACTTCACAGCGACCAGCGGCACCTTGAACTTCGGCGCAGCTGGCACGCAGACCATCAGCGTGCCGATCACTGGCGACCTGCTGACTGAAGCGACTGAGACCTTTACGGTGGTGCTGTCGAACCCGATCGGCGCGACGATTGCCGATGACACCGGCCTCGGCACGATCAACGACGACGACGCCTCGGCCGACCTGAGCGTGACCATCACCGATACGCCGGATCCGGTGTTGCCGGGCGGATTGCTCACCTACACCGTGACCTTGACCAACAGCGGACCGAGCAATGCCGACAATGCCAGCTTCTCGCTGCCGCTGCCGACCGAAACGACGTTCAACTCGCTCACCCAGCCCGGTGGCTGGAACTGCACCACGCCAGCGGTTGGTACCAACGGCACGGTGAGTTGCAACGACAGCAATTTCCGCGCTCTGGTCAGCAAGTCGTTGACGCCCGAAAAACTTGCCCCCGGCTCGGCGGTGTTCACGATCGTCGTCACCGTCGATGCGCTGGCCACGCCCGGCAAACTGTTGAATGCGGACGTGACCGCTTCGAGCACCACGTTTGATCCGACCCCGGCCAACAATGCGACCACCGGCAGCACCACCATCGGCGGCAGCATCGTCGTTCCGACCGCGCCGATCCCGACTCTCGACCGCTTGGGTCAACTGCTGGCGGCGCTGATGTTGATGGCGGTCGCGGCGCTGGCGCTGCGGCAACGCGCCATCTGACCGATTCGCAAGTTCTGAATGAAAAGGGCAGCTTCGGCTGCCCTTTTCATTGCGCCGCAGCGCGTTCGCGAACGTAGATCTTGAAGTCGCGCCACGCGCGGTTCTGTGCCGGCGCAACGATTGCAGCACCAGCAGCTTCGAGTTGCGGACACCACAGCAAGTCCGGCCAGGCGACGACCTCGGCCAGCTCGGGATCGATCTGTTCGGCGATTGAATGACAGGCGAGCAAATCGCTCTCGCCGAGCCGCAACTGCACGCCGCTTTCGCCATCGAAGTCGACCAGGGCGAACGGGGTTTCCATCATCTCCATCGCGATCTCGCGCATCGCCGCACCCGGTGCAGGCACGGCCCCGATTTCGGCAACGGCGCCCAACTGCAAGCTCGCGAAGCCGTCGTGCAGCGCGTAGAACTCGCGCAATTCCTGCGGCAGTTCAGTGCCAACACGTTCCTCGCTGGCACGGATGTCAGCATCGGTCGCAGCTGCGGGCCAATCTTCCATGCCGAGTGCCAGGCGCTGCCACCAGGCCGGCCGCTCGAATCGATCGATCAGATCGGCCCAGTCGCTGTCCGCGCTGGCGTCGAAGGCGGCAGCGCGTTGCACGGCGCTGGGTGCGACCGCCTCCGCATTGCTCCGCGTCGACAGCGCAACCGCCAGCACCAGCACGGGCACAGTGAGCAGCGCGCCATAGACGCCGCTCGTCAGCACACGCGACATCCAGCTCATCGGCACCATTTCCAGACTGCGCACGATGTCCTCGGCCTGCGCAATGCGGGCACTGGCGTGCGCGCTCGGGCCGACCAAGGTATCGAGTGCATCAAACGTCAGCCGCAGTTTGCGTGCACGCAAGGCGTCGTCGGGAATGCTGCCTTTGGCGAGCAGATGCTTGATCACGCGACGGTTTTGCCAGAGCCCCGGCACCTGCAGCAGTTGCAACAGCACGATGACGGCAAGCCCGACCAAACCGAAGGCGAAGCAGGCGATCGCACCGACGGCGCAGGCCAGCGCCAGAAAGCCGATGCGCAAGCCATACCAGCGCGCCGGCAGCATGGCCTGCACGATGTGGCCGCCATCCAGCGGCAGGATCGGCACGACATTCAAATAATTCACCGCCAGAAACACCCACGCCGCCTGCGCCATCCAACCGTCGCCAAGCACGCCTGCTGGCCAGCTGATGGCGAGCAGGATCCAGCCGATGACGATGCCCGGCAGCGGGCCCATCAAGCTCATCCAGGCACGTTGCGTTGCATGCGGCTCACGTTCGTGGCCGACGGTGACGCCACCGACCAGGGGCAAGGCCAGCATCTGTACATTGCGATAACCGAACGCGCGCATCGCGAAGTAATGACCGGCTTCGTGGATGGCGATGACGACGAGCAGGATCAGCGCGAACTGCGCATCGAACACCAGCGCACCGATCGCCATGAACAATGCATTGCTGGCGAGAAACAGCAGCCACTGCATCGCCGCGGTCGGCGCGCGTTCGCGGATGCGCGTGCTGTTCTGCGCGATCAGGGTCAGCCGCGCCGGCGGGATCGGCGCAGTATTCGCCGCCCACTTCGGCCGCGACCAGAACGCGCGCAGAGCGCGAATCGCGAAGCCCAGCTTCGGTCGCGCAATGCCGTCGGCCGACTCCGCGATCTGCCCGCCCGCGATCAGTCGCGCGCGGCGCTCGTTGATCCAGCGACCGGCGAGATCGACGACAACCGCATCACTGGTGGCATCGGCCGCAGCCACGCCGTGCCTGGCGACGAAGGCGAGATGCGCCGTGACCAGCTCGGCAAAGGGCGCCGGCAACAGCAATTGCGCGGGCTCCTCAGTTGTGGCGGTGATGACGAAGAACGGATCACTGGGCTGGCTGACGATGCTGCGGCCGTCGGCGAGACGTGTCACCAGATAGCTGATGCAGCGATTCGGCGTCTCGGCCAGAAACAGGGGCACCAAATACACCAGCACGCCGTCATCAATGCGCCGAAAGCAGGCCATCGCGCGCACGCTCGCCGCTTCCGCCGGCGTTGGTGACACCGACAGCCATTGCGGGCCGCAGAAGCCGAGTGCAGCAAGCTCGGCGGTCGCGGTGGCGATCACGTCTTCCGCGGCCAGCAGTTTCGACCAGTCGCCGGGCGCGAGCCGCGCCGTCTGGCTCAAGAATGGCAAGGCCAGCATCGCGCGCAGTTGCAACACCAGCACGATGAACACGATGGCGGCGAGGATGGCGATCAGATCGAACATTCATGTCTTCCGGCAGGACATCCCCAAGTAACCGAAGCCCACGCGCAGCGCAAGCCGCTGTCAAGCTTGCGCAATTGCGGCGCGGACGCTATCTAACCCCCTCGCTTCGGCGCCTGCCTCGGGAGGACACGATGAAAACGGTTGCGAATTTCACCATCGGCTATCGGCAGATTCTGGATGCCGATGGCCAACTGGTCGCCGAACTGCCCGCATTCGCGCGTGATCCGGCGGTGCTGGTCGACATCTACAAACGAATGAGCTTCACACGCGTGTTCGACGGCAAGGCGGTCGCACTCCAGCGCACCGGCAAGCTCGGTACCTATGCGTCCTGCCTCGGCCATGAAGCGGCGCATATTTCGATCGGCCTGGCGATGAAGCCGGAAGACGTGTTTTGCCCGATGTATCGCGAATACGGTGCGCAGTTCGTGCGCGGCGTGAAGCCACGCCATGTGCTGCTGTATTGGGGCGGCGACGAGCGTGGCAACGACTTCACCGGGCCGAAACACGATCTGCCGTGGTGCGTGCCGATCGCGACGCAGTGCCTGCATGCCGCAGGCGCGGCGCTCGCGTTCAAGCTGCGCCATGAGCCGCGTGTCGCGGTCAGCGTCGTTGGTGACGGCGGCTCCTCGAAGACCGACTTTTACGCTGCGATCAATTCCGCCGGCGCCTACACCTTGCCCTACATCGGCGTCATCGTGAACAACCAGTGGGCGATCTCGGTGCCGCGCAGCGCGCAGACCGGCGCCGAGACGCTGGCGCAGAAGGGCATCGCCGGTGGCCTGCATTCGGTACAGGTCGATGGCAATGACGTGATCGCGATGCTCGCGACCATGCAGGAACTGATCGAACGTGCACGCAATGGCGGCGGCGGTGCGGTGGTCGAAGCGGTGACCTATCGCCTGTCCGACCACACCACAGCGGACGATGCGCGTCGTTATCGTCCGGACGAAGAAGTCAAAGCCGCGTGGGAACGCGAACCACTGAAGCGTCTGCGCAAGTATCTGGAATCACTCGGCGTCTGGGACGAAGCAAAAGAACTGGCGTGGAAAGAGCAATGCGGCCGCGAGGTGGATATCGAGGTGAACGCCTATCTCGAAACCAAGTCGCAGCCGATCGAGGCGATCTTCGATTATCTGTACGCCGAGGCGCCGCACGACATCGCCGCGCAACGCGCGCAAGCGATCGCCTGGGAGGGTCGCGCGCATGGCTGAGATCACCTTGATTGAAGCGGTGACGCAGGCGTTGGCGTATGAAATCCAGCACGACCCGAGCGTGGTCGTGCTCGGCGAAGACGTCGGTGTGAATGGCGGCGTGTTCCGCGCGACCGCGGGCCTGCACGCGCGCTTCGGTTCCGAGCGCATTCTCGATACGCCGCTCGACGAGACGACCATTGCCGGCCTCGCCGTCGGCATGGCCATCCAGGGCATGAAGCCGGTCGCGGAAGCCCAGTTCGACGGCTTCATCTATCCGATGCTCGACCACATCATCTGCCACGCCGCACGCATCCGCACGCGCACGCGCGGCCGGCTCAGCTGCCCGATGGTGTTGCGCGCGCCCTGGGGCGGCGGCATCCGCGCACCGGAACATCATTCGGAAGCGCCGGAGGCGCTGTTCGCGCATATTCCCGGCTTGCGCGTGGTGATTCCGTCGAGCCCAGCGCGCGCCTACGGCTTGCTGCTCGCGGCGATTCGCGATCCGGATCCAGTAATTTTCTTCGAACCCAAGCGCATCTATCGCCAGTACAAGGAAGAAGTCCCCGATGACGGCGAAGCCTTGCCGCTCGATGTCTGCTTCGTACTGCGCGACGGCCACGACATCACCCTCGTCACCTGGGGCGCGCACGTGAAGGAGACGTTGGAGACCGCCGACAAGCTCGCGCAAGAAGGCATCAGCGCCGAAGTCATCGATGTCGCGACGGTGAAACCACTCGACTTCGACACCATCCACGAATCGGTGAAGAAAACCGGCCGCTGCGTGATCATCCACGAAGCCGCACGCACCGGCGGCATCGGTGCCGAGATCGCCGCGCAACTCGCCGAAAAGGCGATGTTCGACCTGATCGCCCCAGTCGAACGCGTCACCGGTTACGACACCCCAATGCCACTGTTCCGCCTCGAAATGAAATACCTGCCGAGTGTCGACCGCATTCTTGCGGCGGCGAAGCGCACGTTGGCGTTTGGTTGAACATGCGTCCGCGAATCTCCGTCGCGAAACGACCGCACTTCTCCTCTCTCCCCTCGCGGGAGAGAGGCCGGGAGAGAGGGGGCCGAGCGGAGCGCCGATCCCATACGGCACCGAACTCACCCTCTCCCCTGCCCCTCTCCCGTCAAGGGAGAGGGGAAATGCAGAAAGATCCCGCCGTTACCTCTCGCGACAGAGGGAAATGCCAGAATCTCGCAACGCTTCAGGAGTAATGCGATGAGCACGAACAAGGATTTCCTGCTGCCCGACCTCGGTGAAGGCCTGCCCGATGCCGAGATCGTCGAATGGCTGGTGGCCGAGGGCGACAAGGTGCTGCTCGATCAGCCGCTGGTGTCGATGGAAACCGCAAAGGCAGTGGTCGAAGTGCCGTCGCCTTACTCCGGCATCGTCACCAAGTTGCATGGACAAGCGGGCGATGTGATCGACACCAATGCGCCGCTGGCGACCTTTGCCATTGATCCAAGCCTGCCGCAGCGCGCGGATGCCGAGGACACCGGGCATCATCATGCGCCTTCGCCAAAAACAGCGACGCCGGCAGCCGCCGCTATCGCACCAACTCCCTCACCTCCGGCCCCTCTCCCGGGGGGAGAGGGGAGCAAAGCCGCAACCACCGAGCGCGCCGATGCCGGCACCGTGGTTGGTGCCATGCAGGCGAGCAACGAGGTCAAGTTTGAAGCGGCGATCGCGATCGGTGGCATCAAGGCGATGCCAGCCGTGCGCGCGCTTGCGAAAAAATTCGGCATCGATCTGAACCGCGTGCGCGCCACCGGTGCCGACGGCGTGGTCACGATGCAGGACGTCAAGAACGCCGCCGCAAATCCGGCGTCGATGATGGCCGCAGCCCACACAACACGCACCAGCGCGCCAGCAGCGGCATTGACAACGAGTGTTCCGCAGTCCGCTCTGCTCCCCTCTCCCTCCGGGCGAGGGGCCGGGGGTGAGGGAGCCGCCTACACCCCCGACCCGCGCTCGCTCGCTGGCAAACCGGTGCGCACGACGCCACCAAACGTCCAAGCCTCAGGCCAACCCGAACCGGTGCGCGGTGTCCGTCGCAACATGGCGCGGATCATGGCGGAGGCGCATGCCCAAGTCGTACCGACGACGCTGTGCGACGACGCCGACCTGCACGCGTGGACGCCCGGCAACGACATCACCGCACGCTTGATCCGCGCGATCGTGACCGCCTGCAAGGCCGAGCCGGCCTTGAATGCCTGGTTCGACATGGCGGGCAGCACGCGCACCCTGCACGCGCGCGTCGATGTCGGCATTGCCGTCGATACACCCGAAGGCCTGTTCGTGCCGGCGCTGCGCAATGCCGACATGCTCGATGCACGCATGATCCGCGAAGGCGTGAATCGCTTGCGCGCGCAGGTCGAAGACCGCTCGATCGCCGCCGATGAACTGAAGGGTTACACCATCTCGCTGTCCAACTTCGGCATGTATGCCGGTCGCTATGCGACCCCGGTGATCGTGCCGCCCTGCGTCGCCATCGTCGCCGCCGGCAAGGGCAGACATCAACTTGTCCCGGTGATGGGCGGCATCGAAACGCACAAGGTGCTGCCGCTGTCACTGACCTTTGACCATCGCGCCTGCACCGGCGGCGAAGCGGCGCGATTCCTCAAGGTCCTGCTCGACGATCTGGCGCGGGCGCAGTAACGCCCGCCGCTTCCGTTGCAAAGTCGGATTGAATCCTGAACTGACCAAGTTTGGGCACCACACCATCAGTCGCGGTAATTTCTCAAGGGTTCCCATGCGCTCTTCACGCTTTCTGTTTTCCGCCACCGCGCTATTCACTGGAATGACTGCCACGCCGGTGTCGGCGGCCACTTGGACCGTGACTTCGAATGCCGAGGCGACGGCGTTGGATACCAGTGACAGTTGTATCGTTGCTGCCGTCGCGCCCAACTGCACCTTGCGCAGCGCAATCAATCAGGCAGCGTCGGGCGATCAAATCGTCTTCAGCATGGCCATGGATGGACTGACGATTGCGCTGAGCTTGTTCAGCAACGATCTGAGCCCGGGCAGCACCGAGTTCGGCCCCTCGGCATTTTTCATCACCGGAGGCAGAACGCTCACCATCGACGCCACCGCCAACGGCTTGACCCGCGGCGTGGTGGTTGA
>JAYUVY010000101.1:0-71941 GCA_043753835.1 Lysobacterales bacterium | reverse complement strand
GCTGGCGACGACCGGCATTGCGCGACGTACTGGAGCGGACGCATGGAGCCTCGGCGCAACGGTATCAATCGCCGAAGGAGGTACGGGCGCAACCACGGCCGCCGCGGCGCGCACCTCGCTCGGGATTCCGGCAATCGGCGTCTCGCTCCGCATGTCTCGCTACGCTTTGAGGTAACAAAAATGGCCGCAAACACTTCGCCTATTTTCATCCGTCTCGCGCAAAGCGAATGGCCGGCAACGACTCCAATCCTCACCGCCGCGAACACTGCGAAGGACGGAACAGGAACGGTGTCGACCGTGTTCACGGCAGACGCGACCGAGGGCAGTTTCGTGTTTGAGCTTCGCGCTCGACCGACCGGCACGAACACGGCAAGTGTGCTGCGCGTTTTTCTGAATAACGGGCTCACGAATGCGACCATCGCCAACAACTGCCTCTATCACGAGATCGCATTGCCGGCGACCACGTTGACCGAGATCGCCGCGCAATCGCCCGTGGTGTACACGATGAACCTATTGCTCCCTGCGGGCTATAAGGTCAACGTTACGCTCGGGACTGCGGTCGCCGCAGGTTGGGCCGTGTCCGCGCAGGGCGGCAAGCTGTGATTTTCGTCCCGTCGCAACAGTTGGCGAACGCCGATATTTTCGACGTTGCCGGCGTCGGCGCATCGTCGGGCGCGCTGACGGAATGGCGACGCATCGTCGTACCGTCATCGGCAAAAATTGCGCACGGCTTCATGTGGGGCGGCGCAGCCGGCGGCGGCGGCGGGGCTACGGGCGCTAGCCTGACCAATCGCGGCGGCGGCGGCACCGGGGGATCGAGCGGCGGCGTCAGCTTCATGCTCCCGACCGGCCTGTTGCCTGGAGAAATCTGGTATCAACTCGGCATGGGCGGGCGCGGTGGAGCCGCGGGCGTGGCGGGCGATCCGGGCGCGAATTCTCTGATCGCATTGCGCTACACGACTGCGAAAACGGAATTGATATTGCTCCGTTCGAACAATGCAGCGCCCACCGGCGGACAGCCGGGCACGGCGGGCGTTGGTGGCGCGGCTGGATCGGCTGGAACGATTTTCGCGGACGGCGCGCCTAGCTATGCGATCGCAACTTATTCGGCGTTTGCCGGACAGGTCGGCAGTGCTGGCGGCGGATTCGGTGCCGGCGTCTCGCAGGGCTACGGCAACGGCATCTTTACGTCCGGCGGCTCGGGTGCCGGCGTCACGTCTGGCAATGTCGTTGCAGCCGGCGGAACGGTCAACATTTTCTCGTTCGGTGGCTCTTTCGCGTTCGAAAGTCCTGGCGGCGCAGGCGCGGCGGGCGGCGGATCGCCCGGCGCTTTTGGATATTGGAACCAATCCGGCAAGCCGATCGTTTCGCTCGGCGGCGGTGGCGGCGGATCATGCGCGACTGGCGGCGCTGGAGGCCGCGGTGGCGACGGTGCGCCGGGCTCAAGCGGTGGTGGTGGCGGTGGTGGCCTGACTGGCGGTGCCGGTGGCAATGGCGGCGGCGGCGGGTTGGTGCTGGTGTTCGTCTGATTTCGAAGAAAGAGGCCGGCCGGGCGAACCCGGCCAGCCAGTCGCGAACGATCGCGGCGCTACGTTTGATGGCTCCCTGCCGGCGACGTGCTCCATGCTCGCCGCTTCCGTAGTGTCGACAGCTTCGCAGCGGGGAGCCTGCCGCGCATCAGTCGCCGGCTGAATTGGTGGTGCGACATTTCGCAGTCGGATGCCACATACAGATTCCGGAAGGGGTGTAACGGCGCTGCGCAAGGCCGCGCCGCTCCAGTTCTTCCATATCTGCATGCATGGCATCAGCGGACGCATCGTGGCCTGGGTGCGTCGCGAACGGCCCGCCCAGATGCGACCACGGCCCCTCCTTGCACAGAAACCGAAGCAAGGCTGCGCAATCTACGGATAAGTCTCCAGCCTGAGGGGCGTCGCTACGATCCATTGATAATTCCATCCGTTCGCTGTGCCAAGAGTGTACCAGCGCCGCTACAGCCCGCGTCACACCTGACTGTAGCGCCGATCCATCATCGGGGCGACGCAAAGTCGCCAGGGAGAAAATGCGGTCGTCATGATCCGGTCGGTGAGGAATGCGCGGCGCAGTTTGATTGCAGCGGGGTGGAATCGGCAAATTGCCGGGGTTTGGGCCAAGCGGATCGAGGCGGGGCCGGCTTCCGCTGCCCATTCGGCCAACAATGGCGGGAGTCTTTCGCAGTTATTCTGGGTCGTCGAAATGTCGCCATCGAACAGCGTGCAGTCGCGGCGGAATGCAAGAGGGCGATAGACGCTTCGACTTTATGGGGGTACGATAAATCCCATGAATGCCGACTTCGATCCCGCCAAGGACGCCGCCAACGTCGCCAAGCACGGCGTTTCGCTGGCGCAGGCGTCGGGGCTGGAATGGGATACCGCACTCACTTGGCCCGACGAGCGTCGGGATTACGGCGAGCCGCGCCAGTGCGGCATTGGTTACATCGGGCTGCGCCTTTACGCCGTGGCCTTCGTGGAGCGGGCCGGAACCCGCCGCATCATCAGCCTGCGCAAGGCCAACCGTCGAGAGGTGAACCGCTATGCCCAAACTTAAACCCGGAACTATCGTCCCCACCGTGGCCGAAGACAAGGCCATTTCCGCTGCCGCGCGACGCGACCCGGATGCGGTTCCGTTGACGGAGGCGGAATGGAAAGCTGCCAAGCCGCTTGTACGCATGGGGCGGCCTCCCAAGGAAGCCCCGAAGGAAGCAGTGAAGCTGCGCATCGACCCCGACGTGCTGGCCGTGTTGCGCGCCACTGGCGCCGGCTGGCAGACGCGTGTCAACAAGATCCTGCGCGAGCGGTTTGCGCTGTAGGCGACTGCGTTCATCGCGACGCGTCGCTCAACGCCCAGCCTGACTTTCGCTGCCGATGTCCGCTGCGGTGACCGTCGGCCGCGCGAGTTGGGCTTCTCGACGGGCGATGTAGACATTGGACGCGAAAATGATCGTCGCGCCGATCGCCGTGTAGCGATCCAGGCCTTCGTCAAACAGCAGCCAAGCGAGCACGGCGACGACCGGAAGCTGCAGAAAGCTCAGCGGCGTCAGCGCCGACAGGTCGCCGAGCTGGTAGGCGCGGGTCATCGCCACATGCGCCGTGGTACCGAACAATCCAGTCAGCACCAGCCAGCCCCAGGTCGCCAGATCCGGCCACTGCCAGACCTGGATGGCCGGCAGCAGCGACAGCGGCGTCATGATCAACACCATGTAAACGACGATTGCGTAGGGATGCTCGGTGCGCGACAGGAACTTGATGCTGATCGCCGCACTCGCCGACAAGGCGGCCGCAGATAGCGCGATCAAGGCATCGAGCGTGAAGCTGTCGGCACCCGGTCGGACGATGATGATGACGCCGATGAAACCCACGAATACCGCCGTCCAGCGCCGGATACGCACGATTTCGCCGAGCACGAGTACGGCGCCGATGGTGACGAACAGCGGCGTCGAATAGGACAGCGAAATCGCCTGCGCCAAGGGCATGTGCACCAGCGCCCAGAACCCGGTGAGCATCGCGCCGAGGCCGATGAAACAACGCAGGAAATAGAAACGCAGCTTGTCCGTGCGCATGATGCCGATACCGGCGCGCCACAACAGCGGCAGGGCGAACACCAGTCCGAAGAAATTGCGGAAGAAAGCGATCTCGAACGCGTGCAGTTGGTGCGACGCCAGCCGGATGGTGATCGCCATGAAGCCGAACAGGACGGCGCTCAGGCACATCAAGGCAGCGGCGCGATAGGGGTGTTGATGCGAGAACGGCGACATGAGCCGCGCATTCTATCGGGGCGAGTTGTCTGATCCCGGCAGCGACCCGTGCGCCCGCGATTTGCCTTCGTGCCGGTTCCGCCCGTCTCACCTACAATCGCGACTTTCCAATCAGGCGTCGTCGATGAATCTTGCGCAGGTACCGGTCGTCACCATCGATGGCCCCAGTGGTTCGGGAAAGGGGACGATTTCGCGCGCGGTAGCGGAGCGACTGGGCTGGCACTTCCTCGACAGCGGCGCGCTCTACCGCGCTGTCGGTCTGGCCGCGAGCTGGGCTGACATCGACCTGAACGACCATGATGCGCTGGCCCGCTGCGCACTCGAGACCGCGGTGCAATTCATTGATCGCAAAGGCGATGAGCCGCTGGTGTTTGTGAATGGCGTGGAATCCAGCAGCGATTTGCGCACCGAGCTGGCGGGCGCGACGGCTTCGGCGATTGCCGCGGTGCCGGCGGTACGCGAGGCGCTCGTCGACAAGCAGCGCTCGTTCCGTCAGGCACCGGGCCTGGTCGCCGACGGGCGCGACATGGGTACGGTGATCTTTGCCGACGCCATGCTCAAGGTATTCCTGACCGCGAGCGCCGAAGAACGCGCCGACAGACGCTATAAACAGTTGAAGCAAAAGGGGTTCGAGGTTACACTCGCTGCCCTTTTGCGCGAGATCCTCGCGCGGGACGCCCGAGATGCCGAGCGTCCGGTGGCACCGCTCAAGCCCGCACTCGATGCGATCGCGATCGACACCACCGGTATCGGCATAGCTGAGGTGGTGGATCGTGTCCTGGCCCTGGTTGCGAAGCAACGGGTCTGACGCGACCCCCCGCCGCAACAACGCGAGCGTGGTCCCGGCCGCTGGTCGGGGTTCGTCAACGGTGCTCCGTGCAAGCGGACTGCCATCAACCCAAGCCCGTTTCCATCCGCGCAGCGGATAAACGGTTTTTCCCAACTGGAACCCAACATGACCGAAAGTTTTGCTGAACTGTTTGAAATGAGCCAAGCGTCACTGTCGCGCCTGAAACCGGGCAGCATCGTGACTGGCATCGTGGTTGAAGTGCGTACCGACGTGGTTGTCATCCATGCCGGACTGAAGTCCGAAGGCATTGTGCCGATCGAGCAGTTCAGAAATGACGCTGGCGAGATCGACGTGGCCGTCGGCGATGAAGTCAAGGTCGCACTCGACTCGCTTGAGAACGGATTCGGTGAAACCGTGTTGTCGCGCGAGAAAGCCAAGCGCTCGATGGTTTGGGACGAATTGGAAACAGCACTTGAAGCGAACGCCACCATCACCGGTCGCATCAGCGGCAAGGTCAAGGGTGGCTTCACGGTGGACATTCGCGACGTGCGCGCATTCCTGCCGGGTTCGCTGGTCGATGTACGCCCGGTGCGCGACACCAGCTACCTCGAAGGCAAGGAACTGGAATTCAAGATCATCAAGCTCGACCGCAAGCGCAACAACGTCGTGGTCTCGCGTCGTGCCGTGGTCGAAGGCGAGTTCAGCGCCGAGCGCGAACAGCTGATGGATCGTCTGCAGGAAAATGCGGTCGTCAAGGGCGTGGTCAAGAACCTCACCGATTACGGCGCATTCGTCGACCTCGGCGGTATCGATGGTCTGCTGCACATCACCGACATGGCCTGGAAGCGCGTCCGTCATCCGTCCGAAGTTGTTGAAGTCGGCCAGGAACTCGACGTGCGCGTGCTCAAGTTCGATCGCGAACGCAACCGCGTTTCGCTCGGCCTCAAGCAGCTCGGCGAAGATCCGTGGGTCAACATCGCCCGTCGTTACCCGTCGGGTGCGCGCGTGTTCGGCAAGGTCTCGAACGTCACCGATTACGGCTGCTTCGTGGAACTCGAACCGGGCGTCGAAGGCCTGGTCCACGTCTCGGAAATGGACTGGACGAACAAGAACGTCAACCCGGGCAAGATGGTCCAGGTCGGCGACGAATCGGAAGTGATGGTGCTGGACGTGGATGAAGAACGTCGCCGCATCTCGCTCGGCATGAAGCAGTGCACCAGCAATCCGTGGGAAACCTTTGCCGCCATGAACAAGAAGGGCGACAAGGTCTCCGGCACGATCAAGTCGATCACCGACTTCGGCGTGTTCATCGGCCTGGATGGCGGCATCGATGGTCTGATCCATCTGTCCGACATCTCCTGGCAGGGCACTGGCGAAGACCTCGTGCGCAACTTCAAGAAGGGTGAAAACCTGGATGCCGTCGTGCTCGCCGTCGATCCGGAACGCGAACGCATTTCGCTCGGCATCAAGCAGCTCGAACAGGATCCGTTCGCGAGCTTCATGGCGAACAATCCGCGTGGCAGTGTGGTCAAGGGCACGGTCAAGGAAGTCGACGCACGCGGTGCGACGATTCACCTGGGCGAAGGCACCGAAGGTTATCTGCGTGCGAACGACATCGCCAAGGAACGCATCGAGGACGCGACCACGCGTCTCAAGGTGGGTGACGAAGTCGAAGCGAAGTTCATCGGCATGGATCGCAAGGGTCGTACCCTGCAGTTGTCCATCCGCGCCAAGGACGAACAGGAACTGGCGGACACGCTGGCCGACTACCAGTCGGCTGCCGGCGGCACGACCAAGCTCGGCGCGCTGCTGAAAGAGCAGATGCGCAACAAGTAAGTCCGATACGCCGCCGGCAGCAATGCCGGCGGCGTGTTTTTTGGGAAGTTTTTTTGAAAAGTTCTCCCCCTGTTCAACCGTCCGGACCGATATGACGAAATCCGAAATGATCGAAGCCATGGCGCGCCGTCAGATCCATCTCGCGCATCATGATGTCGAACTCGGCGTCAAGGAGATCCTCGAATACGTGTGCCACGCGCTGGCGACTGGCGAACGCATCGAAATTCGCGGTTTCGGCAGCTTCTCGCTGCACTTTCGTCCACCCCGCGTTGGACGCAATCCCAAGACCGGTGACTCGGTGGCCCTGCCCGGCAAGTACGTGCCGTACTTCAAGCCCGGCAAGGAACTGCGTGACCGCGTCAACGGCATCGTCTCAGTCGACGCTAGCCGCGAAGACTGAGCGCTGCGATGAAGCGCTGGGTCGTCATGGTGTTGGCGATTTCCGTGGCACTGTTGGCTGCCGCGTTTGCCCTGTTGAATGAGGCGGTCGTGCGCCTCGACCTGTATTTTTTCGCCTTCGATATGCCGATCGGCATCGTCGTGATGACTTGCCTGCTCGCCGGATTCCTGCTCGCCAGCGCTGCGCTTGCGACCGCCGTGATCATGCCGCAGCGTCTGCGTCTGCGAGCGCTGCGACGCCAGCTTGAATTCGGCAAGCAACCCGGATCGCTGCCGAAATGACCCTGGATCTGTCGGTACTGGCATTGCTGGTACTGGCCGGATTCCTCTCCGGTTGGCTGGCCGCACGTCGCAGTCCGGCGACCGTGATCGGCGCACAAGCCGACCGTCTGCGCCGCAACTATTTCCGCGGCTTGAACTACCTGTTGAACGAACAGCCGGACAAGGCGATCGAGGTTTTTCTGCAGATCGCCGAGGTCGACAAGCACACGGTCGAAACGCATCTCGCACTCGGCAATCTGTTCCGCCGCCGCGGTGAAATCGATCGCGCCATCCGTGTGCACCAGAACCTGATCGCGCGGCCTTCGCTGACGCCCGAGCAGAAGTCGCTCGCCCTGCTCGAACTCGGTGAGGACTACATGCGCGCCGGTCTGCTCGATCGCGCCGAAACCCTGTTCACCGATCTCGTTGGCATCGATGCGCATGCACCGGCTGCGCTGCGTCATCTGATCGCGATCTGCCAGCAGGAACGTGAGTGGAAGCGGGCGATCGAGCACGCGCGCCGACTCGAGGAAATTACCGGCGAATCGCAGGCGGCTCTGGTCAGCCAGTTTCTGTGCGAACTGGCCGAGCATGCCTACGGCAAGAACGATCCGGCGCAGACGCGCGCCTTGCTGACCGAAGCGGTGACGGTGGCGCCAAACGCCGTGCGCCCGCGCCTGATCGAAGGCCGCATCGCGCACGAACAGCAAGACTGGAAGCGTGCCGCCAATGCCTTCGAGCGCGCGATCGAAAACGACATCGAATATCTGCCGATCGCGCTCAGCCCCTTGCTCGACGCCTTCGATCATCTCGATCGCGCCGAAACCATCGACGGCATGCTGGAAACGGTGATGCAACGCTATCCCGGTATTTCTCCGGTGATCAAGATGACGCGACGCATCCAGGCGCGCGCCGGGCACGAGGCGGCGATCCGTTTCCTGGCCGAGCGGCTGCGTAGCAAGCCCTCAGTGCGTGGGCTGGCCGAGTTGGTCGACCTGCAAATTCAGGGCGCGGTCGGCGACGCGCGCGAGCACCTGCAGCGCCTGCATGACCTGCTCAAGCAATTGCTCGACGGCCAGTCGCTGTTTCGTTGTTCACGTTGCGGTTTCGGCGCGCGCGCGCACCATTGGCAGTGTCCGGGCTGCAAGTCGTGGAACACGATCAAGCCAGTGCATGGCATTGCCGGCGACTGATGTGCCGCCCTGGATGTTGCCCGTAGTGACGCTGGTCGTTTCGCCGCTGCTGACGGCGATGTGGATCCGGCGCGCCCATCGACTGCAGCTGCTCGATACGCCGGAGCGCCGCCGCTTGCATGATGCACCTACTCCGCGAGGCGGCGGCATCGGACCAGTCACCGCAATTGCGGTCGCCATCGCACTCGCCGGAAGCCAATTGCCCGATACATTGGGCGCGTTCAAGCTTTCGCTCCTGTTTGGACTGCTGAGCGCTGCTGCGATCAGTTTACTTGACGACCATCGCCCGTTGTCGATTGCTGCCCGCCTTGGCGTGCACTCGCTTGCGGCGACCTTGGTTGTCATCGCCTTCATCGACGCACAGGGGTGGGCGGGCAAGTATTGGGTGGAAGGTGGCATCGTGTTGATCGGCGCCGTCGTTGCCTCGATGAACCTGCACAACTTCATGGACGGGTCGGACGCGCATCTCGGAAGCCAGTCGATGTTCGTATTCACGGCGCTGACATTGCTCGCGGGGCAGCGCGGCGCAATGGAATTGGGTTCGCTATTCGCTGCCACCGCCGTCGCGATGCTTGCGTTCCTTCCGTTCAACTGGCCGCGTGCGCGCGTATTTCTCGGCGATGTCGGCAGCATTTCG
Source organism: Lysobacterales bacterium (assembly GCA_043753835.1). Lineage (GTDB taxonomy): Bacteria > Pseudomonadota > Gammaproteobacteria > Xanthomonadales > Ahniellaceae > JADKHK01. The sequence goes on along the minus strand of JAYUVY010000101.1, from coordinate 63,035 downwards.
CTCGGATTTCTGGTCGCGGCATTTTCGCTGGTCGCAATCGACCGTGGACTGGTCGGATGGGGCGGGGCACTGATCCTGTCCTCGGGGTTCATGATCGACGCCTCCGCCACGCTCGTTGGGCGCATGCGCCGAACGCGCCACTGGATGTGGCCGCATCGCGATCATCTCTACCAGTGGCTGCGGCGATGCGGATGGTCGTCCGCGCGCGTAGTGGTGGTCTATCAAGCCTGGAACCTGCTGGTGGTGCTGCCGGCACTGCTGGTCATGGAACGATACGCGAACTCGCTCCTCTGGGAATTTGTCGGTGCCATCGCGGTCTACGCTGCCGGACTCGTTCTCTGGGCCGCGGCGCGCCGTGCGCTGTGGCGCACGCATCGGGCACAATACCGGCCATGAATCTGCGCAGACTGATCGCCATCATCCACCCGCGCATCGCCGTGGTCGCGCATGACCTCGCGATGATCTGGCTTGCGTGGTTCGGCACCAACTGGCTGCGCTGGAACCTGCAGATCGATCCCCCCGCAGTGCCCTGGTTCGGCCGCGAACACGGCATCGTGCTGGCGACGCAAGCGGTGATCCTGGCGTGGACGGGCCTGTATCGCGGCCTGTGGCGCTTTGCCAGCCTGCCCGACCTTTGGAACATCGCCCGCGGCAGCGTGCTCGGTGCGCTTGCGATCGCGCTCGGCCTGTTTTTTCTGGATCGCCTGGAGGGCACGCCGCGCTCGGTCCTGCTGATGTATCCGATCGCGCTCACGTTGCTGCTCGGTTCGCCGCGCATGGCCTACCGATACTGGAAGGACAGCCGTTTCGACAGCATCAAGGGTGCGCCCAGCAAGCGCGTGCTGGTGCTCGGTGCCGGTCGTGCCGGCGAGACCCTGGTGCGCGACCTGCGCCGCGAAGGTGCCTATCGCGTCGTCGGTTTCCTCGACGACAAGCTCGGTCTGCGCGGTGCCAAGGTGCATGGCGTGCCGGTGCTCGGGCCGATCGAACAACTACCGCAATTGGCGCGCGAAGTCGCCGCGGAAATGGTGCTGATTGCGATTCCCACGGCCAGCAACCAGCAGATGCAGCGCATCGTCGGCGTCTGCGAACAGACGGGTCTGGCATTCCGTACCGTGCCGCGTCTGGAAGATGTCGTCGAGGGGCGTTCGAACTTCAATGAACTGAAGGAAGTCGCAATCGAGGATCTGCTCGGTCGCGAACCGGTGCTGCTCGACTGGTCAGCAATTCGCGCCGGTCTCGCAGCACGGCGCGTGCTCATCACGGGCGGCGGTGGATCGATTGGTGCCGAACTCTGCCGTCAGGCGGCGCGGCTCGGCGTCGAGCGTCTGGCCGTGCTCGAGTTGTCCGAATTCAATCTTTATCGCGTCGAGCAGGAACTGCGCATAGAGTTTCCGGATCTGGTGCTCGATCCCATTCTCGGCGACTGTGGCGATGCCGCCACGCTCGAGCGCGTGTTCACGCGCGTCAAACCGGATGCGGTCTTCCATGCCGCCGCGTTCAAGCATGTGCCGCTGCTGCAGCAACAGGTGCGTGAAGCAGTGCGCAACAACCTGCTGGCGACGCAGACACTGGCGCTCGCCGCCGACCGTCACGGCGTGCACAACTTCGTGTTGATCAGTACCGACAAGGCGGTGAATCCGTCGAGCGTAATGGGCGCGACCAAGCGTGCCGCCGAAATTTTCTGCCAGAGCTTCGCGCAACAGTCGCGCACGCACTTCATCACCGTGCGGTTTGGCAATGTGCTTGATTCGGCCGGCAGTGTCGTGCCGCTGTTTCGCGACCAGATTCGCCGCGGCGGTCCGGTCACGGTCACGCATCCGGAAATTTCGCGCTACTTCATGACCATTCCCGAAGCTTGCCAGTTGATCCTGCAGGCGGCGGTGCTCGGTCGCGGCGGCGAGATCTTCGCGCTCGACATGGGCGAGCCGGTGCGCATTCGTTATCTCGCCGAGCAGATGATCCTGCTCGCCGGCAAGGTGCCGGAACGCGACATCGCAATCGTCTACAGCGGTCTGCGCGCCGGCGAAAAACTGTTCGAGGAACTGTTCCACGAACAGGAAAGCTATGAAAGTACTGGCCATCCGAAGATCTTCCTGTCGCAACCGCGACTGGTCGCTTTCGCGGAACTGACACAGATCATGCGTAACTTCGACAATGCGGTGCGTCGCTTTGACGAAGCCGAAACCCTGCGCACATTGCACGCATTGGTGCCAGAGTTCGATGCCGCACGCAGTGAGCGCGACGGCGACGTCGTCTCCATACACAAGGCCGGTTGACCCCATGCGCATTCGCAAAGCTGTATTCCCCGTGGCCGGTCTCGGTACCCGTTTCCTGCCGGCGAGCAAGGTGGTGCCGAAGGAGATGCTGCCGTTGATCGATCGGCCGCTGGTTCAGTATGCGGTCGAGGAAGCGGTCGAAGCCGGCTGCGACACGCTGGTCTTCGTCACCAACCGCTACAAGCACGCCATCGCCGACTATTTCGACAAGGCCTATGAACTCGAAGCCAAGCTCGAGCAGGCCGGCAAGCACGAACTGCTGAGTCTGGTGCGTGACATTTTGCCGCGCCATGTGCAGACCGTCTTCGTGACCCAGCATGAAGCACTCGGCCTTGGTCATGCCGTGCTGTGCGCGCGACCCGTCGTCGGCAACGAACCGTTCGCGGTGCTGCTGCCGGATGACATGATCTGGAATCGCGGCCGCGGCGCCTTGCATCAGATGGCCGATATCGCCGAACGTGATGGCGCCAGTGTCATTGCTGTCGAAGACGTGCCGCGCGAACACACCCACCGCTACGGCATTGTCTCGGCCGAAGTGATCGATACACATCTCGGTCGCGTGCGCGGCGTCGTCGAGAAGCCTAAACCCGAAGTTGCGCCGTCGACACTGGCCATCGTCGGTCGGTACATCCTGTCGCCGAAGATTTTCGAGTTGCTGGAAACGACGCGCGTTGGCACTGGCGGCGAAATCCAGTTGACCGATGGCATCGCCGCCTTGCTCGCAAATGATCCAGTGCTGAGCTACCGCTTCACCGGTCGCCGATTCGACTGCGGCAATCGTCTCGGCATGGTGCAGGCGACCGTGCATCTCGCGCTCGAAGACCCTGAACTGCACAGCGCCATTGTGGCGATGATGCGCGAACGGCTCGCGCTCGAAGCAAACTGAGCGGGACAGGGCCATGAAGGACTTGTCCTTCATCATCAACCACCTTGGCGAAGACCGTGGCCGCTACTTCGACGCGGTGGTTCCGCCGATCGTGCAGAGCGCGATTTTCGCGCATCCGGATATCGCGACGATGCGCGCGCGACTCGCCGACGAGTTCACTGCGCATGTCTACACACGCGGCAACAATCCGACGGTCGAAATTCTCGCGAAGAAAATCGCAGCGCTTGAAGGTGCCGAGCATGCGCTGATGTTCGGCTCGGGTGCCGCGGCGATCGCTGCTGCCGTTCTCGCCCATGTGCGTGCTGGCGATGAGGTGCTGTGCGTCGAGAAGCCGTACTTCTGGACCGGCCAGCTGGTGCGCAAATTGCTCGCGCAATTCGGCATGCGCGGTCGCTTTGTCGATGCCACCGATGTCGATACGGTGGCTGCAGCGATCACCCCGACGACGCGCATGATCGTGCTGGAAACGCCGAATTCGCTGACCTTCGAACAACAGGACCTTGCCGCGATCGCGGCGCTGGCGAAAGCGCACGGCATCGTCACCCTGGTTGACAACAGCTACGCGACACCGCTGTATCAGTCGCCGATCGAACTCGGCATCGATCTCGTCGCGCATTCGGCGACGAAATATCTGAATGGGCACAGCGACGTGGTCGCCGGCGCGTTGGTGGGTTCGGAAGCGATGATCCGGAAAGTGTTCGACGGGCCGTACATGACCCTCGGCGCCATCCTTTCGCCGTTCGATGCCTGGCTGCTGTTGCGCGGTCTGCGCACCTTGCCGGTGCGACTCGAACGTATTTCCGCAACGACCGCGATCGTGATGCAGCATCTGTCGGCGCATCCGAGCGTGCGTCGCCTGTATGCACCGTCATCCGGCACGGCGCAGCTGCGTCATGCCAGCGGCATGTTTTCGATTGAACTCGCGGTCGATGACATTGCCGGCATCGACCGCTTCTGCAATGCGCTGAAGCGGTTTCTGATGGCGGCCTCGTGGGGCGGCTACGAGTCGCTGGTATTCCCGGTCGCCGGCGTGCGCGACTGGGGTTCGCTGAAGGCGCAGGCCTCGGTGCCGATCAACCTGGTGCGCTTCTCGATCGGGCTCGAAGAACCAGCGGTGTTGATTGCGGACCTGGAACAGGCTTTTGCGGCGATCTAAACCTCACCAGGTGTAACGCACCGAATATTTGATCTTCTGCTCGCCATCGGCGGGAATGTTCAACACGAAATCCACGGTATTCGCATCGCGCTTCTCGTGCTTGACGTTTTCCGAGGTGATTTCCCAGGTGCTCCAGCGATACAGGTATTCGCGCACGCGGATGCTCGCGGCTTCCTTCTTGCGGTTGCGTACGCTGATCTCGAAGGTTTCATCGATGCGCTTGGCAGCGGTGTCGATGGTGTAGTCGAGCTGCTTGCGTTCACCGACCACGTCGAAGGCTTCGCCGAGCTTGATGCGCAGGGTCTCGTTGCGCGGCGTGTGCTTGATCACGTCCTCGCCGATGAACTCGAGGCTGCCGTCGCGACTGGCTTGATTGACACGTACACGGCCAGCCGGCAGGGGCAAGCCAAGGCCGTTCGCTGCCTTGTTCTCGAATTCGAGCCATGCACCGACGACCCCGGCATTCGTTGCGCCGTAGCCCTGGTCGCTGATCGGCGAACCCCAGAAGCCGTAGGGTTGCGGCGAGGCGGTGAACACCAGTTCGCGCTTGCACTTCATGCCGACGGCGGAAGGAAACAATTCAAGTTGCTTGGTCGAATTTTGCGGCAGTTCGGTGCGTCGGCCGAGCGTGTACAGGTGGTACTCGAACAATTCCGATTCCTGGAATCCTTGTGGCGCCATTTCCTCAGATATGCGCGATTTCGCCATGGCGAGCGCCATCGGTGGCGGTGCGGAAGGTGCCCGATTCACTTCGCCGGCGACCAATTTCAGCTGTGCATTCGGATAACTCGCGCCGCTCTGGTTGACGACGGTGACCCACGCCGCCAGATCCATCTCGCAGGCGTCAGCACTGCCCTTGAGAATGACGTTGTAGTCGCTCCACCAGGTCATGCCCTGGGTTTGATACGACACTTGGGTATCGTGTTTTCCACCGCGTTTGGCGTCGACCAGCCAGACCAGGGTCGGCTTGGTGATCAGGCCGCCGGGCAGGGAAGGGAACGCGATGTTGGCCCAGTTGTTCAGCGTCTGCACCTCGCCATCGGGCTGCATCAGGATCAGCCCATTGGTCGCCGACAGCAACTGACCGGTGACCGTCTTGGTCTGGTCACCGCGTACTTGATCAACACTGATCGTCTGGCCGATGTAGCGGTTGAGCAGCTTGCTGCCATCGACCAGATCGAACTGGTAGTTCTGTTCGATCACGCGCGTGCCTTCGGGGTCGGTGATCGAGGCGAAGCTGACCGTGGTCGGGTCGATGCGCGTAGCGACATCGCTGAAACGCACTTCGCCGGTGCCGTTCGGCAGTTCCAGTTCGCGGCGGTCGCGCACCAGCGCGTAACCGGGCAATTGCAGGCCGTAGTTTGCGAGTTGTTCCGAGGTGATGGCACCGGGTGCGGCCGACGAATACACCGTCAGCGAGAACTCCGGCGATGCGGATGCGGTGGTCATGGCAAGGGCGATTCCCGAGGTGAGCAAGCTGCGGCGCATGGTGGTCTCCAGTAAGTGTGGACAGCGTAGCCCATCAACGTGCGGGTCTCGATGGCGGGGTTAGCGGGTCGCGCCCGGGTGCGCTCCTACACCGCGCCGCCAGGCACCAATGAGGCGATGTAGGAGCGCCCCCGGGCGCGACCGCCATGCGATTCGACGACAGCGTCGCCTTGAAACCTGACACCCACGCCCCCAATCCGGTGGCCTGTCCTCTGATCCACGGAAACCGTCATGACCGCTGAAACCGCCGCCCCCGCAACCGCTCACGCCCCTGAAACGCGTCGCTTCGAAGCCGAAGTCGAGCAGGTGCTGAAACTGGTTACGCATTCGCTGTATTCGCACAAGGAGATTTTCCTGCGCGAGTTGATTTCAAATGCCTCCGACGCGCTCGACAAGCTGCGCTTCGAAGCAATCGCGAACCCCGAGCTTTCCGCGGGTGACACCGATCTTCATGTCGAGATCGAATTCGACAAGGCCGCACGCACGCTGACCCTGCGCGATAACGGCATCGGCATGAGCCGCGAGGAAGTGATCGAGAACATCGGCACGATCGCGCGTTCGGGAACACGCCGTTTCCTCGATGCCATGACCGGCGATTCGCGCAAGGACATGGCCCTGATCGGCCAGTTCGGCGTCGGCTTCTATTCGAGCTTCGTGGTCGCCGACTCGGTCACCCTGGTCACGCGTCGCGCCGATCTGCCGACTGATGCTGCGGTGCGCTGGTCCTCGGCCGGCACCAGCGACTATGAACTCGACACGGTGACCGAAGCCCGTCGCGGCACCACCATCACCCTGCATCTGAAGCCGGACGAAGACGAGTTCCTCGATGGCTGGAAGCTGCGCAATCTGGTCGGCAAATACTCCGATCACATCGCGTTTCCGATCCGCATGACGAAAGAGAAATTCGGCGAGGAAGGCGAGAAGGCCGAGCCCGAAATCGAGACGATCAATCACGCCTCCGCGTTGTGGACGCGTCCGAAATCCGAACTCTCGGATGCGGACTACACCGCGTTCTACAAGCACGCTGCGCATGCCTATGATGAGCCGCTGGCACACACGCACAACCGCGTCGAAGGCAACCAGAGCTATACCAGTCTGCTCTATCTGCCGACGCAGGCGCCGTTCGACATGGCCTTCTCCGGCCGCGACGAGCGCAAGGGCCTGAAGCTGTACATCCGCCGCGTGTTCATCATGGACGCCAGCGAGCATCTGTTGCCGGCTTACCTGCGCTTCGTGCGCGGCGTCATCGACTCGGACGATCTGCCGCTGAACGTGTCGCGCGAAATCCTGCAGGAGAACAAGCTGGTCTCGCAGATCCGCTCGGGCCTGACCAAGCGCACGCTGGATCTCCTCGACTCGCTCGCGACTGATCAGCCGGAGAAATACGCGACGTTCTGGTCGAACTTCGGTTCGGTTCTGAAGGAAGGCGTCGCCGAAGACCACAGCAATCGCGAACGCATCGCCAAGCTGCTGCGTTTCGCATCGACGAAGGGCGAGGGCAGTGCCACCAAGACGACGCTGGACGAGTACATCGCGCGCATGGTCGAAGGTCAGGATACGGTCTACTACATCACCGCCGACAGCTTCACCGCCGCCAATGGCAGTCCGCAGATCGAAGCATTGAAGGCGCGCGGCGTTGAAGTGCTGTTGATGGGCGAGCGCATCGACGAATGGATGATGGGCTATCTCAGCGAGTACGCCGGCAAGAAGCTGCGCAATGTCGCCAAGGGCGAGATCGATTTCAGCGCCCTCGGCCAGGTCGACGAAGCCGCGCAGAAAGCGACCGATGAAGCCGCGAAGCCGATCATCGAACGCCTGAAGACGCTGCTCGGCAGTCGAGTGAAGGAAGTCCGCGCCAGCAAGCGCCTGACCGAATCGGCGTCCTGTCTCGTCGTCGACGAATACGACATGGCCCCGCACCTCAAACGCATGCTCAAAGCCGCCGGCCAGGACATGCCCGACACCGCCCCCGCACTCGAAATCAACGCGAACCACCCCCTGGTCCAACGCGCCGCCAACGAGTCCGACGAAGACAAAGCCCACGAACTCGCGACCCTGCTGTTGGAACAGGCGCAGCTCCTCGAAGGCGCCGCGCTCGATGATCCGGCGGCATTCGTGAAGCGGATGAATGCGTTGATTGCGAATTAAGCCTGTCGCAACACCCGCCGCGTGGGATGCGTGGCGGGAGATTGGGTCAAACAAACATCCTATGCTGGGATAGTGTCCAGCAAGCGCTCAATCTCCGTGTACGCGTACTGCCTAGCCACATCGCGAAGCTCCCGGACGATTCCATCGCTCAGCTCGCCCTTTCGATTGTTCCAGAGAGTTTGTGCAGCCCACGACCTGCCGGCGCCCGAACCGACGAAACAACCCACTCTCTCCAATGCGAAGGCGGTTGCTTGGAACAGCGCAGGCGGAAAATTCTTCATATCGAACGCGCTCAGAATGTCGAGCAATATTTCCAAATTTTGCTTGTAGCCCTCGAAGGCACCACGAGGAGCGGACCGAGACCAAGTTTCATCGATACACCGGTCTAAGAAGGAGATAAATCCGCCGGAAAGGTGCACCGAAAATCGCGATAGAATTTTCAGCAAGTCTCTCCGAAACTTCTCATTGTCTACGAACTTTGTGACCAAAGAGTCATCTGGATCAGTGAGCTTGGCCGCGAGTTTTTTCAGCTGTTTAGACTCCACTGCTTCTACCGCGGCAAGCTTCGTTCGCGCCGTCACGAACTCATCGAAAAAACTCGATAGGTCCGCTGTTTCCAGGATGACGATGCCGTTCTGGTCCCGGTAAGGCTCGTCTTGCGGCGACGATTTTCGCAGTACTTGGATCACGTCGTTCGGGTAGTTCTGTTGTTCATGCGAGAAGACGTTTCGAGACCAATCAAGGGCGGTGAGAACATTCACGTCGCCCAGGCCGTAACCAATCAACAGAGTTGTGGATTCCTTGATCGTCAGTGCGAGCTTTATCTGGCGATACTGACTCGGGCGGAATAGTGCGACGTAGTCTTCTTGCGCAATGATGATGTCTTCCGGATTTGTCCTCGCGCCGTGCAGGTGATAAACGGGAACTAAGTTTCGGGGTGCCGACAGCGAATCGTTTGGACCGAGGGACACCGACTTTCCTGTGAGTAAGCTCTCGATTACCAGGTCGTAGTTGGTGGTGATGATCCAGGCCGGATAAAGCGCCTCGAGTGCTTCAGCGAATTTCTTTCGCTGGGATCCTGTGGGATACCAACTCGTCAGTTGTGCCAATTGGCGCTTCAAGAACTGCAGTGACTCCGAATATTCAATTCCGTTTGCGTGGCTGTGCAACTTGCACATCATCGACGCGAGTTCGGGATACGAAATGCCTTCCTTGCTGAGCGAGTCGTACTCGACCTTCATCCGGCGGGCCGCCAACTCGAGGAGTTCACCCCACGAAAGCGCAATTGGTGCAGTGTCATTCAAGACGGCTTTGGAAAACCCTGCTCCTACGAACAAACCGAGATTTCCGTAACTTGAAGATTGGGCCAAGAACGAGAGAACTTCATCACGAGTGGGTCGTTCGGGAACAAAAAAGGGCATCGCCATACCTCAACTATCCGATTCCATTACTTACCCGATGCCCTCGTGCTCACCGATCGGTTGCACTCGCCCTTTTCGAGGGTCGATCCTATTGAATGGTCCTCACAGTAGTCGTGCGGACACCAATCTGAAATTCCGTGCATTCAGCAATTTCGCCGTCCTCGGTGTTACGTGAAGATCACCTTCGCAGTGAACGACGAGCTTGTGCTCATGCGCGTGAATCGCTTCGAGATAATCCTTGGCGGAAAGCTCGACCGAAACATTCTTCTCTTCGCCCTCCGAAATAACAGCGTGAATGGAAACTTCACCTGCTTCATCGGTCGGCTCCCGATCTAACCGCTTCACGATGCCCAAGACCTGAAAATCGGGCAGCACGTAGTGGTCCTTGAAGTATTCGACCGCCACTCGAAGTGTGGCAACGGAGTTGTGGTCAAAAAGGAACTGTCGATGTTCGTTTGCTTGATCAGGTTCTGCCGGGGATGGCGAAATGGCGATTGAAAAAGCTCGGGCGTAGTCCGATCCACTGAAGCCGAGCAGCGCATTACACATGTTGGCACTCACACCCCTGTCGACGGTCGGCCCAAATACCCCTGCATCGCCAGAGGCGTTGAAGCGGTCAATTGCTCCGCTGAGCGCGGATAGCGCGCTCCATAAGGTGTTGGTTACATAGCGCGCGAACGGGCGCGCATCCAAGTCGCTTTGGGGAGAATCCACCCCAGACAGCGGGCAGATGACGTTAATAACGTAACTTCCGTGTCGTGTCTGACCGAGGCGCAGCTGCTTGAGATACTCGGCCGCCTCTGGTGGGCGTTGGCCATGAAAATGCCGACGCTTCGACAGCGTCGACAACACCGCGGACGTCATGAGATCGCGAGCTCGTTCGTTTAGGAGGACTCCATCGTCGAGCGGAATTGATCCAGACTCGACGTCAGCATGAGTCACTTGAACGGAAATCAAATCAACTGAAAGCAGTGAAATTGACTCTTCTATCTCAGAACGATCGCGCGATTCGAACTCGGATAGGTTGTCAAACACGTCACTCATTCGTTGCGCGAAGTCGCGGACCGCACCGTCGCGCGGCAACACAATCTCTGTCGAACTCTCATCCCTAGCTGGTCGACGCCAGATCGTTGCAAGATTTCCAAGTGAATCGACATTGGTCCAGCCTTTGGCGACCAAATATCTGGCAACGGCGGTCTCGGAAGGCGGCTTCGATTGACCTCGCTCGCCATAGCCGCTCACGCGGAGAGTCCTTCGCTAGCAAGTGTGATCAATCTCAACAATTCTGAAGTTGTCAGCCGTTGAGCAATCGGGATCTTCACTGTCGCGCTTTGAGACACGATTGGAGGGTAATCTCGAATCGATATCCAGTAACAAACGTGGCGCAACAACATTCCGGATTCGTTATGTTCGATCCAGGCCTGTGTCTCAGCGGGGACCAGCAAAATAGCCAGATACCTCGGGCAGACGACGTCGACTCCACGTAGGTCATCGTAGTTTTTGCGCTTGAGCGGAAAGCTCAGAGTGGACAGTGTCTGAACATCTTGAGCGGTGCATTTCAGCTGAAGATGGATTTGAGGGTCTCGGAGTTTTTTCCCCGTGAATCCCTTTCCCTTGATCATTACATCGATGCTGTCGTCATCGACGACGAACTCGCCGTGATTCAGCCCAGCCTGCGCCGCCAGAGCGTGGATATAGGCACAGTGGAATCGTTCTTTGCTTGCCGTACTGTGCATATTCGGCTTTTGGCGGGCTGGGCACGGCGATAATGATCGTGTCTTCCGGCCTCGGCAAGCGGACCCAATCTGATTGGCGAACAGCGTCGCGTCGTCAATCGCGCCATCGTGTTCGGATTCGGTATCCCGCCAATCGCGAGGAAGTGTCGCCACGAAATCTGTGCAACGAAGTATCCAAGCTCGAACAATCAAGCAGTTCTTCGCCGGATGAGGCACGCTTTCGCTGGTCAACGCGGGACTTGCTCAAAGGCAAGGGCCGTTGCAGTTGGGCGTGGTGGGCGCTGTCTTTGTTGTGCGGTCGGATCGCGACGTCTTTATCGGGTTTTCTGGAACCGGTACGGAGTAGGCGAATTGGCGTCACGCCGCGCGCATTCGCTTTGGCACTTTGTGTCGCCGTCGTGATCAGCAGCCGCTCATGATTCGCGCCATACCATCAAGCGGATGAAAACGAACAAACGCTCTCGCACCGTGACCAGCGCCGTTTTGCTCGGGGCCTTCATCGTCACGGCCAACGCCGCGGCCGCAGTGGAGGCGAAGGTTCCGGCGCGTTTGAAGACACCGCGCGTCGCGGTCGCGCGTGCGCCGGCCACGAGCTATCACTTCAGCAACATTCCGGTGCGCGCGGCGTTGGTTGTGATCGCGCAGGAAGGCGGTTTCAGTCTGGTCGTGTCGGATTCGGTGCAGGGCAATGTCAGCTTGCATCTGAACAATGTGACCTGGCAACAGGCGCTCGACATCGTGTTGCGACTGAAGGGGCTGGATATGCGCGTCGACGGCACATCGCGTTTGGTGACCGCAGCGGACGGCTAGCGCCGATCAGTGGCCTGCGCGACGTCGCCAATCGCTACTTCGTCCACCGCTTCAGCGCCGCCTTTCCTGCTTTCGACAAGTGCGGTGCGGCGTCTGACCAACTCAGCGTGATGGCATCGCCGCAGACGCGCATCGCATGGAAGAAGATGGTCGGGAATACGAGGCCCTCGGCGCTTGGGTAGGGCGGGGCGATGGTCATCTGGTCGAGGAATTCGGCGCATTGGTCGTCGGCGACGTTGCGTGGGTGTCGTTGATTCAACAGCTCCCGGAACGTGGAGCGGTGGGGTTCTCCGTCGTCGCTTCGGGTGACTTCCAGCGATGGGTCCTGAATCCAGGACCAGGTGTCGATCGTCTGGCCTTTGGCGAGATCCCAGACGACAAAGTTCTGCTCGAAGTTGCCGTGCGCGCCGCCGCAGTAGGTTTCTGGCAAGTTGTCCTCCTGTACGAGGAAGTCGTCGGTCCAGACCATCGGTTGCAGCGTGCGATCGAGTGCGACACTGCCGCTGCCATTGCCTGCCGAGCATTCGTAGCCGAACACGGCCTGGTCTTTCAGCCAGTGGATCGCGGCGTCGTGGATCGCTTTCGCGGCGAGTGCGCCTTCCGGTAGCGCCATCGCGGTCGCGGCGGGAGTAGTCAGCGTGCGGTAGGCGTGGCCTTCGAAGGTCGCGTCGGCGTAGGTGATTTGCAGGTCATCGCGCAGCGGTGCATAGAACGACGACGGGCATTCGCCCGAGTCTGCGTCCGTGGTTGTGATGCCCTTGATGCGCGCCAGTCGGATCGGCAATTGCTTCGAGTTGGCCGGGTCGCGCCACTCGCCGCGCCAGCCGTCGGATTCGTATTGCAGATGCCAGATCCCGGTCGGTGGCGTTGCGCTCGCGAAGCTGCCGCTGGCCTCGACCAACTCGAGGTTGCCGCGCGAGAATTCGTTCTGCATCCACTCGGCGGCGTCGACGCCTTCGGGCAGATCGGCGGGTTCGAGGCGGATGCCTGCGCGATGGCGCAGGTCGTAGTACTGGGCGGAGCCGTAGCTCGAAAAGCAAACCTGCACGCGGGCGCTGCCGATGTTGCCGCTGAACGCGCCGACATGTAGTTCCGTGGTTGACTCGGCGCATAGCGGGCCGCACAGGCCGATCGCCAGCACAGCGGTAGTGATCGCGAATGACTTCTGGTTCAAGCGTGGGTCTCCTTGGATACGCTGATCATGCCATCGCGAATCTGCGGAAATCATGTTCGATACGGGCGGCAATCTGGCGCGCGCTGCTCGCGTATCATCGGCACCCACGATCCGCAGCCATCCCGGCTCGCGCAAGGGACGCCATGTTTGGTCAATCAAGTCAGTTCTTCGTCGGATGGGGCACGTTGTCTTTGGTCAATGCCGGGCTCGCGCAGGGCAAGGGGCGTAGCGGGCTGGTGTGGTGGGCGATCTCGCTGTTGCTCGGGCCGGTCGCGACGTTTCTGATCGTGTTTCTGGATCCGGTGAGGAAGCAGGGTTCGTAAGCGCATGGCAACCGACTCCTCCGAAATCCAGCACGTCTCCGATACCGCTCGTGGCGCTTTTGCGCACAAAACATCCAAATCCGTCATTTTTCCCTTTGACTGGAGCGATTTCCGTGGCTAATTTTCCACAAAGTGGAAGATTCAGGAATTTATTCAGTTGAAGTGAGTGGTGCAGACCTTGACTCAAGCGCTCGTTGACCGCGGTTTGAGCGAGCGGGTGATCTCTGAGAGTCAACTGCGGCGGCTGGTTCCGGGGACGGATCAGCGGCGCTATCACCTGGTCAATCGTGCTGCGGCGGCGGGGGAATTGGTCCGGTTGCGGCGCGGGCGCTACGTGCTCGGGAATGCGCTACGGCGGCCGGCGCATCCGTTTTTGTTGGCACAAGGTCTTGAGGCGGGAAGCGTTGTGTCGTTCGAGACGGCGCTCGCGTATCACGGTTGGATTCCCGAAGCGGTGCGCACGGTTGCGAGCGTGACGCCGGGGCGCAAGTCGTCCGAATACCAACATGCACAGTTCGGCAGCTTTTCGTTTCATCCACTGGCGGTCGAGCCGAGCGGATTCTTGTTGATGGTCGAGCGCGTCGAATTGAGCGGGCAGTTCGCACTCGTCGCGCGCCCCCTGCGCGCATTGATGGATCTCGTCTGTCTGCGCAAACAAGCCTGGCAAGGCATCGATTGGCTGATCGACGGGGTGCGCGTCGATGCAGATGTATTGCGCGACGTGAATGGCGACGAGCTTCGCGCGCTGCGTCACGTCTATCGGCAGCGCCGCGTTCAGGCGTTCCTGAAATCGCTGTCAGGAGAACTCGGACATGATTGAGATCATCCAGCAACGACTCGATCGCTACCGCCTCGGCAATGCACTTGAGCAAGACCATGCACTCAAGGAAATCCTGCAGGAAGTCGGGCTGTACGCGTTGTGGCGCGCAGGTTTCTTCGATGTCGCGGCGTTTCAGGGCGGCACCAGCTTGCGCATTCTGCATCGGCTGCCGCGCTTTTCCGAAGACCTCGACTTCATCCTGAAGACGCCGGATCCGGGTTTCGATTGGCAGCGCTAACTCGATCCAATGACCGCAGTGTTGACCGAATTCGGGCTGCGCACCCAGTTGCTCGACAAGAGCCGCATGGACAACGCCGTGCGCACGGCCGTGCTCAAGGGCGATTCGATCAGCCGGCAGCTCAATCTCGAGTTTGTGCATGGGCCCGCCGACAGGAAGCTCAAGATCAAACTCGAGATCGACGTGAATCCTCCAGCGGGTTCCGGCTTCGCATGCAGCTACCTCGATTTTCCGCTCGATCACGAAGTCTGCCATCAGGACCTTGCGAGCAATTTCGCATTGACGATCCATGCCTTGCTCTGTCGTCCTTACCTGAAAGGGCGTGACTGGCTCGATTTCGGTTGGTACGTCGCGCAGGACATCGGGCCAAACATCGCGCTGTTGCGTTCGGCCTTGATGCAGCATGGCCCGTGGCGAGGGCAGTCGCTTCTGGTCGATATGTCGTGGCTGCAACAATCACTGCAGCAGAAAATTGCCGTGATCAACTGGAGCGCGGCAGCCGACGATGTGCGGCGTTTCCTCGACATGGCGCAACAGCAGAGCTTGCGACTGTGGAGCGCCGAATTCTTCGTGGCCAAGGTCGAAAAAATGCGGTGAGCGCCAACTTCCACCAAGGTTTGCTTGTCGCGCGCGCCGCGTTCAGCGCACACTGCTACTCCACCTCAACCCGGGATCACCATGCACCGTATCGCGCTCGTACCCGCACTCATGTTCGCCGCAACGTCGGCATTCGCCGGCGAGAACCTGCCAGTGCAAGGCCGCTTGGTTAGTCTGCAGGCCGGTGATGTCGCCTGTTATGCGGAGGTGGAAGTCGCCGGCGAGGTGCAAAGTCTGATGGCGGACTTCCTGGTCTGCGAACAGGAAGCGTTGGTCGGCAAGCAGGTGCGGTGGGGCTGGACAGAGGCCAATGTGCTCGCGGCGGATTGCGAAGGCGACATGGATTGTGGCCGCAGTGACACCGTGCAGTTGATCGACAGGATGATCGCGGAGCCCGCGAGCGCGACCTGTGCAGCGGGCGAGAAGACGGCCTTCGCCTGCAACATGGGTGGCAAACAAGTGGCCGTTTGTTTTGCGACGAATGAAGCGGGCGCTTGGGCGCAGTACCGGTTTGGTCGGGTGGGGCAGAAGCCCGAAATGCTGGTGCCGGCGTCTCCGGTTGCTGCCGCTGCTGCGGCTGAAGGTCGCGTCGAGCGTTATTCCGGTGGTGGCGCCAGCTGGCTGCGCTTCAAGCGCGCCGACCACGCCTATGTTGTGTACACCGGCATCGGCCGCTGGGGTGCAAAGGGCGAAACGGTCGAGCAAGCTGGCGTCGTGGTCGAGAAGAACGGCAAGCAGATTGCCAGTCTGTATTGCGATGACTTGCCGAAATCATCGCTGGATGCTGACTGGTACTCACGCGTGGGTGTTCACGCAGACGACGAGAGCCAGTTCGAGATTCCGCAACGGGCGCAGTAGGCAGCGCCTGTTGCGGCTTGGCGTCATGACAACGGTTTAGATGTTGCCGCGGCGGATGAACGCGCCACCACAGCCAACGGAGAATAGTGATGACATCGTTTCAAATCGGTACCGGTCTTGTGCTTGCGCTGTGCTCAGCGTCCTTGTTCGCCGCAGCCCAGCCGGCGTCAGCGTCCGACGGCAAGAGCGCGGAACGCGTCGCGGCGGCCGTCACTTCACTGACCTATGAGTGCGCCGAGGGCAAGAAAATCGTCGCCGTGATCGACAACTCGGATGCCGATCATCCGAAGACCGTCGTCAGTGTCGAAGGCGATGCAACCATGCAGAACATCGAAATGCATGACGTGATCTCGGCCAATGGCAACAAGGCCAGCAACGGCAAGTTGATCTGGTGGACCAAGGGTGACGAAGGTTTTCTCGCGGAGGAAGAGCCGCCGGCCGGCAGCGGTGATGTGCTGATCGGCGAGTGCAAGGAAGCTGTTGCAGCGAAGTAAGTCAGGGTCAATTCGCCACTGATATTTCCTTGACGACTTCGGCGGTTTCTTTCGGGGTGGCACAGCGTGCGATATCGGCGAGCGCGACGATGCCGCAGAGTCGACCTTGGTCGTCAACGACCGGCACGCGACGGATCTTGTTCGACTCCATCACTTCGCAGCAGGTCGCGAGGCTGGTGTCGGCGGTCACGGTGATGCACGGCGAGCTCATGCAGTCGCGGGCCAGCGCTTCGAGCGGATTGATGCCGCTCGCGACCACGCGTATCGCGATGTCGCGGTCGGTCACGACGCCGATCGGTACGCCGGAGTCGTCTTCTGCGACCACCGGAATCTGGCCACAATCGAATTGCTTCATCATGGCGGCCACATCGACGAGACGTGTCGTCGGCGAGCAGCGGGCTGGATTGGCGGTCATCACGGATTGCACGGACATCGGGCGTTCCTCTGGCGTTTGGGTGCCAAAACGATACGTTCGTGAACCGTCGCGTTCGGTGCGGAAGCGCACGCTTGTGCATGCCGCCGCACCGCCCGAGCAAGCGATGCGGCGCGCGTCATTCGGGCTTGGGCTCAAGCAGCAGCGGAAACACCAGTCGATCGGTGGCGATGCAGCTGCTGTCGACCGGGACGTCCGGTCGATCCAGGAACGCCGCGATCATGCGCTTCGCACATGGGCTGCGCGCGCCGACGCTGTGCGTCATGTTCGGCATATTGAACACTTGGGCGTGGCTCAGCGAGCGCGCGGCCGCGACGGCGAGTTCAGTCGGGCAACCGGCATCAATGTCGGCGGATAACAGCAGGGTTGGCAGGTTGCTGACCACCGCCTGATTCTCGATCGGGTCGGGCGCGCCCACGGCAAAGCCTTCGCAGGCCTTGAACAACCTGGCGACGCCGCGGGCGGCAGCAACGGCGACCGGGTCCTGGCCATCGAGTCCCTGAATCGCATCAGGCGATTCGAACGCGAATTCCTCCTTGCACAAATGCGCCAGAAAGTGGCCCTCGACAGAATCGTTGCGGTCCCGCAGAAATGCATCCAAAGCCGAGTAGTCGCCGCCGATGATCTGGTTCAACACCATCGGCAGGCTGCGCGCGGCCTCATCGTCATAGAGCGCTTCGAGCACGTAGGCGGCGACTTCATCGGCATTGTATTGACGCTGTTTGGTCAGCGGTGGCGCACTCAACGACTGCTGCATCATCTTGAAGAAGCGTGATTCAAGCTGCGGAAATTTCTCGTTGCAGGCGGCATCACTTGCGCATAGCGCGAGCACCTGGCGCAGCTCGCGCGACACCAGCGGCGGCTGCGCGCCGGTCCAGTTGGCTTCTGGCGGCCACGGAGAATCCAGAACGACAGCGCGCAGGCCTTCGGGATCATGCTGCATCACACCGAGTGCGACGCGCGAACCGTAGGACACCCCGAACAGACTGTAACGGCCGATCCCGCGGGCCACGCGCAAGTCGCGCAGATCCTTGACGACAGTGGCGACGTTGAACTGCGACAGGTCGATTCCTTGTGCCGTCAGCCGCTCACCACACGCTTTGGCTTTTATGACGGACGCGTCATCGGTGATGCCGCCATCAGACAAGCCCAATGCACCGCAATCGAGACTCGGGGTCGACAACCCGGCACCGCGCTGGTCGAGAAAGATCCAGTCGCGATCCTCGGTGATCGGGATACTCCGTTCCTTCAGTTTTTCGGGCAGCTTCGCGATGGCGCCGCCGCCAGGCCCGCCGTGCAACCAGAGCACCGGATCAACCTTTGCATGATTGAGCGCGCGCACCGTGACCACCGGAAAGCTGACCATGCGCCCGTTCCCCGAACCACGGGTCTCCTCGACCACCATCGTGCCGCACTCGACCTTGTTGGTCATGAAACTGTAGTCACCGCTGCAGGCAGTGGTGCTGTAGCCGGGTTGCAGCGGTGCGTCGGCCTTGCGCATCTGACAACCGGTTACAACGACTGCACCGCAGAAGATCCACATCAATCGTTGCCGCATACCAGCTTCCCCATGAGTATTCGACAACGTCGCATGCAGCATTGACACTGTAAAGCACTGGCGGACATGGCGAGTCATTGTTTGCATCGACGTCGTGGCTGCGTAACACGGCTTGGGTGTCGCGGCCTCTGCTGGCAAGATGCAACATCCGTCACAGCCGATCACATCCCATGCCCAGCTCGAGTTTCTTCGCACTGCTCGATGACATTGCAACCTTGCTCGACGATGTCGCGGTGATGACCAAGGTGGCGACCAAGAAGACCGCAGGGGTGCTGGGCGATGATCTTGCCTTGAACGCACAGCAGGTCTCGGGCGTGCACGCTGACCGCGAATTGCCGGTGGTGTGGGCGGTTGCGAAAGGGTCGGCGGTGAACAAGCTGATTCTGGTGCCATCGGCGCTGATCATCAGCGCATTGGCACCATGGGCGATCCAGCCGCTGCTGATGATTGGCGGTGCCTACCTGTGCTTCGAAGGCGTGGAGAAACTCTTTCACAAGTTCCTGCACAGCAAGCAGGAAGACGACCAGCACCATGCCGATCTACTCAAGGCTGTGAGCAATGAGAAAGTCGACATGGTTGCCTGGGAAAAGGACAAGATCAAAGGCGCGGTGCGTACCGACTTCATTCTTTCCGCCGAGATCATCGTGATCTCGCTCGGCGCGGTCGCTGCCAAGGTCTTCGCGGTACAGGTCGGCGTGCTGATCGGTATCGCCATCATCATGACCGTCGGTGTTTACGGCCTGGTCGGCGGCATCGTCAAGCTCGACGACCTCGGCTTGTACTGCGCACGCGACATGCGTGCTGCGGTGTTCGCGAAGATCAAGCGCGGCGTCGGCGCAGCGTTGCTGTGGGGCGCGCCGAAGCTGATGAAGTTTCTCTCCTTCGCCGGAACGGCCGCGATGTTCCTTGTGGGCGGCCACATCCTCGTCGAGGGCGTGCCGGCATTGCATCACTTCATCGAGACTTATCATGCGCTGACGCTGGGTTGGGCGATCAGCATGGGCTTTGATCTGGTGATCGGTGTCGCGGTGGGTGCGATCGTGCTGGCCGTGGTGATGGTGGTACAAAAGCTGCGCGGCAAATAACTGCGCCACGAAGACCTTGGCTGAATGGCGCGAGGCTCGCCTCGCGCCAGTCTGTGGGCAAGCGAACCGAATGGCCAGTTGATCACGCTTAGGTTGCGGTACGCGCTGGCGGTGCATGTGCACTGCGCCAGCACGAATCCAACGCAGTTGTCGCGTCGAAGCGCGGCGGCTCGCTGCGGATCCCCCGCTTCCCAAGGAATCCTTCATGACTATGCATCGCAGCTTCATCCCGGTCACCGTTCTCGCACTCGCCATGGCTGCGGCCATGCCGGCTATGGCCGAGCAGACGGTCGTCGTCGCCGGTAGCAAGCACAACTATGTCTACTACGGCGACCATGAGATCTACTTCCGCCCGGAAACCAAGACCTATTTCTGGCGCGAAGACAACCGTTGGCAGTCTGGGTCCGTGCTGCCGAGCGCCAGCCGCAGCTTTGTCACCAGTGGCGGCCTGACCGTCGAACTCGATACCGAGCGGCCGTATGAGCAGCACGCTGCCGTCGTCACCCGCTACGAAACCGCGCATCCGCGCAGCGACACGACCACCGAACGCGTCGTCGCCAACAATCCAGACGGTTCGTCGACGACCACCACCACAACCACGAAGCACCAGTACGTCTATTACGGCGAGCACGACATCTATTTCGCGCCGGAGCGAAAGACCTACTACTGGCGCGCCGACGGACGCTGGGAATCCGGAACCACGTTGCCGGTTGCGTCGCGCGCCTTCGTCACTAGTGGTGGCATGACGATCGAACTCGAAACCGAGCAGCCGTACACACGCCACGACTATGTCTTGACCGAGTACAAGAAGCAGCACGATCACGACTGATCGCCGTCATTTGCGATTGATAATGACGCGTCCGGCCTGGTGCCGGACGCGTTACTCCGGACCCTCGAGCAAGTCGATGCGCTCCTTGCCCGGTTCGACCTCGACGACGAGCGTGGTGTAGCGCCATGCGCCGGCCGACTTGCGGGCGTCGACGAAAATCGTGCCGCTGGCCTTCGGTCCCGAGACCGGAATCGCCAGATCGGCCTTGCCGGATGCGCCATTGACGTTCACTTCGCCGGAAATGAAAAAACCTTCCGTGATCGGCGATCCGAGCGCTTCGACCACATCCGGATTCGCCCGCGCCGTCGTCATCGCGTGCGCGTAGGCATCGGAAGACTTCATCATGCCGAACACGAAAGACCCAAGCGCTGCGACCGATGCAACCGTCAGAGCCACGATGAACAGGCAGCCGGTCGGCACAAACCATCTCCAGTTGCGCGTCCACCAGCTGGGTTGTGGCATATCGTGCATGCAAACCTCCGTATATCAGGCTAGCATCCTGCGGCCATTCCTTCGAACTTCCGCGGAGACCATCGACATGCGCAAATCCCTCGCGGCATTGTGTTTGCTTGCGTTTCTGCCGCTCGCACAAGCCGGCGCCGGTTCAAGACTGTATGTCGGCAATTTGAGCTTCAATACCTCGCGTGAATCCGTGGAGGCCGCATTTGCAAGCGCCGGCGAAGTCAAGGAAGTGTCGATTCCGACGGACCGGGAAACGGGCAAGCCACGCGGTTTCGCCTTTGTCACCATGGGCAGCGCGCAACAGGCCAACAGTGCCATCAGTCAGCTGAACGGCATGATGCTTGATGGACGCTCGCTCAAGGTCAACGAAGCCCAGGAGCGCCCCAGCGGTCCCAGCAGCGGCGGCGGTTTTGGAAGCGCTAACGGTGGCGGCGGGGGAGGTGGCGGTCGCGGTGGCGGTCGA
This sequence comes from Lysobacterales bacterium, assembly GCA_043753835.1. Taxonomy (GTDB): domain Bacteria; phylum Pseudomonadota; class Gammaproteobacteria; order Xanthomonadales; family Ahniellaceae; genus JADKHK01. The sequence goes on along the minus strand of JAYUVY010000101.1, from coordinate 41,777 downwards.
GGCGGGTTCGAAGAACGAAGGTCAACACCAGCCCCGCTCCAGCCGACGCCTCCGGTGCCGACCGCGCCCCAAACCGACCCACCCGCGCCACCCGCGGTGCCCGAGCCGGCCGAGCAAGCGGCCGAACAACCCGACACGGCAGAGGATGACGCGGAAGACGCGTTGCTCGATCAAGACGATGCCGAGCTCGGCGACGAGGATCAGGACCTCATCGAAGATTCGGAGCCCGGCGATGACGTCGATGCCGAGGCGATGGATAGCGAAGAAGTACTCGACGCCGACGGATCGGATACCGATGATTCCGACGAAGAGACCGAGGAAGTCGACGCGGAATTCGACGACGAAGAAGTCGACGACGAAGCGTCCGACGAGGACACCGGCGAAGACGAATAGGACGGCGTTGCGCAGGTGCCGTCTGTCGTTTCGTCATGCGTGGTGAATCGGTGACAATGACTCTATGACCGCCACGAATCCTGCTCCATCGATTGCGCCCAGTGTCCGCCTCGATCTGTGGTTGTGGGCGGCGCGTTTTTTCAAGACGCGCAGTCTCGCCAAGCAGGCGATCGAGGGTGGCAAGATCGACGTCAACGGGCATGGCACGAACAAGCCGGCCAGGGCGATGCATGTCGGTGATCGGCTGCTGGTGCAGCGGGGCGAAGAGCGGCTCGAGATCACCCTGCTCGTGCTGTCGGAAGTGCGCGGCTCGGCGGTGGTGGCGCAGACGCTGTATGCGGAATCGCCAGAAAGTCGCGCGCGGCGTGAAGCAGATGCAGCGCGTCGTCGTGACGAACATGCGGGCTATCAGGCGCCGCAGTCCAAACCGAACAAGAAGGCGCGACGCTTGCTGATGGCGCTCGGCGATTTCGACGCGAGTTGATTGAGGAAACCTTGGTCGCGCAAACCATTCAGTCGCGCAACAAATCGGTCGCGAACGCAAGCATCAGCGCGGCAAAAACATTGTGCAGCAGCGCCATCGGCAGGGGCAGGGACCAGAGCACCATGCCGATGCCCAGGACGATCTGGACAGCGAGCAACCCGGCCAGCACCCACGCCGACCTGGCGCGGACATGGTGCCGAGACAAGAATGCGAGTGTCAGCGTGGCGATCGCGACCAGCAGCGCAAGCCCGCGATGCAACATGTGCGCAAATGCGCCTTGCGGATTGAATGCGTCGCCGGCGATGAAGTCGGGCACACGCCATGGGTCGAGCAGGGACCAACGGGTATCCACCACGCTGCCGCAGTCTGGAAAGCCGGTGCAACTGAGTCCTGCGAATCCTGCGCTGACCAGCACGCCGAGGGCGATTTGCGCGAGCAGCAACAGCACTACGAAGACGGCAAGCGGACGCCGTCGATTTGCAGATCCGTCAGGCGAAGGACGCCATATCTGCCAAGCCAGCGCCAGCATGGCGAAACCACCGAGCACGTTGCCGATGGCCACGGCCGGCATGCGCGCGCCCGGCGTGTAGCGACCGAGTACGGCGAGGAACAATGCCAGCAGGATCAGTCCGATCGCCAATAGGCCATCGCGTTGTCGTAGCGGACGGCTCAACCAGCAGGTCGCGGCCATGGTCAGCGCCAGGATCAGTACCGTGACAGCCGACAACCGATGCAATGCGCGCGCAATCGTGATCGGCGTTGATGCGACGGATTCAACAACGTCTGCATGCACGGCGTAGCAAGCGGGCCAGTCGGTACAACCGAGCCCGGCTTTGGACAGGCGCATGAACGCGCTCAAGGTCGTCACGGTCAATATCAGAATGACGCAAAGCAGGGCCATGCGGCGCAGCATCAGGACACGGTGATCGCGTTCGGTCATGGCTCGGGTTCGGCAGTTTCGGTCGGCGATGCTATCCCGTCATCGTTCTGGAATCTGCAGTCCGGACGGGTGCCCTGGGGGTTGGCCGTCACGACAATGATGCCGCAACTTGACTTAAGTCAGGTGGACGGACGGTGGTCCGTCTTCGCCGTAATCCGGTCTGGCTAAGCTGCGGACACACCGCAAATGGAGAGCCACGATGAGCGACAGCCACGACGACAATGAACCGATCCCGATGATGCAGAAGCTGCTCGACAACCCGTTTTTGCTGCTGTTCATTGGCGTGATGGTGCCGATGGTTGTCTACACCGCTTGGGGTGTCGTCGACATCCTGACGATTCCGCTTGCGAAATAGCGATGTGCGGGCGCGAGTCGCGTCGCGCCCGAGTTCACTTGAGGGAAAAAAAGTATGAGCGCCATCTTGCCGCCGTCGGAAAGACTCTGGTGGAAACATCCACTGGACCGGGTTGAGGGAACCTGGATCGCAATCGCCTTTGTCTGGTGCATGATCATGTTCTTCATGATGATCTATTGGCATATGTACGGCCGCCAGAACCTGTCGACCGAAACCTACAAGACCACGCCCGAGATGTTCACCGCGAAGACCCAGGCGATGGTCGACAAATATACGATTCGTACCGAACTCGATGGTGCCTATCCGGTTGTCGCGCCGCCTGAGGGTTCCGATGTGTACCTGATCGCGCGCCTGTGGAATTTCTGGCCGATCCTCGAGTTCGAGAAGGACAAGACCTACCGATTGCACCTGACGTCGTTGGACTACAACCACGGTTTCTCGCTGCAGCCAGCCAACATCAATATCCAGATCGTTCCCGGCTATGAGCACGTGGTGACCGTGACGCCGAATCAGAGCGGGGTCTATTCCGTTGTCTGCAACGAATACTGCGGGATTGGCCATCACACGATGGTCGGTCGCATCTACGTGAAATGAGGGAGCCGAACATGTCTACCGCAACGACTTATCGGACCTGTCCGCGCTCTGGGCTCCAGTTCGAGGCGCAAGCCGAGAAACTGATGCTGGCGAATGCTGTCGCCGCTGTGGTGTTCCTGCTCATTGGCGGGATCCTCGCGATCGGCGTCGTGCTGACACGCTGGCCGGCCATCCACTGGCTTGAAGCCGACACGTTTTACAAAGTACTGACCGCGCACGGCATCGACATGCTGATCTTCTGGATCATCTTCTTCGAAATGGCGGTGCTGTATTTCTGCTCATCAACGCTTTTACGTTGTCGCATCGCGACGCCGAAGATTGCCTGGGCGGCGTTCGCCCTGATGGTCGTCGGTGCGTTGATGAACAACTACGCCGTGTACCAGGGCGGGTCGAGCGTGATGATGACCTCGTACGTGCCGATGATGGCAGCACCGTCGTTCTACCTCGGGTTGATCTTGTTCGCGGTCGGTGCCTTGATTGCCTGTTTCGTCTTTTTCGGCACCCTGGTCATTGCCAAGGCCGAGAAGACCTATCAGGGCTCGGTGCCGCTGGTGACCTTTGGTGCGATCACCGCCTGCATCATCGCCGTGTTCACGATCGCCTCCGGCGCGATCATTCTGGTGCCGACCTATCTGCTCTCGATCGGTGTCATCGACAAGGTCGATCCGCTGATCTACCGCACGATCTGGTGGGCCTTCGGCCATTCCTCGCAGCAGATCAATGTCGCTGCGCACATATCGATCTGGTACGCCGTTGCCGCGATCGTGTTCAACGCGCGGCCGATGTCCGAACGCGTCAGTCGTGGCGCGTTCCTGCTGTACATCCTGTTCCTGCAGTTGGCGAGCGCGCATCACCTGCTGGCCGACCCGGGCATGAGCACCGAATGGAAAGTCGTCAACACCAGCTACTTCATGTATTTCGCGGTGCTGGCCTCGATGATCCACGGGCTGACCATTCCCGGTGCGATCGAAGTTGCGCAGCGTGCGAAGGGCTACAACAAGGGCCTGTTCGAATGGCTGCGCAAGGCACCCTGGGGCAATCCGGTGTTCTCTGGCGTGTTCATCTCGATCATCGGCTTCGGCTTCCTCGGCGGCATCTCCGGCGTGATGATGGGCACCGAACAGCTGAACATGATCATCCACAACACGATCTACGTCCCCGGCCATTTCCACGCGACCGTGGTGATCGGCACGACGCTGTCGTTCATGGCGCTCACCTACTTCCTGATCCCGGTGCTGTTCAAGCGCGAAATGATCGCGCCGACGCTCGCGAAGTGGCAGCCCTACCTGTTTGGTCTGTCGATGTACTTCTTCTGTCTGGTGATGATGGGTGCGGGCACGCTCGGCGTCTCGCGCCGACACTGGGACATGGCCTTCAGCGGTTCGCCGATGGCCTACGAATGGCCCGGAGCGGCTTACCTGTTGATGGGCATGGTCGGCGTTGCTGGTATCGCCGCAATTGTCGGTGGCGCGATCTACATCTACATCACCGTCGGTTCGCTGCTCTGGGGCAAGCGTCTTGATCTCGGCGTCCAATCGAACCAGCCGACACCGATCCCGCCAACGGCGCCTGCCGCAGCGGTGACGAGTTACGGTTCGATGGGCTTCGCGGCGCCAGGCACCTTCGTGCTGGCCCTGGTGTTCCTGGTGGCGTTCGTCCTGTACTACTTCATCAACTGGAAGTACCTGTCGCAGTTGTGGGGCCTAAGCTGATCGTATTTCGGGGATGCGCAGCGATGCGCATCCCCGGGTGCCAGCGCCACGTCGAGAAGCACGAGGAGTCGCCGTCATGAACAGCACGATCGTCCCGGTTTCGCGGTCACTCAGCGCGCGTTTGCGTGATGTCATCGGCCTGTGCAAGCTCAGGATCGGGCTGATGATCAGCCTGACGGCACTGGTCGGGATGATGGTTGCGCCGGGTGCAAGGCCGGGCGCATGGCAGGTGGTCGTGTTGGCCCTGTCGGTATTGGCCGCTTCGGCCAGCGCCGGTGCCTTCAATCAGTATTTTGAGGCAGACCGCGATCACCTGATGGCACGCACGCGTCAGCGCGCTTTTGTCACCGGCGCTTTGCCGCTGACGCGCTGGTGGCTGTTGCCGATGGCCGCAGTGTTGGTTCTGTCGCTCGCGGCGACCTGGTACTACGTGAATGTTGCCGCCGCTTTTTTCGTGTTCCTCGGTGCGTTCTTCTACGGCGTGGTCTACACGGTCTGGCTGAAACGGCGCAGCTGGATGAACATCGTCATTGGTGGACTCGCCGGCAGCTTTGCCGCGCTCGCCGGTTCAGCGGCAGTCGATCCACATCTTGGCGTGATTCCGTGGTTGTTCGCGTTGATCCTGTTCCTGTGGACGCCGCCGCACTTCTGGAGCCTCGCCATCGCCAACCGCGACGAGTACGCCGCCGCCGGTGTGCCGATGCTGCCGGTCGTCGTCGGCAATCCGCGTGCGGCGCGCATCGTCTTCACAAGCACAGTGGTGCTGCTGATCGCGTCACTGTTGCCGGTGTTTTTCGGCATGGGCGCGGTGTACTTCGTCGGCGCATTGGCCGGTGGTGCTCCCTTCGTCTGGCATGCCGCCAAGCTCGCGCGCACGCCCGATCGCGCGCATGCGATGCGTTCCTTTTTTGCTTCCCTGGTCCAGCTCGGCGCGGTGATCGCCGCCGCCTGCGTGGACGTGGCTGTGCGTTGAGTTCGCCGCGATGAATGCGCGGATCATGTTGTCGCTGTTGTTGTTGCTGCTCGGCGGCGTCGCGTTCGCGGCCGTTGCAGCACCGGGTTTGGACCAGCAGGACGCAGTGCGTTTCAGTCAGGGCGTCGTCGGCAGCACGCCGGGCGAATTTCTGTTTCAGGATCGGGAAGGGCAGGCGGTGCGTCTGTCGGAATTCCGCGGCAAGCCGCTGCTGGTCAACTTCGTCTATACCGGTTGCTTCAAGGTCTGCCCGACCAGCACCCGCGCCCTGCTGCGAGCAGTCTCAGCGATGCGCGACCAGTTCGGCGACGGCCAGTTCAACGTACTCAGCATCGGCTTCAACCCACCGACCGACAGTCCGGTGGCGATGAAAGTGTTCGCCGCCCAGCACCGGATCCGCGACGGGAATTGGTCATTCCTGAGCCCGCAGTTGGCCGATGTTCCGGCCTTGGCCAGCGCCTTCGGCTTCCGCTTCATGGCCACGCCGGGCGGTTTCGATCACACCGTGCAGGTCAGCGTGATTGATCGCGATGGCGTGCTCCAGCGTCAGGTATACGGCGAAGAATTCACCGCCGACGCACTCGGCGAGCCGATCCGCCAGATGCTGAAGGGCGCACTGCTGGAACCGCAGCCGTCGTTGACCGACTTGTTCGAGCGCGTGCGCATCGTCTGTTCGATTTACGACCCGTTGACCGGACGTTACCGGACGAACTACACGCTGGTGCTGGAGATCGCCGGTGGGCTGACGTTTGTGTCCTTCATGCTGTTTTTCACTCTGGGTGAGTGGTGGGCACAGAGACGTCTGCGCAAGCGGTCCATGGCGTTGCCGGACACTATCGCGACATGAGCAGTGCGAGATCAGTGCCGACGCGCGTCGGCGGTGCGCCCGCGTTGCAGCAAGTTGTCCTCACCATCGAATCTGCGGCCGCTGCGCTCTGGGACCGGGTAGAAGTCTCACTCGACGCGCTGGTGGGTGTAGCGAATCCTCTCCGTCATCTCGGCTCGCTTGCCTTCCTGTGCTTCTGGTTGCTCGCGCTGAGCGGCATTTACCTGTTCGCGGTGATCGACACATCGGTCGACGATGCCTGGCGATCGATCGATGACTTGACGCGCGATTCATGGTGGCTCGGCGGCTGGATTCGCAGTCTGCATCGTTATGCCGCCGATGCGTTTGTCCTGTTCACCGCCGCGCATGTGCTGCGCGAACTGGTGCATGGCCGCTATCGCCATTTCCGGCGATTTTCGTGGCTCACGGGCGTCGCGGTGTTGCCGTTGATCACCGTCAGCGCGATCGGCGGCTTCTGGTTGAACTGGGATCAGCTCGGTCAGTATTCGGCGACAGCGAGCGCCGAGCTGCTCGACTGGTGGCCGATCTTTGCATCGCCGTTCGCGCGCAACTTTGCGGTGGCTTCGGCGGTCAGCGACCGCTTGTTCTCGTTGCTGGTGTTCGTGCATCTGGGTGTGCCGCTGCTGCTGTTGTTCGCGCTGTGGTTTCACGTGCAACGCATCGCCCGCGCCGCGGTGTTTCCACCGCGTTTGGTCAGCGTGTTGGCGCTGTCCAGCCTGCTGTCGCTGGCTCTGCTTCAGCCGGTGCAAAGCCATGCGGCGGCGGATCTGTCACTGGTGCCGCGCGCGCTGGCGCTCGACTGGTGGCTGTTGTTCGTGCACCCGCTGACGGAAGTGACTTCGCCGGGATTCATCTGGCTGCTGGCCGGCATGCTGATTCTTGGGCTGTGCGCATTGCCGTTTGTCCCGATGACGCCGCGGGCTGCGGTTGCCGTCGTCGATCCCGCGAACTGCAGCGGCTGTCGGCTGTGTGTCGAAGATTGTCCCTACACGGCGATTACGATGCAGCCGCACCCGTTGCTGCGTGGTCGTGAGCTGGCGCTGGTCGATGCCGATCTGTGTGCGGGTTGTGGCATCTGCAGCGGCGCCTGTCCGTCTTCGACACCGTTTCGCAGTGTCGCCGAGTTGCGCACCGGCATTGACATGCCGCAACTGCCGGTCGCGCAGGTGCTGCGAGATTTGCAGCAGGGCCTCGCTGGCACGTCCGACGGATCGCGCATCGTCGTGTTCGGCTGCGATCACGGTGCCGATGTCACTCGGCTTGCCGGTCCCGACTGCGTATCGCTGCCCCTGCTGTGCACGGCGATGTTGCCGCCGGCATTCATCGAGCAGGCGCTGCGCGATGGCGCACAGGGCGTTGTCGTTGTGTCTTGTGCCGAGGGGCGCTGCGAGTTCCGGCTGGGGCCGCGCTGGATCAACGAACGTGTTTCTGGCGAGCGTGCGCCGCACCTGCGCGCGTCTGTGCCGCGCGAGCGCGTGGTGCAGGTGGCGGCCGGCCGCGGCGGGTTGTCGCAGGTGATTGACGCCCTTTCGGCGCTGCGTCAGCGTATTGACCCGGCGCATGCGGCAAAGGACAGTGCGGCATGAGGCAATTGCGGACCTGGATCGCACAAATCGCGTTGTACGCCCTGTTCGCGTTGTGTATTGGCGTGTTTTCCGGGTGGCCGCGTTATCAGCACCTCGACCCCGGGCTCGCGTTGATCAAGCTGAGCCTGTTGCATCAGGGACAACGCCTGCACGATTGTGTCACGCAGACGCCGGAGGAATTGGCCAAGCTGCCCCCGAACATGCGCGCACCGACCCGCTGTCCGCGCGAACGTGCGCCGATCAGCGTCGAGATCGAGATCGACGGCCAGCGTGTGTACACGGCGACCGCACAACCGTCCGGTCTGTCGCACGATGGCGTCGCGGCAATGTATCGGCGCATGCCAGTTGCAGCAGGTGCGCATGATCTGGTCGTGCGTCTGCGCGACAGCGCCCGCCGCAATGGATTCGATCACGTGCGTAGCGAGCGGGTGACGCTGGTGCCGGCCGAGATCCTGGTCATCGACTACTCGGCTGAACACGGCGGAATTACCTTGCAATGAACATCGCTGCGCCGAAATCTGACGCAACTACCGCCGCGTATCTGTTGCCGGTGCCGGTCGATGCACGTCGCGCGCTCGCTCGTGGCTGGCTGTGGCTCGGCTTGCTCGCACTGGTCGGGTCCGGGTTGTTCTCGATCCTGCTGGTGCTGTCGCGCACGCCGGGCATCAATGCGCGCTTGCCGGTGGCCGATTTCTTCCGCGTGGCGCTGGTCGTGCATGTCGATCTGTCGGTGCTGGTGTGGTTCGTCGCGATGGCGGGATTGCTCTGGAGCCTGAATGCGCGCGCGCGCTGGCCGGCATTGGCGTGGTCGGCGTTGGCCCTGTGTGCAATCGGCACTTTGGTCATGGCGGCGGCACCGTTCGCCGATCGCGCTGAAGCCTTGATGGCGAACTACATTCCGGTGCTCGACGGCCAGCTCTTCATCGGCGGCCTGTGCGTGTTCGCGCTTGGTGCGGCGATGCTGGTCATGCACGCGATGTTTGCGGCGCCGCGGCCCGGTAACGCGCAGGCCGCGACCGGTGCGCTGCAATTCGGTCTGAATGCCTCAGCCGTCGCCGCTGCAGTGGCGCTGCTCGCATTCGGCTGGTCGTTCGCGTTGATGCCGGCTGGACTTGAAGGCAAGCCGTACTACGAAATCCTGTTCTGGGGCGGCGGCCACGCCCTGCAATTCGTGTGGACGTTGCTGATGCTGGTGGCATGGCTGTGGTTGGCGGGTGCGCTTGGTGCGCGCGTGCCGTTGAGCCCTCGTCTGGTGGCGCTGCTGTTCGCGCTCGCACTCGTCAGCGTATTCGTGACGCCCTACGCCTATCTGGCCTACGACATCGCATCGGTCGAGCATCGCAATCTGCACACCTGGTCGATGCGCATCGGTGGTGGCATTTCGATCGTACCGATCATGCTCGCGCTGCTGGTTGGCTTGCGCACACTGCCGCCGCGCGCAGACTCGGCGCGACCGCTGTTGGCCGCACTGCGCTGGTCGATGGTGCTGTTCGCCGCCGGGGGCTTGATCGGGTTGTTCATCAGCGGCAACAACGTCAAGATTCCCGCCCACTACCACGGCAGCATCGTCGGCGTGACGCTGGCGCTGATGGGACTCGTCTACCTGCTGTTGCCCAAGCTTGGCTACGCCGAGCCGAACAGCCGTATTGCGCGCCTGCAACCGGGTCTTTACGGCGTTGGACAGTTGCTGCACATCGTCGGTCTGGTCTGGTCCGGTGGTTATGGTGTGCAACGCAAGGTCGCCGGCGCTGAACAAGTGTTGCGCACACCGTCCGAAATCGCCGCCATGGGCCTGATGGGTTTGGGTGGCCTGATCGCGATCATCGGCGGCGTCGTGTTCATCGTCGTGGTCATCCGCGCGATGCGCACGCCGGTTGCATCCACAGTGAACGGGGAATCGGCATGATCAGCATGCTGCAACGCGCCCTGCGTGCCGGATTCATGGCCGTCGAGGCCGTGTTCAACCGGGCTTTCGGCGATCGTCTGAACCCGTTCTATCACCTCGGTTCGAGCGCATTCCTGCTGTTCTTCATCGTCGCCGGCAGTGGCTTGTACCTGTATGCGTTTTTCGACACTTCGGTGATCGCGGCGTATGACTCGGTCGAATCGCTGACGCATCATCAATGGTGGGCGGGTGGCGTGCTGCGCAGCATCCATCGTTATGCCTCGGACGCGATGGTGCTGGTGATGCTGTTGCACCTGTTGCGACATTTCGCGTTCGGACGCTTTCGCGGTTTTCGCTGGTTTTCGTGGGTCTCGGGCGTCGGTCTGATCTGGCTGGTTTACGCCGTCGGCATCAATGGCTTCATGCTGCCCTGGGACCGTCTCGCGCAGTTTGTCGCCGTGGCGTCATTCGAGTGGCTGGATGCGTTGCCCGGCTTCGGCGGCACGCTGATGCGCAATTTCATCCAGCCGAGCGCGATCAGCGATCGTTTCTTCTCGCTGCTCGCCTTCATCCACATCGGCATCTCGCTGTTCATCCTGCTGCTGTTGTGGATTCACGTGCAGCGTGTGCCGAAGGCGAACACGCAGCCGCCACGACCGATCGCGCTGAGCATGGGCGTGATGCTGCTGGTCATGTCACTGGTCGTGCCGGTGCTGAGCCAGCAGGGTCGCGCTGATCTTGCAACGGTGGTGACGGCGGTGGACCTCGACTGGTTCCTGTTGCCAGCGCTGGTGCTGGTCGATCGCTGGTCAGCGACAGGGCTCTGGTTGTTTGCTGGCGCGCTGACCGGGCTGCTGCTGGTGCTGCCGTGGTTGTCGCCGTTGCGCAGTCGTGGGCAACAGATCTTTCAGGTTTCGATGCATCCCGGTCCGGTGCAGGTGACACTGCGTGCCGGTGAGACCTTGCTCGATGCGGGACTGCGCACCGGGCTGGCCTTGCCCTATGAATGCCGTTCCGGTGGCTGTGGCGTCTGCGTCTGCCAGGTGCTGAACGGGCAAGTCGACCATGGTGCCTATCAGCCGGCGGTGTTGACCGAGGCGATGCGCGCAAACGGCCAGGCGTTGATGTGTTGCGCTGTGCCGCTCGGTGACGTCGAGATCGAGGTGCCGGTCACGACGCTTGATCCAACCGGAGGCAACACGCTGCGTGTCTGGACCGGGCGAGTCGAACGCATGCAGCGCATTGGCGAAGACGTGATGCGGGTGCTGATCGGGTTGCCGGATGGCGACCGCATCCAGTTTGCAGCTGGGCAGTACATCAACATCCTGTTCGATGACGGCCAGCGTCGTGCCTTTTCATTCGCGAATCCGCCGCACGACAATGCGCTGATCGAATTGCATGTGCGCCTGATTCCGGGTGGTCGTTTCACGACCCATGTGTTCGAACGCATGCAGGTCGGCGACGCCGTCGAATTCGAGGGGCCAACGGGCCGCTTCACCCTGCATGCGGGCGAAAAACCCATCTTGCTGCTTGCCGGCGCGACTGGATTCGCGCCGGTCAAGAGCATTGTCGAAGACGCCTTTCATCGCGGCGTGCAGCGGCCCATGCATCTGTACTGGGGCGTGCGCCATCGCCGCGATCTGTATCTCGCTGCACTCGCCGACCAATGGCAGCGCGAGCACTCGAATTTCCATTACGTGCCCGTCCTCTCCGAGGCCGACGCGGACGATGCCTGGCAGGGCCGCAGTGGGCTCGTGCATGAAGCCCTGCTCGCCGACTTCCCTGATCTCAACGGCTTCGAGGTCTACGTCTGCGGTTCGGTGCGCATGGTGGACGCCGCGGTGCCGGCCTTCCTCGCGCAAGGACTCGGCGCCGATGCGTGTTTTTCCGATGCTTTTGTTCCATCTACGCCAGTTCCATCAACCCCAAGTCCATCAACCCCAGTGAGCCCGCCATGACCAAAAGACTTGTCCTGCCCACCCTGATCGCACTGGCTCTGTCGGCTTGCAGCGGACCCGCCACACCGCCGCCGTACACGCCACCGGCCGCCGACGCGACGGCCTCGGCACCGATCGATACCAGCCTGCCGCCGTCGGAACCGGTGGGCGACGATGTTGCGCCGTCTGCTGACGCTGCCGCCGCCGATGCCGCAGCACCGACCGCGGTCGCGATCAATGGTGAAGACGTCTACAAGAAAGCCTGCTTCGCCTGCCATGGCGCCGGCATCGCCGGTGCGCCGAAACTCGGTGACGCCGCCGATTGGGGGCCACGCATCGCGCAAGGTGATGCGTTGTTGCTCGAGCACGCGATCAAGGGCTACACCGGCAAGAAAGGCATGATGCCGCCCAAGGGTGGCTTCATGAATCTCTCCGACGCCGAGGTGCAGGCCGGTGTCGACTACATGAAAGCGGCTTCGCAATAGCGATCAGTGATCCTGCAGCGCCTGCCACAATCAGGCGCTGCGGTGGTCGGGCGCTCAGTCGAGCAGAGGATGGCCTTTCGGCAAGCTGCGTGCATGCCAAAGCGCCAGCTTGTGGCGCATCGCTTTCTCGGCGACCTGGTCTTCGGGCAAGGGCTGGATCACCTTGTCGTGCACCAGCAGGCGGTAGACATACAGCAGCTTCTGGCTCGCCGAATCGGTCGCCTCGAACTCCACTGCCTTGCGTCCTTCCGCGTATTTCACACCGGCGATGAGCGCCGCCTTGAACAGTTCCGCTTCGTGCTTGAGCTTCTTGGTCGCCATGTTCATCTCGGGGTCGCTGGGCACGTAGCGCGATGCTATTCGTCCTGATGCTCGATCGCCAGCGGCTCGATATCGATATCGCGACTGAACAGGTCGCGCGCGCTGTTCGCGATCTGCGCTGTGTCGTAGAACGCGTAACCGCCGACGCCAAGCGCGCCGATGATCGGCATCCATCGTGCCACGCCCTTGCCGAGTGCGCCCTGCGTCACCTTGACGCCGATGCGTTCGGCAATCCGCTGCAGGACGACGAGCGACGTCTGCTTGACGAGCACGCGCTCGCCGACACGTACAACCAGATCACGCACCGCTTGCGCAGCGGTATGCCGGAACAGGCAATACAACATCTGCTCGCGCGTCAGGCTGGCCGACTTGCCGTGCAGCGCTGCGATGTCGGCCACCATCTGCGCCTGGATTTTCCACACCGCGATGATTTCCGGCGCGATCGTCAACCAACCCATCGGCCCCGGCGGCAAGGCCAAGGCGCCGGCCGACAACGCGGCCTTGGCCGCAGCGGTATTCGCGACTTTGCGCGCCGCGACTTGCGGCGTTCGGCTCTGGTGCAAGGAAGACCGCGGCACGCGCCCGACGAAGTCGAGTAAAGCCGATGCCAGCGACGCCGATGTCCTGGTCGATGTGCGATTCGGGACGATTCCGGTGCTTGTTGTCATCGTGGGAAATCCATTGACTCAGGATTGCCTGAGGGGCATTACGGTGGACCACCATCACTGAACTGATGCTATCGCGGTGTCGTCGAATGCGGCTGCCGGGCCGCCAACCACACATTGATCTCCTTCGGGTTTGGCATCATGGGCAAGCCGGCGAAACCTGAGTCATCGCGAGGTGAGCGACGAAGCGCCCATCGCCGAGCTTGGGTTTCGATCACTTCGCCTGATAGCCCGCGGTGACTTCGTTCTTGTGCGCGGCGAAGGCGGCGAGAACTTCGGCTTTCTCTTTCGCCGGGACTTTGGCGAAGTCGAGACTGCGGCCGAGTTCGGCGGCGACTTCGTCGAATTCTGCTGGCGAGATCTTGAGATCGCGGTGAGCTTCTTCGAGGCCGAGCTTCGTTTTGCCCGGTTTGGTCGCCGTGTATTTGCATGGACCGCCGGTCGCGGAACAGACCCATAGCGTGCGCATGAACTTCAGGCCCGGCAGACGACCGAGGTTCTGCGTGTGCCATTGGCGCAACGCCGGGTTCTTCGAGGTCTTGCCGACGATCGGGTTTTGCACGACCGCATCGCTGAAATGATCAATGACGGCGGCGATGGCGAATACGCCGCCGAGGCGTTCGTACAGGCTCTTCTCGGGATGACTGGCTTGGGCGGGCAGCGCGAGAGCGGTTGCGAACAGGAAAAGCAGTCCGACGAATGACTTCTTCATAAAACCTCCGAGAGTGGAAGATCAAGGCGAAACTTCGATCTGCGCAGAAGGTTCGCTGCAACGAGGGTCGGCTGGTCGGTGGCGGTATGTCGGTTCGCCAACACACGCAGGCGTGCACACGGCACACAGTTGCCCGTCGGCAGCGCGTCGAATGCCGCTACATTCGCGCCGTGGCCGGTTCGAGACGGGAGCGCATGTGAGCAAGGAATGGGATGGCTATTTCACCGACATCGATGACAAACCGGCAGCGGTATTCGTCGACATGGGCATTGCCGACGACGCGCCGCTGGCGCGATTGGCGGTCGTCGCCTGGGTCAAGCTGCGCATGTTGCAACCCGGTGCGGACGGACTCGCCAGTGATCAGGAAACGGCGACGTTGAATGCGATCGCGGAAGCGTTGAAAGCGGGGCTCATTTGGAAGTCTACGGCCTATGTCGGATGTGTCACGACCGATGGCCGCCAGGATTTCTATTTCTACACGAGTGCCGCGCAGGGTTGGAAAGAACAAGTCGCGGGTGTGCTTGCCGTGTTTCCGGACTACCAATACAGCTGCGGCTCGCGCCCCGATCGTGAGTGGGACATCTATTTCGACTTGCTCAGTCCCGGCGACGAAGACCTCGAGCGCATCCAGAATCGACGTATCTGCGATGCCCTGAAAAACGGCGGCGATCGCCTTGACCGGGCGCGGGCTATCGAACATACGGCCTACTTTCCGGATGCCAATTCGCGCGACAAGTTCATCCGCGACGTCAGCGCGCTCGGCTACACCGTGATCGACCTGATCGAACCCGAAGACCGGGGCGAACAATTCGGCGTGCGCATCAGCGGCACCGGCATCCCCTCCCACCAGAACATCGACGCGCTCACCCTGCCGCTCTACCGCGCCGCGACCGACTATGGCGGCGAATACGAAGGCTGGGAAACCGAGGTTGTGAGGTAAGTGCGAGTGAAGGCCGGATCTAACAAGCAAGCATATTCAGCATGCCAGAATCACCGGCCCCGTCGCCGTGATCCGCATGTCCAGTAGCCATCCGCTCTCGCGCCTGTTCGCCTTCGCGCGTCCCTACCGCCGCAATGCCGTGCTGGCGACGATCTATTCGGTGTTGAACAAGTTCTTCGATGTGCTGCCAGAACTGCTGATCGGGGTGGCGGTGGATGTCGTGGTCAACCAGAAGCAGTCGTTCCTCGCCGGGCTTGGCATCAATGATCCGATGACGCAGTTGTGGTGGCTGGTCGCGTTGACGGTGGTGATCTGGGTCGCGGAATCGGGCTTCGAGTATCTCTACGCGCTGAAGTGGCGTGGACTGGCGCAGGACTTGCAGCACGAGTTGCGCCAGGCGGCGTATACGCATGTGCAGAAGCTGCCGCCGGATTTCATCGCGCGCGAACGCAGCGGCAAGCTGATGGCGCTGATGAACGAGGACGTGAATCAGATCGAGCGTTTTCTCAACAACGGTGCGAACGATCTGATCCAGGTGTTCTGTTCGTCGATCATGGTCGGTGCGGTGTTCTTCGTGATCACCAGCAAGCTTGCGGTACTCGCATTGCTGCCGATCCCGCTGATCCTGTTTGGCGCATTCTGGTTCCAGCGGCGACTGTATCCGCGCTATGCGTCGGCACGCGATGCGGCGGCGCTCGTGTCGAATCGACTCAACAACAATCTGGCCGGCATGGCCACGATTCAGGCCTATACGGCGGAAGCCTTCGAGAGCGAGCATGTGCGCGCAGCTTCGGACCAATTTCGTACCCGCAATACAGACGCGATCCGCGTATCCGCAGCGATCACGCCAGTGATCCGCATGGCCATCCTGGCCGGCTTTGTCGCGACGCTGTTGTACGGCGGTGCGCTGGCCCTGCGCGGCGAGATCGGTGTCGGCAGTTACTCCGCGCTTGTCTATCTGACCCAGCGCCTGCTTTGGCCGATGACCCGTCTCGCCGACATGACCGACCTGTATCAGCGCGCGATGGCGTCGGTGAATCGGGTCATGGATCTGCTCGAGACGCCGATTCCGACGCGAGGTGTGCAAGGAATCGCGCAGCGGCCGCAAGGCGGGTTGCGCTTCGAACACATTGGTTTCGCGTATGCCGACACGCCGACACTGACCGACATCACGCTCGACATTCCGGCCGGTCAGACCATCGCCCTGGTCGGCGGCACCGGCAGCGGCAAGAGCACGCTGCTGAAACTGCTGCTGCGCTTTCACGATCCGGCCAGCGGGCGCATCCTGCTCGATGGTGAGGACATCGCCGCGATCGATCCTCAAGCGTTGCGCAAGCGCATCGGCTACGTCGCCCAGGAGCCGTTCCTGACCGATGGCACGATCGCCGACAATATCGCCTACGGTGAACGCGACCACGACAGCGCCCGCATCGAAGCCGCGGCACGCGCCGCCGAGGCGCACGAGTTCATCGTCACCATGCCGAACGCGTATTCGAGCCCGGTCGGCGAACGCGGCGCCAATCTCTCCGGCGGCCAACGCCAACGCATCGCACTCGCCCGTGCGCTGTATCGCGATCCCGCAATCCTGATCCTCGACGAAGCTACCTCGGCCGTCGACAACGAAACCGAAGCTGCGATCCAACGCTCGCTCGACCGCGTCGCCAAAGGCCGCACCACGATCGTTGTTGCACACCGACTCTCGACGGTGCGCCACGCCGACCGCATCCACGTCATCGAATCCGGAAAGCTGCTCGAATCCGGCACCCACGACCAACTCGTCGCCGCCAACGGCACCTACGCCGCGCTTTGGCGGTTGCAGACGGGGGAGTGACACATTACTCGGAGACTTTGGTCACTTGGCCATGCTTGACCAAGAACCACTGTTCGTTGCGAACAACTGCACCGAAGGCGTTTTTTCCGCGATAAATGCAGCGAATATTCCAGCCAGTGTCTGTGACGTTGGGATCTGAACAGCCTTCAAACTCGATGCTGTCGGGATCGTGTGCCAATCGCTCGATGTAGTCTGAAATTTCACGATAGCTACCATCCCACAGGAACTGAACCGGCTTTGGACCTATGCTCGCTGTGCGCTCGGTTTCCGCCAATCGAATGTGTTCTGCGGCTTCATCTTCAAGCATCTTCTTGTCGCTCTCGTTGCGTTCACTCTCAGCAGCAACAGCCTCGCGTGATCGCCTTAATGCGGCGAGGTCGTCGGCGCCGAGTACGTCCTCCCATGGCGAAAGCACATTGATAACAGCGAGATCATCGCCCGTCATCGCCGCATTCTTCAAAGACCGCGCGATGTCTGGTCCCGCCTTTTGATAGGCCGCGCTACGCTCGTTGTGCTCGCGTTTCGCCGTAGCAATCATTGCCCTCGCTTGCCCTCTGGCAGCCTCATCGGCATCGCGTTTCTTTGCGCCAGTGCGAATGTCGGCGACAACGAGCGCCGCGATCAAAACAGTCGCTAGGCCGATCAGCACTTTGCTTGTTGAGTTCATCGTGACCCCCGGTGGTGGCCAACACATGTTCGCATGAGGCCGTTGAGCATTTTAGAGCTATATGGCATTTAATTCGCGAGCAACGCGGATGACGTGCGGCCGACTGAAAGGTTAGCTTCGTAGAAATCATCCGTTTTCGTGATCCATGACAAGTCCCGCCACTGACTTGCGTATAGGTTGGGCACATCAGCGGGAGATCGGACATGTTGCGGCAGCTTGTGGTGGCGATTGTGGGTTGGGTGGCGTTGAGCGGCATGCAGCCCGCTTCCGCGGATCCTGTATTGGCGGGACGCATCCTCAATCCGGTGACGAGTCTGGAGCCGAATGCGGGGACGAGTAATCCGGCGGTTTCCGGGGATGGGCGGTTCATTTTCTTTGTGTCGACGTCGAACAACCTGAACGTGATGGCGAATGGCGCGATGAATCTGTATCGCGCCGATCTGTCGGCGGCGACATCGGCGAATGCGTCCTTGGTGTTGGCGATGCAGTCGCTCGGCAACGGCAATACCTTTGCGCCAGCGGCATCGAATGGCGGCAACGTGGTCGCGTTCGAAACGTTGGCGACCAATCTCGGCGGCAACCAGGGCGGCTTCAGCGACATCTATGTCAGTTTGCAGATTCCATTGCCGCAGGACGAAGTCGGCTTCGACACCTTGCTGGTCAGTCGCGGTGTCGGCGGCATCGTGCCGAACGGTGGCTCGCGCAATGCATCGATCTCGGGCGACGGCCGCTTCGTCGCGTTCTGGTCAGACGCGGAGAACCTGATCGCGAACGACAATAATGGTTCGCCCGACATCTTCATCGTCAGCGTCGATGGCGGCATGCTGGGCCCGACCGAACGCGTCAGTGTCGATTCCAACGAAGCGCAGATTGCGGGTTACAGCCGAGCCTTGTCGAACAATGCGCTGTCCGGTGACGGGCGCTACGTCGTGTTCTCGGCCGATGCTGCACTGGATGGCGCAAACCCGGGCAACCTCGAAGATGTGTTCCTGCGCGATCGCACTGCCGGCACGACCACGCTGCTCAGTCGCGCGACCAACGGCACGCCGTTCACGTCGTCATCGGATCAGCCATCGATCTCTCCGAACGCTCGCTACGTCGCATTCCGATCGTTCCAGGGTGGCACCAGTCTCGTGTTCCTGCGCGATCGGCAACTCGGCACCACAGTCAATATTCCGGCGCCGCCGACCGTCACTGTCTGCGAAGAGCCGCATGTCAATAACGACGCCGACATCGTCATGCAGTGTGCCAGCAGTCTTGGCGGTGTTCAGCAGCAAGCCTGGTTCCGTCGCGGTGGCGATGGCGCAATGTTCAGGCTCAGCAGCACGCCCGCGAATGCCGACGGCAACAACACCTCCGGCAACCTCACCGACCTCAGCGACAACGGCGACATCATTGTCTTCGACTCGGACGCTTCCAACCTCGATCCGGGCGATGGCAACACCAGCGCTGATGTCTTTGTCGGTATCGAAGCGAGTGTGTTGTATGCGCTGTTTGCGGATGGCTTCGAGTAAATATTGCGCAAACGCGCTCAGCGCAGTTCGCGGCGCAGGATCTTGCCGACCGGCGACTTCGGCAGGCTGTCGCGGAACTCGATCGTCTTCGGTTGCTTGTAGCCGGTGAGTTGCTGTCGACAATGTGTGCGCAAGTCGGCTTCGGTCAAGGCCGGGTCTTTGCGCACTACGACGAGTTTCACCGCCTCGCCGCATTTTTCGTCGGGCATGCCGACCGCTGCCGCTTCGAGCACGCCGGGATGCAGGGCGACAACGTCTTCGATCTCGTTCGGGTACACGTTGAAGCCGGACACCAGGATCATGTCTTTGCGGCGGTCGAGCAGGAACAGATAACCGGCCGCGTCGGCGCGGGCGATATCGCCGGTGCGAAACCAGCCATCGGCGAAGAACGCCTGTTCGGTCTCCTCGGGGCGCTGCCAATAGCCGCTGGTCACCTGCGGGCCGCGCACGCAGATCTCGCCGGGTTCGCCGAGCACCACGAGCTGACCTTGCTCGTCGCGCAACGTGATCTCAACATCGGGCATGGCCAGCCCGATCGACCCGACCGGATTCGCGGCGCCGATGCGATTGACGGTGATGCCGGCGCTGGTTTCAGACAGGCCGTACATCTCGATGACGTCGCGTCCGGTGGCCTGTTTCCAGCGTTCGGCGGTGGCGCGACGCAAGGCGGTGCCGCCCTGCAAGCACAACTTCAGGTTCGAGAAATCGAGCTTGCCGAAATCGGGTGAATTGAGCAGCGCGTCATAGAGCGTATTGACGCCGGAAAACAGGGAAGGGCGGTACTTGGCGAAGCTCGCTACCAGGCCCGGAATATCGCGCGGATTGGTGATCAACACGCCATGCAGGCCATGCGTCCATGCATACAACATGTAGGTGTAGGCGGCGATGTGATAAATCGGCAGACACACCAGTCCGAGCTCGCGCTCCGGGTCCATGATGCGACCGAGCCATTGCTCGCAGGCGCCAACATTGGCCATCAGCGCACGATGCGACAACACCGCACCCTTGGACACGCCGGTGGTGCCGCCGGTGTATTGCAGTTGCGCTGTGTCATCGGGTTTCGCCTGCGACACCACACGCGGCAGGCGCGCACCGGCTGCGAGCGCGCGTGGCCAGCGCACGGCTTTCGCTATCTCGAACTGCGGAATCAGTTTCTTGACGTACTTCAGCGTGAAGTCGACGAGCAGTGATTTCGGCCAAGCCAGCATGTCGCCAACGCGCGTCGTGATCACATGCCGAACCGACGTGCCCGTCAGCGATTCGGTGGCTACCTGACCGAAATTGTCGAGCACGATCAGCACCACTGCGCCGGAATCCGCCAGCTGGTGGCGCAGTTCGCGCGCGGTGTACAGCGGATTCACCAGCACCGCGATCAGGTCGGCGCGCAATACCCCAAGCACAGCGACCGGATACTGCAGCAGGTTCGGCAGCATGACCGCGACGCGCTCGCCCGCTTTCAGGGAAAGCCCATTGCGCAAATAAGCCGCGAGGTCATCGCTTTGGCGCTCGATCTCGCCATAGGTCAGCGTGCGCTCCAGATTCGTGAAGGCCGGGCGCTGCGGCTGTTTGCGACAGACGTCGATCAACAGTTGCGGCAGTGTCTTGCCGGCATCGATCGCCGCACTCGCGACATTGTCGAAATCGCTCTGGGCGAGTGGCGATACGGCGTTGCGTCCGAATGGCTTCAACATGGTGCGACCTCGATTCATGCCGGATGACAAGCACTGGAAGCATCCTCGAAAAGTGCGGGCTGCGCTACCCTCGCGCTTCGTCACCGACGAATTTGATTGGTGCGATCTTTCCGTTTCACTGAATCGTCCCGGAGCTGCCTCATGTTGCGATATTTCTTCTCCTTGATCGGCGTGCTCGCGCTCGCTGCCTGCGCCGGCAGCGGTCGCCGCGACGAGCCGCCCAGTCTGTTGACGATGGCGTCGGGCGCGCCGCGCAGTAGCGAACAGTTGGTCACTCGTATCGACAGCGCCGTGCTGCGCTTCCGGATTGATCCCAAGCGTCGCGAGATCGAGGGTGATGCAGTGCTCACGGTGCAAGTGAGTGAGCCGGTGAAGGCGGTGGTGCTCGATCTGGACCGTCGCTTCGAGATCACGTCGATCGAACTGGACGAGAAGCCGGTCGATGCCGCGCGATGGAATAATCCCGATGGGCGCTTGCGGATTGATCTGACCGAAGCGTTGGCAGTGGCCACACCTTTGCAGGTGCGTATCCGATACCAGGGTTCGCCGCGTCAGGCCGAGCATGCGCCATGGGACGGCGGTTTCGTCTGGAGCAAGGCACCGACCGGCGAGCCGTGGATCGCGACCGCGGTGCAAGGCGAGGGTTGCGACCTGTTCTGGCCGTGCATCGATCATCCGACGGCAGAACCCGGCATCGTCGAGCAATACATCACCGTGCCGGCGCCCCTGGTCGCGGCCGGCAATGGCATCGATCTCGGCATGACCGAAAAAGATGGCTGGCGCACCTATCACTGGCGCACGGCGCATCCGAATACCTATGCCATCGCCCTGAATATCGGGCCCTACGCGCATTTGCAGCAGGATTATCGCAGTCGCTACGGCAATGTCATTCCACTGCATTTCTGGCCACTGCTGGGCAACGAAGAGAAAGCGCAGAAACTATTCGCCGAATTTCCACGCATGCTCGATTTTTTCGAGCAGGTCATCGGTCCATATCCGTTCGGCAGCGAGAAAATGGGCGTTGTCGAGACGCCGCACCTCGGCATGGAACACCAGACCATCAATGCCTATGGCAATGAATACAAGCTCGACGAGTACGGTTTCGACGTGTTGTTGCAACACGAATTCGCGCACGAATGGTTTGGCAACCAGTTGACCAATGTCGACTGGGACGACATGTGGCTGCACGAAGGTTTCGGGTCCTACATGCAGCCGCTGTACACGCAGTGGCTGCATGGCGACATGGCCTACCTGGCGCGCTTGTTCGAGCAGCGCAAGACGGTCCGCAACAAGTTTCCGGTGGTGTCCGGCAAGTCGCAATGCGAACACATCGTCTATCACCCGGAACATGGCCCCAGCGGTGACATCTACGTCAAGGGGTCGCTGATCCTGCACAGCCTGCGCGCGCTGATTGGCGACCAGGCTTTCTTCGAGGCGACGCGCCGCCTGGTCTACGGCACGGCGACGCCGAAACCTGGCAATTTCCTGCCGCGTGTCGCCACGACGCGTGATTTTCTGGCCGACGTCAATGCCGTGACGGGCAAGGAACTGGGCTGGTTTTTCGACGCTTATCTTTATCAGGCGGCGCTACCGGAACTATTGGTCGAACGCGACGATTCAGGCCTGACGCTGCGCTGGAAGGTGCCCGGCGACAAGCCATTTCCGATGCCGGTCGAAGTGCGAGTCAACGATAAGCTGCAGTCGCTCGACTTGAGTAGCGGCAGCGCCCGTGTTGTCGCCCTGCGCAACGACATCGTGATCATCGATCCGGCGAGCAAGATCCTGCGCGAACTGCCGCATTTGGAGGCTTGGCGCGCGACTCAGGAGCCGAAGAAAGCTCGGCGTGTCACGCCGATCGACGCCGCTGATCCGTGCTTGTCAGCGCACTGACAAGCGTGAGGCTAATATCCAAAGAGGCTTGACCGCCCGGAGAAACCGCCATGCGCGACGATGCAAACTCGCCCTGGACTGAAGCGACGCGCGCACGCTATCACGGTGATGGCGGGCGAGGTCGTGCCAAGCGTCGCCTACGCCGAAACGCTGGCCGAGTATGGACGCTGGTTCGGGACGCCGGACGAACGCTGGTGGCCGGGCACGCAGGAGCGATTTCGCGCGCCGGAACGGTTCCGGCGCATGGATCGCGAACGCGCGTGGATCATTCCGAAGCCGGTATGGTCGCGCGCATGAACCCTCCCGACTGGCAAGGTCCGGTATTCCTGTCGTTCTTCATCGCGCTCGCAATCGTCAGCATCATTGTGGCCGTCGTTGTGCGTCGCCGGCGAATTGCTGGCGCGCAACGCTGCCGAGTTCAATGCCAAGAATGCGGTCACGAGTATCGGCAACCGCCGTCCTCATCGAGTGGCGACAGCAGTTCCAGTTCCTCCGGCAGCAGTTCGAGCAGCGATTCCGGTGGCAGCGGCTGTGGCGGTTGCGGCGGTGGTGGCGGTGACTGAAGTGCGAATCGGCCATATTTTATTCGTGACGAAATCTCGGGCGATTGCCGACTTGAAGCATTTCGGTTGATGAAGCAATGAAAGTCCTGATTCCCTTGCACGGCTTCATCAACTGGAATGGCGGCGTCGATCTGATCCGCGTGATCGTTACCGCGCTGCGTTCGGTCGTGAGCGAACGCAGCGTCGAAATGGTGTTCACGCGACCTGAAGCCGCGCATTGGCATGATGCCGCGGCGGTCCAGTTGCGCGAACTCGCGGCTGAGTTTTGCGCGGGCCATCCGGTGCTCGATGTCGACGACAGCGCCCGCGGTGTCAATCGCGCGGCTGTCGAGACTGGTGCCGACATCGTGTTTCCGCTGATGAAGCCGATCAAGACCAGTCACGTGAAGAAAGTCGGCTACATCTACGACTTCCAGCATCTCGACCTGCCGATGTTCTTCTCCGACGCAGATCGTGCCGGGCGTGACCATGACTTCGCAGAGATCGTGCGACATTCCGACGCCATGTTCGCGTCCTCGAAGAATGTTGCGGGACGCATCCGCGATCTGCACGGTGTGCCCGAGGAACGCATGCTGGCGTTGCCTTTCACGCCCTACGCGAATGCATCATGGTTCGACCTGGATCCAGCAGCGGCGCAGCGGAAATATGCGACCGGACAGCGCTACGTGATGATCTGCAATCACTTCTGGATGCACAAGGATCACCTCACTGCCGTGCGTGCGTTCGCGAAGTTTGTCGCTGCTCCGTGCAACAGCGATGTGGTCCTCGTGCTGACGGGCGACACATCGGACTACCGCGATCCGAAGCACTACACCGCGATCACCGAACTGATTGCGTCGCTCGGCATCGCCGCGCAATGCCGCATCCTCGGTCTGATTCCGAAGGCCGACCAGATCGCCCTGCTGCGCGAAGCGATGATGCTGGTGCAGCCGACTCTGTACGAAGGTGGGCCGGGCGGTGGCGCCTCATACGAAGCAGTGGGGCTTGGCCGACCCGCCGTACTCTCCGATATCGCGGTCAATCTGGAAGCACGCAGCGCGGGCGTGACCTATTTCCGCACCGGCGATGCCGACGATCTTGCTGCCCAAATGCTGGCGGTCGTTGCGGCACCCCGTATCGACGCGACCCGCGATGACTTGTTGCAGCGCGCGCAAGAGCGTTTGCAGCACACCGGTCATGCCATCGTTTCGTTCCTGCAGCGCATCGCGACCGCTTGAAGACTACGGCGGCGCCGTCGCGACTTCGAGTTCTGCGCTGACTTCGGCTTCGGTACGCAGCTGGCCTTCCCATTTCGAGACGACCGCGGTTGCGACCGAATTGCCGATCACATTGGTCGCCGACCGCGCCATGTCCAGAAAGTGGTCGACGCCGAGCAACAACAGCAAGCCGGCTTCGGGAATGTTGAATTGCGCCAGCGTCGCCGCGATCACGACGAGTGATGCGCGGGGGACGCCAGCCATGCCCTTGGACGTGACCATCAGGATCAGCAACATGGTCACCTGTTGCGCGCCGCTCAGTTCGATGCCGTAGGCCTGGGCGATGAACAGGGTCGCGAAGGTGCAGTACATCATCGAGCCGTCGAGATTGAACGAATAGCCGAGCGGCAGCACGAACGACGCGACACGGTTGCTGCAACCGAACTTCTCGAGCTGTGCGAGCGTCTTCGGATATGCGGCTTCGCTTGATGCTGTTGCGAACGCGAGCAGGGTCGGCTCGCGCACCGCCTTGAACAGCGCGACCGAGCGTTTGCCGAGCACCGCTGATGCGGCAATGAACAACAATGCCCAGAGAATCAGAATGCCGAGATAGAACTCGCCCATGAAGAAGGCGTAGTCCTTGAAAATGCCGGGGCCGCTCTTGGCGATCGCTGCAGCGACCGCCGCAAACACCGCGAACGGCGCGAACCACATCACGAACATGGTGACCTTGAGCATCACGTAGCTGACGCCTTCGAGCGCGTCGACCAGCACCTTCGACTTCTCGCCCACGCCAGCACAACCGACGCCGAAGAAAATCGAGAACACCACGATCTGCAGGATCTCGTTCTTGGCCATGCCATCGACGACACTGGCTGGAATCAGATGGGTGATGAAGTCGGCCAGCGACATGGATGATGCGGCAATGCCCGACGTCGCCGTGGCATCGGGCAAGGGCAGATTCAAGCCGATGCCCGGCTGGAACAGATTGACCAGAAACAGGCCGAGCGTCAGCGAGACGAGTGACGCGCCGATGAACCAGAGCATCGCCTTCAAACCGAGTCGGCCAACGACGCCCATGTCGCCCATCTTCGCGATGCCGACCGTCAAGGTCGCGAACACCAGTGGCGCAATGATCATCTTGATCAGGCGCAGGAACATGGTGGTGATCAGCGACAGCAATTCCACAGCACGTGTCGGATCGACGCCGCTGCGGTAGATCGCGTATCCGGTGATTGCGCCGAGCACAAGCGCCACGAAAATCCAGAGCGTGAGCCGGTTGGGGCTGCCGGAAGAACTCGCTGCGGTCATGTCGATTCCTTGTCAGTCGGTCGGATGCCCGAGCGGGCGGTGGATGGTAGGCGAGATCGCGGCGTTGGGAAACGTTACATTGACGAGGTCACATTGGAGCGGGTGACCGTGAGCCGGAAGCGCGCTGCGTGCTAAGTTCTGCCTGTCCGAAGCCATGGAAAACCCTGCATGTGTCCAGCCAAAGTCCCCGATGGTGCCGAACGTGGATGGATCATCCCGATCGGTGGTGCCGAGGAGAAAACCGACGGACCGGAAATCCTGTCGCGGTTCGTCGAATTGTGTGGCGGTGACCAAGCCGACATCGTCGTGATCCCGACCGCGAGCCGATTGCGTGAAACCGGCCCGAAATACGAGCGGCTGTTTCGCGAGATCGGCGCGGCGCATGTCGAGTCGATGGATTTCGATACCCGTCGCGATACCCGCGAGCCTTCGCGCCTGGATCGGCTCGATCAGGCCACCGGCATCTTCTTCACTGGCGGCAACCAGTTGCGTCTGGCGACGATCATCGGCGGCACGCCGATCGCCAAACGCATCCGCGCCCTGAACGCGCAGGGCGTGCACGTCGCCGGCACCAGCGCCGGGGCGAGCTTTCTGAGCGAACACATGATCGCCTTCGGCGACGACGGCGGCTCGGCGATCGCCGGTTCGGTGCGTCTGGCGCCCGGGCTCGGTCTGACCAATCGTTTCGTCATCGACCAGCATTTCCGCCAGCGCGACCGTCTCGGTCGTCTGGTCACATCGCTCGCCTACAACCCGTTCGCGATCGGTATCGGCCTCGATGAAGACACCGCAGCCTTCATCAATCCTGATCAGACGCTCGAAGTCGCGGGCTCCGGTGGCGTCACGATTGTCGATGCCTCGGAGCTCGAGTTTTCGTCGATGGACCAGGTCGATGAAGGCCAGCCGATCTGTCTGCTCGGGCTCAAGTTGCACATGCTCACCCGCGGTGCGACCTTCAACCTGCACACGCGCAAGGCCAGTGCTGCCGCACTGATCGTTTCAAAGTACTGAATTTCAGCGGAGTCTTCGCATGCGCATTCTCGATCGCTCGGTCTTTGTTGGTCCATCGCTCTACGCGCATTTTCCGGTCATCCGCCTGGAGCTCGATCTCGAAGAGGTCGAACAATGGCCGACGGCGAAATTGGGCGAAGCCTTCGTCGATGCACTGGTCGCCGCACTGCCGGGGCTCGCAGAGCACGGTTGCTCGTATCGCGAGCCGGGTGGTTTCATCCGGCGCATGAAGGAAGGCGAGGGCACCTGGCTCGGCCATGTGCTCGAACATGTCGCGATTGAACTGCAGAACGCCGCGGGCGAAGACGTCACCTTCGGCAAGACACGCAGCATCGATGGTCGACCCGGCGTCTATTCGGTTGTTTACGAGTACGTGCAGCGCGAAGAAGGCATCGAAGCCGGTGAACTGGCGCTGCGTCTGCTCAATTCGCTGCTGCCGGCACAGCTGCGCCACGGCGACGCTGTGCGTGAAGGCTGGAACTGGCCGGAAGCGCGCGATGAATTCATCCGCTATGCGCAACGTCGTGCGCTCGGTCCATCGACGATGTCGCTGGTGCGTGCCGCCGAAGCGCGCGGCATTCCGTGGTTGCGCCTGAACGATCAGTCCCTCGTGCAACTGGGTCATGGCAAGTATCAGCAGCGCATCCAGGCGACGGTGACCGGCAAGACGCCGCACATCGCGGTCGAGCTCGCATCGGACAAGGAAGAGACGAACAAGATCCTGGCGTCGCTTGGCTTGCCGGTGCCGCGCCAGGAATTGGTGCAGGGCGAAGGTGGTGCCATCCGTGCCGCGCGTCGCATCGGCTTTCCGGTGGTGACCAAGCCTTACAACGGCAATCATGGGCGCGGTATTTCGATTGGTCTGCGCACTGACGCTGAAGTCGCCGATGGTTTCGCGAAGGCCAAGGAAATTTCGCGTTCGGTGATTGTCGAGTCATTCCTGGAAGGCGACGATCATCGTCTGCTGGTGGTGAACGGCGAGTTGGTTGCCGCCACGCGGCGCACGCCCGGTCATGTCGTCGGTGATGGTGTGCACACGATCGCGCAACTGGTCGAGATCGTGAATCAGGACCCGCGTCGCGGTGTCGGCCATGAAAAAGTGTTGACGCGCCTCGTGCTCGACGTCCAGGCCGAGATGATGATGGCGCGCGTCGAAGCGACGGCCGAGACGATTCCCGATGCCGGTCGCATCATCTATCTGCGTTCGACCGCGAACTTGTCCACTGGCGGCACCGCGACCGATGTCACCGACATCATCCATCCCGACAACCGCGACATGGCCGTGCGCGCGATTCGCGCGATCGGCCTCGATGTCGGCGGCGTCGATTTCCTGTCGACCAATATCGCCGAAAGTTATCGCGCGATCGGCGGCGGCATCTGCGAAGTGAACGCTGCGCCCGGTTTCCGCATGCACGTCGCGCCGAGCGAGGGCACACCGCGCGATGTCGCTGGTCCGGTCATCGACATGCTGTTTCCGCACGGCACCCCGAGCAAGGTACCGATCGCGGCAATCACCGGCACCAATGGCAAGACCACGACTTCGCGCATGCTCTCGCACATCGCCAAGATGGCGGGCTACACGCCGGGCCTGACCACGACCGATGGCGTCTACATCGACGGACAGCGCACCGTTGAAGGCGACATGACCGGGCCGGTATCGGCGCGCATGGTGCTCGCCGATCCGCAAATCGATATCGCGATTCTCGAGACCGCACGCGGTGGCCTCGTGCGCGCTGGGCTAGGCGTGCGTCACGTCAATGTCGGTGCGGTGCTGAATGTGCAGTCCGATCATCTCGGGTTGAAAGGCATCGATACGCTGGAGCAACTGGCCGAGGTCAAGCGCATCGTCGTCGAGGTGGCGCAGGATTGTGCGGTGCTCAATGCGGACGATCCGAATGTCTTGCGCATGAGCGCTTACACGGATGCGAAGACGTTGTGCTACGTGACCATGAACCCGAGCCACGCTCTGGTGCGCGAGCACATCCGTGCCGGCGGCCGTGCTTGCGCGATCGAAGCGGGCGTCAATGGCCAGATGATCACCCTGTACGACAAGGGCAGTCATATTCCGTTGCTGTGGACGCATCTGATTCCGGCGACGATGGAAGGACGCGCTTTGCACAACGTGCAAAACGCGATGGTCGCTGCGGCGATGGCCTTCGCGCTCGGCATCAAGCTCGACGCGATCCGGCAGGGCCTGCGTACCTTCGATACCACTTTTTTCCAGGCACCCGGGCGCATGAACGTGTTCAACGAACATCCGTTCAAGGTGCTGTTCGACTACGGCCACAATGCGCACGCCGTCAATGCGATGGCAGATCTGGCGCAGCGGCTGGATGTGCCGGGTCGGCGCATCGTCGTGCTCGCAGGTCCAGGCGATCGTCGCAACGAGGACATTCTGGCCATTGCCGACGCCGTTGCGGGTCGTTTCGATCATTACGTCTGTCGTCGCGACGATGCGCTACGCGGCCGTGCCGGTGACGAAGTGCCTCTGATGCTTGCCGCTCGATTGCGCGAACAAGGCGTCAACGATGCGGCCATCACCATCATTCCGGACGAACAGGAGGCGATCGAGCATGCGCTGAAGTCGGGCATGCAGGGTGACCTGCTGCTGATCTTTGCCGATGCGCTGGTGCGCTCGTGGAAGCAGGTGATCTATTTCCGGCCGGAAGGTGTGGCGGCGCCAGTGCGGGCGACTGCGGCGGCGTCGATGTCGGCGACAATGCACGAACCGGGGCCAGTCGAGGAAGCGTCCTTGGCGAAGATGGATGGCCTGGTGCGCGATGAGCGCGGCGTGCGTTTTTCGCGTGACACCGAAGACTGAGGCAGCATTGCGTTGAGCCCGAGTTTCGAAGATTCGCGTCGCCTCACCGGGCCCAATCTGTACTTTGCCGATTGCGGCGCGGTGCTGGCGACCGTCGGTGCGTTGCCGACGGATGTGCAGCTGGCGGTATGGCGGAAGCAAATTGCAGTGGCACGCGACTGGTTGGGCTGGCCGCGTGATGGTGCCTGCGTCGTGCGTAGCCACCGCAGCGGTGCGGCATTGGCGATCGCAGCACCGGTCGACCAGCTGTTTACCGCAACCGAAGTCAACGAGTGGGCGTGGCAGCGCGCGATCGGTTCCGTCGAAATGTTCGCACCCGGCCATCCGGCCGCGCATGACGACGTACTAGCGCGCGAAACCTTGCGGCGCGCGGCGCATGTCGAATCCGATCCGGCGCTGATGGCGCTGATCACCGCGGGCAATCAGCACAGCGTGCAGGTGTTCTGGGACGACGAGTTGCTCAGCATCGGCGCGGGCACCCATGCATGCCACGTCTCGCTGCTCGACTTGCCGGCCGTGGATGCGGTGCCGTGGACGCAACTGCGCGATGTGCCAACAGCGCTCGTCAGCGGATCGAATGGCAAGACCACCTCGGTGCGACTGATCGCCGCGATGCTGCGCGCGCAAGGGCTGTTCACCGGGCATTGCTGCACCGACGGTTTGTTTTTCGACGGTCGCTTCGAAAAGTCCGGCGACTATTCCGGCCCGGCCGGTGCGCGTGCGGTGTTGCGTGACGCACGCGTGCAGTCTGCGGTGCTGGAGACTGCACGCGGCGGCATCCTGCGTCGTGGCTTGGCGGTGCGCGATGTCGATGTCGCCCTGGTCACCAATGTCAGCGCCGACCATTTCGGCGAATACGGCATCGACACGCTCGAGGATCTCGCCGATACCAAGCTCGCATTGGCGCGCGGTCTGAAACGTGGCGCGCGATTGGTCGTCAACGCCGACGATCCGGTACTCGCCGGGCGTGCAATCAAACTCGATACAGCGCGTGCCTGGTTCGCGTTTGATGACGACCATCCGGTCCTGATCAACGCCCGCCAGCAGGGCGAACCGACTTGCGGAGTTCAGTTGGGTCGCATGTTGCTGAACATCGAAGGGAAATCCAGCGATCTCGGTGCCATCGTCGACATGCCGCTGACCTTGTCCGGCGTCGCGCGCTACAACATCGCCAACCTGCTCGGCGCCGCCTTGAGTGCAGCGCTGATCGGTGTCGACGTCGATTCAATTCGTGGCGTGCTCGCCCGCTTTGGCGCCAGCCGCGAAGACAATCCCGGGCGCTTGCAATGTTTCCGAATCGGCGCGATCGATGTCGTGCTCGATTACGCGCACAACCCGGAAGGTCTGACCGGGTTGCTCGATCTCGCTCGCCAACACTTTCCCGATCGACGCATCGGGCTCGTGCTCGGTCAGGCCGGCAATCGTGATGACGCCGACATCCGCGCACTCGCCGACGCCGCATTTGCCGCGTCACCAGCTTTCATCGTGATCAAGGAAATCGAAGGCATGCTGCGCGGCCGCAAGCCCGGCGAAGTACCGGACTTGCTGCGCACGCAACTACTCGCACGCGGCTACGACGCTGCCCATCTGCACACCCACGCCGCCGAACTCGCCGCCGCCAAGAGCGCGTGGCGTCAGTCGCAAGCGGGCGACGTGTTGATCCTGCCGATACACGCCAAGACCGCGCGGGAAAAGGTGATTGCTTGGCTGGAAGAGTTGGTTGCAGCGGATCCGCAATGAAGAACCCCGACCAATGCGAGTGAACTAGGGGAGCCAAATTTTCCGGCTGTTCAGGATCCGCTGACAGCTTCATTAGTTAATTACATGCAGAATAATAAAGTATGTGCAGAGTAAAAAAGTACTTGCAGAAATATTCTGTCTATGCAGAATGCGTGTTGGCAACGTCCTAGAAGAGACACATCGATGGCCCCGAGCTCGGCCCGAATCCTGCGAAATTTGCGCAACACGCGCGACTTCCGTGCCGAGTTGCTCAACATGGCCGCAACCCTGGCAGGCAATGAAAAGTCTGCCGTCATCCAGGTGGAAGACCCGGCAATCAGCCACGAAACCGTCCGGGACGAATGGAACCGATTCATCGCCGTCATCAGGCCAGCCATCGCCAGCCGACTGCGACTTGAGCTACCAGGCTCGGACAGATCTACAGCTGCGACCAATCGGGCATCGAAAGGATCGATTGCACGCTCGACGGGGGAAATTCCCTTGGATCGCCCCAACTATCGCGCCGAAGTGCTCCGGCTGTTGGTCGGCGCGAGTCTCGCGAATGACGGTATGTGGTCCGTCAAAGGGCTGATCCAACAGATCGGCGCTTCGCAGACACCGATACGTCAGGCGTTGCAAGAATTGAAGCGCTCGGGGGTACTCCAAGACAGGAGTGGCAGCCACGTCGACTTGGCGCCCGAGAGTCTCAATGCAGAGCTGCTTGCGAAGCTTCAATCCATGCCGCAAATGCTCCGCTTTCGATTTGAGCGGGGTGCGCAAATCCGCACACCCGTCGAACTGATGGAGCGCGCCCTGTCGTTGTTGGGGCAAAGCGCAAAGGGGGCTTGGGCCAAGATCGCCTTGTCCGGCGCCGCGGTTGCCCAAGCGGAGGTGCCTGCGCTCGACCTGGTGGGTGTGCCGCGAGTCGACCTGGTTGCGTTCGTTCCACGCGATGTCAAGACCTTCGATGCCCATGCCCTGCGCAAACTCAGTGATGGACTGGAGTATGAGCCGAACGTCTTGGCCACCGCGCCAGTCGTCGTCACCCTGGTGCGCGCCGATGAACGCGAGATGCGAACCAGTGTCATTGAAGGTGTCCGCTGCGCCCCATCCATGGACGTGTTCCTGGCGCTGATCGATATGAACCTTCGCCCGCAAGCCGCGAAATATGCCAAGGCAGTTCGTCCATGACGTCGCACCAGTTGCTGGACGCCGGAGCGCTTCTCGGTCGGATTGCGGAGCGAGTGCCCGCAGAACTCCGAGATAACGTGGTCGTGATCGGCAGCATCGCTACTGCCTGGGCGTTTCGCGATATCTCAGGTCAAGCCACGGTTGCCACAAAGGACATCGACCTACTGCTTCGGCCAGCCGTCGAAGCCACCACGACTGCTGAGGCGCTGGCCGAGCAGCTGCTTCTTCGAAATTGGCAGCCGGTCTATCCCAACGATCGGCGGCCGGGCAATGCGGATACGCCCGATGACGAGCTACCGGCGCTGCGTCTCAGTCCCCCCGACGACAGCGAGGGCTGGTTTGTCGAGCTGCTTGGTGCGCCACAACCGGATCAGGTCGAGCGACGGGTTTGGCGACGCTTTGAAACGCCCGTCGGCGTGTTTGCGCTTCCATGCTTCCGACACATGCCGGTCGCGATCCACGCGGCTGAGCAAACCGAGTTTGGCATTCGCATCGCACGGCCGGCTCGCATGGCCTTGGCGCATCTTCTGGAGCACGCTGACCCGGACATCACGCCGATCTCCAATCTGCCCGGCAATTCGCCACGATTCACCAAGGATGTGGGTCGCGCCATATCGCTGTGGTGGCTTGCCATGGCGCAGTCGTCGGCGGCAGACGAACACTGGCAAGCGGAGTGGCGCGAGACGCTGGCCGCATTGCACCCGAATCTGCAAACGCAAAAAAAGCAGGATGCCGCTATGGGACTGGCAAGTGTTCGCAACGATCTGCGTGAAGCGCACGCCATCGCGGTCCGCGGTGTACTCGCCCCGCATGGCACGACGCTCGATGCATGGAATCGATCCTATGCCAGCCTGACAGACTTGATCGAAGCACTCTGAAGTCGGCACCGACGAGCGCCCACGATGGAAGCACACGCGACATGACCGACACCAACCCCGCCAAGATCATGAAGCGGGTCAACCGGTAGGTCACTAAGACGTTTATATCCTGCCGAAGATGGCAGCCTAAGCATTCGATTGGACGGCCATCAGCGCAGCTGACGCGGCTCGGGACTGGTTCCCGTAATTCTGCCGTATAGAAACGACAAAGGCCCGCCGAAGCGAGCCTAAGTCGTTGACCTGTTTGGTGGGCGGTACAGGGCTTGAACCTGTGACCCCTGCCGTGTGAAAGCAGTGCTCTACCGCTGAGCTAACCGCCCGAAATGTTGCCCATCGCGGGGTCGCGGATGATACGGGGGTGGCTCGGTGCGGTCAACCGGACTTGTGCCGGGTGCATGTTCGGGCGGTTGCGCGCAGCATGCAGTTGTTCCGGCGGCACGTCGTCGGTGTTGTTCGCGCCCGGTTCACGATGCCGGCATAGACTTCGATGATTCGCGTATCTGTTGGAGGTGGCTTATGGTTTTGCGCACGCTTGGTCTGAGTCTGGTGATCTTGTTCGCGAGCACGGCTCCGGCACCGGTGCTTGCCGCTGAGGAAGGCTACGTCATCCGCTGCGAATCCAATCGCAATCGCGACAATTACTGCACCGCCGACACCAGTGGCGGCGTGATTCTGCGACGCACGCTGAGCAAGAAAGACTGCATCCAGGGCGACAGTTGGGACTTCGACAAGACTGGCATATGGGTTCGCAAGGGTTGCCGTGCTGAATTCGATGTGCCGCGCGCCTATAGCTCCGGTCGTGGCTGGAGTTCGCAGCGTGGCTACGGGCGTTACTTTCGTGATGGCGACCAGGCCAACCCGACCGACACTGCACGTATCGTCTGCGAATCACGTGGCAAGAAGCGCGTTGTCTGCCCGGCAGTCGCAGTCAAGAATGTCGATCTCGTCTACGAACGCAGTCGTGAACGTTGCCGCTTCAATGTCAGCTGGGGCTTTGATGCGACCAGCATCTGGGTCGACCAGGGCTGCCGCGGCGAATTTCTGGTGAATTGAACGCGTCAGGGCGAACGTCGGCGCGGCTTCGGTGATTTGCGCACCGCTGCCGCCGGAGGTGCGATCGCAGCCGGACGTCGCTTTGCTGCTGCCTTGCGAGTCGCTGCGACCGGAGCGCTTTTGGGCTTGCGGGCGCGACTCGGCTTCGGCTCCGGTAGGGCGATCATTTCGGTCGGCGCGAGCTCACTCATGCGATCGCGCCAGCCGCGCATCATGTCCATGCCCTGTTCCATCGCCGTGCGTGCCGACTTCGTCGCCCAGTCGGTCAATTGCGTCGGGTTGATCATCACCGCCGAACGCAGCAGTTCCGGCCATTGGCCGACGCTCGTTTCGCGCAGCTTGCAAAGTTTGTGGGCGCGGCTGCCGATGGCATAGGTCACCGCAATATTGGTTGCTGCCGCGGTGCCAATTTTCGCCAGTGGCCAGGCCTTGATCAACAGGCGCGCGGCCAGGCCCTTGCCCAGCGTTTCAGCGATGATCTGGCCGGTACGCTTGGCGATTTCGTCGGCGCCGATATTGGTCGCGGCGATGCCGAGCACTGCCATTTTTTCGGCGCCGGCTGGCAATTCGAAGTCGTAGAGCACAAAGGTCTCGATCACCAGTTCGGCCTGCAGCACGCTCACCAACGCGGTGTCCGCAAGCGGCCCGAGTGCAAACGCGGCAAGGCGACCGACGCCGGGAATGGCACTGGTCAGCGCCGACAGCGCGCCGACGGCACCGGCCTGCAGGCACTTGGAGCGCACCAGCATCTTGTGCAGCGTTTCCTTCGTGGCCTTGGGGTGCGCCTTGCGCAGGCGTTCGACACGCGCCGTGGCGGCGTCACGATCAGCATGTGTTACGGCGTCCCACAACGAGAGTTTTGACTGGCGCATGGCCCGAGTATTGCCGGGAAGAGGCGCGAGCGACAGTCGTGCACTGAACAGTCGCGGTCGCTACGCTTCGGGGTCACGAATCAGGTGCGCCAGGATTGACGACGACATGATCGACTACGACCGCTATGACCGAATTCGCGCCGTGCAGTGGCAGGGCCACGCTTTGCGGCTGCTCGACCAGCGGGTGTTGCCGCTGCGCACCGAGTACGTCGACTGTGCGAATGCGGCCGATGTCGCCGAGGCGATCCGCAATTTGACCGTGCGTGGCGCGCCGGCGATTGGCATCGCTGCGGCCTATGGCGTCGTCTTGGCGGCGAGTCTGCTGGCTTCGACGCCGTCGGAACTGGTTACACCGCTGCAATTGCGCGATGCGTTCGCGATGCTGCGTGCATCGCGGCCGACGGCAGTGAATCTGTTCTGGGCGCTGGATCGCATGGCGCGCGTGCTCGCGGATGGCGCCACGCCGCAACGCCTGGAAGAGGAGGCGATCGCGATCGAACGCGAAGATCTGGCGGCGAATCGGCACATGGGCGAACTCGGTGCGGCCCTGATCGAGGCCGGTTCCGGCGTGCTGACACACTGCAAT
This sequence comes from Lysobacterales bacterium, assembly GCA_043753835.1. Classification (GTDB taxonomy): domain Bacteria; phylum Pseudomonadota; class Gammaproteobacteria; order Xanthomonadales; family Ahniellaceae; genus JADKHK01. The sequence continues at coordinate 6,154 of JAYUVY010000101.1, read as the reverse complement.
ACCGGCTCGCTGGCCACCGCCGGTTTCGGCACCGCGCTCGGCGTGATCCGTGCCGCCTACGCGCAGGGCAAGCTCGCGCGCGTGTTCAACACCGAAACCCGGCCCTGGCTGCAGGGCACGCGCCTGACCGCGTGGGAACTGTTGACCGACGGCATTCCGGCCAAGCTCGTCGCAGATTCCGCTGCGGCGCACCTGATGTCGACCGGTGCCGTGCAATGGGTGATTGTCGGCGCCGACCGCATCGCCGCGAATGGCGATAGCGCGAACAAGATCGGCACCCTGCAACTCGCTGTCGCAGCCAGGCATTTTGGCGCGAAATTCATGGTCGTGGCGCCGAGTTCCACCGTCGACATGGCGATGCCTACGGGCGCCGACATCCACATCGAATTGCGCGAGCCGAAGGAACTGCTCGAGCATGCTGGTCAGCGCGTCGCCGCAGCCGGTGTCGACGCGTGGAATCCGGTGTTCGACGTGGCCCCAGCGGCGCTCATCGACGCCATCGTCAGCGAGCGCGGCGTCATCGAAAAACCCGATGCCGCGAAGATGGCGGCGATGTTCGGCGCAGCCCCCTGAAATCGGGCATCCGGGCGACGTTCCCTGCTAGAATTCGACGCTTCGCGCCGCCCATTTTCGGGCCTGTCCGTTGGCGCGCAATCGTTTGATTTCGCTGGGAATACAGATGTCAGATTTCGCCAAGGAAATTATCCGCGTCAACATCGAAGATGAGATGCGTTCCAGTTACCTCGATTACGCGATGAGCGTGATCGTCGGACGCGCACTTCCGGACGTGCGCGACGGTCTGAAACCAGTGCACCGGCGTGTGTTGTTTGCGATGAACGAGCTCGGTGCGCACAGCAACAAGCCTTACTACAAGTCGGCGCGTATCGTCGGTGACGTGATCGGTAAATACCACCCGCACGGCGACCAGTCGGTGTACGACACCCTGGTGCGCATGGCGCAACCGTTCTCGCTGCGTTACATGCTCGTCGACGGCCAGGGCAACTTCGGCTCGGTCGACGGCGATTCGCCGGCGGCGATGCGTTACACCGAAGCGCGCATGGCGAAACTGACGCATCAGCTGATGGCCGATATCGACAAGGACACTGTCGACTTCACGCCGAACTACGACGAGAAGGAACTGGAACCGACGGTCATGCCGACGCGGGTTCCGAATCTGTTGATCAATGGTTCGGCCGGTATCGCCGTCGGCATGGCGACAAACATTCCGCCGCACAACCTCGGTGAAGTGATCGACGCGACCGTCGCCCTGATCGACGATCCCGAGATCAGCATCGATGGTCTGATGCATTACATCCCGGGCCCGGATTTCCCGACCGCTGCGATCATCAACGGCAGCTCCGGCATCATCGAGGCCTATCGCACCGGCCGTGGCCGCATCCATATCCGCGGCAAGGCCGAGATCGAGACCGACAGCGACGGTCGTGACTCGATCATCATCAGCGAACTGCCGTACATGGTGAACAAGGCGCGGTTGATCGAGAAAATTGCCGAATTGCACAAGGAAAAGAAGATCGAGGGCATCAGTCCCGATGGTCTGCGCGACGAGTCCGACAAGGACGGCATGCGCATCTTCATCCAGGTCAAGCGCGGCGAGCAGGCCGATGTGCTGTTGAACAACCTGTTTCAGCAGACGCAGCTGGAAACCGTGTTCGGCATCAACATGGTTGCGCTGGTCGACGGTCAGCCGAAGATCCTGAACCTGAAACAGATCCTCGAAGCCTTCGTGCGTCATCGCCGCGAAGTGGTCACCCGCCGCACGATTTTCGAATTGCGCAAGGCGCGCGGTCGTGCGCACGTGCTCGAAGGCCTGACGGTCGCACTTGCGAACATCGACGAGATGATCGAGCTGATCAAGACCTCGGCGAATCCAGGCATTGCCAAGGAACGCCTGCTCGGCAAGCGCTGGGAACCGGGTCTGGTGCGCGCGCTGCTCGGTGCCGCCGGCGCCGAACTGACGCGTCCGGAAGATCTGCCGGTCGAGGAAGGCATGCACGACGACGGCTACCAGCTGTCGGAAGTGCAAGTGAAGGAAATTCTCGACATGCGTCTGCAGAAGCTGACCGGGCTCGAGCAGGAAAAGCTGACCGAGGAATATCAGGAACTGCTCACCGCGATTCGCGGACTGATCGCAATCCTGACCGATCCGAATTTGCTGCTCAGCCTGATCCGCGACGAGCTGCTGGAAATGAAGGCCGAGTTCGACGATCCGCGTCGCACCGTGATCCAGCACAATCAGGAAGATCTGAGCAACGAAGACCTGATCGACAAGCAGGATCTGGTCGTCACCTTGTCGCATTCCGGTTATGCGAAGGCGCAACCGGTGCGCGATTACCGCGCGCAACGTCGCGGTGGGCGCGGACGCTCGGCGACGGCGATCAAGGAACTTGATTTCATCGAGAACATCCTCGTCGCGCACAGCCACGACACCATCCTCTGTTTCACCTCGGGTGGCCGCGTGTTCTGGCTGCGCACCTTCCAGTTCCCGATGGCTGGTCCCAATTCGCGTGGCCGACCGATCGTGAATCTGTTGCCGAAGCTCGATGCCGGCGAGAAGGTCAATGCGATGTTGCCGGTGCGCGAATACAGCGATGATCGCTTCGCGTTCTTCGCGACCCAAGCCGGCGTCGTCAAGAAAACGCCGCTGAGCGACTTCTCGCGTCCGCGCTCGATGGGCATTCGTGCCGTCGATCTGGACGAGGGCGATCGTCTGGTCGATGTCGCCATTACCGATGGTTCGCGCGACGTGCTGCTGTTTGCCTCGAACGGCAAGGCCGTGCGCTTTGCCGAAGGTGCCGTACGCGCCGTCGGTCGCAGTGCGCGCGGTGTTCGCGGCATGACCCTGGCCGAGGGCGAAAAAGTGGTTTCGATGATCGTCGCTGATGTCGGCGACATTCTCACCGCGACCGAACGCGGCTTTGGCAAACGCACGCCGCTTGACGACTATCCGCGCAAGGGCCGTGGCACCCAGGGCGTGATCGCGATCCAGACCTCGGATCGCAATGGTGCCCTGGTCGGTGCCGTACAGGTCACTGAGGCCTACGAAATCATGCTGATCAGCAACCAGGGCACGCTGGTACGTACCCGCGTTGGTGAGGTCGCCCAGGTCGGTCGCAATACTCAGGGTGTCACCTTGATCCGTTTGCCCAGTGACGAGAGTTTGGTCGGATTGGCGAAAGTGGAGTCGTTGGGCGACGAACCGCCGGGCGATGATGCGGTCGAAGCCGAGGTCGCGTCATTGCCGCCGGAGAATGCAGGATGATGAAGGCCAAGGGCGCGCTGTTCGTGCTGCTGTTCGGGTGTCTGCAGGCTTATGCCGACACCAGCATGCCCGTTGATCTGGCGCGTGGTGCACAGTCGAAGATGCAGGCAGCGCGCGATGCGGTGTTGCCGTATGTCGTCAGTATCTTCGTGGTGCGCGAAGATGCGGTTCAGGGCCGCGCCGAGTTGCGCGTTTCCAGCGGCAGCGGCACGATCATTTCGCGTGATGGCCATGTTGCGACCAACGCGCACGTCACCGAGCACGGCAAGCGTTTTCGTGTGGTGCTTGCGGACAAGCGCGAGCTTTCTGCCACCTTGGTGGGTGAAGACGCGTTGTCGGACATCGCCGTGCTGAAGATTCGAGACGTGCCCGCGGCCGGCTTTCCGTTCGCGAAATTCGCGCGCGCGAACACGCTGCAGGCAGGCGATGTGGTGATGGCGATGGGCGCCCCCTGGGGCATGGCGCATTCGGTGTCGCAGGGTGTCGTCAACAATCCGGAACGGTTGCTGCTGGCGCTGTTTCAGGACGAGGCCGACTACGAACAACAGCTTGGGCAGAACCAGCCGACCGCGCGCTTCTATGCCTGGATCCAGCACGATGCCTCGATCTCGCCGGGCAATTCTGGCGGGCCGCTGGTCGATCTCTCCGGCGAAGTCGTCGGCATCAATACCCGCGGCAATGCGATGGGTGGCGATATGGCGTTCGCGATTCCGGCGCCGGTGGCGAGCCAGATTGTTGCGTCACTGATCAAGACAGGTACCGTGCCTCGCAGCTTTTTCGGCTTCGGTGTACGTTCGTTGAAGCGTTCCGGATTCGACCGTGGCGTGCTGGTCAGTTCGGTGATCCGCGAGTCGCCAGCCGCGGTCGCGGGCCTCGAGCCGGGTGATCGCATCATCGCGATCGACGGCCAGCCGATCACGGTTGCGGAACCGGAACAGGTGCCGCCATTCCTGCGCGCGCTCACCGAGCGCAGCATCGGCGACACCATGCAAGTTGAAGTGCTGCGCGGCAGCGCCAAGCGCGTCGCCAAGCTGGTGTCGATCACCTATCCGCCGGATCTGGGCGATGATCTCGAAATCAAGGCCTGGGGCGCAACGTTCACCGAGTTGACGCCGGGCATCGCCCGCACGCGATACCTCAGCCGCGACGCCGGCTTGCTGGTTACCGGGGTGCTCCCCGGCAAGCGGGCGGCGACCGCGCATCCACCGTTCCAGGTCGGCGACGTCGTGCATGCGATCGACGGCAAGGCGGTGGGCAACGAACAGGATCTGGCTGGATTTGATCTCGACAACGGCGGCGCGGTCGCACGTCGTGTGGTCGAACTCGAACGCAATGGCCAGCAGTTGATCAGCGTGCTCGATGCCAAACCGGCGCGAGCGGACGACAAGAAACTGCGAGAGTTGCCGAAGGCCTGGGTCGGTCTGGACACGCAGCCGATCACGGCGACGACATCGGCGATGATTGCCGGCCCGGCTGCCGGCGGTTATCGAATCACGCGGGTGTACGACGATTCGCCCGCTGCGAAAGCCGGTCTGCGCATCGGCGATGTGATCACCACGCTCGGCGGCGAAAACGTGCCGGTATCGGGTGACGAGGGTGACGAAACCCTGCAGCAGCGTATTCGTGAAGCCCTGCTCGACGAGTCGCTGGCTTTCGGAATTTGGCGCGATCGTGCGGCGCGCGATGTTCAGGTGACGCCGGTCGTTGCCCCGGCACCGATGTCATCACTGAGTTCGCGCACCATCGAATGGCTCGACGTCGGTGTCCGCAATATCGGTTTCTACGATCGGGTCTCGCGGCGCATCGCCCGCGACGGCCAGGGTGTGGTGGTCGAAAACGTCGCTTCCGGCGGACTGGCCGGACTCGCACATCTTGCGTCTGGCGATGTCGTGTTGCGCGTCAATGGCGAGCCGGTATCCGACGTCGATGGCTTCGAGCGCCTGACCGACCGCAAAACGCGCACCCCAGGTGCACCGCTGTCTTTCCTGGTGCTGCGCGGGTCGCGCACGCGCCTGCTGTATCTCGATGCCGAGTGGGAGCAGGGACGATGAACGCTTTGATCCGCAGTCTGATCCTGTCTGCCACTTTGGTCACTGCATGGCCTGCGCAGGCGAGTAAATCCGACGAGGACACCAAGGCGATCTTTGCGCATCTGCTGAAGACGCACGCCGACAGCGTGGTACGTGTCAGCTTCGTGATCCGGTCGGCCTACGGTGGGCAGGAACAGCGTCAGGAATCGAGCGTGACTGGCGTGATCGTCGACGATTCCGGTCTGGTGCTGGTGCCAAAACTCGTGGTCGAGCCAAGTTTTCCCGGCATGAGCCGCATGACGGCGGATCAGCGCATGAGCTTCAAGCTCGAATCGCGCGATTTCCGCGTTCATTTCGCGGGGCAAGACAAGCCGTTCGAAGCGGAAGCACTGACGACCGATCCCGATCAGGGCATTGCTTGGCTGCGCATCACCGAGCCGGACGCGAAGTTGTTGAGAACCATTGATCTCAAGGACCGTGCAAACGCCGAACCGGGCATGGCCTACTACGTCATCGAACGACTGGAAGAGCGTTACGCCAATGCCCCGATCGTGTCCTGGGGCGTGGTCCAGGGCGCCATCAAGGTGCCACAGAATGCGCATATCGGTACGGGTGCAGCGGGTCTGGCATTTGACGCCGAAGGCCGCGTGCTCGGCTACGTCTCGATGGACTTCGACGAAAGCGACAGTGCCGCCGCCGCGAATCGTCAATCCACGCGAATGTTGCTGACACCGGCGACGCGATTGGCTTCAGCCACACAGCGTGCGAAATCGTTGCTCACTGCGGAATAATTCAAGGCGTGCGATGTAGGAGCGCGCTTTAGCGCGCGACCGAGGCAACATGA
>JAYUVY010000100.1:0-28957 GCA_043753835.1 Lysobacterales bacterium | reverse complement strand
CGGTATCGCGCGAGGCGCCGGCCTTCACCACGCGGCGAACCACGTCGATCGAAAAGCCGCGGCCGGCCAGGAAACGCATCTGGCGCAAACGCGCAGCGGCATCTTCAGCTGGGCTGTCGTACTTCTTGCGCCACAGGTCCCACGCTCGGTTGAACTCCGAGCGCTGCAGCGCCTGCTGGGTGTCGGCATCGAGCGCGACATCATGTTGTTGAAGCTCCTGGCGGATGCGCAGGTTGCCAAAACGCGACTGCCGAGCGTGGACCCGGCTCTCGACGAAACGTGCCTCTGACAAATAGCCGTGGGCTTCCAGCCACTGCAACAGCGCATCGACCTCGGTGGTCGGGTCGTCAAACGGATCATCAGGCGGATGGTCGGGCGCATGGCCCAGTGGCCGCCAACCCGCTTGATCCGTACCGATGCCCCCGGGATCGTTGCGCTCGTCGACACGGACCGGTCGCCGCAGGAGGAGCCTGAGCAACTTGCCCCGCAACTCGTCGCGGCTGTGCTCGCGCTGCGCCAGCCACTGCAGCGCACGCACCTTGATCGACGCTGGCCGTGGCGGCATGCGCTGGTGCAAGTACAAGTGCCAGGCAGTGGCTCAGGCCGGCACGCGGCTCAAGGCCTTATTCACTGGCAGCGTTGACCACACCGGCCGCTTGCAGAGGAACCCCCAGCGCTTCACGCACCCGGTTTTCGATCTCGAGCGAGATGGCGGGGTTCTCGCGCAGGAATTCGCGTGCGTTGTCCTTGCCCTGGCCGATCTTTTCGCCTTTGTAGGCGTACCACGCGCCGGATTTGTCGACGATCTTGGCCTCGACGCCCAGATCGATGATCTCGCCCTCGCGGCTGATGCCTTCGCCATACAGGATGTCGAATTCAGCCACCTTGAACGGCGGCGCCACCTTGTTCTTGACGACCTTGACCTTGGTTTCGCTGCCGATCACCTCTTCACCGCGCTTGATGCTGCCGGTGCGGCGGATGTCGAGCCGCACCGAGCTGTAGAACTTCAAAGCGTTGCCGCCGGTGGTGGTTTCGGGGTTGCCGAACATCACGCCGATCTTCATGCGGATCTGGTTGATGAAGACGACCATGCAATTCGACTTCTTGATGTTCGAAGTCAGCTTGCGAAGTGCCTGGCTCATCAAACGCGCATGCAGGCCGACGTGCATGTCACCCATTTCGCCTTCGATTTCGGCTTTCGGCGTGAGCGCCGCGACCGAGTCGATGACCACGATATCGACGGCATTCGAGCGCACCAGCATGTCGGCGATTTCCAGCGCCTGTTCGCCGGTATCCGGCTGCGACACCAGCAAGTCCTCGATCTTGACGCCAAGTTTTTCGGCATAGCTCGGATCAAGCGCATGTTCGGCGTCGATGAAGGCGGCCACTCCACCGGCGCGTTGCGCGTTGGCAATGACTTGCAGTGTCAGTGTGGTCTTGCCGGAAGACTCCGGACCATACACTTCGATCACGCGACCGCGCGGCAAGCCGCCGATACCGAGCGCGATATCGAGGCCCAGCGAACCGGTCGAAATCGCGTCGATCGCGTCCGACTGACGATCGCCCATGCGCATGACCGTGCCCTTGCCGAACTGCTTGTCGATCTGTACCAGCGCCGACTGCAGCGCGCGTTTCTTGTTCTCATCCATGGGATGTCCTCGATCAGGTGGGAGTGGGTCGAATTGGTGTCGTGATGCAAAGCCTGACGGCGCGCGATCTCAGATCGCGAGACAGTACCTCGGGCAGAACCAAAGTATCCCACAGCCCGGCGTGTGGCTTCGGTGATTGCCGGAGATTGGGCTGCGAAAATTCGGAATTGCGAGGGTGGGACGATATTTGGCTTCACCCGCACGACAAGCGGTACCGCGAGATCAAAGCAGTCGCGCGGATTGACCTTGCGCCGTGAGCAACGCGACGGCCTGCTTGTCGAATGACACAAAGGTCTCCCCACCCAGCCATTTTCCTTCGTAGGCAATTACGCCATCGGCGAAGTCGCCGCCGGCATCGAGCAGCGCCAAGCCTGACTCGACCGCCGGCCGGTTCACTTCCACGTTCGTGGCAGCGAGCAAGGCCTTGATCGCCGCTGAAACGTCCGCCGCATCAAAGCCGTAAAGCTTGCGCAGCACCCAGACGAACTCGCACAAGCAGGGCAGCGCAACTGCGATCACTTCCGCGTCCTGCAAGATCTTGTCGGCGACGCGGGCCTGCTTGGCATCGTCGCGCACGGCGCTGCGGACGAGGACATTGGTGTCGACGGACACCTTCATTTTTCGCCCGCCCAACCCTGCGCGGCCGCGGCGTTCATTTCCTCGATCGTGGCGACTTTGCCGGTCTTGCCCGCAAGCAAACCAATAAAACCGGCAATGGTTCCAGCCGGTCGTGCCGCTTTCAACGCGGCACGACCGTCCGGTAACAAATCCAGTTCGATCTTCTCTCCCGGCTTGATGCCGAGGTGTTGCAGCACATCTTTTCTGAAGGTGACTTGCCCGCGTGCAGTGACGGTCAAAGTGGTCATGGCGCGACTCTCAGAGATGACGCCGCACACAGTAATGCGAACTTGCATTACTCGCCAGTGCCGATCACATCTGCGCCAGCAGCCGTTCCAGACCATGCAGGGCTTCGGCGACGGTGCCGCGACGGACAGCGTCGCGGTCGCCGGCAAAATGGAACATCTGCGCAACCGGCGGATGATGACCCATGCCCCAGGCGATCCAGACGGTGCCAACCGGCTTGTCGCGGGTGCCACCGCTCGGACCGGCAATGCCGGTGATCGCCACCGCCATGTCCGCACGCGAACGCGACAGCGCGCCACGCACCATCTCGATCACGGTTTCGCGACTGACCGCACCATGCTGTTCAAGCATCTGCCGTGGCACGCCCAACATCGCTTCCTTGGCATCGTAGCTGTAGGCGACGAAGGCGCAGTCGAACCAAGCGGAGCTGCCTGGCACTTCGGTCACTACTTTCGCGACCCAGCCGCCGGTACAGGATTCGGCCGTCGCCAGTTTCAGTCGTGCTTCGAGCAGGCGCGTGCCAAACACTGCCGCCTGCTCGTGCAATTGCGCATCGTCGATCGAATGGGTCGTGTTCATCGACGCATTATGGCAGCGTCATGCACCGATGATCGATCAGGGCTTCGAAGCCACGGCCAGGGCATCGAGACGCTGGCTGAGCTGCGCGGCATCGACATAACCACCGAGCACGCTGCCATCGGCCGCAACAATAGTCGGCGTGCCGAGCTTCGCTAGTTGCTGTCCGAGTTTCATTGTCGCTTCGACTGGATGCTTGCAGGTCTTCTGGGCGCTGTCGGCGATTTCGCCGTCACGCATGCTCGTGGTCAAGGCGTCCTGCTGGTCGACGGCACACCAGACGAACGCCGCCTTGTCGAACGAGACCGAGGGCATGCCCTGGCGAGGAAACATCAGATAGTCGACCGAGATGCCGGCTGCATTGAACGCGGACATCTGCTGATGCAGCTTGCGGCAATAGCCGCAGTCGATGTCGGTGAACACGGTGACCTTGTGCTTCTCGTTCATCGCCTTGAAGCTGATGCGCTGATCGCTACCGACCTTGGAAAGCGCGCTCCGGCGCAGTCCACTCTCGGCCTCGGCCGTGAGATCTTCGCCCTTCTGTACATCGAACAACTTGCCCTGCAACAGGAAGCGTCCGTCGCTGCTGACGTAGAGCACCTGCCCGGCGATGATCGCTTCGGACACGCCGGGCATGCGCGATGGCCGCACCGATTCCACGACAGCACCCGGTACCAGCTTGCCCAGGGCGGCGCGTACACGCGTTTCCTCGGCATCGGCAGCGTGCACCGCCGCGGCGCCGGACAACATCAACCAGAGCATCGTTCGCATCGTCTTGTCTCGTCAACGCCCACCATTCGGGCGTTGTTGTGACTGACTGAACGTGCGTTGGTTCCGACGATATTTCCTGAAACTTTCGTCGCCGAACGCGCTCGTGACAATTAATCTCTTGCTGCGGTGTGCAGTTGCTCAAGCAGGCGTCGCGACGCTTCGTCAGACGGGAAGAATGCCTCGATCGCAAGTTCCGACAGGGTCACGTCGACCGGCGTACCGAATATGGTGATGGTGCTGAACACCGACAACTCGCCATATGGCGTGCGCATGCGCATCGGGATCACGACATCCGGGTCCGGCGTCGCGATTTGCGCATTCTCATCCTGCCCCGCATCCGGCAACTGCGAGAGCTCTTCGTACAACGCCAACAATTGCGCATCGCCGGTGCTGCGCGTCTGACGCAGCAATCGACCAAGCATGTGTTCGCGCAACTGCGCAAGGTTCACGATGATCGGTGCCAGTCCATCGGGGGAAAAAGTCATGCGCAACACATTCGGCTTCGGTGCGAGCAGGTGCGGCGCGATGCTGTGCATCAGACGCTTCGCGGCAACATTCGCCCGCAACAGATTCCAGTGGCGATCAACGGCCAAAGCCGGAAAAGCACCATGGGCGTCGAGCACCAGATCAACCGCCGCCATCGCCGCCGCCAAGGCTTGTGAATCCAGTGCATTCACCGGAAATGCCGGCGAGAATCCGGCTGCAAGCAACAGGCCGTTGCGCTCCCGCAGTGGCACATCGAGCAATTCGGCGAGATGCAACACCATGCCGCGACTGGGCCGCGAGCGACCGGTTTCAATGAAACTGAGGTGGCGCGTGGAAATGCGCGCATCAGTCGCAAGATGCAACTGGCTCAAGCGCCGCTGGCCACGCCAATGACGAATCTGCTGACCGAATGTTGTGTGCTGGCTCGACATGGCGGCAATGCTAGCGCGCACGGTGAACACCGGAACATGACCTGACAGGTAATCGAAATGCCGCAACGCCATCGGCAAGATGCCCGCACCCACCACCGACGGAGTACGTCATGACCAAGCTCGAATCCTCTCCAGTGTTGAAGTTTGCATTGCGCCTTGATGCCGTGATCAGCGGCCTGAGCGGCGCGATCTTGTTGGCGATACCGGCATTGCTCGCAACGCGCTTCGCACTTCCGGAAATGCTGTTGATCGTCGTCGGCCTGATCAGTCTGCCCTATGCGTTATGGCTGCGACACTTGGCTGCACAGCGTGAAATCACATCCGTCATCGTTGTGTTTATTTTCGTCGGCAATGCGCTGTGGGCCGATGCGGCCCTGCTACTTGCACTCGGCGTGGGCGCAACACCGACAGCACTTGGCGTCGTCTATCTCGCGACACATGTCATCGCGACCGGCAGCTTCGCGGTGCTGCAATACATCGGCTGGCGTCGTTCCGTTACTGTGTCTGCCCACCCGATTGCAGCTTGACGCCATGATCGCGGAACGCTTCATCCAGTTCGTGCTGCTGCTTGCGGCCGTGATTCACCTCGCGCCAGCCACCGGATTGGCCGGCGCCGAGGCCTTGCAACGACTGTACGGTATCGACCTGACCGATCCGTCCACGCTGATGCTGATGCGCCATCGCGCCGTGTTGTTCGCGCTGGTCGGCGTGCCGCTGTTGATCGGCATCCTCGCACCGGCGTGGCGCGTACCGGCACTGTCGGCCGCCTTGATCAGCCTCGTCGCTTTCCTGGGGCTAGCGACGACATTGCCCACGCTGAATCCGGCGCTGCTGCGCGCGGTCTACATCGACCTCGCCCTGGTCGCGCTGGTCGTGCCGGCCTTGTGGTTGTGCTTGCGCACTAGCACCACACCGGGCTGATCGCGCACCTTGTCGCTCGAAGTGGGTCGAATCCGCTGCGGCGCGTATCAGCCATCGAACGCAATCCTGATGTGGAAGTATGGGTACGCAATCTGGTGCATCCGACGCAGTTCCGCTTCCCGACCGCAACTGGCTCCCCTACCCGGATTTCATCGCCAAACTGAAAGACGGACGCATCTTCGTGATCGAGTACAAGGGCGACGACCGTTACGACCACCCGAAGAATGTGGCAAAACGCGCGGTCGGCGAACTGTGGGCGCGCAAGTATCCGAACGGGATCTACCTGATGCCGCGCGATAAGGACGGCGCAGGCCTCGATGTCGACCAGCAAATCGCCGCAGCGATTGCGGCGAAGCGATCGCACTGGCTGATCGCGCGCGCCGCGCCGCTACACTGCGCGGCCCGCTGACTTGTTTCCCGCGCAGCACAAGGCGTGTCCGGCTTGGATGACGATTCTGCCCAATCCGCCCTTTTTCTGGCCATGAAACGTGGCAATAGACAAAATATTGTCTTAGAATTCTTTTCGCGGCCCGTTTTTGGCCCGTTTGGCGAGCCCGACCATGCTGCACTCCTTTGCATTCAAGAACTTTCTCAGCTTCAAGGAACGAACCGAGGTGTCCTTCGTCCTGACCAAGAAGGCCACTGCGCACGGCTGGGACGCGGCATCGCCCGCCGGTCAGCGGCTGGCCACCGCCATGTCCGTGATCGGCGCCAATGGCGCTGGCAAGACTTCGTTGATCAAGCCTTTGGCTTTCTTGAACTGGTTCATCACCCATTCGTTCCAAAGCCAGCCAACCGCCCAGATCCCGATCAGGCCGCACTTCTCCGCACCGAACGAGCCGGTCGAATTCGAACTTGAAGCCGACGACATGGTCGGCACGCTTTGGCGCTATGAGTTGAAGGCCACGCCAGATCGCGTCCTGCACGAAGCTGTTTACAAGCGACCGAAGAAAAAGAGCGCGAAATTTTCCTATGTGTTCGTGCGCGAGTGGAACTCGGCTGCGCAGGAATACACCATCAAGCAGGATGGTTTTGACCTGAACCCCACCGAGGCGAAAAAGGTTCGCCCGAACGCTTCGCTGATTTCGACGGCGGCGCAGTATGGCGTTGAAGTCGCGCAGCATCTGATCGGCACGCATGTCGCAACCAACATCGCGCAGGTTGGTCGTATCGACCCCAGCATCCGTTTCGCGAATGCATCCACCTTCTTCTTCGAGAACGCGGCGCTGAAGCAGCAGATGGTGAACTTATTGCGTGACCTGGATTTCGGCCTGTCTGGCGTGGAGATTCGGAAACTGGCGTTCACTGCTCCGCCGGAGGTCAAACTCCCTGAGGGTGTGAAGTTGCCGCCGCAATATCTGACTTTCGGTGTCCACACCTTGAAGGATGGTTCAAGGCACGAACTGCATATGGCGGAGGAGTCCAGCGGCACGCGGACGGCGTTCGTGCAACTCTGGTATCTGTTGAGCGTTCTGGCCACCGGCGGCATCGCAGTGATCGACGAACTGGAAAGCGACATGCACCCGCACATGATCGAGCCCTTGCTCGACCTGTTTTCCAGCCCGAACACCAATCCGCACAATGCGCAAATCATCTTCACCAGCCATTCGATCGAGGTGATCAGTCTGCTAGGCAAGTCGCAAGTGATCCTAGTGGAAAAGAATGATTGCGAGAGTGAAGCATGGCGCTTGGACACGATGCAAGGTGTGCGCAGTCAGGACAACCTATACGCGAAATACATGAGCGGCGCCTATGGAGCAGTGCCCCAACTATGACGAAGCTGCCACCTGGCAAAAAGCGCGCCGTCAAAGAAACGTTGCTCATTGTCGGGGAAGGGGATGCCGACATCGCTTTCGTTCGCCATGTGAAGCGAACGTATGCCGACACGCTCGGACGTTCCGTCCAGGAGCACAACGCGAAAGGCAAGGGCGGCAAGAACGTACTGGAAATGGCGCTCCGTCGCGCGAATAACAACCGCGAGTACGACAAAGTGGTTCTGCTGCTGGATACCGATACGGACTGGGACGATGCAGATCGTGCCAAGGCGCGAAGGAGCCGTATCGGCAAGCGCGGAAGGCTGGATGTCATCGAATCCAATCCCTGCCTTGAGGCGTGGTTCTTGAAGGTCCTCGGCATCGAAGCCGAGGGCGATACCCGGCACATGAAGCGGACGTTCAAGGAGCACACAAGCTGCGAAGCACACGAGTCGGACTGGATGGGCCGGCTCCTCAGCCGCGATGTGCTGGATCAGGCCAGAGAAAGGGTGTCGCAACTAGGTGAGTTGATGAATCACATGGGCATTCCTAAGCCGTAGACAGCCTGGCCGGGTTCTTGGCGCTCGCCGCGACGCCGCCGCCACCGAACGCAGCCCTGCCGCGCGTGGCGCGCAGCCCGCGCCGCTACACTGCGCGGCCCGCTGACTTGTTTCCCGCACCGTGTCCGACGACTTTGCCCAACATACGCCGCTGATGCGGCAGTTTTTCCGCGCCAAGAGCGAATTTCCGGACACCTTGCTGTTTTTCCGGATGGGCGATTTCTATGAGTTGTTTTTCGACGATGCGCGCAAGGCGGCGCGGTTGCTCGACGTCACGCTGACGCAACGCGGTCAGTCGGCCGGCGAACCGATTCCAATGTGCGGCGTGCCCTATCACGCTGCAGAAGGCTATCTGGCGAAGCTGGTGAAGCTCGGCGAATCGGTCGCGATCTGCGAACAGATCGGCGACCCGGCGGCGGCCAAGGGACTGGTCGAACGCAAGGTGGTGCGCGTCATCACCCCGGGCACCTTGACCGACGAAGCGCTGTTGGAGGAGCGCCGCGACAACCTGCTGATCTCGATCACCCGCGTCGGCGAACGATTCGGCATCGCGTCGGTCGATGTCGCCGGCGGCCGCTTTACCCTGAGCGAAATCGATGGCGTCGCCGCTCTGCTCGCGGATATCGCACGCCTGGCACCGGCCGAATCGCTGCTCGACGAAAACGCTACCTGGCCGCAAGCCATCATCGACTTGCCCGGCTCCCGCAAACGCCCGCCGTGGCATTACGACCACGACAGCGCCGAGCGCGCGCTTTCCGAATTCTTCGGCACGCGTGACCTGCGCGGCTTCGGCTGCGCCGATCTGAAGCTCGCGGTCGCAGCAGCGGGCGCCCTGCTCGCCTACTTGAAGGACACGCAGCGCGCAGCCTTGCCGCATCTGACGCGCCTGTCGGTCGAATCGACGGACGACACCATCGCCATGGACGCGGCGACGCGGCGAAATCTCGAACTCGACGCGCAAACCAGCGGCCGCAGCGGCGCCACCCTGTTTTCGGTGCTGGACACGACCGTGTCGCCGATGGGCGGACGCGCACTGAGACGCTGGCTGCATCGCCCATTGCGTACGCGCCGCGTACTGCAACTTCGCCATCAGGCGATCGCCGCGCTGATCGAGTCCGGCACGATCAGTGCCACGCGCGAACTGCTGCGCGGCATCGGCGACATCGAACGCATTCTGACGCGCGTCGCGCTGCGCTCGGCACGGCCGCGCGATCTGTCGACGCTGCGCGATGCGCTGCTGCTCGCACCCAGCTTGCACGCACAACTGGCGAATATCGACAGTCCGCGCATCAGCGAACTGTGCGTTCACTTCGGTCAGCACCAGGACAGCGCCGCACTGCTTGCGTCTGCCTTGATCGACCAGCCGTCAGTGCTGTTGCGCGACGGCGGCGTGCTGCGTGCGGGGTTCGATGCCGAACTCGACGAACTGCGACTGCTGTCGACCCATGCCGACCAGTTCCTGATCGACCTCGAAGCGCGCGAACGACTGGCCAGCGGCATCGCGACGCTCAAAGTCGGCTACAACCGCGTGCATGGCTATTACATCGAGATCTCGCATACGCACAGCGACCGCGCACCGACGCATTACACACGCCGCCAGACGATCAAGGGTGCAGAGCGCTACATCACCGAAGAACTGAAGCAGTTCGAAGACAAAGTACTTTCAGCGAAGGAGCGTTCGCTGATGCGCGAGAAGGCGCTGTACGAACAGTTGCTGGACGCGCTTGGCATCCGCCTTGAAAGCCTGCGCGATGCCGCCGCGGCGTTCAGTGAAATCGATGTGCTGACGACGCTCGCCGAACGCGCGCATGCGCTGAACTGGACGATGCCGGAACTGGTCGATGTGCCGGGTATCAACATCGTGCGTGGTCGCCATCCGGTCGTCGAGTCGGTACGCAGCGACCCGTTCGAACCGAACGATCTCTTGCTCGACCCGGCCCGGCGTATGCTCGTCATCACCGGCCCGAACATGGGCGGCAAGAGCACCTTCATGCGCCAAGCGGCATTGATCGTGCTGCTCGCGCACATCGGCAGTTTCGTGCCCGCCGATCGCGCCTGCATCGGCCCGATCGATCGCATCTTCACGCGCATCGGTGCCGGTGACGATCTGGCCGCCGGGCAGTCGACCTTCATGGTCGAGATGAGCGAGACCGCGAACATTTTGCACAACGCGACGCCGCAAAGTCTGGTGCTGATGGACGAAGTTGGCCGCGGCACCAGCACCTATGATGGCCTTGCCCTCGCCTATGCCTGCGCGTTGCAACTCGCCACCCACAATCGCGCCTACACCCTGTTCGCGACGCATTATTTCGAGCTCACCGCACTCGCTGGCGACGTCGATGGCATCGCCAATGTGCATCTCGACGCCGCCGAACACGGCGATACCCTGGTGTTCCTGCACGCGGTGAAGGCCGGCCCGGCCAATCGCAGTTTCGGTCTTCAAGTCGCAGCACTGGCCGGCGTCCCCAAGCCAGTCATCGACACCGCGCGTGCGCACCTGCAAGCACTGGAATCGCGACCGCGGGATACGACGAGCGTCAGCGCGCGTCCGGACACACCGCAACAGTTCAGCCTGTTCGATGCGACGCCACCGGCCCTCGATGCGCTGCGCGCCCTCAACCCGGACACGATGAGCCCACGCGAGGCGCTGGACGCCTTGTATCGTCTGAAATCACTCGCATAGAGATTCCAACGCATGGACATCAATGCACTGCGCACGCAGATCGACGACATCGACGGCCAGCTCGTGGCCTTGCTGGCGGCGCGTGCGAAAGTTACAGCCGAGGTCGGCGCTTTCAAGCGCGATCGCGGACTCGCCCTGTACGTACCGGAGCGCGAATCGGCGCTGCTTACGGCACGCCGACAACAAGCACTGGCGGCGGGCGTCGATCCGGACCTGATCGAAGACGTCTTGCGGCGAGTCATGCGCGGCTCCTACAACACACAAGAAACACAATTGCCAGCCACGGGCGACATCACACAGCCCGTGGTCATCGTCGGCGGTCGCGGCGCAATGGGTAAGCTGATGGCGAGCCTGTTCCGCCGCTCCGGCTATCCGGTACGTCTGCTCGATGTCGACAACGCCGACGAAGCCGCGGCTCTGATCCAGGGCGCCGGTCTGGTACTGATCGCGGTGCCGATCGACCGCACCTGTGCCGTCATCGAAGCGCTGCCGCCGCTGCCAGCCCATTGCGTGCTCTGCGACATCACCTCGGTCAAACATGCGCCGCTTGCGGCCATGCTCGCTGCGCATGCCGGGCCGGTCGTGGGCCTGCATCCGATGTTTGGTCCGGATGTCGGAAGTCTGGTCAAGCAGGTGATCGTGGTCTGCAACGGTCGTGACGAAGCACGCTGCGACTGGCTATTGCGGCAACTCGAAGTATGGGGCGCATTGCTGCGCGATGAACAGGCCAATGTGCACGACCGCGCCATGCAGCTGATCCAGGCGATGCGCCATTTCACCAGCATCACCTACGGCGTGTTTCTCGAACGGCAATCGGCCGACCTCGGCCAACTGCTGCGTCTGAGCTCACCGATTTATCGTCTGGAACTGGCGATGGTCGGTCGTCTGTTCGCACAAAGTCCGATGCTTTATGCCGACATCATGCTGCAAGCGGACATGCTGCCGCGCCTGATCGAAGCCTATCGCGATGCACTCGACGATCTGCTCGCACTGGTGCGCACCGGCGACCGCGAAGCCTTGATCGCACGCTTCCGCGAAGGCCAGCACTACTTCGGCGACATGGCGCCGATTCTGCTCGCGGAAAGCGCCGAACTATTGCGCAAGGTGCATGATGCGCAAGGTTCGAAGCCCGCCGCGAGCAGTTGATTCAGCCTGCGATCAAGCGGCGGCAGCGCCTGCACCGAGTGTGGCCAGCCACTCGTCGTCGGAACCCTCGTTCACACCTTCAAACAGGATCGTCGACAGGTAGCGTTCGCCAGTATCCGGTGCCATGGCGAGCACGGTCGCGCCGGACTCTGCGCGTTCGGCGACCTTGATTGCGGCGGCGATGGTCGCACCCGCAGACAGGCCGACGAACAGACCTTCTTCGCTGGCGAGACGACGCGCAGTATCGCGCGCCAGCAGGTCGTCGACCAACACGATTTCATCGACAATACTGCGGTTCAACACCGCCGGAATAAAGTCCGGCGTCCAGCCCTGGATCTTGTGCGGCGCCCACGGATTGCCGGTGAGCAGTGCCGCGCCCGCGGGTTCGGTCGCGACGATCCGCGTTTCCGGACGTGCCACTTTCAATACTTCACCGACGCCGGTCAACGTGCCGCCCGTACCCCAGCCGGTGACGAAATAGTCGAGCCTGCGTCCGGCAAAGTCGCGCAGAATTTCCGCGGCCGTGGTGCTGCGGTGATAGGCCGGATTCGCCGGATTTTCGAATTGACGCGAAAGGAACCAGCCATGTTGCGTCGCGAGTTCTTCGGCGCGCTTGACCATGCCGCTGCCGCGCGCCGCGGCTGGCGTCAGGATCACCTTGCCGCCATAGGCGCGGATCAGCTTGCGCCGTTCGATCGAGAACGTTTCGCTCATCACCGCGACGAAACCGTAACCGCGTGCCGCCGCCACCGCGGCCAGCGCTACACCGGTGTTGCCCGAGGTCGCCTCGACAATCGTCTGTCCCGGCTTTAACACGCCGCGTTTTTCCGCGTCGAGCACAATCGCGAGCGCCAGCCGATCCTTGACCGACCCCGCCGGATTGAAGGCTTCGACCTTGACGAAGAAATCGACATGCTTCGGTGCGATGCGATGCAATTTCACGACCGGCGTGTTGCCGATGGTGTCGAGAATCGAGTTGTAGATCGTCATGGCAAATTCCTTGAGTCAGGTAATCCGGGGAACGCGACGCATCACGCGGCGAGTTCGAGTTCGAGTTCGAGTTCATGGCGTTCCGGCACAGCCAACGGTTCCGGCGTGACGATATGGATGCTATCGATGGGCGCTGCACCGAACCAGTGCAGTTCACGCGCCAGCGCCGCGACTTCGCCGAGGATCAGCAGCGCCGGTGATTGCACGGCACAGCGTCGCGCCGTCTCCGGCAGGCTCGCCAACGTGCCAGTCACGACGCGTTGGTCAGGGCGCGAACCGTTCTCGATGATCGCGAATGGCGTCGCAGCATCACGCCCGTGCGCGATCAGGCGATCGCGGATGCGCTCGAGTCCGGCCACACCCATGTAGAACGCCAACGTCTGTCGATCCTGCGCCAGTGAGGCCCAGTCCAGCCGGTCGGCCGAGCGTTCGCAATGCGCAGTGACCAGCCGTACCGACTGCGCGTGGTCGCGATGCGTCAACGGGATACCGGCATAGGCCGCACAAGCGACGGCGGCGGTAATGCCCGGCACCACTTCATAGGCAATGCCGGCTGCGCGCAGCGCCTGCAATTCTTCGCCGCCACGTCCGAACACGAACGGATCGCCACCCTTCAGGCGCACGACCATCGCGCCGTTGCGCGCATGCGCGATCATCAACTGGTGGATGCCGTCCTGACTGACGGCGTGATGTCCGGCGTGTTTGCCGACATCGATGAAGGTGGCATCGCGGCGCGCGAGTGCGAGCACGTCGGCACTCACCAGCTGATCGTGCAAGATCACATCGGCTTCGTTTAATACACGCAGCGCGCGCAACGTGAGCAGGCCGGCGTCGCCAGGGCCGGCACCGACCAGTGCGACCGAACCGGATGATGACGTACTTGTAGCCGCCGCCAATTCGACCTGCAATCCAACTTCGGCGGCCGCCACATCACCGGCACGCGCATGGCGTGCCGTCGCGCCGCGCAATACCCGCGAGAACCAGCGACGGCGCAAGGACAACTCAGGCAATCGCGTGCGGATGGCGTCGCGATGGCGGTCGAACAAGGCCACCAACGTGCCCCAGGATTCATCGAACGCGGTCTCGATCTGTTCGCGCACCTGGCGTGCCAGCATTGGAGCCGCACCCGCCGTGGAAATCGCGATCTGCAACAAGCCACGCCGGACCACGGCCGGCAGTTGCACGCTCGATCTCGCAGCGTCGTCAACCACGTTCACGAAAATGCGCCGCGCCGCTGCGGCAGCAGCGACGCGTGCATTCGTGGCCTCGTCATCGGTGGCAGCGATGACCAGCCAAGCGCCTTCCAGCCAGGATTCGTCGAAATCGCCGCGCAAGGTCTGCAAACGGTCGGAGACGATGATTGCTTCGATGTCCGCACTGAATTCGCGCGCGCCGATGACGATCTCCGCGCCGGTGTCCCGCAATGCCGCGAGCTTGCGCAGCGCCACATGTCCGGCACCCACCAGCAGCACACGGCGGCTGCGAAGATCGACGAACAAGGGGAACAGGCGGTGCGACATGGCGACCACGGCATCAGTGAGATGCCTTCAAACTACGGGGCGATCAAATTTCGCGGAAATGACGGCCCAGGATGGGCTTATGCTGTGTGGGCATAAGCCCTGACGTCCTATTCGAAGCGCGCGATCGCCACGTCCACAGCATCAGCGATCAGCTTCAGGAAGATCGTGCCGATGCCGGGATGGAAACGATTGGCATCGTGCGAACCGATGGCGAGCATGCCGCGGTTACCGATCGGCAGCAGTACCGTCGAACGCACCTTGTCGCCATGGCTCGCGAACAGGAATTCGAGCTTGTCGGCATTCAATCGACCACACAGCGGCTCGGCCTTGGCGAAGAATTCGCCGAACGGTTCGAGCAGATTCGACTCGCGCGATTCGATGCGCAACCAGTCCGCGTGGAAGTGCTCCACCGGCTTGAACAAGGCCATACGCACGAAGTCGGTGTGGAAGTCTTCGGTCAACGTGGCCACCACACGCGACAGCGTGTCGCCGAGATTGCCGGCGCGCATCAGCGACAAGGTGAACGCATGCACGCGCACCATCAGCTGCTCGTTCTCCTGAGCGACCCCGATCAGGTCCTGCAGGCGCCGGGTGAGCGCGCGCGTCTTGTCGCGCAGCACTTCCAGTTGGTAGCTCGCGAGCGAGGTGCTCGAGCCCTGCTGCCGCGGCAGACTCAAGGTCAGCGCGAGGTCGGGAAATTCGGCGAGGAAATCCGGGTGACGGCGCAGAAAACCGGCGACATCGAGGGCATCGATTTCGCGGCGTTGGTTACGATCGGTCAGATTGCGGTCAGTGATATTGAGATCGGTCATGGCTTCCATACACCTTCAAAGACAGTAGCGGCCGGGCCCGTCATCCACACTGGATGACCGCTGCCGAGCCAGGAGATTTCAAGTTCGCCGCCGGGCAATTGCACCAGAACGCTGGGATCGACGCGCTGCCAGCGATGCAGGATGGCGACTGCGGCGCAGGCACCGCTGCCGCAGGCCAGGGTTTCGCCGACGCCGCGCTCGAACACCCGCAAGCGGATATGCCTGCGATCCAGCACTTGCGCAAAACCGACATTGACGCGGTCCGGGAACAGCGGGTGCACCTCGATGGATGCGCCCAATTCAGCAACCGATGCACGCGCCACATCATCAACTTCGAGCAGCGCATGCGGATTGCCCATCGACACCGCGCCGACTTCGATGACGCGACCCGGCAATTGCAGCGGATAGCGATCGCTGATCTGCGTCGTCGCAAGCGGCACCAACGCGACCGCGAACTGCGGCTCGCCCATGTCGATACACACGCGGCCGTCGTCGAGCACATGCGCGTGGACAGGACCCGACGGGCCGAGCAGTCGCACCTCGGTTCCGGAGAACAATTGTCGATCCGCCAACCAGCGCACGACGCAGCGCACGCCATTGCCGCACTGCCCCGCGGTCGAGCCATCGGCGTTGTAGATGCCATATCGAAAAGCACACCCGGCAGCGTCGCTGCGTTCGATGGTCATCACCTGATCGCAGCCGACACCGAAGTGGCGATCTGCCAATTGCCGCGCCAGTTCAGGCGACAAGGGCGCATCGGCATCGCGGCGGTCGAGCACGACGAAGTCGTTGCCGATGCCATGCATCTTGGTAAAGCGCAGACTCATTGCTTCGCTGCAGCCTCGGGTTGCGGCTGCGGACGCACCAGGTCGCCCTTTTGCCCACAGCCCACAAGCACGAACAACAGTGCGAGCATCGTCAACAGTTTCCGGTCAATGCGCATGTTCGCCCCAAGAGCCATCAGACACGCGATTCTACGCGACCCGACGGATATTCTCGTCGTCCCCGTCCCCAAGGCCGCGCGACCTGCCCCATGTTGAAATTTCTGTTCCTGCTGCTGAACTTCGCGAAACTCGGCCCGATTCTGAAGACCGGCGGCACCATGATCATTTCGGTGTTCGCCTACGCTTGGCTGTTCGGCTGGCGCTATGCCGTCGGTTTCGTCTTGCTGATCTTCGTGCATGAACTCGGCCATTACGTCGCGGCGCGACGCGCTGGCCTGAAGGTCGGCACGCCCACTTTCATTCCCTTCGTCGGTGCCTGGATCGAACTCAAAGACCAACCGATGGATGCGCGCGTCGAGGCCAAGATTGCACTCGCGGGTCCGGTGGCAGGCACCTTCGCCGCCCTGCTCTGCTACTACGTCGCACGCGACAGCGGCAGCATGCTGATCCTCGCGCTGGCGTATTCGGGCTTCATGCTGAACCTGTGGAATCTGCTGCCGGTGAATCCGCTCGACGGGGGTCGCATCGTCGGAATTCTGTCGCCGAAGATCTGGTTGCTCGGTGCGCCGATTCTCGGTGCGCTGCTGTTCCTGCGCCCGAGCCCGATGTTGTTTCTGATCCTGATCATGGCCCTGCCCAGCATCTGGTCGGTATGGCGCGGCACCTGGCAGCAGAATCTGCCCGCGAACTATTACGAACAACCGCTGGAAGTGAAGCTGGCCTATGGCTCAGCCTATCTGGGTCTGGCGATTTTCCTGGCGCTGATGAGCAGTGCCGTGCACGACCAGTTGGCGGCGATGCGCACATGAGCAAGACGGCCGACTTTCCCGCAATCGACCTGGCCGCATTGCGGCGATGGCGGGAAGCTGGCCGCCACGGCCATTTTCGCGGCCATCGCGTGTTTGTGCAGATTGCCGCCACTGAAGCCGACGACCATCGTCCCTGGCTGCTGCTGATCCATGGTTTTCCGACCGCATCGCTGGACTGGTATCCGCTGTGGGCGAAGTTGTCTCAACACTTTCGTTTGCTGGCGCCGGATCTGTTCGGATTCGGATTCTCCGCAAAGCCCTCCAACCATGACTACCGCATCGCCGAACAGGCGGATCTGATCGAACATTGGTGCCGCGCACTCGGCATCCGGCAGTTTCATGTGCTTGCACATGACTATGGCGTCACCGTCGCGCAGGAGTTGTTGGCGCGCGACGGCGAGCTGCGGACACGCGGAGCGCCCACGTGCACCACGTCGATCGCCTTCCTCAATGGCGGCCTGTTTCCGGAGACACACCGGCCGCGCCTGATCCAGAAACTGCTGCTGACCCCGCTCGGCCCGCTGCTGTCGCGATTGCTGACCGAACGCAGTTTCGCGTGCAGTTTCAGCGCGGTGTTCGGGCCGAATTCGCAACCCGGTGCCGAGGAACTCGCGGCGTTCTGGCAGTTGATCACGGAACATCAAGGCCAACGCATCGCCCATCGCTTGATGCGCTACGTACCCGAACGCCATGCCCAACGCGAACGCTGGGTCACCGCACTGATCAATGCCCCGATCCCGAAACGCCTGATCAACGGCGCCGTCGACCCGGTCTCAGGCCGACATCTGGCCGATCGCTATCGCGAACTGGTACCAGCCGCAGACGTGGTCTCACTCGACGACATCGGCCACTACCCGCAAGTCGAGGCTCCGGCGCGGGTCTATTCGGCGTTGCGCGAGTTCTGGACAGCCACCAGCGCGATTTGAGCACCCGTACTTAAGCTATTGATGCAGATAGCCGATTGAAGAATCTCAATGCTTATCAACACCGACATTGGCATGTCGATTACCTTTGGGATTCGGTGTTGGATGGATTGATGAACACTTCATTCACATCAGGCCTTGGGACGAGGACGCGTTCCGCAAGCTGGGTCAAGAGAGGGAGCGATGGGCTTTTTCGGTCAATACCGCAGCTCTTCGCGTTAGCCCACCAAATTCTTGAAGGCCGATAGTCGCGGCCGCTCAAGACAAACTCGCGATTGATCGCCAGCACTCTGGATGTCGTGATTTCGACGACGATCGTTTCGCCACCAGCGATGGCAAATTCCCTATCGCGTTCACGACGAATGCCACGCCATGTGATTCCGTATCGGGCCGTCGGCGTAACAGCGCGCTCTGGGACAATCATGAGTGGCAGTTCAAAGTGACGCCAAACGCCGTCGATCTTCCGGTTCGATGAGAGCCCATTTTGGTAACCGTCGGGCGGGTTTGGATTCAGCATTCGAGCGAAGCGAATGACCGCATCGACTTGTTCAGTTTCTGGTTGCTCGATGAACAGGTATTGGCCGTTTACAGGCTGCACGAACTGCTCAGGCAAGCCAAGCGCCCAATGATCAGCCTCAGAGAACCCACCAACGCGAATGAAAAATGCCGTTTCGGTGCCATATCGGTCGTGGTCTGGCTTGCCGATCAAGTCATACGGCGTCCGTAGCAGTCGAACGCCGTCAACTTCTGTCGCGGGATCGAATATCTGGGCGCCGGCCTCGGTCCGGCACAAGTGATCGAAATACTCTTGCGCGACAGCTTGATGTACCGGAAAAGGCAGCAGCTTCGCTTCAATCGCCTTGATGCGCGCAGCCTTGAAATCGAAGGGCACCGGCTCGGGCACACCCTTGGGCAGTTTCAGCGCGTGTGCGAAGTCGTATCCCGCTTTCTCGACCGGATTCGTCGGCACATTCCAAGGCGGCATCTCCGGCACAGACAGCAACGGATTGCACTCGGGATAGAACATGCAGCCGAGATAGCCGCGGAAATAGGCCACCGCGAGTATGGCGGCGGCGAGGATCAGCATTGATCGCCGGCGGCGTTGTGCCTTGCGCTTTTCGGTGCTCATGCGCGATTTCTCGATGCGAGCGCTACAGCGGATTCAACGTGAACGCATCCGCATCACGCCAGGCCGGAAAACGCTCGCGATGTGCGTGCAACGCGCTGGCGGAAAGCGTCGTCGTGACGACGCGCGGCTGGTCGTCGAGCTCGACCAGGGGTTCGCCGAGGAAATCGATGGCGGCGCTGTCGCCGGCATAAGCGAGTTGATTGCCGTCCACACCGACGCGGTTGACGCCGACGCAGTAGCTCAGGTTCTCGATCGCACGCGCGCGCAGCAAGGTGCGCCACGGACCGCGTCGGGGTGCTGGCCAGTTGGCGACGAACAGCAGCAGGTCGTAGTCCATGCGCGCGAGATCGGCACGCATATGGTTGCGCATGAACACTGGAAACCTCAGGTCGTAGCAGACCATCGGACACACGCGCCAGCCGTTTAGATCAACGACGAGTCGTGCGTTGCCGCCGGCATAACGCTCGTGTTCGCGGGCCATGCGAAACAGGTGACGCTTGTCGTAGATCTCGAAAGTTTCGTCGGGCCGCATCCAGACCAGGCGATTGACGAAACGATCGCCGTCGCGCATCACCAGCGAACCGGTCACCACCGCACCGACTTCCGAGGCCAGTGCGCCCATCCAGCGCAGGGTCACGCCGTCCATGCTTTCGGCATTGGCGAGTGTGTCGTTGGTGAAGCCGCTGGTGAAGGTTTCCGGCAGAACGACGAGATCGGTCTGACCGGCAAGCGGACGCACCAGATCGCCATACATCACGCGGTTCGCTTTCGCGTCATGCCAATGCGTCGCAGCTTGCACCAGGGACACCCGCAGATCCTTGGGGATCGAGGTCATGTCACGGATTCCGGATGGCATTCAGCCGCGTCGCGGCGGCTTCAAGCGTGGCGTCGGTCTTGGCGAAACAGAAACGGATCAGGCGTGTCTCCGGCGGTGTTTCGTAGAACGCCGAGAGCGGAATCGCGGCGACGCCGACATCGCGCGCCAGCCATTCGCAGAAACTCATGTCGTCGCGGTCACTGATCGCCGAATAGTCGACAACCTGGAAATAGGCGCCACCGACCGGCAACAACTGGAAACCGGTATCGGCGAGCAGGCTGCGAAAGCGATCGCGTTTCTGCTGATAGAACGCCGGCAATGCCAGATAGTGCTGCGGCAACTTTTCGATCACCTCGGCCAGTGCCCATTGCGCCGGACTGAAGCTGCAGAAGGTCACGTACTGGTGCACTTTGCGGAATTCCGCGGACATGCCCGCTGGCGCGATGCAATAACCGACTTTCCAGCCGGTGCAGTGATAGGTTTTGCCAAAACTTGAAATCACGAAGCTGCGCTCGGCCAGTTCCGGATGGCGCAGCACCGACTGATGGATCGCGTCATCGAACACGATGTGCTCGTAGACCTCGTCGGAGATCACGATCAGATCATGGCGTCGCGCGATCTCGGCCAACGCATCCAGATCGGCCGCGTTGAACACCGCGCCAGTCGGGTTATGCGGCGAGTTCACGATGATCGCGCGCGTTCCTGGAACCACGGCGTCGTTGACCCGTTGCCAATTGACGGCGAAGTTGTCATCGGCGCTGAGCGGTATATGGATGGCACGACCGCCGTTGAGTTCGATCGCCGGCTCGTAGCAGTCGTAGCAGGGATCGATCACGATCACCGATTCGCCCGGCCGGACAATCGCCGCGATCGCGCAAAACAGGGCTTCGGTTGCGCCGCTGGTGACAGTGATCTCGGTGTCGACATTGACGGCACGGCCGTACAGCGCCTGCGTCTTCAGCGCGATCTGTTCGCGCAGCTTGGGGATGCCGGTCATCGGCGCGTACTGATTTTTCGATTCGTGCATCGCCCGCGTCAGCGCTTCGCGCAGCAATTCAGGGCCGTCGAAATCCGGGAATCCTTGTCCGAGATTCACCGCCTTGTGTTGCATCGCCAGCTGCGACATCACCGTGAAAATTGTGGTGCCGACCTTGGGCAGTTTGGTTTCGATGTGCATGCGCGGCTTCTGCGGGATTCGGGACTCGCGAGTTTCGCCGATTTTCGGGCTGCCCGCGAGCCGGCCTGTGCGCGATTGCCAAGACCGCTTGCGGCCACGCGCGATGGCCAAGCTATGGCTTCGTCCCTATTTTGGCGGCATGAACAACACAACTGCTCCGAGTTCGACCCAACCCGTCCTCTTTATTTCGCATGGGGCACCGACGCTTGCGCTGGCCGAGAACGTCGCGACCCAGGCTTGGCGCGAGATCGGCCGTTCGCTCGTCAAACCGCGCGCGGTATTGGTCGCCTCGGCGCATCACGATGCACCGGGCCCGATGCTGACGGCCAACCCTTCACCCGCAACCATCCACGATTTCTACGGTTTTCCGCGCGAACTGTACGACGTGCGCTATCCGGCTGCGGGTGCGCCGGATGTCGTGAACGACGTGCGCGAATTGCTGCTGGCTGCAGGTGTCACGCCATCCGTCGATCCGCTGCGCGGCATCGATCATGGTGTCTGGGTGCCCTTGTTGCGCCTGTTTCCCGAGGCCGACGTGCCGGTGATCTCGATGTCGATCGATTCGGGCCGTGACGCGGCTTGGCATCAACACGTCGGCGCTTCGCTGTCGGCCTTGCGTCAGCAGGGCGTGCTGGTGGTCGGTTCGGGCTCGCTCACGCACAATTTGCGTGCGACCAACTGGCAGGCACTTGCCTCGGCGGGCAGCGATCGCGCACGCGCCTTCGCCGACTGGGTGCAGGAAAAGCTCGCGATCGGTGATCAATCGGCATTGCTCGATTGGTCACAAGCGCCGGAAGCCGGCTACAACCACCCAACCCCGGAACACTGGATGCCGTTCTATGTCGCCCTCGGTGCCGCGCAAGCATCCGCCGCGCCGGCCGTGCACGCCGCAATCTTCGAGTACGACGTACTCAGTCAGCACGCGTTCGCATGGCATTGACGCCATCTAGCCCCAAAGCAATTCATCCAGTGATTGTTCGCGCGCCCAAGCAAAGATAGCGAGATCGACACGACCGGTTTTCACGGCCACACCCTCGCCTTTCAGCAGCTTGGACTGCTGCCTGAATGCACTGCTGCCGGCAGGAAACGCAATGCGACCGTCGGATTTCAGCACGCGATACCAGGGCACCGGCGCGTCTTCCGGAGCGAGTCCGAGCACGCGCCCGACCATGCGCGCGCGTCCCTTGAGCCCGGCACGCGCCGCAATCTCGCCGTAGCTGGTCACGCGGCCCAAAGGAATGCGGCGCACTGTGTCGAGTATCACGGCGATGGCGGCGTCAGTCGGCATCCGGGTAGCATAAGCGCATCGCAATGGAGAACCACGATGCGCAGTTTTGAAGATATCCGTGCCCACCTCGGTGCACGGTTTGCCCTGACCGCGAGCGATCCATACCAGATCAGTTTCGATCTCGATATCGACGACGATCGCCGCCAAGGCATTTTCCTCGGCGACCTCGAAACCGAGGGCGGACGCCGCTACTTGCGCATTTCGACGCCGATCGCGCCGCTCGCGAAATCTGATGCGAAGCGCTCGCTGCGCTTCAACTGGGAACAGCGTGTCGGCTATCTCGCCGTCAACGATCTGGATGGCGTGCCCTACCTGCACCTGTGCGAAAACCGGCCCTATGACGGACTCGACGCAACCGAGATCGACGCGCTGGTCGAGGAGATCGGTCGTCTGGCCGACAGCCTGGAACGTTTGATCAATGAGGGAGCGGATGCGGTTTGACCGCAAGCCTGTGGCATAATCCGCCGCCTTTTTTTGCTGGCGATCGTCCCCACGTCGTCAGCCCCCAACGAGAACCTACCCATGAGCTTTCTGATTTCAAACGCCCACGCGCAGGCGGCGGGCGGTGCCGCTGCCGATCCGATTTCGCCCCTGATCATGATGGTCGTGTTTTTCGCGATCTTCTATTTCATCGCCATCCGCCCGCAAATGAAGCGCGCGAAAGAACACCGCTCGATGCTCGCGGCGATCGCCAAGGGCGATGAAGTCGTGACCTCGGGCGGCATTCTCGGTCGAGTCGTGGACATCAGCGACGCCTTCATCAGCGTCGAGATCGCCGACAACCTGCAGATCAAGGTGCAAAAGCACGCGATCAGCGCCGTTTTGCCGAAGGGCACGATCAAGGCCGCGTAAGCGACCATCGACTGGACACCTGCAATGACTCTCGACTACCCGAACTGGAAAAAAGCCATCATTTTCGTGGTGCTGCTGTTTGGCCTGCTGTACGCGTTGCCGAACATCTACCTGCAGGACCCGGCCGTGCAGATCTCGGCCAGCCGCAATGCGGTCCTGGATGCAGCGACCAAGGAAAAAATTGAAGGTGACCTGCAGGGCGCAAAGATCGCGTTCAAGTCGGTCGAGTTGTCGGACAAGCGCATGCTGGTGCGACTGGTCGATCGCGCGTCGCAGTCGAATGCAGCGGACCTGCTGCGCAAGTCGCTCGGCGAAAACTATACGGTGGCCTTGAACCTCGCATCCACGGTACCCGACTGGCTGTCTATGTTCGGCGCCAAGCCGATGACACTCGGCCTCGACTTGCAGGGCGGCGTGCACTTTCTGCTTGAAGTCGATCGCAAGGCGGTCATCGACGCAGCGGACGAGCGTCTCGTCGACGAAATAAAGACGGCGCTGCGCACGAAGAACATCCGTGGTACTGCGTCTCGCGCCAGCGATGGCGTGTTGGTGACGCTGCGCAGCGAGGAAGACCGCAAGAAGGCCGCGACCGAGATCGCCAACTTCGCGATCGGCGTACAAATCGTCGACGTGCCGGGCTCGCTCAACGCGTTTCCACTGTCGATCAAGGTGCCGGGAGAATCGCGCATCGCGGCGATGGATCAGGTGATCGAACAGAACCTGTCGACCCTGCGCAACCGCATCAATGCCATCGGCATCGCCGAGCCGTCGATCCAGCGCCAGGGTACGTCGCGCATCGCGGTGCAATTGCCCGGCGTGCAGGACACTGCTGCTGCCAAGAAAATCCTCGGCGCCACGGCCACCCTCGAATACCGTCTGGCCAATCCGGACACCAGTCTGGCCTTCGAGGCCGCACAGAGTGGCCGTGCACCGGCTGGCTACAAGCTCTACGTGCACCGCGACGGCCGCCCGGTTTTGCTGAGCCGGCGCTTGATTGCGCAAGGCGATGAAATTGTCACCGCGACCAGCACCCTCGACCGCGACAGCGGTACGCCAGCGGTCTCGATCGTGATGAACGACGCGGGTGGTCGCAAGATGTACCAGGTGACCGAGCAGAACGTGAACCGCCCGCTCGCCGTGGTGTTCGTCGAGCGTATTCCGGAATTGACCGTCGTTGACGGCAAGGAAGTGCGCACATCGCGCACGCGTGAAGAAGTGATCAGCCTGGCCAACATCGCCGAACCCTTCGGCAAGCATTTCCAGACCACTGGCCTTGAGCGCACCGAAGCCGATGAACTGGCCCTGTTGCTGCGTGCCGGTTCGCTGTCGGCGCCGATCGATATCGTCGAGGAACGCGTCATCGGCCCGAGCCTCGGTGCCGACAACATTCGCGCGGGCGTGCTCGCCGTGACCTATTCGTTTCTGTTCGTGCTGGCGTTCTTCGTCATCTACTACAAGACGTTCGGCGTCGTCACCAATCTCGCGGTGTTGTTGAACTTGCTGCTGGTGGTCGCGGTGATGTCGCTGTTCGGTGCCACCCTGACCTTGCCCGGCCTCGCCGGCATCGCCTTGACGATCGGCATGTCGGTGGATGCCAACGTGCTGATCAACGAACGTATCCGCGAAGAATTGCGTGCCGGCACCTCACCGTTGGCGAGTATCGGCATCGGTTACGAGAAAGCTTCCGGCACCATTCTCGACGCCAACATCACTGCCTTGCTGGGTGGCATCGCGCTGTTCTCGTTCGGTTCGGGCCCAATCCGCGGCTTCGCGCTGTCGCTGTGTGTCGGCATCCTGACCTCGATGTACACCGCCGTTTCGGCATCGCGCGGCATCGCCTCGCTCTTCTACAGCGGCCGCAAGAAACTTGCGCGCCTGTCGATCTGATTGGGAGTACGGAACGTGAATCTTTTCCCCTACGACAGCAAGTTTGATTTCATGGCCTGGCGCAAGACCGCACTGGGCATTGCCATCGCGTTGCTCATCATCGCGGTTGGCTCTCTCGCAACGCGCGGCCTGAATTTCGCGCTCGACTTCACCGGCGGCACGCTGGTCGAATTGAAGTTCGAAAAGGAAGTCGACATCGGTGTCTTGCGCACCAAACTTGCAGGCGCCGGTTTCGAAAATGCCATCGTCCAGACCTTCGGCGGCTCAAACGACATCGTTGTGCGGCTGAAGCCGGAAGACGGCCAGATCAATGCCGAAAAAACCGGCGACTCGGTACTCAATGCCGCAAATTTCGCCGACAACAAGGCGACGTTGTCGCGCTCGGACTTCGTCGGCCCGCAGGTCGGCAAGGAACTCGCCGAACAGGGTGTGATCGCGGTGATCTTCGTCGCCTTCGGCTTCCTGCTGTACATCTCGGTGCGTTTCGAATGGAAGTTCGCGATCGCCGCCATTCTCGCGACGATGCACGACGTCATCATCTGTACTGGCTATTTCTCGGTCACCGGCAAGGAGTTCGACCTGAACGTACTTGCCGGCATTCTGTCGGTGATGGGCTACTCGATCAACGACACCATCGTGGTCTTCGACCGTGTTCGCGAAAACTTCCGCAGCCTGCATCGTGTCGAGGCCTATGAAGTGCTGAATCGCTCCATCAATCAGACGCTGTCGCGCACCATCATCACCTCGTTCGTGGCCCTGCTGACCGTGCTCGCACTGTATTTCTTCGGTGGCTCGGCACTCAAGGGCATGGCCGAATCGCAGATCATCGGTATCGTCATCGGTACGCTGTCTTCGATCTTCGTCGCCTGCCCGCTGCTGCTCTGGCTCGGCACCACCCGCATCGATCTGCTGCCGCGTGCGCGGGACGAAACCGATCTCGCACGCCGACCGTAATTTCTCCAGTTCAATATGAACATGAGGCCGGGTCGCCCGGCCTCGTCATTTGTGAACGGCTCGACGCTGGACAAGCGCCAGCGGCCCGCGTACTCTGCGCCCACATTGGAACGAAGCCCTTCAGGCCGAACGTTCCGAAGCCGCCCGACGAGTGGCCCTGACCCATCCGAATTTCCGATCAGCCTCGCACTGTGCGTCGCTTTTGCAGATTCCGGGTTTCTCTATTGATCGACCTCTCTTGATCGACCTCTCTAAATCGACTTGATTGTCCTTGGCACATGGCGGTTCGTCCGCATGTGTTTCGACGCCGGAAATTCATGAGCAGCGAAGCCGCTGAAATCCATCACAATGTCGTGCTGTTCCCGGCACAGCCGCAGCAGCAGGAAATGCCGCTGGCGACCGTGCGTGGCCAGCCGATGCTGGTGATGCCACTCGACCTGTACATCCCGCCAGACGCGCTCGAGGTCATCCTCGAAGCCTTCGAGGGACCGCTCGATCTGCTGCTGTACCTGATCCGTCGCCAGAACCTCGACATCCTCGACATCCCGATCGCCGAGATCACCCGCCAGTACGTCACCTACATCGACCTGATGGAGGACTTGCGCCTCGAACTCGCCGCCGACTATCTGGTGATGGCCGCGATCCTCGCCGAGATCAAGTCGCGCCTGCTGCTGCCGCGACCACCGGGTGCCGAGAACATCGAAGACGATCCGCGTGCCGATCTGGTACGCCGCTTGCAGGAATACGAACGCTTCAAGAAAGCCGCGGAAGACATCGAAGCGATGCCGCGCCAGGATCGCGATTTCTTCCCGGCATCGGCCGAAGTCGGTGATCGACAGGTGGTGCGCATTCCGCCGCCGGTGGACCTGAAGGAACTGCTGGGCGCCCTGCAGGACGTGCTCAAGCGCGCCGACCTGTTCGGTCGCCACAACATCAAACGCGAAGCGCTGTCGGTGCGGCAACGCATGACCGACGTGCTTGCGGCGCTGGAAGACCGTGAGTTTCACCTGTTCGAAACCCTGTTCACGATCGAGGAAGGACGCCTCGGCGTCGTCGTCGCGTTTCTCGCGATTCTCGAACTGGCCAAGGAAAACCTGATCGACATCACCCAGAACGACGCCTTCGCGCCGATCTATGTCCGCACCAAGACGGCGGAAACCTGACCCCACATGTTCAAGCAGACGATGGAACCGGAACAACTCAAACGCATCATTGAAGCCGCCCTGCTCGCCGCCGGACAACCGCTGACCTTCGTGCAACTCAACGAACTGTTCGGCGAGGAAGAAATGCCGGGCGTCGACACGATCGCCAATTGCATCAGCGCGCTGGTCGAGGACTGCCAACAGCGCGGTGTCGAACTGGTCGAGGTGGCGAGCGGCTGGCGCTACCAGATTCGTCGCGAAACCCAGCCCTGGGTGGCGCGTCTGTGGACCGAGCGGCAAACCAAGTACTCGCGCGCCCTGCTGGAAACACTGGCCTTGATCGCCTATCGGCAACCGATCACGCGCGCCGAGATCGAACAGATTCGCGGCGTCGCGGTGTCGACGAACATCATCAAGACGATGGAGGAACGCGAGTGGATCCGCGTGCTCGGCCATCGCGATGTGCCCGGCAAACCGGCAATCTTCGGCACCACCAAGCATTTTCTCGACTACTTCAATCTGCGCAGTCTCGACCAGTTGCCGCCGCTCGCCGAGCTGCGCGATTTCACCGATCTCGAGCCGCAGTTGAATCTCGACCCGGAAGCGATCGGCGCAGTCGCGAGCGCCGCATCATTCGACGATATCGAGGTATTGCCGGATGCCGACGCAATGCCCGACACCGAAGATTTTGTCGAGCGCGAACACCTTGAAACCGGCATCGATGCCGAAGCCCTGCCCGAGCAGCACGAAGCCGGGATCGAATCAGCCACAACGCCGGCCGAAGACCGCGCCGGTGATGACACGGAAGCGCCGATGAGCGCTGCGCAAGAAAACGAGGATGGTCATGAGCACTGAAGACAACAACAACCCGGAAGCGCCGCGTCGCGTCCTGTCCCTGAAGCGCGAGTCGCAGAGCGGTGGACCGGTCGTCGAAGAACGCCTGCAAAAAGTGATGGCGCAAGCCGGACTCGGTTCACGCCGCGCGATCGAGGAACGCATCACCGCCGGCGAGATCAAGGTCAACGGTGCCGTGGCCGAAATCGGCGGCAGCATCCGCAATGGCGACCGCATCGAGATCGACGGCAAGAT
Source organism: Lysobacterales bacterium (assembly GCA_043753835.1). Taxonomy (GTDB): domain Bacteria; phylum Pseudomonadota; class Gammaproteobacteria; order Xanthomonadales; family Ahniellaceae; genus JADKHK01. The sequence continues at coordinate 783 of JAYUVY010000100.1, read as the reverse complement.
CTTCATGGCGATTCCGACGCCGGCCGAAGAAGTGCAGTTGCTGCTCTATCACAAGCCCGAAGCCGAGCTGACGACCACGGATGATCCGGATGGCCGGCGCACCGTATTCGAGCGTTTGCCGAAACTGAAGGGCGCGCGCTGGATCGCGATCGGCCGCCTCGACATGAACACCACCGGACTGCTGCTGCTGACCACCGACGGCGAACTCGCGAACGCGATGATGCATCCGTCGCGCGAAGTCGAGCGCGAGTACGTCTGCCGCATCCACGGCACCGTCACCGAAGCGATGCTGGAACAGTTGAAGAACGGCGTCCTGCTCGAAGACGGTTCGGCCCAGTTCGACGAGATCCACACGATTTCGCTCGGCGAAACGCACAGCTGGTTCCGCGTCACCCTGCGCGAAGGTCGCAACCGCGAAGTCCGACGCATGTGGGAATCGGTCGGCATGCTGGTGAGCCGACTGAAGCGCATCCGCTACGGCGCGATCGAACTGCCGCGCCAGTTGCGCCGCGGTCACTATCAGGCGTTGCCGATGGAAGAAATCGTCACCCTGCGCAAGCAACTCGGCCTCGGCGACGTGCCCGATACGCTGACTTTGCAAGCCGTACTCGGCGTGCGTCGGGCGTCCAAGTCAGTGACCGAGTTCCGCCCTTCCGGCAAGGCCGAAGGCTGGAGCGGCCAGCAGGACGAGGCACGCGAATTGAGCGCTTTCGACCGCGTCCGCGACGACGGCTTCCGCCGTGATCGCAAGCCCGGCGGCGGTCGTGGCAAGCCCGGCGGCAA